>JAJXXT010000141.1 GCA_021780935.1 Pseudomonadota bacterium
GCAAGGCGGCTCTCACGCCGCTGCGGCAGATCGCCGAGAACGCCGGCGAGGACGGGGCCGTCATTTCCGGCAAGGTGCTGGACAAGGACGACTATAACTGGGGCTTCGACGCGCAGAGCGGCGAGTTTAAGGACCTCGTCAAGGCCGGTATCATCGACCCGACCAAGGTCGTGCGCACGGCGCTGCAGGACGCAGCCTCGGTCGCCGGCCTGCTGGTGACCACCGAGGCGATGATCGCCGAGAAGCCGGAGAAGAAGGCACCGATGGCGGCACCTCCGGGTGGCGGCATGGGCGACATGGACTTCTGACGCCTTATCCGAACAGGCGGAATCGTCTGATCGGGTGAAGGGGGCGGGCCGCAAGGTCCGCCCCTTTTTCGTTGTTGCCGGTTTTCGTTGTTGGCACGGAGTGCGGTGGCTGCGACCAGCCGCTTGGCGGCGCGTCAGCGAACCGAGAGCAGGGTCCAGGCGCGACGCAGGCGCTCGATGCCGGGGCGGATCAGTCCCTGGTTGCAGAGTCGTCGTCCTTCGGCGGCAAGCCGAGGCACGTCTGGCGGCACTTTTGCGGAGTTCATCTGCGCGCGTGCAACCTCACTCGACAATTGGCCGCAATAGGAGGCGGTGTCGGTCGTGATCACCATTGGCTTGCTTTGGGCGAGCAGCAATTGCGCCTGCCCAGGCCCGGATGGAGCCATGGACAAGGTCAACGCCAGGGCCATCACCGGCAGGGAGCGCATGACCAGGTGCATCGCATACCCCACCTCTCGTTGCCGTGGGGCGGTCATGAAGCCCGGTTCATGCTCGTGGCCGGCAGTCTCAGGACCGCGCGCAGGCCCGGCGCGTTGTCCGCGAGCGTCAGCGTGCCGCCATGCAGCGTCGCCACGGCCTGCACGAGGGCGAGGCCGAGCCCGGAGCCCGGCGTGCTGCGCGCCTGCTCGCCGCGGAAGAAACGCTCCGTCGCGCGCCCGCGGTCGGCCTCCGGAATGCCAGGGCCGCGATCCGCGACCTCGACGCGCACGCCGTCCCCGGCGGATACCAGCGCCAGTTCCACGGCGGTGCCGGGCGCGGAGAATTTCACGGCGTTGTCGAGCAGGTTGGCGATCGCCTGCTGGAGCATGTCGCGATCGCCGTAGAGCGAGACGTGGTGCTGGATCGAGGTTTCGAGCCGCAGCCCCGTGTCCTCGGCGGGCGCGGTATAGAGCTCGGCCAGGTCGGCGACAAGCTCCGAGAGATCGAACGTGACGAAGGCGGAACGGCGCGCGCCGGCCTCGATCTCGGCGATGCGCAGGATCGCCTGGAAGACGCCGACCACGCCGTCGAGGTCGATCTGCGCCCGCTCGATCGCCGCGCGCAGTTCCTCCGGCGTTCGGGCATGGATCGCCGCATCCTCAAGCCTGGTGCGCGCCCGCGCGATCGGTGTGCGCAGGTCGTGGGCGATGGCGTTGGAGACCTGCTTCACCCCGTCCATCAGCCGCAGGATGCGGTCCAGCATGTCGTTCACGGCGGCGGCGAGCAGGTCGAACTCGTCATCGGAGCCGGCGATGCGCACCCGCCGCGAGAGGTCGCCGGCAGCGATCGCGGCGGCGGTTGCGGAGACGTCGGCCACTGTCGCGCGGAAGGCGCCGCGAACCAGCGCGCCGCCGAGCATGCCAAGGCCGAGGGCGACCACGGCGGACCACAGCAGCGCGCCGGTCAGCAACCGCCGCAGCCGCGCGCGGACATTGGAGTCACGGCCGACCAGCAGGTGAAAGCCGCCCGGCAGGTCGACATGATACAGCCGAGCCAGGCTTTGCAGCCCGGCGCGCTGCACCGGGCGCTCGAACCAGTTGGTCTCCATGGTCACCCCGCGCGGCCAGGCGCTGAGATTGCCGGCAATGCGGTCGAAGCGCGGCCCGACCAGCAGGTAGATCGCGTTGTCGTTGATATTGGCGGCCAGCCGCTGGTCGATCGTTTCGATCAGCGCCGGCAGGCCACCGGCCTGGTAGTGTTCGGCCAGACTCTGGATGTCGGACTTGATCGCGGCATCGGTCTGCCGGTCGAGCAGACCCACCGTCGTCCACCACAGGAAGGCCGCGAGGGTCAGGGCGGAGAGGCCGAAAAGTGCTGCGTAGAGGATGCCGAAGCGAAAGCCCGCGGAGCGAAACATGGGCGCGCGCCCCTGCTTCGCGCGACCGCCGCGCCCGAGCCACTGCCAGGTCGTCGCGAGGCTCATGGGAACGTGCCGGGCACCGCCCGCGGCAAGCTACGGCGCCTCGGCGCGCAGCATGTAGCCAGCATTGCGAACGGTATGGATCAGCGCCGTCGGGAAAGGCTTGTCCACCTTCTGGCGCAGCCGCGAGACATGCACGTCGATCACGTTCGTCTGCGGGTCGAAATGATAGTCCCACACGCCTTCCAGCAGCATGGTGCGCGTGACCACCTGGCCGGCATGGCGCATCAGGTATTCGAGCAGGCGGAACTCGCGCGGCTGCAGATCAATCTTCTCGCCGCCACGACGCACCGTGCGCGACAGCAGGTCCATCTCCAGGTCGGCGACCGCCAGCCGGGTCACCGGTCCTTCCCCACGCCCGCGCCGCGCGATGCCCTCGACCCGCGCCAGCAGCTCGGCGAAGGAGAACGGCTTGGTGAGATAGTCATCGCCGCCCGCCTTCAGACCCTTCACCCGCTCGTCCACCTGGGCCAGCGCCGAGAGGAAGAGCGCCGGCGTCTGGTTGTTCTGCGAGCGCAGCGTTTCCAGCAGCCGCAGCCCGTCGATGCCGCCGGGCAGCATGCGGTCGAGCACGATGGCGTCGAAACTTTCCGAGGCGGCAAGGAACAGGCCGTCGCGGCCATTCGCCGCATGCTCGACCACGTGTCCCGCCTCGCGCAATCCCTTGAGCACGAAGCCGGCCACGTCCTTGTCGTCCTCGACCACCAGGATACGCATCGTTTCATCCTCCTCGTGTCAGCGCGCTTGCGTCAGTTGGATTCGATGCGGGGGCGCAATCCCACCGCGACCGACAGGTTGAAGCCATGGCCGTGACGAACGCAATGCAGTTCGACGCGCGTCCCAGGCTGGGTGAGCGCGACCGCGCGCTGTAGCGAGCGCGCGGACCGGAGTTTCTTGCCGTTGAGCGCGACCACGAGGTCGCCGGCATGCAGCCCGGCACGCGCCGCCGGGCTTCCCGGGGCGACGTCGAGGATACGCACACCGGCGGCCGGCGCGCTGGCGAACGGGTCGCCGCCCACGCCTTCGCCCCCCACGCCTTCGCCCAGCGTGACGCCGAGCCAGCCGCGCTCGATGGTGCCGTGGGCCTGCAGCTCGCCGACGATCTTGCGCACCAGCTCCGCGGGGATGGCGAAGCCGATTCCCACCGAGCCGCCGGAGGGGCTGTAGATCGCGGCGTTCATGCCCACCACCTGGCCGCGGTCGTCGAACAGCGGGCCGCCGGAATTGCCGGGGTTGATCGGTGCGTCGATCTGGATGAAGTCGGCGAACGGGCCGGCACCCAGATCGCGGCCGAAGGCGGAGACGATGCCGGCGGTGACCGAGCCGCCGAGCCCGAACGGGTTGCCGGCGGCGACCACCCAGTCGCCCACCTGCAGGGAACGGCTGGAGCCGAAGGTCAGGTATGGCAGCCTGTGGCCGACATCGATGCGGATCAGCGCGATGTCCGTCAGCTCGTCGGAGCCGACGAGGTGCGCGGGATAGTTGAGCCCGTCGGCGAGCCCGACCACGATCTTGTCGGCGTTGCGCACCACGTGGTCGTTGGTGACGATCAGGCCCGAGGGGGCGATGATGAAGCCCGAGCCGGCGCCGGTGAGGTGCTGGTAGGCCGGCGGCAGCCGGTCGCGGAACTTTCGCTGGATCGCAGGCGGCAGGCCGGCCAGCGGGTCGCGGCGGCGCACCGTTTCCTCAACGGCGATGTTCACCACCGCGGGCAGGATGCGCCTGATCAGCGGTGCGAAGCTGCGCGGACCCACGCGGGGCGCCGCGGTGGCATCCGCCACCGGTCCGGTCGCGCGCGGCGGCACGCAGCCCACCAGCGGCAGCGCGGCGGTCAGCGCGAACGCGCCCGCGAGCGCGGCGCGGCGGGGCAGGGCGGCATGCATCGACACAAGCGGGTCCACGAACGAGTTTGACTGCAAGGTGACGTGTTGCGCCAGCACCTACAACCGGGCCGGGGACGATACGACTGGCCCCGCCCTTAAATCGCGGTCAGCCGGCGGGTGGATCCTCGGGCCAGGAATGGCGGGGGTATCGGCCGCGCATCTGGCCGCGCACCTCGCGCCAGGCGCCGCGCCAGAACCCCGCGAGGTCGGTGGTGACCGCGATCGGCCGCCCCGCCGGCGACAGCAGCGCCAACCGTGGCACCAGCCGCCCCTCGGCCAGGCGCGGCGTCGCCGCGAGCCCGTAGAAAGCCTGCGCGCGAGCGGCGGCGAGCGGTTCCGGCTCGGTGTAGTCCACCCGTGCCCGGCCACCGGGCAGCGGGATCTCGGCTGGCAGCAGCACATCGAGACGGTGACGCAACGCCCGTCCGAGCATTTCGGTGAAAATCACCGCGAGGTCCAGCTTGTCGGCATCGGCGAGGCGGGTGCGGCCGGCGAGCGCCCGCGCCAGCCAGGCGCGGTCCGCCGCCAGCGCGGTCGGTGAAAGATCCGGCCAGCCGCCATCCGGGAACAGGCGCGCGGCCAGCGCCACCCGGGCCTGGAGCTGGCGCGCTGCCTCCGTCCAGGGCAGCGAGGGCAGGGAAACCGCCTCCGCCAGCGCCCTCGCGGTGGTCTCGGGGTCTGCCGCGATGGTGCGGTCCTCCAGGATCAGCGCCCCGAGGCGCCGCCGGCGCCGCGCGATCACCGCGCCCTGCACGGCGTCGAACCCCGCCTCTTCCACGACCGTTACTTTGGCGAGGACGGGCTCCGGCAGGTCCGCGGGCTCGATCGGCGCCGCCAGGCGGATCATTGTGCCGCGGGTGGCCTGCACCGCCGCGACCGCGAGGAAGGGCGCGCGGGAAAGCGGGTCGGTCAGCGCCAGCGAAGCGCCGCCGCCGCCGGCGAGGCGGAAGCTGCCCGGCTCGCGCCGCTGGGCGATGCGGTCGGGAAAAGCGGCAGCGATCAGCCGGCCGGGGTCGCCGGCTGCCGATGCCCTGGTGTTCAGGCGCCGGCGATACATGTCCGCGGTGCGGCGGATGGCGGCGAGCCGGCGGTCGCGGGCCAGCGCGTCGAGCCGCAGGGCGATATCCACGCTCGCCGCCTCGCGCAGCGGATCGCGCTCCTCCAGCAGGGCCGCGATGTCGGCGGCGAGGGCGGCCTCCGCCGGGTTTCTTGCCGCCAGCATCATGGCGGCGAGGCGGGGATGCGCGCCGAGTTCCGTCATGCGCCGACCGGAATCGGTGATGTGCCCGGCATCGTCCAGCGCGCCCAGACCGCGCAGCAGGTCGGTCGCGGTGGCCAGCGCCGTGGCGGGGGGCGCGTCGGGGAAGGGAAGCGTTTCGGGCGCGCCACCCCAGGCGGCGCAGGTGAGGCGGAGCGGCGCCAGGTCGGCGGCCAGGATTTCCGGCCGTTCCGCCGCCGGCAGGCCGCGATGCAGCGCCGCCGTCCAGAGCCGGATCGCGATGCCGGGCCCCTCTCGGCCAGCGCGCCCGGCCCGCTGGGTGGCGGCGGCGCGGCTGATGCGCAGCGTGGTGAGGCGGGTGAGCCCGGAGGCGGGGTCGAAGACCGGCGCGCGGCGGAACCCGCCATCGATGACGATGCGAACGCCAGGAATGGTGAGCGAGGTCTCCGCGATGCTGGTGGCGAGCACCACGCGCCGGCGAACTCCTGGCGTGAGGGCGGCAAGCTGGGTCGCGGGCGGCAGGTCGCCGTGCAGCGCCAGCACCTCGGCGCCGCATTCTCCGAGCGCCTCCTCGGTGCGGCGGATCTCGGCCATGCCCGGCAGGAAGACGAGAATATCGCCCGCCTCGCCTGCCAGCGCCTCGCGCACCGCCCGCGCGGCGTGCTGCGGCAGGTCGCGCGGATGCGACAGGTCGTGCCGGGCGTGGCGGGTCTCGGTGGGAAAAATCCGGCCCTCGGCGACGATGACCGGGCCGCCGAGCACGGCGGCAAGACGCTGCGTGTCCGGTGTCGCGGACATCGCCAGCAGCCGAAGCTCGGGGCGCAGGGCCTGCACCTCTCGGCACAGTGCCATGGCGAGGTCGGCCTCGACGCTGCGCTCGTGCACCTCGTCGAGGATCACCAGGGCGACGCCGTCCAGCCCCGGGTCGCGCAGCAGGCGGCGCACCAGCAGGCCCTCGGTCAGCACCTCGATGCGTGTCGCCGGTCCCATGGCGGAGTCGGTGCGGGTACGAAACCCTATCAGCTCGCCGGGGGTCTCGCCGCGTTCCTGCGCCATGCGCGTGGCGGCGGCGCGCGCGGCCAGGCGCCGCGGCTCCAGCATTACGATCCGCCCGCCGGCGCGACCAACGCTGCCGATCCAGTCCTCGCCGAGCAGCGCGGGGGGCACGCGCGTCGTCTTGCCGGCGCCCGGCGGAGCGACGAGCAGCGCCGTGTTGTGTTCGCGCAAGGCCGCTCGCAGCGCCGGCAGGGCGGTCTCGACGGGAAGTTCCATCAATCCTCGAAGGCCGCGCGCGCCTCGGGCAGCGCCCAGATCCGTGCGATGGCGGCGGCCGCGGCCTCGGCGATCGCGGCTTCATCGCCCCTCGCATAGCGCCCCGCGGTGACGAGATGCTCGCCGTTGACGAACACCTCGGCGATATCGGCGCGGTTGGCGAGCGCGATCAGCCCGCGCCTGGGGTCGGCGAGCGGCTGCAACTGCGGATGGGTGAGGTCGACCACGGTGAGGTCGGCCGTGGCACCCGGCGCGATCGTTCCGAGATCGGGACGGTTGACGGCGGCGGCGGCGGCGCTCGTCACGGCGTCGAGCAGCTCCGGCGCGGTCGCGACATCCGGCTTGCCGAGCGCGATCTTGGAGATGGTGGAGGCCGCGTGCAGCTCGCCCAGCATGTCGGCGTTGTAGCCGTCGGTCGCGACCAGGGTGCGCACGCCGTGCCCCGTGAAGCGGGCAAAGGCCGCGATGACGCCGGCGCGTGCGAAGACGCGTGGGCAGTTCAGCACCGTCGCGCCGCGCGCCGCCATCAGCCGCAGATCGGCATCGGTCGAGCTGATGCAGTGCGCGGCCAGAAGATCGGGCGCGAGGAGGCCGAGCCAGTCGAGATATTCGGCCGGCGTCCTGCCGCCATGGCGGGCAGTGATGGTCGCGACCTCATCCTGGCTCTGCGCCATGTGCGTGGTGATCGGCACGCCGCGCGTGCGCGCCTCGGCCGCCGCGGCGCGCAGCAGGTCCGGCCCGCACGTGTCCGTCGCGTGCGGCGCCATGGCGAGGTGGATGCGCCCATCCGCGCGACCCTCCCAGCGCGCGTGCAAAGCCGCCCATGCGGCGAGGTCGGCCGCACCGTCATCGCCCGCATAGCGCATCGTGCCGTCGGGCCGGAGCTCGGCGTCGGCGGTGGAGAAGATATAGGGCGCCCCCCAGAAGCGGATTCCCATCTCCGCCGCGGCCTCAAACATCTCCGGAATGCCGTTGCGGAACGCGTCCATGACGCTGGTGACGCCACCGCGCAGGAGCTGGAGGATGCCGAGCCTCGCGATCGCTAGACGTTCCTCGTGCGAAAGGATTTCTATGCCCCGCCGCGACAGCGGCATCAGCACGGTATAGACGATGCTGGGGTTGCGCTTGCGGGCGTTGCCGTCCTCGGTCAGCGACCTCGCGATCGCCTCGCTGTAGGCGTGGTTGTGCAGGTTCATCAGCCCGGGCAGCACGAACCGGCCGGGCCGGTCGAGCACGGTCGTGGCCGTAGGGCGCGAGGCGGTGATGGCGGCGATGCGCGTGCCCTCGATCAGCACCCAGCGGTCGCGCAGCACCGTCTGCCGGCCGGCGTCGTGGGACAGCAGATAGGTCGCGAAGAGTGCCGTTGTCATGAGGCGTGTTCTTTCTTGTAAGAAAGAACCAAAGAACTTTTGTCCGTTCGGCCTTCGGCCATTGTGGCCGACCCGACGAGCAGCGCGCCGAGGGCGGCGATGGTCGCCTGCTGCACGGGCTCGATGACCGGCACGCCGAGCGTATCGGCGAGAGATGCGCGGTGCATGGCCATGCCGGCGCAGCCAAGGACCAGAACATCGGCCCTTTCGCGCTCGATCAGCGTGTGCCCGACGGCTGCCAGGCGCGCCAGCATGGCCTCACCCGTCGTCTCGCCGGCCGTCGCCTCCACGGCGTGGCTCGCGGCATAGCGGGTGTCGAGCCCCATCGCGCGCACCAGCCGCTGCTGGCGGCGGATCGAGTGGTGCGAAAGTGCGATGATGCCGAACCGCTCGCCGAGCGTGAGCGCGCGCAGGATGCCCCATTCCGCGATGCCCATGACCGCCCGTCCTCCAGCCGCCTCGCGCACCGCGTGCAAGCCGGGATCGGAGAAGCAGGCGAGCACGAAGGCATCGGCCGGCTCGCGCTCGACCAGGCGCACCAGCGGCATCACGACGCTATCGGCGTCGCGCTGGGTGGTGACGCTGGGCGGGCCCTCGGCGAGCGTGTGCGTCTCGATCGCGGGCCCGCCGGGCAGGCGCAGCGGCGCGATGGAGGCGTCGATCGCCGCCGTCACCACCGGCGAGCTGTTGGGGTTGATGACCAGGACCCGTGTCATCACCCGCGCTCGTGGCGGAGGAAATTATCGGCGATTTCCGAGCCGGTGGCGAGCCAGAGATCCTTGCAGCCCCGCGCATAGGTCAGGAACTCGCGCAGCAACCGGAGCCGCATCGGCCGGCCGCTGCATTGCGGATGCAGAACGGTCGTCGCCATCGCGCCCCAGTCGCGAAGCTCGTCGAGCTCGTCGCGCCACAGCGAGAGCACGTGCTCGCGCGGAAAGATCGGCCGCGGGCTGAAGCGCGCCGAGAGCCCGTGCATCCAGTCATCATAGGAGGGTGTGACCGGCAGCTCGATCGGCCCTGGCCTGCCGTCCGCCAACACATGCCGATAGGGGCGGACATCGTCGCGGAACGAGGAGGTGTAGGTGATGCCGCGCGCGACGAGGGCGGCCTGCAGCTCGGCGGTGAACTCGCCGAACGGCGCGCGGTAGCCGCGTGGCACCACGCCGAGGCGGCGCCGCAGCGCCTCGAACCCACGGTCGAGTTCCTCGGCGATGTGATCGACCCCGGGGTCGGGCAGAAGATGGTGATAGCCGTGATGTCCGATCTCGTGACCGTCGCGCAGGATCGCCTCGGCCATGGCCGGATGCGCGTCGACCGACCAGCCGGTGATGAAGAATGTCGCCTTGAGGTCGAGCTGGCGGAACAGTTCCAGCAGTTTCGGCGTGCCGACCCGCGCCTCGAACCCGCCATAGCTCATCGTCACCAGGCGCTCGGCATGCGCGGGGTCCTTGCTGGTCCACGCGGCCTCGGCGTCCACATCGACCGAAAGGAACAGGGCCGATGAAAACGCGCCGGGCCAGGAAAGGATCGGCGCGGGCGGGGCGAGGTTGGCGGGACGGGCGGGGACGACGTGTGCGTTGTCCATCGGGTTTCCTGTCGCGGATGTCGGTTCCGGCGCGGTAGTCGCTCGTGGCATGCCCGTCAATTCGCGGTGCCGTCCGGCTCGACGAGGTGGACGCGCCGTATGTCCGCCCGGGTCTCGCCGTCATGGGCGGTGACGATGGTGTCGGCATAGGTCATACCGAAAAGGATCTCATCGGCGCCGTAGATTTTGATTTCGAAAATGTCGCGTGCCAGGGCGTGCTCGCGCGCCTGCACGGTCACGGTGAGGCGGATGTCACGCTCGCTCAGGTCCGCCTGCGTCAGGCCGTGCAGCGGCGAGTGCTCGTCGATCACGTGCATCAGCGTCCAGGCCAGCACAAACAGCGGCGTCTGGCTGCGGACGAGTTTGATCTCATGCGGGATACGAAACGTATTCCCCTCGCGCGTCTGCCGCAGCAGCACCACATAGGCGTGTGCCTGCGCCCCGGTGACCAGGCCGGTGCGCGCGTAGGCGAGGCGGACCATCAGCGTCGGCTTGCCCTCGTGCGTGGTGACGACGGCGTTGTCGGCGAACAGCACGTTGGGCTTGGGGCGCGAAAACCGGACGAAGATCAGCCCCGTCATGATGGCGGTGAAGGCGAGGCCGACCATGATCTCGGCCGCCGAGACCAGGTGCCCCCAGGTGGTGGCGGGCGAAAACACGCCATAGCCCACTGTTGCCAGCGTCTCGATCGAGAAGAAGAACGCGTCGCCGAAGCTGCCGGGGCGCGCATGGGCGATCGAGCCGGGTTCCGCGAGGTAGAGCAGCGCGAAGCCGACATTGAGCAGGATTTCCGCAACGAACAGGCCCGCGAAGAACATCGGCCAGGAGACGGTGACGGCGATCCGGTAGGGGTCGGTGAGGTCGAAGCGCCGCGTCCCGATCTTGATCAGGTCCCGGTTGCCGACGCGGATGCGGTATGGGTCCGCAACCGGGCGCCGGCTCCGGCGGCTTGGGCCAACTCGCGGCGATTGCGGCTTTTGGGCCATCCGTTGCTCCGGGCGCGAAACGGCGAGAATAGCGGCGATCGGCCGGCACGCGACCCCCCTCGGGCGACGCGCCGGCGTTCAGGGGGAGCGGAAATCCCGCGCGGGGCCTGCGGGCGCGATGCCGCTCGGGTTCAGATGGCGATGGCTTTCGTAATAATGCCGCTTGATGTGGTCGAAGTCGCAGGTGGTGGCGACGCCCGGCAGGCCATGAAACCGGCGCGCATAGGCCGACAGGTGCGGGTAGTCGACCAGGCGCCGCAGGTTGCACTTGAAATGCCCGTGATAGACCGCATCGAAGCGCGCCAGCGTCGTGAACAGTCGGATATCCGCCTCGGTGAGTTGGCCGCCCACGAGAAAGTCGTGGCCGGCCAGCCGGCCCTCCAGCCAGTCGAGCGTGTCGAACAGCGGGTGCACGGCGGCGTCATACGCTGCCTGCGTGGTCGCGAAGCCGGCGCGATAGACGCCGTTGTTCAGCGTCTCGTAGATGCGCGTGTTCACAGCGTCGATCTCGGCGCGCAACGGCTGCGGGTAGTAGTCGCCAGGCCGTGCGCCGACCCCGTCGAAGGCGGCGTTGAGGATGCGCAGGATCTCGGCGGACTCATTGTTGACGATGCGGCTCGTCGCGGTGTCCCACAGCACGGGCACGGTGACGCGGCCCGTGTAATGGGGTGCCGCGAGGCGATAGAGCTGGTGCAGTGCGGTGATATCGGCGACCGGCGGCGGCACCACGCCGGGCCCCGGCGCGAAGTTCCAGCCCTGCTCGGCCATCAGCCAGTGGGTGACGGCGACGCCCAGCATGCCGTCGAGCCCCTTCAGCGCGCGCATGATCAGCGTGCGGTGGGCCCAGGGGCAGGCGAGCGAGACGATGAGGTGATAACGGCCCGGCTGCGGCGGGTGAGCGGTTCCCGGCGCGATGGTGGCGTGAAAGCCGGTTGGCTGGCGGATGAAGGCGCCGTCCGTGCCCGGCAGGTTGCGCGCCAACTTGTCCCAGACGCCGTTGATCATGACGCCCATGGGCACCTCTACGCGTGGAGAGCGGCCCAGCGCCGCGTTGGCGTGGACGGGGCTGGAGCGGGTGAAGGGAATCGAACCCTCGTATGCAGCTTGGGAAGCTGCCGTTCTACCATTGAACTACACCCGCGCCCCGGTTCTGGGGTTTCGCTGCGTTTATAGGGGCAGCGCCGCCGCCCCTGCAATCCGGGCACGGCGTTGGGTCGCGCCCAGGGGATGGAATGGGTGCCCGTCGGCGGGCTTGACCGGCCGGCGCCCGGGGGCTTAGTTGCCGCAGCCGGGCGGTTCCGGCCCTCGTGATTTGTCCGGCCGGATTGCGGCGAGGTGAAACAAGCGCGCTAAAGAGGCTGACGGGGTGCCGTGTGCCCGCGTCGAATCGAGGCCGGGCCAGCGCAAAGGGCCCGACATCATGACCGAATCCCAGAACACCAAGACCTGGCGATCTGCCACGAGGCTTGTGCACGGCGGCACCGTGCGCAGCGGCTTCGACGAGACGGCGGAGGCGTTGTTCCTCACCTCCGGCTTCGTCTATGCCAGCGCCGAGCAGGCGGAGGCGACGTTCGCCGGCACCGAGCAGCACTACCAGTATTCCCGCTTCGGCAACCCGACGGTGACGATGCTGGAGAACCGGCTTGCCCAGCTCGAAGGGGCCGAGGCGTGCCGCGCCACCGCGACCGGCATGGCCGCGGTGAATGCCGCCATCCTCTCGCACGTGAAGGCGGGTGATCGTGTGGTGGCCTCGCGCGCGCTGTTCGGCTCCTGCCACTGGATCGTCTCCACGCTGCTGCCGCGCTATGGTGTCGAGACGGAGTTCGTCGATGGCGCCGATCTCGCGGCCTGGCGCGTGGCACTGTCGCGGCCGGCGAACCTTGTTCTGCTCGAAACGCCCTCCAACCCGATGCTGGACATCGTCGATCTGCGCGCGGTTTCGGCCATGGCGCACGCGGCCGGCGCGATCGTGGTGGTGGACAACGTGTTCGCCACGGCGTTGTTGCAGAAGCCGATTGAATTTGGCGCGGATGTCGTGGTGTATTCGCTCACCAAGCACAGCGACGGGCAGGGCCGTGTGCTCGGCGGCGCCGTGCTCGGGCGCGAGAAATGGGTCAATGATGTGCTGCAGCCCTTTATTCGCAACACCGGTCCCTCGCTGTCGCCGTTCAATGCCTGGGTGCTGCTGAAGGGGCTGGAGACGCTGGCGCTGCGCGTCGAGGCGGCACAGCGCAGCGCGCAGGAACTGGCCACCTGGCTCGCCGGCAACCGGGCCGTCGCGCGCGTCTGGTACCCGACGCTCGCCGATTTTCCCCAGCGCGCGCTGGCAGCGGCGCAGATGCAGGGCGGCGGCACGATGGTCACGTTCGAGCTGCGTGGCGGCAAGGACGCGGCGTTCGCGCTGATGAACGCGCTGCGGCTGATCCGTGTCTCCAACAATCTCGGCGACTCCAAGTCGCTGGTGACGCATCCCGCGACGACGACGCATATGCGCATCGGTGCGGCGGAGCGCGCCAGGCTCGGCATCACCGACGGCGTGATCCGCTTTTCCGTGGGGCTCGAGGATGTGGAGGATCTGCGCGAGGATCTCGCGGCCGGGCTCGCCGCACTCGCTGGCGCCGCCTGAGGCCATGGTCCAGCCGCCGGCGCGCATCCGCCCTGTCCGGCAGCGCCAGATGCGGCGCATCGCCGCACCGCGATGACCTATGTGCCCCCGTTCCCGCCGCGACCGGCGCGGGCGGCACCACCGCTCGCCCTGCTGCGCGAGGCTCGGCGAAATCTGCTTGCCATCTGGCCGAACAGTTCCTTCGAGTCCGAGCTGATCAACTACCGTCTGTTTCGGCGTCAGATCGTTATCGTCAACAGCCCGGAGACGGTGCGGGAAGCCTTCATCGACCAGGCCGCGGCGGTCGAGCGGAAGTCGCCGCAGCAGCGCCGCGCGCTGGAGCCGCTGCTCGGCGACGGATTGTTCGTCAGCGACGGTGCCACCTGGCGCGAGCGGCGGCGTGTCATCGCGCCGCTCACGCATGTGTCCCGGCTGAGCGACCTGGCGCCCGGCATCACCGCGGGGGCGGCGGAACGGGCCGCACTCTGGGGCGCGCTGTCGCCGGGACAGGAGGTCGATGTCCTGTCGGAGATGGCGGAAATGACCGCGGGCATCATTTGCACGACGCTGTTCGGCCGGTCGCTGGCCGGCGCCAGCGCGCGGGCGGTGGTGACGGCGTTTACGGAATACCAGGCCGCGATCGAGCAGATGAACATGGCCTCGTTGCTGGGGTTGCCGGACTTCCTGCCGCGCCTGCACCGGCCGCGGGTGCGGCGTGCGATCGCGCGCATCCACAACGTGCTCGACGAGCTGATCGCGGCGGTGATCCGCGATGCCGGGCGGGGCGAGGCGTCGCTGATCTCGGCGATGGCCCAGGCGAAGCTCGCCGGCTCCGGTGTGCCGATGGACCAGGCAGCCTTTCGCAACGAAGCAGCGGTGCTGTTCATGGCCGGGCATGAGACGACCGCGGCCGTGCTCGCGTGGAGCTGGTTCATCCTGTCCCAGGATCCGGACAGCGCGGCTCGGCTGCATGCAGAAGTCGATGCCGTGCTCGGCGGCAGGTCGGCGAGCTATGAGGATTTTCCCCGCCTCGCGTTCACCCGCGCGGTGGTGGAGGAGACGCTGCGGCTGTTTCCGCCGGTGCCGTTGCAGGCCCGGCAGGCGACATCCGACACGCGCATCGGCGGTGTGGAGGTGCGGCGCGGCGCGCTGGTCATTTTGAATGCGTGGTTATTACACAGGCATAGGAAATTGTGGCCGGACCCCGATGTCTTCGACCCCGACCGGTTTCTGCCGGGGGGATCGGGAATTCCATCCCGATACGCCTACGTTCCGTTCAGCATCGGCCCGCGAACCTGCACCGGAGCGATGTTCGGCCTCACCGAGGCGGTGCTGTGCCTCGCCACGCTGGCGGCGCGCTTCCGGCTGACCTTGCGGCCGGGCTGGCGGGTGATGCCGGTCTGCCGGCTGAGCTTGCGCCCGGCGGGTGGCCTGCCGATGCGCGTTGAACCCCGCCGCGCGGGATGACCGGGGCCGACCGCCTGGATTATCTGTTGCATCACGCCATGGCGGCGATGCCGATCGGCGCCTGCTCGGCCCTGGGCAGTGCCTTGTCGGGAGTGATGGGGCAGCGCGCCCACAAGGCGGCTGACGCCCGTGCCCGCGCACTGTTGGCCCGATTGCGGCCGGAATGGCGGGCCGATGAGGCGGCGCTCACATCCGCGGTGGGTCGGTTGTGGCAGTGTGTTGCCCGCACGCATGCGGAGTTCGGTGCCACGCGCGCTCTGCTGGCGTCCGGCCGGGTGAGGGTCGAGGGTCTCGCGCATCTGACCGATGCCCTTGCCGATGGCCGCCCGGTGATTTCGCTGTTCCTGCATCTGGGCAATTGGGAGATCGCAGCGGCATGCACGTCCGTTCTGGCGCCCGGACGCGCCATGCTGATCTATGACCCGCCAGCCCGGGCGGCGAGGCGCGCGATTGCTGAACGCGTGCGCGCGAAGCTCCCCTGGCAGCCGATGCCGATGTCACCCCAGGTGTGGCGCCACGCCGTGGCGCGGTTGTCGGAGCGGGGTGGTGTCCTCGTCACGGCGGCGGACGAGGTCGCGCATGAGCGGGTCGGCGCGCCGTTGTTCTGGCGTGAGCCCTTCGCCGACGGCAATCTCGGCAAGGTCGCGCGGCTGGCGATGCGCTACCACGCGCTGGTGGTGCCGCTGTGGACCGAGCGCGTCGGTGGCGCCCGCTTCCAGACCCATGTCCTGCCGGCCGTGACGCTGGCCGGCGATCCGCGAGACCCCGCGGCGGTGCTCGACGCGGTACGCCGGCTGGATGCGATCGTCACGCCGCCGGTGCTCATGCATCCCGACCAATGGTATATGGCGCTGGAATTCCGTCCGACCGACGGTTGAGCTGCCCTCGTGCCAATACACGGCGTTGGCGTGCCGGCGTCGATGATGAGCACTCGATGTTCGCCACGGCACTCGGATCCAGCACGCCAAAGCGCGCGCGAGCCGGCATCGTTGCGCGGGACACGCCGTGGGCCGCTGCCGGAAGCCGCCAGGAACGGCCCGGGCGCAACGGATTCCTCGCTGTGCCGCTCGGTTCTGCGTCCGAGCCGGTTCGTAACCCAAGCCAACCAACCGCTCGATCAAGAACGCCTCGGGTCAGGTGGTTGGGCGTCTGCGAACACTCGCAAAACCGCGGCTCCGGAGCGTCAGATGTCGGTCAATTCAATTCGTTCCGTCAATGGCGCGCGCCGCTCACGCACAGCCGAGCCAGCCCGGCCGAGCGCGCCGCGAAAATCCGCTGCAGGCCGCCTCGACACAGGCGGCGAGGCCGCCGAACCGAACCGCTCGCCCGACCAGGCCTGGCGCGTAATGCGCGTATTTCCCAGAGTTCGTCATCAGCGTCCGCGCGGCCGGCGGCACCATGGGCTCGCCAATCATGCACCAGCACGTGTCGGTCATGATCGTCGCCCCAAATCTCTCTATCTCGGCAATGTATCCGGCATCGCGCGCCGCGAGCTGCACCGCCCGCCCGCAGGTCACGACGACGCTGACGCCGGGTGAGCGCATCCGGCCCCGCACCAGGCCCGCGAGACGCGCGAATTCCGACAGAGAAAAATGCGGATTGCCAAGGCTGACGAGCTCGATCGCCGCGTCGCCGGCGGTGTCCAGCGACTCCCATGTCGTTGCCAGATCGGAAAGGCTGAAGGAAACCGCCCTGCCTGGCGCCTGCCCGTTCGCCTCCGGCGTGATCCCCGCGATGTGGAACATCGGTGCCGCCGCGGAGGTTGCGAAGGCGGCGCCGAAAGCCTTGAGCTCATCCTGGCCCGCGTCGCTGCTCTCCAGCCCGCGAATGAGGGGGATTTCCTTGCCGCAGATCGTGCCGCATCCATAGCCGAGGACGGGCCAGAAAGCGTCGTCCGCACCGGCGGGAAAAGTGACGTCGATCGCCAGCGTCGCCCGGCGCCCGTCGTCGAGATGGCTGCCGGAGAGCGGTGCCCGTCCGGTCAGCGCAACGCAGGCATCGAGGAAGTCCGGGTATTTCAGCGTTCGCGCGCCGAGCACGCTGTTGGCGTACACAACGGCGTTGGACTCGCCCCAGCCGATCTGCTCGCCGAACATGGGCGCGCTCTCCAGCAGATATGGCGCGCAGGTAAAGCTCGGCTGCGCGCCCAGCGCGAGATAGGCGTCCGCCAGCGCGCTCGCCGGCTCGCCGAACTCTGGGTCCACACCAAGGTCGCGCCACCGCCGCCGGTCCACCGAGATCGAGTTGAGCGTCGTCGGCACCCGCACACGCCCACCCAACGCAACCAGCATCTGCGCGAACCGCAACCCGGCGGGCCCAGTATAGATGCAGCCGTCGATATGCGCCTGCGTGACGTCGGTCAGCCGCTCGGCGCCCTGCAACTCGGCCATCTTGATCAGCAACCGCATCGCCACCTCGCAGGCCTTGCCATGGCCTCCCGCGAGCATTTCCTCGTCGCCCGGTTCGAGTTGTAGCTGCACCTGGGCTCCGACTGATGGGCAAGGCGCCGCGAAGGAATCGGCCAAATGGTCACCAGCAACGTCGTCGCCGGCGGGCTCATTATCGGCGCGATGAAGCCAGCGCGTCGCGATGCGGGCGCGCTGCCAGGTGGCGAGGCGCCCAAAATCGTCGCGGTTGATCCGCAGCACGGGCATCGGCGTCTCGAACACCAGTTCGCCAACCAGCGCGCCGAGGCTGATGACCTCCTCTGCCTCGCAGACGACGATGCCGGCCGGCGCACGCCCGTTGAGGATGAGTTCGAGCAGCACGGCGCTGCCCGTGCAGGAGCCGCGCCCGCCGGGGATCGCCAGGATGCATCCGGTGACGCATTTCCCCACGAGGGGATGGTGGTGGTCGATCACGATCCCGCTTGTGGGATCGATCCCGCCCCAGACGCTGAGGCCGGTCGTCGAATAGAGGATGTCGCCCGTAGCCTCTCCCGCGACGAGGACATGTCCGAGGATCGGGGACCTATTGGCGGCTTGTATTTCCATCACGCTCGCACAACCTCCTCGGTCCCGTCGGGCGCCGAGCGCAAGCGTAGGGCAACGTCGCTGCGTTCGCCAATGGCCAGCAATTTGTCGCCCACAGATCTGCCCTATGACCCAATTGCTGCGCGACCTGACCGCCACCGAAGGCGGGAGATCGGCGGCGTTCGCCGTTCTGTTCCGAAATGGTGTCCCCGGCGGGATTCGAACCCACGGCCCCAGGATTAGGAATCCTGTGCTCTATCCTGCTGAGCTACGGGGACACGCGAGGCGTCATACCGCAACCTCCGCGGTGGCGCCAAACGCTGCTAGGCTGGGCGGGTTGGCCCGCGTGGCGGCACGGTGCAGACTGGCGCCGCACCAAGGGAGCCAGCATGTCCAAGGTCGTCATTTCCTGCGCCATCACCGGGGCGATCGCCACGCCCTCGATGTCCGATGCCCTGCCAATCACCCCCGAGCAGATCGCCCGCTCCTCGATCGAGGCGGCGGAGGCGGGGGCGGCCATCATCCACCTGCATGCCCGCAACCCCGAAACCGGCGAGCCCTCGCCGGACCCGGCGCTGTTCATGCGCTTCCTGCCGGTCATCAAGCAGTCCTGCGACGCCGTGCTCAACATCACCACCGGCGGCGGCCTCAAGATGAGTGTCGAGGAGCGACTCGCCGCCCCCATGGCGGCCCGGCCGGAGATGTGCTCGCTCAACATGGGTTCGATGAACTTCAACATCGCCGCCGGCGCCGAGAAGCGCAGCACCTGGAAGCATGACTGGGAGAAGGAATATCTGGAGCGGACGGTCGACCACATCTTCCGCAACACGTTCGGCGACGTCGCGCGCATCGTCGAGATCATGGGCAAGGGCCATGGCACCCGCTTCGAGTTCGAGTGCTACGATGTCGGGCACCTCTACAACCTGGCGCATTGCCTCGATAAGCGCGTGGTCGAGCCGCCGCTGTTCGTCCAGACCATCTTCGGCATCCTCGGCGGCATCGGCGCCGAGCCGCGCAACCTGATGTTCATGCGCGAGACCGCGGACCGGCTGTTCGGCAAGGATTACGTGTGGTCGGTGCTGGCCGCCGGGCGACACCAGATGGCGTTTACCACCATGGCCGGCATCATGGGCGGCAATGTCCGTGTCGGGCTGGAAGATTCGCTCTATATCGGCAAGGGCCGGATGGCGACCTCCAACGCCGAGCAGGTGGCCAAGATCCGCCGCATCCTGGAGGAGCTGTCGCTTGAGATCGCGACACCGGCGGAGGCGCGGGCGATGCTGAAGCTCAAGGGCGGCGACAAGGTGGGGTTCTGACGATGGACGCAACGGGCGGCGTGCACGCGAGCGTGCTGGCGATGGACACGCATATCGATATCCCCTGGCCCACGGGGCCGGATTTCTTCACCCCGGGCCCACGCCATGTGGACCTGCCGAAGCTGCGCGAGGGCGGAATGGCGGCGGCGTTTCTTGCCGCCTATGTGCCCCAGGGCAAGCGCGATGAGGCCGGGCACGCGGCGGCGTGGGAGCGTGCCACGGGTATGCTAGGCGTGATCGGCGGGCTCGGCCGCGACGGGGCTGTGGTCTGCCGCAACAGCCGCGAGATCCGCGCGGCGCGGGCGGCGGGCCAGATCGCCATCGTCCCCGCGGTGGAAAACGGCTACGCGGTGGGCGAGCAGCCCCAGCGGCTGGCCGAGCTTCGCGCGATGGGAGCGACCTACCTCACCATCACCCATAACGGCCACAACGCGCTGGCCGATTCCGCCATCCCCCGCACCGATCTCGGCGACGGTTCCGCCGAGCATGGCGGGCTCTCGGCGCGGGGGCGTGAGGCCATCGCGGTGCTCAACCGCCTCGGCATGCTGGCCGACATCGCGCATACCTCGAAGGCGACGATGCTGCAGACTGTCGCGTTGTCGGCGGCACCGGTGGTCGCGACCCATTCCTGCATCCGTACGCTCTGCGAGCATGTGCGCAACCTCGACGACGAGCAGCTCGACGCGCTGCGCGACGGCGGCGGCGTGGTGCAGATCACCGCCGTGCCCTCGTTCCTGAAATCCGGCGGCACGGCGCAGACGGTGACGCTCGCGGATTTCTGCGACCATGTGGATTACGCGGTGAAGCGCATCGGCATCGAGCATGTCGGCATCTCGTCGGATTTCGACGGTGGCGGCGGTTTTGTCGGATGGCGGCATATCGGCGAGAGCCCGAGCGTTACCGAGGCGCTGCTCGCGCGCGGCTATGACAAGGCGGCGATCGGGTTGCTCTGGGGCGGCAACTTCCTCCGCTGCATGGAGCGGGCGGAGGCGCTGGCCGCGTGATGCCCGAGGTCCGCCTGCCCGATGGCACGGTGGTGCCGACGCTCGGCCAGGGCACGTGGCACATGGGCGAGCGCGCGGTGGCGGCGAAGGCCGAGGTCGCGGCGTTGCGTGCCGGGCTCGATCTCGGCCTCACGCTGATCGACACGGCGGAGATGTATGCCGAGGGGGGCGCCGAGAAGGTGGTGGCGCAGGCCATCGCCGGAAGGCGCGACGAGGTGTTTCTGGTCTCGAAGGTCTATCCGCAGAACGCCTCCCGCAACGGTTGCGTCGCTGCATGCGAGCGCAGCCTGGCGCGGCTCGGCACCGACCGTATCGACCTCTATTTGCTGCACTGGCGCGGCGCGGTGCCGCTCGCGGAGACCGTCGCTGGCATGACGGCGTTGCAGGCGGCGGGAAAGATTCGTTTCTGGGGCGTTTCTAACCTGGATGTCGAGGACATGGAACAGCTATGGGCGACCGGCGGCGACGGCTGCGCCACCAACCAGGTTCTGTACAATCCCGAGCATCGCGGCATCGAGTTCGACCTGCTGGCGTGGCAGGCGGCACGGCATGTCCCGGTGATGGCCTATACGCCGCTCGGTCAGGCCGGGCGGCTGCTGCGTGCCCGGTCGCTCGCGGGTGTCGCCGCGCGGCATGGTGCGACGCCGGCGCAGGTGGCGCTGGCGTGGTCGATACGATCAGGCAATATCATGGCGATCCCGAAGGCGGCCTCAGTCGAGCACGTGAAGGCGAACGCAGGGGCTGCGATGTTGCGGCTGGACGCGGAGGATATCGCGGCGATCGATGCCGAGTTCGCGCCGCCCCGCCGCAGGCAGGCGCTGGCGATGCTGTAGGCGGCGGGTCCCCGCATGAATGAGCGGGCACTTCACTCGCGATGCTCGTCGTGGAATGGCCGCGAACTAAGCTGCCTGGACCGCTTGACACCGACGGCTGCGCTCATGGCTCGACTGGTTGTAGAGAAAATGGAGAGGAACACATGGCCTCGCTTCCCGACGAGATGATGGATGAACCGCTTGCGGCGGCCACGGGCGTCGTCGAGCAGGTGCTCGGCGGCATGGCGGCCGGCCCCGTGGTGACGACCCTTTTCGACAGGGCGACCTCCACCGCCAGCCACGTCGTGCACGATCCCGCGACGCGCGTCGCCGCGGTCATCGATTCGGTGCTGGATTTCGACCAGGCCTCCGGACGGATCGGCTTCGCCGCGGCGCAGCGCATCGTCGAGCATGTTCGTGCGGAGCGGCTTTCGGTTGCCTGGCTCCTCGAAACCCACGTCCACGCCGATCATCTCTCGGCGGCGCCGTGGCTGCAGGGGCAGATCGGCGGGCAAATCGGGATCGGCCGGGAGATCATTACTGTGCAGAACGTCTTCGGCAAGATCTTCAACGAGGGCACCGAGTTCGTTCGCGACGGCTCGCAGTTCGACCGCCTGTTCGACGACGGCGACCGGTTCCGCATCGGCGAGATCGATGTCGCGGTGCTGCATGTGCCCGGCCATACCTCGGCCGATCTCGCCTATGTCGCGGGCGATGCCGTCTTTGCCGGCGACACGCTGTTCATGCCGGATTACGGCACCGCGCGGGCGGATTTTCCGGGCGGGGACGCCGCAATGCTTTTCCGGTCCATTCGCCGTCTGCTGCGCCTGCCGGCGGCGGCGCGGCTTTTTCTCTGTCACGATTACATGGCGCCGGGGCGTGACTATTTTGCCTGGGAAACGACGATCGGCGCCGAGCGGTCGGCGAACGTCCATGTGCGCGACGGTATCACCGAGGCGGAGTTCGTTGCCATGCGCGTCGCCCGCGATGCGACGCTCGGCATGCCGAAGCTGATCCTGCCCTCGATCCAGGTGAACATGCGGGCGGGCCGCCTGCCGCCGCAGGAAGCGAACGGCACCAGCTATCTGAAGCTGCCGATCGGCGTGCTGTGAAAATAGCTTGACGACGGCGTGCGACCAGCGGCCTGCCTACATCGGCAGGACGATGCGCGCGCGCAGGCCGCCCAGCGGGCTGGTCTCCAGCGTCATTTCCCCGCCATGCGCGTGCACGATGTCGCGGGCGATGGTCAGTCCGAGCCCGGTGCCGCCGGTGCCGCTCTCGAACGGGCGGAAGACGTTCTCGCGCTGTTCGGGCGCGATGCCGGGCCCGTCATCGTCCACGGCAATCTCCACGGTCGCCTCGTCGCGCTTCAGGATCGCGAGCGCCACGTGGCGCGCCTGGCGGATGGCGTTGTCCACCAGGTTGGTGATCGCCCGCGTCATGGCGCCGGGCCGCAGCGGGACGATCGCCGGGCCGCTACTCTCGTAGGCGACGGCGGGAAAGCCGCGGCGCGCCCGCTCCGCGACATCGGCGAGCAGCGCGTCGAGATCGGTGGGTTGCGCCGCCTCCGCCCCCTCGCCGCGTGCGAACGCGAGATAGCCCGCGATCATCCGCTCCATCTCCGCGATATCGGCCTCCATCTCGGCGACGTCCTGTTTCGCCTCCCGGCTTACCGGCAGCACCGCGAGGCCGAGGCGCAGGCGGGTGAGCGGGGTGCGCAAATCATGTGAGACCCCGGCCAGCATCTCCGTGCGCTGCGCGACGAACCGGGCGATGCGTGCCTGCATGCGGTTGAAGGCGAGGGCCGCCGCGCGCACCTCGGCCGCGCCTTCGGGGCGGATCGATGCCGCGTCACGCCCTTTGCCGAACGCCTCGGCGGCGACGGCAAGGCGGCGGATCGCCCGCACCTGGTTGCGCATGAACAGGGCCGCGATGGTAAACAACAGCGCCCCGGCCCCGACCAGCCAGATGACGAAGATGAACAGCGTGCCGAGGTAGAGCTGTTTGCGCGGCACCGCGAAGTTCAGCAGGCCATGCGGCACCTGCACGCTGATCATCACGGATCGTGGGTCCGATCGCCAGTCGAGCGAATAGGGCTCGCTGAGCTGGCTGGCCAGCGCGTCGTCCAGCGCCGCGGCGACCGGACCGACGAAATCGGGGGCCCGTGGCGGCGGCAGCGTTGTGGCGTCGGATGGGTGGATGCGCAGCTCGAATTGCTGCCAGGCCAGCCGGCGCAGATGCGCGCGCGCCGCCAGCGAGGGGGCCTGTTCCCAAAGATCCGTGAGCAGCGACACCTCGCCGGCGACCGAGGTGGCGAAGCGGCGCGACACCAGCACCAGATGGCTGCCGTAGAAAATCTGCAGTGCCACCGCCAGCACCAGGACCAGCGGCGCCAGAATGATCAGCAGCGACCGACCGAGCAGGGAACGCGGCAGGACGCGCTTGACCACGCGGCTTTGCGGCGGCAGGGCAACGCGCATCGGTCAGACATAACGCGCGCAGGGCGGCGTTGCCACCGCCCGTCCGCGCCGCCCTCAGATCGAGGAGAGGATCGAGGGCGCCAGGGCCTCTGCCTTCGCCGCCGGGTGGCTGGGGTTGCGGAAGCGAATCTCGCCTTCCGGCGCGGCGCCGGTGACCGCGAACAGCTCCAGTCGCGAGCAGCAGGAGACCGCGACCACCGCGCGCGCCTCCGGCCGCGTGAGGAAGTGCCGCGCCTCGCCCTCGATCTCAAGCCGTTCGCGCAGGCCGCGCCATTCCCGCGCGTCGGTGTCCTCGACCAGGACCGCGAGAATGCCGGGGCGCGTGCCCGAGAGCCGTGATGGCGCCAGGGCCGCGAGCCGGCGGTGGATGGCGGTCGCGATCTCGTCCTCCCGCCCCGCCCGTGCGGCCATCACCAGGACGCTGCCGCCGGCGTTGGTCAGCGCCAGATGCGCCTGCTCGCCAAACGCCTCGCGCACCGAGCGCAGCAATCCCGCCTCGTCCGCCTGACTTGCCGCCAGCATCAGCGGGTCGAGCCGCAGCACCGCAGCCTCGTCATGGTCGCTGCGCCGCTGCGCCGCCAGCATGTCGCGGATGCGTGTGTGCAGGGCGGGCAGCGAGGCATCCGCGGCGCGCAGCCCCTGCGGCAGGGTGAGCTTGAGAAGGTAGCGGCCGGGATGCGCCGCGAGCCAGGTCTGCAGGTCAGGGTCCACCTGGTCGACCAGCCGCACCCAGGCGCCGCGATGCACGTCCCGCCCTTCTTCGGCGGATATGACGTCGCAGACGATTTCCGCCTCGACGCCGTCGCGCGCGACCAGCAGGTCGAAGCTTTCCCCCTCCAGGGCCGCGAAGCGAACCGTGAAGCCACGGGCGCGCTGCAGGGCGGCGGTGCGCAGCAGATGGAACAGTGCGACCAGCGTCGCGTCGCCCTCCAGGCTCTCGCGCACCCGATCTCGCAGCTGGCCGCGCGCGACCTCCGGCAGGGAGCGGGCGAGCGCCACCGCGTCCGTCGCCATGGCCGCGATCGCGCGCTCATGCGGCTGCGGGGCCGCGCCGCCGGCAAGCCGGTCAAGCGTGAACTCGATCGCGTGCCGGGTGAGAAGGTGGCGCCCTTCGCGGCCGGCGGCAGCACGGGCGCGCAACGCTTCAAGCCGCGCACGCCAGTGGCGCTGACCGGCGAGGTCTACAAAGGAGCGATACGGATGAGCCATGCCGACCGAAACCTTGCCATCGCGCGGGGCTTCGGTCCAGAGGTTCCATCATGAGTGTCATTTTTTGTGACATAATTAGTGTCAATTAGAATTTACGAACGATGCCGCGGGCATCGGCCAGCGGTGCTGCTGGTTGTCAGCGCACGCGATAAAAGACGACGCGGGTTTCCTCCTGCTGCCGCTCGCGCCGACGCACTGTCATCAGGTCGCGCCAGCTCACATAGCCCACCAGTCGGCCGTCGCCGCGCGACACCACGGGCAGATGCGCGGTGTTGAGCCGCATCATCCGCTCCGCCAGCTCCCCCGCGTATTCGTCGGGGTAGGCAACGCGCGGCGCGTGGCGGGCCAGCAGCTCGCCCAGCGTCGCTTGCCGGTGCTCGCCGGCGCGGCGCCAGGTCAACACCAGCGGTGGATCGACCACGCCGAGCGGCCGGCCCGCCTCGTCAAGCACCGGAAAGCTTGGATGGCGCGTCGCGGGGTCGGTGAGATGGGTGGCGGCCTGGTGCAGGGTCATCGTGGCCGGCAGCGTCTCCACCCCGGTCACCATGATCTCGGCCACGGTCGTCGTGTTGAACGGATCGACGCGGTACTCGCGTTCCAGATGGTGGCCGCGGCGCGCCACTTTTTCGGTCAGGATGGAGCGGCGCATCAGCAGCACCGTCACCAGGTGCGCGGTGGCGCAGGCGGCAATCAGCGGTAGCAGAACATGCGTGTTGCCGGTGAGCTCGACGGCAAAGAACGTCGCCGTGAGCGGCGAGCGCATCGTGCCGCCCATGGTGGCGCACATCGCCAGCAGCGGCCAGAAGCCGGGGCTCGCCGCCGGCAGGAACGGTGTTGCCGCCGCCCCCAGCGCGCCGCCGATGATGAGCAGCGGCGCCAGCACGCCGCCGGACGTGCCGGAGCCCAGCGCCACGCCCCAGATGATGCCCTTGACGGCCAGCAGCAGCATGGCCGAGGCCGGCGGAATGCCGCCGCGCAGCATCAGCCCGATTTCGGGATAGCCGACGCCGAGGGCGCGCGGGTCGATCAGCCCGCCAATGCCCACGACAGCGCCGCCGAACACCGGCCACCACATCCAGTGGATCGGCAGTCTTTCGAAGAAATCCTCGCTCGCATAAACGAGCCGGGTGAGCAGGCCGGACAGCAGCCCGGCGACCAGCCCCACAAGGCACCAGACCAGGCAGCCGGAGAGCGAGATCGCCATGCCGCCGATAAAGGGAAACAGCGGGCTCGGCATGCCCAGAGCATGGCGCCCGACCTCGGCGGTGATCGCCGCCGCCACCACCGGGATGAAGCTGCGCGGCGACCACTCGAAGAGCAGCAGTTCGACGGCGAGCAGCGTCGCCGCGATCGGGGTGCCGAACACCGCCGTCATGCCGGCGGCGGCGCCGGCGACGAGCAGGGTCTTGCGCTCGGTGTCGGTGACGGGAAGCAGTTGCGCGAGCAGCGAGCCGACCGCGCCGCCGGTCATGATGATCGGGCCTTCGGCGCCGAACGGTCCGCCAGTGCCGATGGAGATCGCAGAGGATAGCGGCTTGAGGATAGCGACCTTGAGGGAGAGGCGCGAGCGGCCGAGCAGGATGGCCTCCAGCGCCTCGGGAATGCCGTGGCCGCGGATCTTGTCGCTGCCGTAGCGGGCCATGAGGCCGATCACCAGCGCCCCCGCGATCGGCACGAAGACGGCGAAGACGCCGAGGGGCGAGCGCGCGAGATTCGGCATCGTCGTGGCGAAGCGACCGAAATACGCGAGGTTGGTGGCAAGCCCGATCAGCTTCAGCAGCACCACGCCGGTGAAGAGGCCGGCGAGCCCGACGACCACGGCGATGGCGGTGATCAGCAGCACGCGCGGGCTGGTGCGGAAATCGCCGAGGTGGCGTACGCCCGCGCTCGGCTGCGGGTCGGCGGGATCAGCGAGGTTGGTCACGTGGTGGGCACCATAGCGCGCTCTGGCTTATTTCGCGGGCCGCAGGCGTTACATCGTCATACGATATATAGTCAACCGAGGAGAAAAACATGGCAGAGCGGCGGGCTGAGCGGCTGGAGGCGCGCGACTTCCGACTGCTGGCGGATTTCCGCTACGCGCTGCGCCGGTTTCTGAGCTTCAGCGAGGCCGCGGCACGGCGGACGGGCCTGACACCGCAGCAGCACCAGGCGCTGCTGGCGATCAAGGGATTCCCCGGGGGCGTGGAGCCGACGGTGGGCGAGGTCGCGGAGCGGCTGGGTGTGCGCCACCACAGCGCCGTGGAACTGGCGCAGCGCCTGGAGGAGGCCGGGCTGCTCGCGCGTGGGCACGACGAGAAGGATCGCAGGCGGGTGCTGCTGCGCCTGACGCCCGATGCCGAGGAACGGCTGGCGCTTCTTTCGCAGTCACATCTGCGCGAACTGCGCCGCCTGCGGCCGGTGCTGGCGGAGCTGATGCACGCGACGCAGGACGAGGCTTAGCGGCCGGTGATGGCGGCAATCGCGGCCGGTGCCAGGCCCAGCGCCTTGAGCACCCGCGCGTCCAGCGCCACCGGCACCTCGCAGCCCGCGGCCACATGCGGCAGGCCGATCGGCTGGGCCATCAGCGCGTGCGCCGCGGTATCGGGCCAGAGGATGAAGTCATGATCACCGGCAACGGCGCCCGCGCATGTGCCGATGTTGTCGCGCCCGACGGCGGCGACGAGGGCGGGGGCGGCGCGGTAGCGATGCAGATAGGCGCGGCGCAGCGGTGCCCAGGCGATGGTGCCGAGAACGGCGTCCGTCCCCGCCTCGCCGTTGCGGGTACCCTTCGCGCCCGGCGGCAACAGGTGCGTCCAGTCCACGAACTGCCCGCTCGCCAGGTCGAACACCAGCGCCAGTGTGCCGGTGTTGGGATAGGCGCCGCCGCAGGTCGTCACGTCGGTCGTCACGACTGAAAACAGGGCCGGGCCGCGCGCCGTCACCGCGACCTTGCGGCTGGCCTCGGCGTGGGCGGCGCTCGCCCGGCAGGCGGCGGCGGCACTTCCGAAGGCTTGGTCGGCCGCGGCCAGCGAGGCGTTGATGCGGACGGTGGCGGCGTTGGCGGGCGCGGCGATGCGCGGCAGATGGTTCGCCGCACCGGCCTGAAGCCGCACGGTCTCGGCCTGCGACGGCGAGCAGGGCAACGCCAGCAACAGCAACAGCAGCACGGCGGCGGGGTCAGGACGCGGCACGGCGGCGCAGCTCATATTTCTGAATCTTTCCGGTGGAGGTTTTCGGCAACGCGCCGAAGGTGACGTGCTTCGGCACCTTGTAGCGCGCCATGCGCTCGCGGCAGAAGGCGATCACGTCATCGGCGCTCAGCGAGGCCTCGCGCCCGGGTTTGGGTGTGACGAAGGCGTGCCCAACCTCGCCCCAATGCGCATCCGGGTGCGCGACGACCGCCGCCTCCATGATGTCCGGGTGGCGGAACAGCACTTCCTCCACCTCCAGCGAGGAGATGTTCTCGCCGCCCGAAATGATGATGTCCTTCGAGCGGTCGCGAATCTCAATGTAGCTATCCGGGTGGATCACGCCGAGATCGCCGGTGTGGAACCAGCCGCCGGCGAAGGCTGCTTGCGTGGCCTGGGGATTTTTCAGATACCCTTTCATCACCGTGTTGCCGCGCAGCATCAGCTCGCCCATCGTCGCGGTGTCTGCCGGCACCTGCTGCATCCCGCCCGTCATCACCGTCGCGTCCTCCAGCATGTGCGACGGCACGCCCTGGCGCGAGGAGAAGCGCGCGCGGTCCTCCACGCTCATCGCGCCGACGCCCGGCTGCCAGGCGCAGAAAGTCGCGGGGCCATAGACCTCGGTCAGACCGTAGAGGTGCGTGACCTCGAAACCCAGCGCCTCCATGCCCACGATCACCGCCGTCGGAGGGGCGGCACCGCCGGTCGCGATCTTGACCTTGCGCGAGAGGCGTCGGCGGACATCCTCCGGCGCGTGGATCAACATCGTCATTACCACCGGCGCGCCGCACAGATGCGTCACGCCTTCCTGCTCGATCAGCGGAAAGATCAGCGCGGGGTCGACGCGGCGCAGGCAGACATGGGTGCCGCCCGCAAGGGTCACGCCCCAGGTGTAGGTCCAGCCGTTGCAATGAAACATCGGCAGCGTCCAGAGATAGACGCTCTCCGGCGTCAGGCCGAAGCCGAGCACGTTGGCCACGGCGTTGAGATGCGCGCCGCGATGGTGGCAGACCACGCCCTTGGGGTCGCCGGTGGTGCCGGAGGTATATCCGAGCGAAATCGCGTCCCATTCATCGTCTGGCAGGCGGATCGGATGCGCGGGATCACCGATGGCGAGGAAGGCCTCGTACTCGATCTCGCCGATCGGCGCGTTCGGTGGTGCCATCGCGTCGGCGATGTCGATGACCAGCGGCCGGCTTTTCGCCTGTGCCAGCGCCGCGGCGGCGAGGGGGGCGAGTTCCTGGTCCACCAGAAAAACCCGAGCCTCGGCGTGATCAAGAATGAACGCGATGGTGGCGGCGTCGAGCCTGGTGTTGATGGCGCAGATCACGCCGCCGGTCATCGGGATCGCGTAATGCGCCTCCAGCATCGCGGGGATGTTCGGTGCCAGCACCGCGACCGTGTCGCCGCGCCCGACGCCCCTCGCTGCGAGGGCCGAGGCAAAGCGGCGGCAGCGTTCCAGCATCGCGGCGTTGGTGATGCGTCGCGCGCCGTGCACCACGCCGATGCGGTCCGGCCACACCCGGGCGGCGCGGACGAGGAAGGAGATCGGCGACAGCGCGACATGGTTCGCCGGGTTCCGGTCGAGCCCGACATCGAAAATGCTGGACGGCATGGGCTCTCCCCGCGGCGTTTTGCAGCCGGGAGTGGAGACGCTTGCCGGGCGGAAGGCAAGACGGCCATGCAGGCGTGGCAGCCTGACGCGAACGCCCTTTCGCGGGGCGGCGGGCGTGGTAGCGTCGCGGGATGGACCACGACCCAGCGCTCGAAGACCCGACCCTCGAAGCCGAATACAACAACCGCGCCAAGGTGCCCGGCCACCCGGCGGTCATCGCGCGCTGGCAGGCGGATGCGGCTGCCTTCCGCGCCGGCTGGACGCAGGCGGAAACCGGTGTCGCCTACGGTCCCACGGAGCGGACGAAGCTCGATCTGTTCTGGCCCGACCAGCGACGGGGTGCGTGCATCGCCATGTTCATCCATGGCGGCTACTGGCAGGGCATGGACCGCAGCTTCTCCAGCCACCTGGCGCGGGGGCTGCTGGCGCACGGTGTCGCGGTGGCGATGCCGTCCTACGACCTGTGTCCGAATGTTTCGATGGCGTTCATCGTCGAGCAGCTGCGCGTCTGCGCCGGGTTTCTCGCGCGCCGCCATGGCGGGCCGGTGCTCGCGATCGGACATTCCGCCGGCGGCCATCTCGCGGCGATGATCATGGCCACGGACTGGGCGGAGCGCGGCATCCCCGCCCATCCCGCGCCCAACGCGCTGGCACTGTCCGGCCTGTTCGACCTGGCGCCGCTGGTGCGCACCAGCATCAACCGGCCGCTGCACCTGGACGAGAGCACGGCCCGCGCGCTGTCGCCGGTGCTGCTGGGCGCACCCAGCGGGCGGATCCACGCCGCCGTGGGCGGGCTTGAAGGGCGCGAATACGAACGCCAGTCGCGCGACATCGCCACCGCCTGGGACGGCTCGTGGGAGGTTCTGCCGGGCCAGGACCATTTCACAATCGTTTCGGAACTGACGAACCCGGAAAGCGGCGTTGTGCGGAAAGCGCTCGAACTGATGCCAAGGGAGGCGTGAATGAAGGTTCTCATCGCCGGTGGTGGCATCGGCGGGCTGGTGCTCGCCATGTCGCTTGCCGAGCACGGCGTGGAATCCACGGTGTTCGAGGCCGCGGCGGAAATCCGCCCGCTCGGTGTCGGCATCAACACGCTGCCGCACGCGATCCGCGAACTGGCGGCGATGGGGCTGCTGCCGGCCCTCGATGCGACCGGCATCCGCACGCATGAGCTGACCTACGTCAACCGCTTCGGCCAGGAGATCTGGCGGGAGAAGCGGGGGCTGCATGCCGGGCATTCCATGCCGCAATTTTCCATCCATCGCGGCAATCTGCATCGCGTCCTGTGGGATGCGGCGGTGGAGCGCCTGCCCCACAGCCTGCGCGCCGGGCATCGTCTTGTTCGTTTCGAACAATACACGGATTGCGTTGCCGCGACTTTCGCGACGTCGGCGGGGGAGGTGACGGCGCGCGGCGATGTGCTGGTCGCCGCCGACGGTATCCACTCCGCCGCTCGCGCCCAGCTCCATCCCGACGATCCCGGCATTCGCTGGCAGGGGATCATGATGTGGCGCGGTGCCGCCTCGTTCCCCGCCTTCCTCGACGGTTCCTCCATGATCATCGCCGGCGACATGCAGGAGAAGCTGGTCCTCTACCCGATCGCAAAGGCGCCGGCTGGGCAGCGACTGACCAACTGGGTGGTGTGCATCCGCCAAGGTACGGGTGCCTTCGCGCCGCCCCGGCAGGACTGGAGCCGCCTGGGCAAGCTCGATGATATCCTGCCCACGGTGCGCCGTTTCTCGCTGCCGCAGCTCGACGTCGAGGCGCTGATCCGTGCGACATCGGAATATTTCGAGTACCCGATGTGCGACCGTGACCCGCTGCCCTGGTGGACGCGGGGTCGGGTGACGCTGCTCGGCGATGCCGCGCACCCGATGTATCCGGTCGGCTCGAACGGCGCGTCCCAGGCGATCCTCGATGCGCGGTTTCTGGCGCCGCTGCTCGCCGCGATGCCGGCTGAACAGGCGCTCGCCGCCTATGAGGCGGAACGTCTGCCCAAAACCGCGGAGATCGTGCGGCTCAACCGGTCGGGCGGGCCGGAGCGCGTGGTCGATGTGGTGAGCGCGCGTGCGCCCGACGGCTTTGCGCGGCTGGAGGATGTGATTTCGCGCGAGGAGCTTGCGGCGATCGCCGGCGGCTATGCGCAGACGGCGGGATTCGCGAAGGTCTGACGCTCAGTAGGTGGCGCGCCCGCCCGAACAGTCGAACACGGCACCGGTGGAAAAACTCGCCTCCTCGCTCGCCAGCCAGCAGACCAGGTTCGCGACTTCCTCGGCCGTGCCGAACCGGGCCATCGGGATCTTGCTCAGCATGAAGGCGATCTGTTCCCTGGTCATCTGCGAAAAGAGCGGCGTTTCCACCGCCGCCGGGGCGACCGCGTTGACGCGGATGGCGGTGTTCGCCAACTCCTTGCCCAGCGACTTGGTCAGTGCGATCACCGCGCCCTTGGAGGCGGAGTAGGCGCAGGCGTTCGGGTTGCCCTCCTTGCCGGCGATGGAGGCGATGTTGACGATGCGCCCCCAGCCGCCTTTCAGCATCGCTGGCACCACGGCACGGTTGGTCAGGAACACGCCGTCGGCGTTCACCGCCATCACCTGCCGCCAGGCCGCGAGCGGATATTCCCAGGTTGGCCCGTTCGGCCCGGTGATGCCGGCGGAGGCGACCAGGATCTCGATGCCGCCGAGCGTCGCCTCGGTCGCCGCGGCGGCACGTGCGACGGCCGCTTCATCCGTCACGTCCACCGCCTCGCGATGCACCGAGGGACCACGCGACAGCGCCCCCACATCGCGGTCCCAGACGGCCACCTTCGCACCCTCCGCCGCAAGCCGAGCCGCGATCACGGCACCGATGCCCGACGCACCACCCGTCACCACCGCACGCCGCCCCGCAAATCGCTCGGCCATCGTTCCCTCCGCTTTCTCCCGCGGCATCATGGCAGAGGGCGGCGCGGTTTCCTATGGCGAAAGCCGCACCGTCTCGCCGCTGGCGCGCGACCGCTCGGCGGCAAAGGCCATGCGGTGGCTGTCGAGCGACTCCGCCAGCGTCGTGCGCGCGGCCTCCACCCGGCCGCCACGCTGACGCTCGCGCACACGGTTGAGGAAATCGACCATCAGCCCGTCATCGCCGCCGCCGTGATAGCCCTCCGTCACCAGGGTCAGCCGGCTGGTGCGCGTGTCGGCGTTGCGAAAATCGGAAACCGTGATCTCGTTGGCATAGAAATCGCCGGTGATCTCGCCGTGGCTGCCCATCAGGTGCACGGTGCGCGTGGTCTCGCGGGTGAAGGCGCTGACGTTCAGCGTGGCAGACACGCCGTTGGCAAAGCGCAGCGCCACCACCTGGTGGTCCGCCACATCGTTGTCGCAGCGATAGACGCACCGCCCGTATGGCCCCTCGTGCAGCGCGCGCGCCAGCCCCGCGGGCGAGGTATCGGCGCTGACCACGTCGTGCGGCCAGGCGGCGGAGGGCGGTAACGTTTCGAGATAGATACGCTGTGCGGAATAAGGGCAGCTACGTTCGACCCGGCAACCCTCGTCGCAGCGAGGCGTCGAGCCCTCGGGCGCGCTGGCGGCGGTGAAATGCGCGAGCCCGCCGAAGGAGGTGATCTGCGCGCAGGGTGCACCGGCGAGCCAGCGCAGGATGTCAAGGTCGTGGCACGCTTTTGCCAGAAGCATCGGGCTGGATTCATCGGCGCGCCGCCAATTGCCGCGCACGTAGGAATGCGCAAAATGCCAGTAGCCGATATGCTCCGTGTGGCGGATGTTGAGCAACTGGCCGATCACCGCACGGTCCAGCAACTCGCGGATGCGCGCGAAGAAGGCCGTATAACGCAGCACATGCGCGACTGTGATGTCGGCACCGGCCGCATCGGCCGCCGCGGCGAGGCGTTCGGTCTCCGCCTCCGTCGGGCAGATCGGCTTTTCCAGCAGCATCGCGATCGGGCCGGCCTGCTCGATCGTCGCGATCGCGGGGGCGAGATGCGCACGGTCCGGTGTGGCGATGATCACCGCGTCGAAGCCCGGCTCGGCATCCAGCATCGCCTGCCATGACGGGTAGAGATGCGTCGGGGGAATGTCATGCAGATGACCGGCCATGCCCAGCCGCTCGCCGCTGGGGTCGGCGACCGCCACGATCCGCGCGAGGTCGGGCCGGCGCAGCACATGCGCGCCATAGGCGCCGAGGCCGCGGCTGCCGGCGCCGATCAGCGCGATGCGGACCGGCGACAGAGGGCTCTCAGACATACGCCGCCTCCTGCACCCGTTCGGACCCACCCGCAAGCGTGGCGAGGAACCGCGTGGCATGGTTCGCGGCGCTGTGCGTGCGGATCTGAGCCGACAGGGTTGCGTGGCGCGCCCGCCGCTCCTCGGGCGGCATCGTCAGGGCACGATGCAGGGTGTCGGCGATCGCTTCGGAGTCGAAAGGATTGACCAGAAGTGCGGCATTCAGCACCGAGGCGGCGCCGGCGAAGCGTGACAGCACCAGCACGCCGGGGTCCGCGGCGTGCTGCGCGGCCACGAACTCGGCCGCGCCGAGGCCGAAGCCATCGCGCAGCGGCGTCACCACGCCGACGCGCGCCAGGCGGTAGAAGCCGGCGACGGTGGCCCGTGGCGCGGCGCGCGTGATGTAGCGCAGGGGAATCCAGTCCGCCTCGCCATGTCTGCCGTTGAGCTCGCCGACGCACCCGTCAATTTCCCGCCGCAGCCGCCGATATTCCGCGACTTCCTCGCGTGAGGGTGCGGCGACCTGGAGGTAGCAGACCTGGCGCCGATGCTCCGGGTGTTGCCGCAGCAGCAGGTCGAACGCCTCGACGCGATGCGGCAAGCCTTTCGCGTGGTCCAGACGATCGGCGCCAAACAGCAGGGAAGCGCCCTGCAGGCTGGCGCGCAGTCGCTGGGCCGGCAGGCGTTCGGCGGCGAGGTGTGCTGATTGCGCGAAACCCTCGACGTCGATGCCGACGGGGCAGACGAGGGTGCGCACGCGGCGCCCACCGTGCATGAAGGAGCCGTCGTCCTCGGGCGTTACGTCCAGCAGATCGGCGACGCAGGCGAGGAAGCCGTCGCGGTCACCGCCGGTCTGAAAGCCGATGACATCGGCGCCGCAGACGCCCGCGAGCAAGCTTTGGGCGCGCGGCATCACCGCGAAGATAGCCGGCGGCGGGAACGGGGTGTGGAAGAAGAAGCCGATGCGCTGGCGCGCACCGGCCGCCCGCAGGGTACGGGGCGTCAGCATCAGGTGGTAGTCGTGCACCCAGATGAGATCGTCGGGCCGCATGAGTGCCAAGGCTGTTGCGGCGAACCGATGGTTGACTTCCTCATAGGCCGCGAATTCCTCCGCGCGGAAGCGCATCAGCCCGAGGCGAAACAGCAGAAGCGGATAGATCGTGTTGTTGGAAAAGCCGTTATAATAGTCGCGATGTTGCGACTCCGTAAGATCAAAGACCGCGTAGGTCACGCCATGTTCGGTGCGCGTGGTAACGTCGGTGCTGCCGCCGCTCCGTCCGCTCCAGCCGACCCAAAGTGAGCCTGGCCGCATCGCCTCCCCGAGCGCCACGGCGAGCCCACCGGCCTGCGCGCCGCGCCCGCCGCCAGGCACACGGTTGGACAGGATAACGAGACGGTGCATGGCGATGAGCCTCCTCTGTTCGGTGCCGGCACAGGCGGCCAGCGAAACGGCCCGACGACCGGGAGTCGCGGGTGAAAGGCGCGCACGCCGAACCTTGCGCCCGTCACCATAACGACCGGCGCCGACCATCGATTGCATTCGATATCGGAACGTATGTCCGACACTATACGATATAGATTGGCATCGCGGTCGCGTCTTCAACCCCGGCATCGACCGCGCGTCCGCCGGAAGCTGTGGAAATCCTTGAAGCCGCGCGAAATTCCCTATGGTGCGCGGCAGGAAACGAGCCACTATAGGAGCATGTCAGGCACCACCGGCTCGGATTACAATCTTGTGGCAGGGGCGATCGGTCTCGCGTCCCTGCGCACGCTCGAACCTACGCTGACCGGCGCGGGCGTCACCGTGGGGCAGATCGAGGCATCGGTCGTCACCGGAACGAATGATTTTGAGCCCTCTCCCGGTGCGCTCGGCTTTGCCGCAAGCAACGCAGGGGGATTGTTCACCTTCTACAACGGCCTGCAGCAGACGACGACGCCCAATGACGGCACAGTCGGCAACAGCTCCTCGCATGCGACGATGGTCGGCTCATACTTCTACGGCACCGCGGATTTCGCCGGCGCCCCGGAGGGGGTGGCACCCGGCGTTGCGCATGTGGATGTCTATTTCGCGGACAATATCGGCGGCGATCTCATTCAGCTCGCGACCGACCAGGTCGTGAACATGAGCTATGTCGATACGTCGGGCTTCAGCTTCGACACCACGCTCGATGCGCTTGCCAACACCAGCAACATCGTATTCGTCGCGGCCGCCGGCAATTCCGGTACACCGCTCTCGCCGTCCACGGCCTACAACGCGATCAGCGTCGGCAGTTCCACCTCCCTCGACGCGATCGGGCCGGCCGCCAACGGCGTCCCGAAGCCGGATATCGCGGCACCCGAAGATGCAACGAGTTTCGCCACCGCGATCGTTTCCGGCGCGGCGACGCTTCTGATCCAGGCGGCGGCAGGACTCGGCGGCGCCGGCACACAGGCCGACGCGGAGAATTTCCGCACCGTCAAGACGCTGCTGCTCAACAGCGCGGTGAAGCCCGCGGACTACTTCACCACGGCCTATGCGCCTGATGCCGCACACCCGCTGAACGCGCGTTACGGCGCGGGCGTGGTCAACATCCTCGACACGGTGACGGCGCTGGAGGCGGGCGAGCACGCGGCCAGCGCCCACGCCAGCGCGCCCGCCGGAACCTACGTCTTCGCACCGCCCTCGGTCGCGGCACTCGGCACCGAGGGCTGGAACCTGGCCACCCTCGTCGCCAGAGCCGGCAGCGATGCGATGGACATCTACGCGCTGTCGCTCGCGGCCGGGGAGTCGTTCACCGCCACCGTGTCCTGGGCCGCCAGCAACGCCAACACCATCGATGCGATGGGCCTGGCGCTTTATGCCGCGTCCGCGACGCCGCTCGCTAGCAGTGACGTCGCGGCCAGCAACGTCCAGCAGGTCAACACGGCGGTGCCGGCCGCCGGCACCTACGACCTCGTGGTCACGCTCCATGGAGGCGGCGCGACGCTCACCGATCCCTATGCCGTTGCCTGGGGGCCGGAGCAGGTCGCCTGTTTTGCCGGCGGCACACGCATCCTCACGCCCGCGGGGCCGCGCGCGGTGGAGATGCTGGTGGTGGGCGATCAGGTCGTCACCGCCGGCGGCCGGATCGCCTGCGTGCGCTGGGCCGGGCATCGGCGGCTGGATCTGCGTTACCATTGGCAGGGGCACCCCGTCCGGGTGCGTGCCGGCGCGTTCGCCGAGGGTGTTCCCTGGGCCGATATCCTGCTTTCGCCGGACCACGCGGTGCTGGCACATGGCCGCCTCGTGCCGGTGCGCCATCTCATCAACGGGCTCAGCGTGGTCGCCGAGCGCCGTGATGCCGTGACCTATTTCCATCTGGAGCTGGACCGTCACGACCTGCTGCTCGCCGAGGGGCTGGCCTGCGAGTCCTATCTCGACACCGGCAACCGTGCCGTCTTCGAGAACGGCCGTGATCCGCGGCTGGCACGGCCCGACGCGCTCGCCGCCTGGCGCAGCGGTGCCTGCCTCACGCTGGAGACCGGGGCGGACAACCCGTTTGTCCTCGCGGTGTGGGAGGACCTGCTGGCGCGTGCGGAGATGGCAGGTGCCACCACGCAGGGGGTTGCCAGTGCGGCGTGACGGGTGATGCTGGCGCTATCACGTTCGGGGCCCGCCATGACACTGCCGCACGATTTCGCCCGCCTCACCGCCATCACCACGCCGGTGTGGTCGCGCGACGGCCGCACGCTCTACCACCTGCGCGGCGGCGGCCTGCCGCAGGTTTGGGCGATGGACGCGGATGGCGGCAACGCGCGCAAGCTCAGCGACCATGCGGAAAAAGTCGCCGTTCTCCGCCGCGCGCCGCAGGACGACCGCCTCGTCTGGGGTATCGATGCCGGCGGCGACGAGCGCCAGCAATTCTGGCTGCTGGAGCCCGGCCGCCAGCCCCGCCCGCTGACGGAGTGCCACTCCGTGATGCATGATTTCGGCGCCTTTTCGCCCGACGGTACACGCATCGCCTACACCGCCAATGACCGCTCGGAGGCGGTGTTCGATGTGCTGGTGATGGACCTCGCGACCGGTGCCGCGACGCGGCTCATGCGCCGTGAGGAAGGTGCCTGCTCCGTCACCGCTTGGCGGCCGGACGGTGCGGTGCTGGCCGTGGTCGAGGATCGTTCCACCTCCGACCAGCGCGTGCACCTGCTCGATGTGGCGACGGGTGCCGCGCGCGAACTGCCGCGCCGCGGCCCCGCCCGCTATGCCGCGGTGCGCTGGGCCGGCGGCGTGCTGATGGCGATCACCGACGCCGGCGCGGATTTCCCGCGCCTCTGCGCCATCGATCCGGTGAGCGGGGAGGTGACGGAGGTTTACGCGCCGCCCGGCCGCGAGGTGGAGGCGTGGAGCGCTTCGCCGGATGGAACACTGCTCGCCACGATCGAGAACGACCGCGGCTACGGGGTGCTGAAAATCGGCCGCCGGGACGCCGACCGCGCGACCGCCACCGGGCTGCCGGCGGGCGGCATCGTGGCCGATCTCGCCTGGGCGCCGGATTCATCGGGCCTGGCCACCACGGCGCAGTCGCCACAGGCGCCGGCCGGGATCTGGTTCGTCGAGGCGGCCTCGGGCCGCGCGCGGCTTGTCGCGGCGGCCGATCCGCGTGCCGATGCCGGTGTGGACCCCGCGGGCTTCGCCGGGTTGGAGCTGGTGGGCTGGCAGGGCAGGGATGGGCTGGCGATCGGCGGCTGGTTCGCCCGCCCCGCCGGCACCGCGCCGGCCGCCGGCTGGCCCGCCGTGGTCTGGGTGCATGGCGGCCCCGCCGGCCAGACCCGCCCGAATTTCCGCGCCGATATCCAGATGCTGCTGGCCCAGGGCTTCGCGGTGATGATGCCCAATATCCGCGGCAGCACCGGCTATGGCCGCCGCTTCCTGGAGGCTGATGACGGCGCGAAGCGGCGCGACGCGCTCGACGATCTCGCCGCCGGGCATGCCTGGCTGGCGGCGCAGCCGGGCATCGACCCCAAGCGGATCGGCATCATGGGGCAGTCCTATGGCGGCTGGGTGGTGCTGGCGGCGATCGGGCTGCAGCCGGAGCTGTGGCGCAGCGCCGTCGATTATTACGGCATCGCGGATTTCGTGACGTTGCTTGATCGTACCGGCCTCTGGCGCCGCGCCCACCGCGCCCGCGAATACGGGTTCCCGCACGAGGAGGCCGAGCTGTTCCGCCAGATCTCGCCGATCCATCACGTGTCCAAGGTGCGGGCGCCGCTGCTGGTGCTGCATGGCGATCGTGACCCGCGCGTGCCGCAGAACGAGAGCGACCAGTATGTGACGGCGATGCGCCTCGCGCAGAAACAGGTGCGCTATGAGCGTTTCACCTATGCTGGGCACGGGTTTATCCGCCCTGAACACCGCGACCGGGTCTATGACTCGGTCGCTCAACATTTCCGGGAGACCCTGTGATGCGCGCACATCGTCCGCTGCTGATGGGCCGGCACGGTGCCGTCGGTGCCAACCACCCGATGGCAACCCAGGCCGGGCTCGACATGCTGCGCGCCGGCGGCAACGCGGCCGATGCCGCGGTCGCGATCGCGCTGGCGCTCGGTGTCGTCGAGCCGATGATGTCGGGGCTGGGCGGCGATGGGTTCTACCATGCCTGGGCCGGTGGCAAGGCCGAGGTGTTCAACGCCACCGGCCACGCGACTGCCGCGGCTACGCCCGAGGCCTTTCCCAACGGCATCGAGATCGAGGGGCCGCGATCGGTCTCCGTCCCCGGCATGCTCGGCGGGCTGGGCGCGCTGCACGCGGCGCATGGCCGTCTGCCCTGGGCCAAGCTTTGCGAGCCGGCGATCGGGCTGGCGCGGGGTGGCTATGGGCTTACCGTGCATGGGCGCAATTTCGCCGCCGACAACGTCAAGAAGCTCGGCGCCGATGCGCGCTCCTCCGCGGTGTTTCTCGCGGGTGGTGCGGCGCCGGCCCTCGGCGCGCTCATCGTGCAGGAAAACCTGGCCCGCACGCTTGAGGTCATCGCGGCCGAAGGGGCGGAGAGTTTCTATCGCGGCCGCCTCGCCCGGGCGCTTGCCGCCGGCTGTGCCGAGAGCGGTGTTCCGATGACACAAGCCGATCTCGCGGCGTTTCATCCCGAGGTGCAGGCGCCCATTGCCGTCACCTATCGCGGCTTTGAAATCCGCCAGACACCGCCGAACTCCACCGGCTTCACCATGCTGCAGATCCTCAAGATCGCGGAACGTTTCGATCTCGCCTCGATGGACGAGGCGGGGCGCACCCATATCCTGGTCGAGGCGAAGAAGCTGGCGTTTCTCGACCGCGAACGCTTCGGTGCCGACCCGCGCTTTGGTGCCATCCCGGTCGAGCACCTGCTCTCCGACGCTCACGCCGATGCGCTCGCCGCCCGCATCAGCCGCGACCGTGCGGCCGATCTCGGGCAGACCGCGCTGGCCGCGGACACGACGTATTTCTGCGTCGTCGATGGCGAGGGCAACGCCGTCTCCGGCATTCAGAGCCTCAACTCGCTGTTCGGCTCCGGCGTCACGGCAGGCGAGACCGGCGTGCTGCTCAACAACCGCATGGCCTACTGGCACCTCGCGGAGGGCCACGCGAACCGGCTGGCGCCGGGCAAGCGCGTGCGCCACACCATGAACGCGCCGATGATCTTCCGCGATGGCGCGCTGTGGGCCGTGCTCGGCACGCCGGGGGCCGACAACCAGGTGCAGGTGAACGCGCAGGTCGCGGTCAGCCTCATCGATCTCGGTCTCGACCCGCAGCAGGCGCTCGAACGCCCGCGCTGGACGTCGAGCCAGCCGCACCAGGGCGCGAACTGGCCGCACGAGGGCGACGGCAAGCTCACGATCGAGCGCGATGTCGGCGAGGCGGCGCTTGCCTCGCTCGCCGGGCGCGGGCACCAGCTTACGCCGGTTGGCCATCTGGAGGGGCCGTGCGCGATGCAGGTCATTCGCGTACTCGACAACGGCGTCCGGATGGCGGCGTCCGATCCCCGGCGGGATGGCTGGGCGGGCGCGTATTAGGCGGCGGGCCGGCTACGCCCGCACAAGGCGGGGCTCGGCCGGCTCCCGCATCCGATCACTTCGGCCCGGAGCAAAGCATCCGAGTGCGCCGACCGGCATCATCGTGCCCGCAACAAGGCGAGGCGACGATGATTTCCTGTTTCATTCGCTATGAGATCGAGCCTTATACCGCCGACAAATTCGTGGAATACGCGCGGGTCTGGAACGAGGCGATTCCGCGCTGCGGCGGCCGCCTCGTCGGCTACTACGCGCCGCATGAAGGTTCGCTGACGACCGCCTGCGCCGTGATCGACGTCGAGAACCTCGCCGCCTACGAGGCCTACCGCGCCCGTCTGCGCGAGGACGCGCAGGGTCGCGCCAATTTCGAGTTTGCCCGCCGTGAAAAATTCATACGGCGGGAGGAGCGCCAGTTTCTCAGGCGCGTCGAGTAGCGCGCGGGGAGGAACCCGTGCATGCTCCACCCGGTATCAGGCGGAGGGCGGGGAATGGCGATTGCGAAACGAGTTCTGGGCACGGGCGGACCCGCTGTCACGGCGATGGGCCTTGGCTGCATGTCGTTCTCCGGCGTCTATGGCGAGGCGGATGACGCGATCTCGGAAGACCTCGTTCACCGCGCCATTGATGCCGGCTGCAACCATCTCGACAGTTCCGACATGTATGGCTGGGGCCACAACGAGACGCTGCTCGGCCGGGCGCTGAAGGGCAGGCGGGACCATGTCGTGCTCGCCACCAAATTCGGCCAGGTCCGCCGCGAGGGCCAGTCCAATGGGGTCAACGGCAAGCCCGATCACGTCATGGCCTCGTGCGAGGCGAGCCTGAAGCGTCTCGGCGTTGAGGTGATCGACCTCTACTACCAGCACCGCGTCGATCCCGAGACGCCGATCGAGGAGACGGTTGGGGCCATGGCCCGTCTCGTCGAGCAGGGCAAGGTGAGGCATCTCGGCCTCTCGGAAGCGGCGCCCGAGACGATCCGCCGCGCCCACGCGGTGCACCCCATCGCCGCGGTGCAGAGCGAGTATTCGATTCTTTATCGTGACGATGCGGAGGCCACGCTCGCCACCACCCGCGCGCTCGGCATCGGCTTCGTCGCCTATGCGCCGCTCGGCCGCGGGCTGCTCACCGGCACCTACACGGACGCCGCCCAGGTGGGCGCCCGCCAGGCCGCGCATCCGCGATTCCAGGGTGAGAATTTTGCCCGCAACCGCGCGTTGGTGGACGGGCTGGTCGCCATCGCGCGGGAGAAGGGTTGCACGCCGGGCCAGCTCGCGATCGCCTGGGTGCTGGCGCAGGGCGAGGACGTGGTTGCCATCGCCGGCACTCGTTCCTGGCCACGCTTCGAGGAAAACCTCAGTGCCGCCGCCGTCTCCCTCTCATCGTCCGATCTCGCGCGCCTGGAAGCGGCGATCCCCAAGGGGGCGGCGGCCGGCACCCGCTATCCCGCCGCCGGCATGAAATCCGTCCATCTGTAGCGGCCGCCCGTGGCGGCGGGGCTCACAGGCCCATCGCCTGGCGCATGAAGAACCGCTTCAGCGGCGGCATGCGGTGGACGGCCGCGAGCCCGAGGTCGCGGGCCAGCCGCACCGTGGGGTTGTCGTTGCTGAACAGCCGGTCCAGACCATCGGTCGCGGCCAGCATCGCCATCACCGCCGGGCGGCGGCGGCGCTGATAGGCGGCGAGCAGGTCGGCATCACCGGGGTCGGCGGCGCCCTCCAGCATCCCGGCCAGCACGCCCACATCCTGGAACCCGACATTCAGCCCCTGGCCGGCGATCGGGTGCATGCCGTGCGCGGCGTCGCCCACCAGCACCAGCCGCGTGTCGTGATAGCGATGCGCGTGCAGCAGGCTGAGCGGATAGGACCAGCGCCGGCCCACCACGCGCACCCGGCCGAGATGCTCGCCCATGCGGCGCATGATCTCGGTCTCCAGCCGCGCCGTGCCGCAGGTCATCAGCGCCTTTGCCACCTCCGGCCGTTCCGTCCACACCAGCGCCGACAGGTTCTCGCCCTCGGGGCCGGGCGACATCGGCAATTGCGCGAATGGGCCTGCGGGCAGGAAATGCTCCAGCGCCACACCCTCGTGCGGCCGCTCATGGGCGATGGCGCAGACCACGCCGTGCTGGCGATAGGCCAACCGTGTGGTGCGGATGCCGGCGGCCTCGCGCAACGGGCTGGCGCGCCCCTCGGCCGCCACCACCAGCCGGGCGGCGATCACCGTGCCATCGCCGAGCGCGAGCGTCGCGCCTGCCGTTCTCCGTTCGACCGTTGCCGTCGCCGGCGCGAACACCCGCACCGCCGGATGCGCCGCCAGCCGGGCGTTCAGCGCCATGCGCAGGCTGCGCGCCTCGACCATCCAGCCGAACGCATCCGCCTCGCTGTCCAGCTCCGCCACATCGAAATGCAGAAAGAAGGGTGAGGCGCGCCGGCCGGCCCGGCCGTCCGAGACGCGGATTTCGCGGATCGGTCCGGGCGCCAGCGGCAGGGCGTTCCACACCCCGGCCGCCGCCATGACACGCTGGGAGGCCGCGGCGATCGCATAGGCGCGGCCGTCGAAGTCCGGGTGCTCCATCGGCGGCAGCGCCGCCCGGTCCAGCACCGCGACGTCCATCCCCGCCTCGGCCAGGCGCAGCGCCAGGGTGCCGCCCACCGGCCCCGCGCCCACCACCGCGACATCGACGCCGATCTCGTGGCGCATCGCTCGCTCTGCCCTTTCGATAGTCAACCCGGTCCGCCCCCGTCGGGCACCCCGCCGCACCTTCATGCCCGTTGTTTGGGCAAACCGCGGCACTCCTCTGCCGCAATCCGCGGCCAACCGCAACGCGCACAGCCCGGCCGGCGCGCGGCACGGTTCTTGTTAGGTGACTTGCCGCTGTCCGGCATCAATCGTTCCGCGGGCGGCCAGGAGCAACAGCAACAGGGCTGCGACATGAAGCTTATCATGGCCATCATCAAGCCCTTCAAGCTCGACGACGTACGCGAGGCGCTGACGCCGCTGGGTGTGCAGGGCCTGACCGTCTCCGAGGTGAAGGGATTCGGCCGTCAGAAGGGGCAGACGGAAATCTATCGTGGTGCCGAATACCACGTGAACTTCCTGCCGAAGGTGAAGATCGAGGTCGCGGTGACGGGCGATCTCGCCGAGCAGGTGGTCGAGGCGATCGCCAAGTCGGCGCATACCGGCAAGATCGGTGACGGCAAGATCTTCGTCCTCGATCTCGAGCGCGCGGTGCGCATCCGCACCGGCGAAACCGATGCCCAAGCGCTCTAACCGCAGCCAGGGAAACCCATCTCATGAAGAAGCTGAAGAACGCGGCGTTTCTGGCGCTGCTGCCGCTGCTGATTTCAAGTCCGGCCTGGGCCGACACAGCGCCGCCAAAGCTCGATTCCGGCGACACCGCGTGGATGCTCACATCCACAGCACTGGTGCTGATGATGACGATCCCCGGCCTCGGTCTTTTCTATGCCGGCATGGTTCGCAAGAAGAACGTTCTGGCGACGCTGATGCAGTCCTTCGCCATCACCTGCCTCGTCACCATCACCTGGACCGTTGCCGGCTACAGCCTCGCCTTCACCAACGGTAACCCTTACATCGGCGACCTTTCGCGCTTCATGCTGATGGGCATGGGTGCGTCCTATGACAAGGGCATCGCGCTGGCTCCGACCATTCCAGAGTCGGTTTATATGATGTTCCAGATGACCTTCGCCATCATCACCCCGGCCCTGATCGCCGGCGCCTTCGCCGACCGCATGAAGTTCTCGGCGATGTGCGTGTTCATGGTCGCCTGGTCGCTGCTGGTCTATTCGCCGGTCGCGCACTGGGTGTGGAGCGCGACGGGCTGGGAGGCGAATCTCGGCATCGAGGACTATGCCGGCGGCACGGTCGTGCACATCAATGCCGGCATCGCCGGGCTGATGTGCGCTCTCGTCCTCGGCAAGCGGGTCGGCTACGGCAGCGAGAACATGTCGCCCTACAACGTGTCCTATGCGGTGATCGGCGCCTCGCTCCTGTGGGTCGGCTGGTTCGGCTTCAATGCCGGCTCCGCCGTCACCTCGGGCCCGCGCGCCGGCATGGCGATGACGGTGACGCAGATCGCCACCGCGGCGGCAGCACTCGGGTGGATGTTTGCGGAGTGGATGAAGCAGGGCAAACCCTCGGTGCTCGGTATCGCCTCGGGCGCTGTCGCGGGCCTGGTCGCGATCACCCCAGCCTCGGGCTTCGTGCTGCCCGGCCCCGCGATCATCATCGGCGTTGCCGCCGGTGTGATCTGCTACTTCTCGGCCACCACCGTGAAGCACATGTTCGGCTATGACGACAGCCTGGACTGCTTCGGCGTGCACGGTGTCGGCGGCATCATCGGCGCGTTGCTTACCGGTGTGTTCGCCTTCGGACCGTTCACCGCCAAGCCGCAGCTGCCCGGTGGCCTGGCCCAGCTCGGCGTGCAGGCGATGGGCGTGGGTGTGACACTGCTCTATTCCGGCATCGTCTCCTTCATCATCCTCAAGGTGATCGACGCGGTGATGGGCCTGCGGGTGACGCCGGAGGCGGAGCGTGAGGGTCTGGACCTGGTGCTGCACGGCGAGCAGCTCGGCTGAACCCGGCCGGCACTGTCGCCGACAAAGGAAACCCCTGCCGCGAGGCGGGGGTTTTTTGTCGTGACATGAGCCCATGACCGGGAGCCATGATGGGGGTGCTTGCCCCGGGTTCGGTTTCGTGGCTTGTCGCGCGCCGATGGCTCCTCATCTCAGGGGGGCTTGCACAGGAAGCGGATGGAGACATGGAAACGCTGATCGGCCAGAACCCCGCGCCCAATGGCGCCGCCCCGGGCGGGACGGATGCCGCGATCGTGGAGGGCGATCAGAAGAATTTCATGCGTGACGTCATCGAGGCGTCGCGCACGATCCCGGTTCTGGTGGATTTCTGGGCAACCTGGTGCGGCCCCTGCAAGACGCTAACGCCGATCCTGGAAAAGGTGGTGCGCGCGGCGGGCGGCCGGTTGAAGCTGGTCAAGATCGATATCGACCGCAACCAGGCCCTGGTCCAGCAACTCGCCGGCCTCGGTCTGCCGATGCAATCCGTGCCCACGGTCGCCGCCTTCTGGCAGGGCCAGATTGCCGACCTGTTCCAGGGGGCGCTGCCGGAGAGCGAGGTGCGCCGCTTTGCCGAGGCGCTGCTCAAGATGGCCGGCGGCGCCATGCCCTCCGCCGACCTGCTGGCCGAGGCCCGTGCCGCGGCCGAGCAGGGCAACCACGAGGAGGCCGCCGAGCTGTTCACCGCGCTGATCAGGGAAGAGCCGGAAAAGCCCGAGGCGTGGGGCGGCCTGGCGCGCGCGCTGCTCGCCCTCGGGCGCGAGGACGAGGCGAAGGAGACGCTGGAGCAGGTGCCCGCCAAGATCGCCGAGCATGCCGAGATCACCGGTGCCCGCTCGGCCCTGGCGCTCGCCGCCGAGGGCCGCGCCGCGCGCGATCAGCTTGGCGCCTTCGAGGCAAGGCTTGCCGCCGATCCCGCGGACCACCAGGCGCGCTACGACCTCGCGACCGCGCTCAACGCCGCCGACCGGCGCGAGGAGGCGGCCGATGCCCTGCTCGACATCATTCGTCGCAACCGCGGCTGGAACGAGGACGCGGCACGCCTGCAATTGCTTAAATTTTTCGAGGCCTGGGGTTTTGACGACCCCGCGACGCTCGCCGCGCGCCGCAAGCTTTCGGCGTTGCTGTTCAGCTAGGCCGGGGATTTGACGGCGTCGGACCACGCGCGGGATCTGCCGGAATCGTTTCCCGTCTTTCCGCTTACCGGCGCGTTGCTGCTGCCGCGCGGGCGCCTGCCGCTCAATATTTTCGAACCGCGCTTCAAGGCCATGGTGGAGGACGCGCTGGGCGCGCGGCGGCTGATGGCGATGATTCAGCCGAACCCGGCGCGCGAGCGTGGCGCCCAGGGCCCGATGCTCTATGATGTCGGCTGCCTTGGCCGGATTTCCTCGTTCAGCGAAACCGATGACGGGCGCTATCTCATTACGCTGACCGGCATCTCGCGCTTCCGGGTGGCCGAGGAACTGCCGATGCGCCGTGGCTACCGGCGGGTGCGCGCGGCTTGGGGCGAATACCCGGCGCTCGATCTGGCGCCGCCCGTGCCTGGCGGCTTCGACCGTGCGGCGCTGCTCGCGGCGCTGCGTGGCTTCTTTGCCGGCCGTGGTATCCAGGCGAACTGGGACGCGGTGGAGAAAATGTCCGATGACGGGCTGCTCACCACGCTCGCCATGGTCTGTCCGTTCGAGCCGGCGGAGAAACAGGTGCTGCTGGAGGCGACGGATGTCGCCGCGCGGGCGCGCGACCTGCTGGCGTTGTTGCTGATCGGCGCGCATGGCGATCACGACGATCACGGCCAGCCGAGCTGATGGCGCCGAAGCGCCCCGCCGCCGCGCCGGCAACCCAGGCCGCCACGCCGAAAGCGCGCGCACCGAAGGGCGCCGCGCCGACGCTGCACCTGGTGAAGCTCGCGGTGGGGGCGCGCGACGTCGCCGATATGCGGGACTGGCAGGCCAGGCGCCTCGCGCGCGAGGGCAGCCTCGCCCACGTCACCCGCAGCCGCCCCAAGCGCGCCGCCGAGCTGCTGGCCGGCGGCTCGATCTACTGGGTGGTGGCCGGCAGCCTCTGCGTGCGCCAGCGCCTGCGGGCCATCGAGCCGGTCACCGGCCAGGACGGCACGGCGATGACCCGCCTGGTGCTGGACCCGAAACTCGTCACCGTCATGCCCCGCGCGATGAAGCCGTTCCAGGGTTGGCGCTACCTCGCCGCCGACGCCGCACCGCCCGATCTGGCGAAGACCCGCCGCGCCGCTGGCGAGGATAAGCTGCCCGAGGCGATGGCGCGCTCGCTGCGCGAACTCGGGCTGCTGTGAGTGCCGCCGACGGTCATTCCACGACCGTCACCGTCTCCCCGCAGGCCATGCCGCGGCGCTGGCCGAGCCCCGCCGCCAGCACCGCGCCGGCGAGGTGGCAGGCGGCGATCGCCACCAGTGTGGCCGCGAAAGCCTCGCCGACTGCGGCGGGGCTGGTTCGTTCACCCAGCACCGTAAAGTAGAGCCCGCCCAGCAGCGCCACCGCGATCGCCGCACTGACCTGGAGCATGGAGTTCACCACCCCACCCACCAGCCCCGAGCGTCCCGGACCCGCGCGCTCGACCACGGTGCGCACCATGGTTGGCACGGAATAGCCCAGGCCCAGCCCGACGAGCACCAGGGAAGCGGTCAGCAGCAGCGTGTTCGGGGCCGCACCATGGGCACGCGCCACGAGCTCGGCGATGCCGAGCAGTCCGCTCGATGACGCCATGAACCCGAGCGCCGGGGCGAGCGTGCCCGTGCGCCGCACGATGGCAGGGCTCGTCACCGAGCCGAGGACGAAGGCGATGGAGAACGGCACCAGCGTCACGCCGGCCTGCCAGGGCGAGCGGCCGAGTGCCGTCTGCAGGTAGAGGGAGACGGTGAGAAAGAAGGCCGCCTGGGCATAGAGCGTGCCGACGGCCGCGAGGCTGCGGCGCAGCCCGGGCGCCAGCAGGGCTGCCGGCGGCACCAGCGGCTCGCCGCCCGCCCGCGCCACGCGGTGCTCGTGCCGCCAGAACGAGACGGCCAGCACCGGCGAGAGCGCGAGCAGCGCCAGCGTCCAGGCCGGCCAGCCACGCTCCCGCCCCTCGATCAGCGGCACGACGAAGGCACCCAGCGCTGCCGCCGACAGCGCCACGCCGCCGAGGTCGAGCCGTGGCCGCGCACCACTCGCCGCACGCGGCAGCAGGCGCAGGCCGGCGATGAACGCCGGGATCGCCACCGGCAGATTCACCAGGAAGATCAGCCGCCAGCCGAAGCCGTCGATATCCGCCGAGACCAACGCGCCGCCCAGCAGCTGCCCGGCGACCGCGGCCAGCCCCAGCACCATGCCGAAGATGGAGACGGCGCGCGGGCGCTCATGCGGCGGGAACAGCGCGTGGATGGAGGCGACGGCCTGCGGTGCCATCGCGGCCGCCGCCAATGCCTGCACGATGCGCCCGACGATCAGTGTCACCGGCGACCAGGCGAGCCCGCACAGCGCGGAGGCGGCGGCGAAACCCGCGAGCCCGGCGAGGAAGACAAGCTTGCGTCCGAACAGATCGCCGAGGCGCCCGCCCGTGATCAGGAACACGGCATAGACGGCGGCGTAGGCCGAGATCACGAGCTGCACCTCGTCCGGCCGCGCGTGCAGCCCCCTGGCGATCGAGGGCAGGGCGAGGTTGACGATGAAAAAGTCGAGCGGGGCGAGGAAGGCGCCGGTCAGCAGCACCGCCAGCGCCCACCAGCGGGCGGGGTCGGCGGTTGATGCGCCGGCGATCGCGGGCGCAACGCGGGAAGCCATGGAATCGACGGCCATGGTGGGGCCTTTCATCACGAAAAATGGGAACGATCGGTTTCTTATTGGGACGCCGACGGCACCGCGCTGGCCGCCGGAACAGTGTTCGCCGGTGCCGTCAGCGCAGCACGGTGAGGGCGCCGTCGATCATGGCGGTGATGTCCGCCTCGCGTGGTGCCGACTTGCCCAGCACCCGCATTCCCTGCATCAGGCACAGCAGCATGCGCGCCACTGCCCGCTCGTCGAGCGTGCGCGGAAACTCGCCCGCAAGCTGGCCGCGAATGATGGTGGCGGCGAACAGGTCCTGGATGCGGCGGAACATGCGCTCGATCACGGCACTCGCCTGGGCGTCTTCGGGCATCATTTCCATGGCGGCGACGGTCACCAGACAGCTCTGGCAGCGCCCCTCGGCGACCCGTGCCGCGTAGCCGAGCAGCGTCGCGCGCAGGGCCTCGCGGGCCGATCCGTCGACGGTCAGGGTTTCGCCGAGGCGGCGCAGCGAGGCGTCGGTGTAGCGTTCGAGGGCCGCCAGGAACAGCGAGCGCTTGTCGCGAAACGCCTTGTAGAGACTGCCACGGGCAAGCCCGGTTCCGGCCTCGAGATCATGGACGGAGGTGCCGTGATAGCCGTGCGCGCGGAACACCTCGATCGCATCGCGCACCGCGTCCTCGAGGTCGAACGCGCGCGGCCGGCCGGGTCCAGGGCGCCCGGGCTCGCTGAGTTGGGGCTCGCTGAGTTGGGCCTCGCCGCGTTCGGGCTCGGCGTGCCCAGACCCGGCGTGCCCAGAGTCGGGGCAGTCGGCTTGGTCGCGGTGCGGCGGGTCACGAACAGGGAGGGGTTCACCGTCGAGCATGGCCGGGATTTAGGAACCGATCATTCCCGATTCAAGGCCCCGCAACGCCGTCAGGGCCAGAGCATCGCCGCGGCGGCGACCCCCATTACCGCCGTCGCTATCCAGCCCAGCGCCGCGATCACCCGGCCGCTGACAAACTCGCCCATCACCGTACGGCGGGTCGCCAGCAAGGTGACGAGCACGAGCAGCGGCACGGCCACCACGCCGTTGATCACAGCACTCCAGAACAGGGCGCGCATCGGGTTGATCGGGGTGTATTGCAGCACCAGGCCCGCCAGCACGCTGAGCGCGATGGTGGCGTAGAAGCCAGGCGCCTCGTCGGCGCGCCGCTGCAGCCCCCAGCGCCAGCCGAATGCCTCGGCGGCGGCATAGGCGCCGGAGCCCGCGAGCACCGGCACGCCGATCAGGCCCACGCCCAGGATGCCGAGGGCGAACAGCCGATAAGCCGCATGCCCCGCCAGCGGCCGCAGCGCGTCGGCCGCCTGGGCCGCGGTCTCGATGGTGTGGATTCCCGCAGGATACAGCGTCACCGCCGTTGCGAGCATGATGATGTAGGCCGTGGCGTCGGAATAGAGCATGCCCGACCACGTGTCCTGGCCGATCCGCCGCAGCTCCGCGTGCGCCGCCTGCGGTGCCTCCCGCAGCGCCACGGCGCCATTCTCCTGCATGTCCTCCACCTCCTCGGAAGCCTGCCAGAAGAAAAGGTAGGGGCTGATCGTGGTGCCGAACACGCCGACGACCATGGCGGCGCTGTCGCGGGTCCAGGCGATATGCGGCCACAGGCTGCGCAGCGCCACCTCGCGCCACGGCACGTGCACCATGGCCAGCACCCCGGCGTAAGCCAGCAGCGAGACGGAGAGCCATTTCAGGAAGAAGACGTAACGATCATACGGCACCAGGATCTGCAGCCCGAGAATGAGGACCACGAACAGCGCGGTCATCGCGTGCCGGTCGAGCCCGGTTACCAGCTGCGCCGTCTCACCCATCGCCGCGACGTCGGCGCCGATGTTGAGCGTGTTGGCGAGGATCAACAGCGCCACCACCGCATAGAGCACGGCGGGGGAAAAACTCTCCCGGATATTGGCGGCGAGACCCTTCCCGGTAACGCGCCCGATGCGCGCGCACATCAGCTGCACCGCGGCCATCAGCGGAAACGCCAGCGGCATCGTCCACAGCATGTTGAAACGGAATTGCGCGCCGGCCTGCGCGTAGGTCGCGATGCCGCTGGGGTCGTCGTCCGCGACGCCGGTGATGATGCCGGGCCCGATCCGCGCCAGCAGCCTCGCCACCCGCGAACGCCATCCCGGCGTGGGCGGCCCCGGGCCGGCGGCTGCCGGGCGCGTCATGCGCGGGCCCGGACGTTTCCGAGGGTGTTCAGACGGGTTCCGGCTGTACGGGCGGGCGCGTCTGCGCGGGGATCGGGCACTCGTAGTGCTGCCCACCCAGCCGCTCGCGGAACGATTCCCGTGCCCGCGCGATCAGCGCCGGATCGCCCAGCAATTCCACCGCCGTTCCCGCCATCGCCTTTGCCGCGTGGATCATGCCCTTGTGCGCCGCCGGTGCCTTGCCCTGGCCGGTGAGCTGCCAGGAATGGAACGGCGTGCCGATCGCGCAGGTGGCGCCCCAGGCCTGCACCGTCGGCACCACCCAGGACACGTCGCCGACATCGGTGGAGCCAAGCCCGCCATCGCCGCGCGCGTTGAGCGGAAGAATGCCGTCGCACAGCAACGCATCGGTCGGCTTGATGCCGTGCGGCTCATAGGCGGCGGCGATATCGGCCGGGCTCAGCGTGTCGCGGAACCGCTGTGCCAGCGCCATGTCCGCGGCGTCGAAGACGGGCGGGCCCAGCCGCTCAAGGTTGGCGTGCATCACCCGCTCCAGCGTGTCGTTGCCGAGCAGGTTGGACATGCCGCTTGAGACATGCATCGCCGCCTCGGTCTCGGTCATCAGCGCGGCACCCTCGGCGATCCGACGCACCCGCTCAACCATTCCCTTCATTGTCGCGAGGTCGGCGGCGCGGATGATGTAACGCACGGTCGCGCGGGCCTGCACGACGTTCGGTGCGATCCCGCCGGTGTCGAGATAGGCGTAATGCATGCGCGCCGAGGAGGGGACGTGCTCGCGCATGTAGTTGAGTGCAACGTTCATCAGTTCCGCGGCGTCGAGCGCCGAGCGGCCGAGATGCGGGCTTGCGGCGGCGTGGCTGGCGCGGCCGGTCCAGGTCACGTCGAGCACCGTCATCGCGAGCGATTCGGCGCGCATCACGCCGGCGAAATGACCGGGGTGCCAGGAGATCGCGACATCCACATCGGAAAACACGCCGTCGCGCGCCATGAAGGCCTTGGCCGCACCGCCCTCCTCGGCCGGGCAGCCATAGTAGCGCACGCGCCCCGCGATGCCGCGCGCCTGCAGCCAGTCGCGCACCGCGGTTGCCGCCAGCATCGCGGCGGAGCCCAGCAGGTTGTGCCCGCAGCCATGGCCCGCGCCCTCGCCAGGCCGGGGCTTCGGCTCCGCGACGCCGGCCTCCTGCGACAGGCCGGAAAGCGCGTCGTACTCGCCGAGGATGGCGATCACCGGCCCCCCCTCGCCGGCCTCGCCGAGCATGGCGGTGGGGATGCCGGCAAGGCCGGTGGTGATGCGAAAACCCTGCCGTTCCAGCTCGGCCCGGTGCGTCGCGGCGGAACGATATTCGGTGTAGTTCACCTCCGGCGTTTCCCACACCGCGTCCGCGAGACGCTTGAACGTCTCGGCGTGCTCGTCGACATGGCGCCAGATGGCTTCGCTGTTGCTGGTCATGACCGCTCCCGTTTCGCCGCAGCGTAGCGAGGGACTCAGATCAGGTCGAGATACCCGCCGCGCCGTGCAGACCCCAAGGCCTCGCGCAGTGCCGGAGAAAGCAGCGCCGCAAGCTCTCCGACATGGTCATAGTCCGGCATCAGCGCGGTGAGCAGCGCGTCGCGATCTGTTGCCGGATGGAAATAGACTTCGTTGAGCCCCGGCGCCAGGCGGCGCGTGATGGCAAGTGCGTGTTGCAGGTCCATATGGCCGGTGTCGCGCAGGCCCCAGACGGCGTCCGGTGCGGCGAGGCCGGCGGCGCGCACCTGCCGGCGCAGCAGCCCGCACCACAGCTTCGCGCCTGGCTCCTGCGGCACGCGCACGGCGCGCAGACCGTGTTGGCGTCCCTCGGCGAGCATGGCGCGGGCCACCAGCGGATGCAGGTGCATGTGCTTGTGCGCGTTGGCATGGTCGAGCACGAGGCCGGAGGCGGCGAAGGCGCGGAACTGCGCCGCTACCTCCCGCCGCAGCGCTCGTGGCCGCAGCAACTGGCGGAACGCGAGCCTGACCTGCTCGTTGGGCAGCGTGCGTCCCTGCCCGAGCCCGTCCGGCAGCATCACCGGCCCGTCCACCAGCACCAGATGCAGCCCCACCCGCAGCCCCGGCATCGCCCGAGCACGGCGGATCGCGTCCGCCGCCGCGTCGCCCGCCACCATCAGCGAGGCGGCCGTGAGCACACCCTCGCGATGCGCCCGCTCCACCGCCTCGTTGACGGCAGGCGTCAGCCCGAAATCATCGGCCGTGATGACCACGCGCGGCGCGTCCATGCCGTCTGCTTGGCAGGGCCCGCCTGCGCCGGCAAGGTCGCGTGGTCCGCGGCGCCGAGCCCGGTGTCTAGTGGGGCGCCACGCCGGCGACGCTTTCGAGCGCGATCGGGAAGTGGCGAATCCGCCGCCCGGTCGCGTGCCAGACGGCGTTGGCGATGGCGCCCGCCGTGCCGGTGATCGCGATCTCGCCCACGCCCTTAATGCCCAGCGGGTTGACGTAGGGGTCGTCCTCCTCGACCAGGATCGCCTCCATCGCCGGAACATCGGCGCTGACCGGCACATGATACTCGCCGAGATTGGCGTTCATGATCCGCCCGGTGCGGCGGTCCACCCTTGCCGCCTCGTGCAGGGCGAAGGAAATACCCCAGATCATGCCGCCGAGATACTGGCTGCGCACCATGCGCGGGTTGATGATCCGGCCGGCCGCGAAGGCGCCGACCAGGCGCGACACCCGCACCTGGCCGAGTTCCGGATCGACCTTCACCTCCGCGAACACCGCGCCATGGGCGTGCATCGCGAAGCGCTCAGCCGCCGCCGCGTCCGTGGCGCCGGTGCCGTGCCCCTCGACCTCCGCAATGCCGACGCGCGTCAGGATCGCCGCGTAGCTTTCGCCGCGGGTCTCGTCGTCGCGCCGGTAGAGAAAGCCATCGCGTGCCACCACGCCCGCGTTGCCGGCGCCGAACAGCGGAGAGCGATCGTCGCTCGTCGCGATCTCCGCCAGCCGCGCGATCGCTGCTCCGCCGGCTTCGTGGATCGCGGTTCCGGCGGTTGCCATATGCGCAGAGCCGCCGGCGATGCCGGCGTCCGGCAGGTCCGATGTGCCGGCGTGGAACGCTACCCGGTCGAGTGGCAGTGCCAGGCTGTCCGCCGCCACCTGTGCCATCGCGGTCCAGGCGCCCTGGCCCATGTCATGCGTGCCGCTCTCCACCACGCCGCCGCCATCGGCGCGGATCACGGCGCGTGCGTGGCCCTGGAACATCAGCGCGGGGAAGGTCGCGGTGCCCATGCCCCAGCCTACCAGCATGCCGGCCTCGTCGCGCACCGTGGCGGGTGCTGCCGGTCGCGCCACCCAGCCGAAGCGCGCCGCGGCCTGCTCATAGCATTGGCGCAGCGCCCTGGACGAGAACGGCTTGCCCGACATCGGTTCGGTTTCGGCGTCGTTGTGCAGGCGAAACGCCAGCGGGTCCATGCCGCATTCCAGCGCCATCTCGTCGATCGCGCATTCCAGCGCCAGCGAGCCCGGCGCCTCGCCCGGCGCGCGCATGAACAGCGGCGTGCCGGTATCGAGCCGCACCGCCTCGTGCGAGGTGCGGATGGCCGGGCTGGCGTAGAGCGTATGCGACGCGTTGGAGGCGGGCTCGAAGAAATCGTCGAAGCGGCTGCTCGCCGTGCGGGTGTGGTGATGCAGCGCCCGCAGCGTGCCCTCGGCGTCGGTGGCGAGCCGCATTGTCTGGCGGGTCGGGGCGCGATGCCCGACCGGTCCGAACATCTGCTCGCGGCGCAGCACCAGCTTCACCGGCCGGCCGACCAGCCGCGCCGCCAGGATGCCCAGCACCTGCGGGCCCGCGAGCAGACCCTTGCAGCCGAAGCCGCCACCGAGAAACGGGCTGCGAATGAGGATGTCATCCGGCGATATCCCGAACAGCCCCGCGATGCGCAGCTTGGCCATCGCCATGCCCTGGCTCGGCGTGTCGATGGTCAGTTGCCCGCCCTGCCACGTTGCCACGATCGCGTGCGGCTCGATCGGATTGTGATACTGCGCCGGGGTTTCGTAGGTGGCCTGCATGCGATGCGCAGCACCGGCGAACCCGACCTCGACGTCACCGACCTCCATCACCGCCGGGTTGTGGACGCCCACGGTTGGCGGGACGAAGCTTTCCCCGTCGTCGAGATGCGTCGCGGCCGGTGCGGTGTCGTAACGGGGTGCCAGGAGGTTCGCGCCCTCGGTCGCCGCCTCCAAAGTCTCCGCGATCACCACAGCGATCGGCTGCTCGGCGTAGCGCACGTGATCGTTCTGCAGCAGGTCGAGGCGGAACATGAAGGGGTTGGTCTTTGCGTCCGGATCCGCGGCCAGCGCCGGCCGGTTGGCCTGCGTCATCACCTCGACCACTCCCGGGTGTGCCTTGGCGGCGGCGATGTCGAGCCCGACCAGGCGTCCGCGCGCGACGCTGCTGCCCGCGATCACCGCATAGAGCATCCCCGGGGGATGGTTGTCCGCGGCGTAGCGCGCGCCTCCCGTGACCTTGAGGAAACCCTCCCGGCGCGGCACCGGCTGGCCGATGCTGGAGCCGTGGCGGCGATGGGCAGGTCCTGTCGAAAGCGTGATCTCAACCATGGGTCACATCCTGCGCGGTGACATCATTCATCTGCGAAAAGATCGAGCCAGGCAGGGCCGGCATCTTTGCCGGGGTGCCGTCGGCCGCGAGCGCCAAGGCCCGCGCCAGCACGCGCCGCGCCAGCTCGATCCTGGGCGCGTTGTCGCCGGAGGGCTTAGCACTGTCGAGGGCCGCCACCGCCGCGCGGCGGAACGCCTCCGGCCCGGGTGCGGCGCCCGCCAGTGCGGCCTCCGCGGCATGGGCGCGCCAGGGCGTGGTCGCGATTCCGCCGAGCGCGACCCGCGCCTCGATGATCGTTCCGCCATCGAGACGCAGCATCGCCGCGGCGGACGCCAGCGCGAAAGCGTAGGAAGTGCGGTCCCGCAGCTTCAGATAGCGCGCATGCGCGGCGAAGGAGGCGGCCTGCGCCGGCAGCCGGATCGCGGTGATCAGTTCGCCGGGCGCCAGCGCCGTTTCGCGATCCGGCGCCGTCCCCGGCGGAAGGTGGAACGCCGCGAACGGCACCTCGCGGGCACCGCCGGGGCCGATGATTTCCACCACCGTGTCGAGTGCCATCAGCGGCACGCAGAAATCCGAGGCATGCGTCGCGATGCAGTGCTCGCTCCACCCCAGCACCGCGTGGCCGCGCGTCTCGCCGCCGCGCGCGGCGCATCCGCTGCCGGGGTCGCGCTTGTTGCAGGCGCTGGCGAGGTCCTGGAAATAGGCGCAGCGCGTGCGTTGCATCAGGTTGCCGCCGACGGTTGCCATGTTGCGGAGCTGGCCCGAGGCCCCCGCCAGCAGCGCCTCCGCCACCGCCGGGAAACGTTGCGAGAAGGTTTCGTCGGAGGCCAGCGCCGCGTTGCGCATCAGCGCGCCGACGCGCGTGCTGCCATCCGCCAGCGTCTCGATTCGCGAAAGCCCGTCGAGCCGCGTGATGTCCACGATCCGGGTCGGCCGCATCACCCCGCCCTTCATCAGGTCGAGCAGGTTGGTGCCGCCCGCGAGATAGACCGCGCCGGGCGCCGCGGCCGCCGCGACAGCCTCCGCGACCGTTGCCGGACGCACGTAATCGAAGCGGTTCATGCGGCCTCCGCGAGCCGGCGCCCGGCCATCACGCGCTGCGCGTCCAGCACCGCGTCCACGATCCCCTGATAGGCACCGCAGCGGCAGAGATTGCCGCTCATCGCCTCGCGCACCTGTTCGGCGTCGAGGGTCCGGCCCTCGCCGAGCAGTGCCACCGCGCTCATGATCTGGCCCGGCGTGCAGAACCCGCACTGCAACCCGTCATGCGCGATGAACGCCGCCTGCACCGGATGCAGGTTTTCGCCGTCCGCCAGCCCTTCGATCGTGGTGACCGCTGCACCGTCGCAACTCGCTGCCAGTGCCAGGCAGGAATTGACCCGCCTGCCGTCCAGCAGCACAGTGCACGCGCCGCACTGGCCGCGGTCGCAGCCCTTTTTCGTGCCGGTCAGGCCCAGCCGCTCGCGCAGCAGGTCCAGCAGCGTCACCCTGGGATCGTCGAGCGGCACCTCCCGCGCCACGCCGTTCACCATCAGCGATACCGACAGGCTCATGCGCTGCTCCCCCATGCTGGGCTCCGATTCCTGCTTGCGTTGACGGGCGAGGCGAGCCCGGTAGGCTGGCTCGCGTGACACCTTTATCGCCCTGGTGCCCTTCGCCATATACGGAGGGTTCCTCCGTTTTACAACCCGCCTCGGACACATGACCGGGACTGCTGCCATCGCCATGCCGGCCCGAGCCGACGCCAGGCGCAACCGGGAGCGCCTGCTGGCGGCAGCGAAGGATGTGTTCAGCGCCGGCGGGCCGGAGGCGAGCCTCGAATCCGTGGCCCGTCGCGCCGGCGTCGGCATCGGCACGCTGTATCGCCACTTTCCCACCCGGGAGGCGTTGTTCGAGGCGGTCTACCGTCGCGAGGTGGAGCAACTGACGGAGCTTGCCGAGCGGCTGTTCGAGGAGGAGGCGCCGGTCGAGGCACTGCGCCGCTGGCTGCGCTCCAACGTCGCGTTCATCGCCACCAAGCAGGGCATGGCGGAGGCGCTGGCCGTCGCCGCCGGCTCGTCGGAGCTGAAGGCGTTCTCGTTCGAGCATCTCACGCGCGCGCTGGGCAAGCTGCTGGCGCGGGCGGTGGCGGCGGGCGAGATCCGGGCGGACATCACGCCCGAGGATCTGCTGCGCACCCTCGTCGGCATGTGCCTGATCCACGACCGGCCCGGCTGGCAGCCGGGCGTGCTGCGCCTCGTCGATGTCTTTGTCGCGGGGCTGCGCCAGTCGCCGCCGGAACGAAATCCGCCGTCCCCACGGCGGGCGGGCCGGGGCTGAGTGCGGCGCCGGCAGCCAGGACCGATCACCACCGCGAAGGACCATGATGCCGTCCGACAAACGCCCCCGCGCCACCCGCGCCGACTATCCCGTCTTCGAGACCGTCCCCACGCGCTGGGCCGATAACGACATCTACGGTCATGCCAACAACACGGTCTATTACGCCTGGATCGACACTGCGGTGAACCGTGTCCTCATCGATCGCGGAACGCTGGTCCCGGGCAGAACCGCCATCTTCGGCATCGTGGTCGAGAATGGCTGCCGGTTCCATTCCGAGATCGCCTATCCCGACCATGTCAGCATCGGCCTGCGCATCGCCCGCCTCGGCACCTCCTCCATCCGTTACGAGCTCGGCATCTTCCGCAACGACGAGACGATGGCGGCGGCGGAGGCGCATTTCGTGCACGTCTATGTTGCCCGCGAGACGATGCGCCCGGTGCCGATCCCCGCTAACGTGCGGCTGGCGCTCGCCGACCTCGTGCGGGCCGACCCCATCGCGGAGGAGTGACCATGGACACGGGTTTGAAGGGCAAGCGCGCCATCGTCTGCGCCGCCAGCAAGGGGCTAGGCCGGGCCTGTGCCGAGGCGCTTGCCCGCGAGGGCGTGGACCTGGTCATCACCGCCCGCACGCCGGGCCCGCTTGAGGAGACCGCCGCCGCCATCCGCGCCGCCACCGGCGTGAACGTCACGGCGATTGCCGGCGATATCACCACCGACGAGGGCAAGCGCGCTGCGCTGGCGGCGTGCCCGCAGCCCGACATCCTGGTCAACAACGCGGGCGGCCCGCCCGCGGGCGATTTCCGCGAATGGGATCGCGAGGCCTGGGTGCGCGCGGTGGACGCCAACATGCTGACGCCGATCTTTCTCATTCGCGCGGTGATCGACGGCATGATCGCGCGGCGCTTCGGGCGCATCGTCAACATCACCTCCGCCTCGGTGAAGTCGCCGATCCCCAATCTCGGCATGTCGAACGGTGCGCGCGCCGGGCTCACGGGTTTTGTCGCCGGGCTCGCGCGCCAGGTCGCGGCCCACAATGTCACCATCAACAACCTGCTGCCCGGCCCGTTCCGCACCGACCGGCTGCTCGGCATGTCGCGCGCCCAGGCGGAGAAGGCCGGGCGGACGGTGGATGAGGAAATCGCGTTGCGCGCGAAGCAGACGCCGGCCGGGCGGATCGGCGAGCCGGCGGAGTTCGGCGCCGCCTGCGCGTTTCTTTGCGCTGCCAGCTCCGGCTTCATCGTCGGCCAGAACCTCGTCCTCGATGGTGGCGCGTTCAACTCGACGATGGGGTAGCTGCCATCACCGCCTGAAGAATCGCGCCGCCGCGAATGGCGCCAGGTCGGCCGGCATGTCCCCGCCGGCCAGCATCATCGCCATGGCGCGCCCGAGGTAGGCGGCAAGCGTCACGCCGCTATGCGTCACGGCCACGTGGTAGCCCGGCAGGCCGGGCACCGGCCCGATGGCGGTGAGCCCGTCGGCGGGGATGGCGCGCGTGCCGATCCGCACCGCGTCCGGCGTGGCGCTGCCGATCGCGGGCAGCAGCTTTCGCGCCGCGTCCATCAGCGATGCCGCGGCCGGCGCGGCGCTCGCCGGCGTGCTGTTGGCATCGAGCCCCGCATCGGTTTCGTCGGCGTGCAGAAGCAGCCGCCCGGCGCCGTCCGGGCGCAGGTTGAGCCCCGGCGTGTGCAGCACCCGCGAAAGCCCGGTCGCGACCGCCGGCGTCACCACCAGCAGGCCGCGCGTCGGCCGCATCGGCACGTGCAGCGCCGTATCCCGCACCACGGAGTTCACCCGCGCCCCGGCGCAATTGATCACGGTGTCGGCCGGGATCATGCTGCCATCGGCGAGGCGCACACCCTCCAGCCGCTCATCCTCCAGCACCAGGTCCTCGACGCGGCCATAGCGGAACTCGGCCCCCAGCGTCTCCGCGCGCAGCAGCATGGCACCCGCGAAAACCACGGCGTCGAGCCATCCCTCGTCCGGGAAATAGGCAAACGGCCCGTTGCCCAGCGCCGCCGCCGCGAGGCCCGGTTCGCGCGCCAGAACCGCTTCGCGCGACATTTCCTCGACCGCATATCCCCAGCGGTGCAGGCGGGTCACATCCGCCTCGTCCACCGGCCAGGTCATCGCACCGCCGCCATGCCACCAGGGCGTGGCGCCCAACTCGGCCCGCAGCGCCGCATGCGCCGCCATGCCGGCGACGTTGAGGTCATGATACGCCCGGGGCGGCTTTCGCCTCGCGTTCACCCAGGCGAAACTCGTGCCGGTCGCGCCGGCGCCAGGCCGGTCCTCCTCGACCACGATGACCCGCGTCCCACGCTCCGCCAGCCGAAACGCCACCGAGGTACCCACGACGCCGGCACCGACAACGACAACACGCATAACCCGATCCCCTTACCCGCAGGCAGGAATATCCAAAAATGTTGCGCTCACGTGCCGAGGCCGGTCAAGCTGCGGCGACCGGCCGGCACGGCATTTGTCTTTTCCAGGCGTGGCAAAGCGCGTAGCCGGCCCTAGATAGAGGTGTGGCCTTTCGTCCTGTCGATCTGGTTAATGCGCTGGCCGGCACTCGCGGAATGCGCGTGGCGCGCGGCATCGGCTTCGGTTCGCATGCCCGCCAGCGCCTCGACCTGTGGCGCCTGGACGATGCGCGGGACCGCCTGCCCGTTCTTGTGTTTTTCTATGGTGGCGCCTGGCAGGATGGTGCGCGCGCGGACTACGCCTTCGCCGCGGCGTCACTGGCCCGCGCGGGTTTTCTCGTCGCGGTGCCGGATTATCGGTTGCATCCGGCGGCATCGTTTCCGGCCTTTCTCGAAGATGGTGCGGCCGTCGTGGCGGCTCTGCGCCGGCTGGCGCCCGAGCACGGCGGCGACCCCGCACGGCTACTGGTGATGGGCCATTCCGCCGGCGCCCATATCGCGGCGATGCTGGCGCTCGACCAGCGCTGGGGTGCGCGGCCGGCCGGTATGGTGGGCCTCGCCGGGCCCTATGATTTCCTGCCCATCCTGGGCGCGAATATCCGCCGCGTGTTCGCCCCGGCGGCCGATCCGCGCGACACCCAGCCGATCCATTTTGCCGGCCCGCACGCACCGCCGATGCTGCTGCTGCACGGCGCGCGCGACCGTGTGGTGTGGCCGCGCAACGCGCTGGCGCTGGCGGCGCGCGTTAATGCTGCGGGCGGCGGCGCGCAGGCGCGCATCCTGCCGGGCATCGGCCATATCGGCATCGTGCTGGCGCTGGCGCGGCCGTTCCGCTTCCTCGCCCCGGTGCTGGACGCGACGGTGGGTTTCGCGTCACGCTGTGCGCCAACCGCGGAGGCAGCATGCACACCCGTCCCTTCGGTCGCTCCGGCCTGAACCTCTCCGTCCTCGGCCTTGGTTGCGGCGCGGTCGGCGGGCTGATGGTCCGCGGCACGCCCGCCGACCGCGAGCGCGCGGTCGCCATGTCGCGCGATGCCGGAGTCAATTATTTCGACACCGCAGTGCAGTACGGCGACGGGCTATCCGAGACTCATCTCGGCGCGGCCCTGGCCTCGCTCGGCCTGCGCGATGCCATCGTCGGCACCAAGGTGCGGCTGAAACCGGCGCAGTTCGGTGCCATTGCCGAGACCGTCACCGCGTCGCTGGAGGCGAGCCTCAGGCGTCTCGGCCGCGACCACGTGGCGATCTTCCATCTGCACAACGCCATCACCGAGGAGGGCGGCGGCGATGCGCTGTCGGTGGCGCAGGTGCTGGGCGAGGTGCTGCCCGTCTTCGTCCGCCTGCGCGAGGCTGGCAAGACCCGCCTCATCGGCATTACCGCCGTGGGTGAGACCGGCGCGCTGCACCGCGTCGTCGCGTCCGGAGCGGTGGACAGCGCGCAGATCGTCATCAACCTCCTCAACCCGACCGCGATCGGCCGCCCGCCGCCGGGCTTCACCGGCCAGGACTTCCAGGCGCTGGCGCTCGCGGCGCAACGGCAGGGCTGCGGCGGCATCGGCATCCGCATCTTGGCCGGCGGTGCGCTATCCGGCAGCATCGAGCGCCACGACCTCGCCAGCCCCGCTCCCGCGCCGATCGGCTCAGGCGGGGACTACGCCGAGGATGTCGTCGCCGCGCGCCAGTTTTTGCCGCTGGTGACGCAGGGCAGGGCGGGCAGCCTGGTCGAGGCGGCGATCCGGTTCGCCATCGGCCACGAGGCGATTGCCCCCGCGCTGATCGGCATCGCCTCGCTGGAGCAGCTTCAGGCGGCGCTCGATGCGGTGTCGAAGGGGCCGCTCGCCGTCTAGATGGGCGCTTCCGAGGCGGGGATGCGCCAGCTCGGCGGCTCTGCCGCGGCGGCGCGATACCATGCCTCCATCAGCGGGTGGGCGCGAACCGCGTCGCAATAGGCCCGGCTGATCGCCGAAAGCTCCGGCTGATACGTCAGGAAACGGCATACGACGGGCGCATACATCACGTCCGCCAAGGTGAAATCAGCGCCGAACAGAAACGGCCCGCCGGTGCCGAAGCGGCTGCGGCAGTCGCGCCAGATGGTCTCGATCCGCGCGATATCGGCCAGCACCTCGGGCGTTCTGCCCGCACCGGCGGCGCTGCGGAACAGGCTCATCGGCATCGCCTGGCGCAGCGCGCGGAACCCCGCATGCATCTCGCTCGCGACGCTGCGCGCCAGCGCCCGTGCGGCGCGGTCCGCCGGCCACAGCCCCGGCTTCAGCTCCGCGCAGTATTCGCCGATCGCCAGCGACTCCCAGATCAGGTTGCCGTCATGGTCCAGCACCGGCACCGTGCCGCCGGGCGAGATGGTGTGGATGCTCGCCGTATAGCCCCCGGCCAGCGGCATCACGACCTCCTCCACGTCCAGCCCCGCCAGCCGCACCGGCAGCCAGCCCCTGAGCGACCAGGACGAATAGCGTCTGGTGCCGATGATGATCCGTCCGCGCATGGAACCCTCCCCTGGTGGCCGCCCCTCTGGCTCGCCGCTTTTCCTGTCCACGAATCGCACGATGGCAGCCCCGCGCCAACCCTCCTTGCCCTGGCCTCGCGGTCGCGCGACGCTCGACCCTCGTAAGGAGCCGTCGATGCGCGATCTGACGATGCACGATCTGACCGGCCGCAAGGAGAGCCTCGCCGCCGTTTGCGCTGCGGCGGCCTGAGTTGCCGGGCCCGACGCCCGACCCCGTCGCCTCCGACGAAACGCTGCCGGCGGCGGCTGATGTCGTCGTCATCGGCGGCGGCATTGCCGGTACCTGCACGGCGCTGACGCTGGCCGAGCGCGGGGTTTCCGTCGTGCTGTGCGAAAAGGGCGAGATCGGCGCCGAGCAGTCCAGCCGCAACTGGGGCTGGGTGCGCAAGATGGGTCGCGACCCGCGCGAGCTTCCGCTGGCGATCGAGGCGTTGCGCCAGTGGAACGGCATGGACCAGCGCGTCGCCGCGGCGACCGGGTTTCGCGTCGGGGGCATCGCCTATCTCTGCGACGACGAGGCGGCGGTGGCCAAGCGCGAGACATGGCTGGAGCGTGCCCGCCCCTACCAGCTCGACACGCGCATCATCGGCCCGGACGAGGTCGCGAAACTGATGCCGGGCACCGGGCGGCGATACGCGGGCGCGCTCTACACCGCGAGCGACGGCCAGGCGGAGCCGCAGAAGGCGGCACCGGCCATTGCCCGCGCGGCGCGCCGGGCCGGGGCCGCGGTGTTCACGCGCTGCGCTGTGCGCGGCATCGAAACCAATGCCGGGCGTGTCGCCGCGGCGGTGACGGAGCGTGGGCGCATTCGCTGCCAGAGCGTGGTGCTGGCCGGCGGCGCCTGGTCGCGCCTGTTCGCGGGCTCGCTCGGCATCGAGCTGCCACAGCTCAAGATGCTGTCCTCCGTCATGCGCACCGCGCCCCTGCCGGCGGGCGAGGTAGCGCCCGATATCGCCGCCCTCGGCCACGGCTACGCGCTGCGCCGGCGCGACGATGGCGGCTACACGCTCACCCACGGCCGCTTCGGTTTTCACGACCTGGTGCCGGATTCGTTCCGGTTGTTTTTCGATTTCCAGGCGGCGTGGAAGCTGGAGCGCAGGGACGTGCATGTGCGCCTCGGCCGGCGCTTTCTGGAGGAGGCGCGGCTGCCCCGCCGCTGGGCGCTGGACGCGCCGTCGCCGTTCGAGCATCGCCGTATCCTCGACCCCGAGCCCTATCACCCGATCCTCGACACCGCGAGCCGCAACCTGCAACAGGAGCTGCCGGCCATCGGGCGGCTGAAGGTGGTGCAGCGCTGGGCCGGGCTGATCGACGTGACGCCGGACGCGGTGCCGGTGATCTCGCCGGTGGACGCACTGCCGGGCATGGTGATCGCGACCGGGTTTTCGGGCCATGGCTTTGGCATCGGGCCGGGTGCCGGGCGGCTCGCGGCGGACCTCGCGACGGGTGCGGCACCGGTGGTGGACCCGACACCGTTCCGGCTGGCGCGATTCGCCGAGCGGCCGCGGCCGAAGCCTTATGGTGCCGTTTAGCAGGGTTCTCCTTTCTTGTAAGAAAGAACCAAAGAACTTTCACCGATGCAGGCTCCGGTGACGGATCGCCTGCGTCAAGGAGGTAGCATGGCGATCACGGTCTATGGTTTCGGCATAAGCGGCAATTGCTGGAAGGTCTCGACCATCCTGCGCCTCACCGGCCGCGCCTACACCTGGATCGAAACCGATTCCAACGCCGGCCGGACCCGCACACCCGAGTTCCTCGCGATGAACCCGAACGCCAAGGTGCCGACCGTGGTGCTCGAGGACGGCGCCGTCATCACCGAGAGCGGTGCGATTCTGCTGCACTTCGCGGAGGGGACGGCCTGGCTGCCCGCCCCGGGCCTCGCGCGCACACGGGTGATGGAATGGCTGTTCTTTGAACAGTACAGCCACGAACCGGCGATCGCTGTTGCCCGCAACATCATCACCTATCTGAAACAGCAAGAGGCGCGGATCGAGCGTGTGCGCCAGTGCTGGCAACGTGGCGGCGCCGCACTCGACGTGATGGAGCGCCGGCTTGCAACGCATGATTTCCTGACCGATACCGGCCCCACGATCGCCGATATCGCTCTTGTCGCCTACACCCAGGCGGCGGACGAGGGCGGGTTCGACCTCGCCCGCTGGCCCGGCGTGCAGGCGTGGGTCGCGCGCTTCCTCGCTTTGCCCGGCATCACTCCGTTAGCGAAACCAGGCTGAGCCATCGGCCGGAAGCCGCACGCTGCATGGGCTGAACTCATTCACGTGATCGATCAGGAATCCAGACTTGCTTCGGTTCCGCCCGCGGCGAAATGCACCGCGAGCATGGCAGCAACCGAATGAACCTCACGCCCCCGCGCTGCGGAAGCCGCTGACGCCGCGCTCGATCTCGGTCACGTGCTCCGGGCGGAATTCGCCGGCGTTCTTCAGGCCGCAGGCGTGCGCGATGATCTCCACCTCCTCGCGGATGCGCTCGGCGTAGCGCGCCACACGCACGCCCTTGTCCATCGGGTCGAGGCCGCGGATCAGCTTCGGGTCCACGGCGGTCACGCCGGTGGGACATTTGCCGCTGCCGCATTTCATCGCCTGGATGCAACCAAGCGAAAACATGAAACCGCGGGCCGATGAAACGAAATCGGCACCCATGCACAGCGCCCATGCCACCTTGTCCGGCGTGATCAGCTTGCCGCTGGCGACGATGCGGATACGCTCCTCAAGCCCGTGGCGTGCCCGCGCCGCTGCCACCAGCGGCAGCGCCTGGGTGATCGGCAGGCCCACGTAATCCGCGAGCGGCGCCGGAGCAGCCCCGGTGCCGCCCTCGCCGCCATCCACCTGCACATAGTCGGGGCAGCCCTCGGGGTTGGCGACGCAGTCGGCGAACCAGGTGTCGAGAAAGCTCGGGTGCCCGACAACGAATTTCACGCCCACCGGCCGCCCGGTCACGCGCCGGACGCGGGCGACGAAGGCGCCGAGCTCGCGCACATTGCCGATATCGGTATGCCGGTTGGGTGAGATGCTATCCTTGCCAACGGGAATACCGCGGATCGCCGCGATCTCCGACGAGACCTTGGCGCCGGGCAGGATGCCGCCCTTGCCTGGCTTGGCGCCCTGCGCCAGCTTCACCTCGAACATGCGCACGTTCTCGTGCGCCGCGACCTCGCGCAGCTTGGCCTCCGAAAGATTGCCGTGCTCGTCACGCACGCCGTATTTGGCGGTGCCGATCTGCATGATCACGTCGCACCCGCCCTCGAGGTGATAGGGTGCGAGCCCGCCTTCGCCGGTTGCCATCCAGATATTGCCGATCTTCGCCCCGCGCGACAGGGCGGAGACCGCGGCATGCGACAGCGCACCGAAGCTCATGCCGGAGATGTTGAAGAAGCTTTTGGCGACATAGGGGCGCTCGCAGGCGCCCGGCCCCTCGGCGATGCCGATCGTCTTGCCGGGAAAGGCGGATTTCTCCTCGTCCAGCACCGGGAACGGCGCGTTGCGGAAGGCGAAGACTGGCATCACCTCGCTGCCGAACGAGACCAGGTTGGAAACGCCCTTGGCGGAGCGATAGACCCAGGCTCGCTCCAGCCGGTTGAACGGGCGCTCCACCCAGTCCGGCAGGTACTGATACTGGCGCATGTACTCGCCCCAGGTCTCGGCGAAGTACCGGAAATGCCCGATCACCGGGTAGTTGCGCAGGATCGTATGCTGGGTCTGGCGTGTATCGTGCAGATAGATCAGCCCGCCCGCCAGCAGCAGAACGAGCACCACCAGAATTATCGTCGTCATCGCGCCGCCTCCCATTCCTTGGCCCGGCTTCCTTGGCCCCAGGCATTTTTCGCCCAGGCTTTCTCGGCCCAGGCATTCTAGGCCCAGGCCTTCTCGGCACCGGGCTTCCCTGGCCCAACCTCGCAACCATAGACATGGTTCGGTTGTTACGGTGCTAAGATTTCGCGCGCGCCGCCACGGGCCGCGCCAGACCGGAGGGGGAGCGATGCTGCCCGATTTCATGCCGCGCCCACCGCCGATGCTGGCGCCGGAGCGTGATGCCGCCTGGTCCGCGCCTTCCGGCCTTGCCGCGGATGCGCGGGTGGAGACGGCGGCGGGCCCCTGTCCGGCCGGTGCGCTGCTGCCCGGCGCCCTGCTGCGGACGGTGGATGGCGGTTGGCGGATGCTGCGCCGGGTCACGGCGCTACCCGCCGGCCCGACCGATCTCCTCGCCGTTGCAGCCGGGGTCATGGCGGAGGGCGTGCCCGCGCGCCCGCTCAGCCTGTGCCGCGGCCAGGCCCTGCTGATCGAGGGCGCGGTGTGGCCTGCGTGCTTCCTTGAGGATGGCGCCGGCGTTGCCGCGTACCCGGTGGCGTTGCCCTGCGTGCGGCTGGAGACCGACGCGCCCTGCGCGTTCCTAGCCGAGGGCGTGGCCTGCGTCAGCGATGCGCCATCCGGCCGGCCGGCCCCGGACGCCGCGCTGGCCCGGGTGCGCGCGGCGATCGGCGCACGCGCCGGCCGGCGCTACGGCGCGCTGGAGGGGGCGGTGGAACACGTGGCTGCGGACGGCGTGGAGGGTTGGGTGCGCGACAGCGCGATGCCCGGCGCGCCGGTTTTGCTCGCTCTGCTGCGCGACGGCGTCACGGTCGCGCATGGTTTCGCGGATCGCGCGAGGCCCGACCTCGCCATGATCGGCCTTGGCGCCTGCGCCTTCCGCTTCGCGATGGACGGGCCGGCTCAGGACACGCATCTGCTGGAATTGCGCCGCGCCGAGGATGGGGCTCCGGTGCCGGGCGGCATGGCGCTGCTGAGGCGCGGTGTCGGCGATCCCGACATGCCGGCGACTGCCGAGGCGATCGCCGCGGCGCTGGCGGCGCTTACCCGCGCGCGGCTTCGCCGAGGGAAGTCAGTGCCGCGCTGAGTGCGCGGGCCCGGGCCTCGCCGCGCAGGCCGTCGAGTACCGCCAGTGTCACCGCGACCGGCGGGGCGGGATCCAACAGGGCGTCGCCGCCCGGCACCGGTGCGCGATCCCAGGCGCGGCGGATGGCCATGTGGTGGTAGTCACGGCGCGACAGGGGCGGGTTCATCTCCGTTCCGAAACCGCAATGGCCGTCGCTTGCCGCCGTGACGAGGTCCGCGCGGTACAGGTCCGCCAGGAACAGCGCGCGTGGTGTGCCGTCGATCTCCAGCGTCAGCAGCAGCGGCTGGCCCGGCCGCGTCGCATCGCGCGCCCAGCCGACGACGTGGCCGTGACCGGCCTGGTCTACGGCGCCCTCCGGCGGGCCCGCCGGTGGCAGCCGCGTCGCCGCTAGGGATTCGACCAGCCCCGGCAGTTCGGCATCGGGCGCCAGGCTGGCGAAAGGCGCGTCGAGATGGAGTTCCACCAGGTCGATCGGCCCTTCCGGTGCGACGCGGCGGATCGCCACCCCGTCCACCAGGCAGCGTGCCGGTGCGCCCAGGCCGCCCGGCAGCGGCAGCATCTGGTCGGGGGCGACGACGAGATCGGTCCCCGGCATACCCTCGCCGAGGCTGCCGGCCGGCACCGCGACCGGCCATAGCGCCCGTCGCCCGGCGTCGCGCATCAGCACCGTGCGTGTCGTGTGGCAGATACGCCGCTCCGTGCCCGGCCCCAGCGCCACGGTATCGCCGGCCTCCAGCAGCATGGCCGCGCGCGCGCCGCCGTTGCTCGCCACCTCGCAGCGCGCGGCGAGGCGCAGGACCGCGGTCATGTCGCGAGCCGCTGGCCGTCGGGCAGGTAGAGCCGTGGCGCCGCGCCACCGCGCCGCCAGAGGTGAAAGCCGAGGCAGCCGTCGCCGATCCCCGCCGCGGCGAGATCGGGGCGGAACCGCCCGGCGAGCAACATCGCCGGCACGTCATTCCCGTTCTCTATTCGCAACATGGCCGGCTCCAGCGGGTTGGCCCTGTTCATCGCCCAGCCGATGACGGCATCCGGCCCCTCCTGATCGAGATGGCCGGTCCAGCGCCCGCGCGGGTGGGCCCCGCCGTGCGCCAGGCGCGCGCGGATCGGGACCAGCGCCGCGTCGTCAGCGCCGATGCGCCGGCCGCATTCCTCGGTGGGGCCGCCGGGCGGAGCCGTGGCCGCGTTCTCGAACATCCAGCGGGAATCGAGATCGATGAAGCTCTCGGCTGGCGCACCCTCCGCCAGCAGGATATCATGGCGGTCGAGCTCGATGTGGACGTAGTCGATGCCAAGGCGCGGCGAGAGGCGGCGGATGGTGGCGCCGTTCACCAGCAGCTCCACCGGCACCAGCATGCCATCGAGCCACAGCGCGTGGAGCGGCGAGAGGATCAGGGCGCGGCGCGGGCACCCGGGCCCGAGCGCGCCGGGGGCGATGCGGATCGGTCGGCGCGAGGGATCGCTGGCCAGCACCTCGGCACTCACGTGCCGTCGCCCCACCCAGCGCACCCGTGCCAGCCCTCCCCCCAGCGTGCACACCCGATCGCCGCCGCGCAGCTCCCCGGCCGCTGTCTCGCCCGAAGCGGTCGCAATGCGCGTCGCCGGCGCGTAGCAGGCGTTGAAGATGAGATTCTGGATATCGACCAGCGTATCGATTGTCGTGCCCTGCGCGACGGTGGTCGTGGCGCTGTTCAGCACGTTGATGGTGTAGGCGGATTGTGCCTGGGTGAAGGCGGCGGCGTTGTCGACGCTGGGACCCTGGCCGATCAGCGTGTCGGAGGCACCGTTGACCCAGAAGGTGGTGCCGCCGGTGGTGCCGATGGCGGTGTCCACCGCGACACCCGGGTAAATGCCGATATTGTCGATCATCCCGGCGGCGGAGGAGAAATCACCGGGCCGAAGATCGATTGTGGCCGAGGTTGAGAACCCCGCGAGATCGAGCGTGTTGTTGGCGCCGGTGTCGTAGATCGTAACCACCGGCTCGGTGTTGATCGTGAAGTCGTAGGCCTGCAACCCCGTATTGTTGCCGAAGCCGAAGATCTGTCCACCGGAGAGCGCGCTCTGCGTCGGCGCGCCATAAAGTCGCTGTGCGGCCGCGATGTCGGTGAACATCGGGGTGGTGGGATAGTATTGAGTTCCTCCAATATTCTGATTTGTATTATCAAAATACGACATGATAGAATATTGCCTATAGTCGTAGCTGCCGTTCTGGTTGATGGCGGAACCGTTGTAGGGACCGTCATGGCCGAGACCGATCGAGTGCCCCTCCTCGTGCACGACCGTCATCGGCCCATAGCCCTGGACGGCGGAAAAGGAGTCGAGCGACTGCCAGCCATAGGTCGTGGTATCGATCGATATCGTTGCCCCGGTCATGGTGCCGATCGAGTAAGGCGGGTTGGTGTTGTAGGAATAATACGGCGAGGTGTAGGAACCCGTACCGGACGCTCCACGCGTGAGGACGATATCGCTCCCCGAGTTCGCGGTGACGAATTGGAAGACGATGTTGGCAACGTCCGACCACAGCGAATAGCCTTGCATGAAGGCTGTCTGCTCCGGCGCGCTCCATTGCGAATTGGGATCGAAATAGACGTCCACGGTTGGCGCCGCGCCGCGGCTGCCGGCCCAGCGATGCGCGACCCCGTTGGCGCCGCTGTACGCGGGTGCCGAGGTGTCGCCGTTCCAGGAGGCAAAGGAGGGATTGGTACTGGTGTCGGCGAGCGACCCGCTGGCGGTGAGACCTGAGACATAGGTGACGAGCGTGAGTTCGCCGGCAGCCAGGGTCGAGCCAAGCGGCACGCTGATGGACGCGGCCGCGAGCGCGTCGGCGGCGGAGTTTCCGCCCAGGGCCAGGGGGCCCAGGATCGCCTGGCCCGGCATCGGTTGGCCCAGCGTTATTTGGCCCAACGTCACTGGACCCAACGTGGTCATGCCGTCCGGCGATGGCTGCCCTACTTCGCCGAACCATAGCGCCGGCGGGCCACCGGGCGCGGCGAGGTCGAGCAGCCCGGGATCGAGAGTGAGCGGATGGTGCCATGCTTCGCGGAGGTGGCGCATCGGGTCGGTTTCACGAAACTTGTCGCTGGGTACGATCGGCACGATGGGATCCAAGGGTCAGGTGTTGTGGATGTTTCGCGTTCGTGCCGTGTGGCCAGCACGCTGGCGGCGGCTGTCGCGCAGCGGAATCCGCAACGATATCCCGCAGGCGCCATTGTTTCTGTAGCGTGTCGGGCCGTTTTGCTGTCAACGCCTGTTGCCAGACGCGGCAATCTTGTGTCACGCATGCGTCGCCGTTCTGCCACACCACTGTCATGGCACACGGTCTATCAGCGGAAGGTGAATATCGCCGCCGAATCGCTCCACCTGCTTCCAGCCGCCGCGCCGGCTACGCGCCGTGCCCGTCGCCTCGCTTCGCGCGCGGCGTTCCTCGCCGCGCTGTTGCTCGCGCCCTCACTGCTGTTGCTGGCGATGTTTACCTACCTGCCGATCCTGCGCGTGGCCGCACGCAGCCTGTTGGAGCAGCAATTGGACGGGCCGGCGCGCTGGGGGCTGGGCAATTTCACCCGCCTCCTGGCTGACCCGCATTTTGCGGCCGTCGCCTGGAATTCGGTCGCCTACACCCTTGGCACCGTGATCCCGAGCCTGGTGCTGGCGCTGGCCTTCGCGCTGGCGCTTGCCGGCAACGGCCGGCTGGTGGCGTTGCTGCGCATGGCGGTGGCGCTGCCGTTGCTGATTCCGCTGGTTGCCGCTGCGGCGATCTTCGCCTTCATCCTGCTACCGGGCGGTGGGCTGTTCGATACCTGGTTCGCGCGCTTCGGGCTTGCCGACGCCAACTGGCTGGGTGACCCGTCGCTCGCCCTGCCCAGCCTCATCGTGCTGTCGGTATGGAAAAACACAGGATACTACATGCTGTTTTTTCTCGCCGGGCTCGCCGGTATCCCGCAGGAGCTGCACGAGGCCGCTTCTCTCGATGGCGCTGGCGCATGGACGCGCCTACGCCGCATCACCCTGCCGCTGCTTGGGCCCACCACCGCCTTCCTGCTGCCGGTCGCTGTGGTGAACGCCGTCACGCAGGTGGACCATGTCGTTTTGCTCACCCATGGCGGCCCGGGCGACTCCACGAATCTTCTTCTCTACTACATCTACCAGCAGGCGGAGCAGAACAACGATAACGGTCTCGCGGCCGCCGCCACGGTCATCGGCATCGGCTGCCTGATGGCGCTCGCCTCGATCTCGCTGCGGTCGCTGGAGCGGGGGATTCATTATGAGTCCTAAACGGCTTCATCCCGGCCTGCTGTTGGGGCTGGCGGGCGCCGTGGCCTGGGTGCTGCCGTTCGCCTGGATGGCGGTGGCCTCGCTGCGTCCCGCCGATGCTACCGACATGGCCTCGCTGTGGCCAAGCGGCGGCATCACGCTCGCCAATTATCGCGAGGCATGGGGCGCCGGCGACTTCCCGCTCTGGTATCTCAACACGATTTTGCTCTGCGGCGGGCTGTTCGTGGTGCAGATCGTGACCTCGAGCCTCGCCGGCTACGCCTTCGCGCGGCTGCGCTTTCGTGGCAGTTCGTGGCTGTTCTACGCCTTTCTGCTGCAGCTCATGCTGCCGCCGGTGGTGCTGCTGGTGCCGAACCTGCAGACCATCGCCACGCTCGGGCTTTACGACCATCTCGCCGGCATCGCGGCACCTTATGCGGCCTCGGCGTTCGGCGTGTTCCTGATGCGCCAGACCTTCCGTGCCATCCCGCGCGATTTCGAGGATGCGGCGCGCATCGACGGCGCCGGGGTTCTCGACACCATCCGCCACGTGCTGCTGCCGCTCGCTCGGCCTGGCATCGCCGCCTTCGCCATCGTCTCGGTCGCGAGCCATTGGAACGAGTTCCTCTGGCCGCTGATCGCCACGTCGAGCCCGAGCGAGCAGGTGCTCACCGTGGGACTGGCCTCCTTCACCACCGCCGGCGAGGCGGGCGCGCAATGGGGCCTGATCGCCGCCGGCACGGCGATGGTCGCGGCCCCGCTGCTGGTCGGTTTCGCGCTCGCGCAGCGACATTTCGTCAGCGCGCTGACGGCTTCCGGACTCAAATGAACAGAGGAGAGAGATTCATGAAACGGCTTCTGCTGGCGGCGGCACTAGCCATCGCTCCGGTCGCGGCCCGTGCCGCGACGACGCGGATCGACTTCTTCTTCCCGGTGCCCGTGCAGGGCACGCTCGCGGTCGAGATGCAGAAGCTGATCCGCGAGTTCAACAAATCGCACCCGACCGTTCACGTCACCGCCGTCTATACCGGCAGCTACGACGACACCGATCTCAAGACCCGCGCCGCGATCAAGGCCGGTCACCCGCCGGCGGTGGCGCTGATGAGCGCCAATTTCATCCGCAACTATGTCATCACCCATAACGCCATGCCGCTCGACGGGCTGATCAAGGCGCAGGGTCGGACGGATCGCGCCTACATGGCCCGGTTCTTCCCGGCTCTGCTGCCCAATGCCGTCATCGGCGGGCATGTGTATGGCATCCCGTTTCAGAACTCGACGCCGCTGCTGTTCTACAGTGTCGATGCCTTCAAGCAGGCCGGGCTCGACCCGAACAAGCCGCCGCGCAACTGGGCGGAATGGTACTCGGATGCCAGAAAGCTCACGGTGGTCAAGGACGGGCAGACGGTGCGCTGGGGCATGATGATGCCGGAGACCTCCGACTATCTCGGCTGGATCATGTCGGGCCTGGTGATGGCCAATGGTGGGCAGTGGTGGAATCATCGGTATGGCGGCGAGGTTTACTACAACCAGCCATCCACGATCGGCGCGCTCACGTTCCTCAATGACATGATCCACAAGGCGCATGTCATGCCGGCCTCGGTCACTGACGCGAACGCCACCACCACGGCCTTCTTCAGCGGCCACGCCGCGATGATGATCCTCTCCACCGGCGCGCTCAGTTTTGTCCGTCATGGCATGAAGCAGCCCTACAGGACGGCGTTTCTGCCCGGCGAGATCGGCCATGCCGCCCCCATCGGCGGCGGCAGCCTGCTGATCCCCGCGGGAAACTCGCCGGCGCGGCAGAAGGCGGCATGGGCGCTTATCGAATGGCTCACCTCCCCTGCGATCTCCGGCCGCTGGAGCCGCTTCACGGGATATTTCGCGCCCAATCGCGCCGCCTATGACCTGCCGGCGATGAAGGCGTATCTCGCCAGGCACCCGAATGCGACGGTGGCGATCAAGCAGCTTCGATACGCCGTGCCCTGGTTTGACACGTATGACGTGGTTGGCGTGCGCAAGGCGCTGGAGAACGAGATCCAGGCGATGATCACCGGCAGCGAGAGCCCGGCGGCGGCCGCGGCGAAGGGGCAGAAGGCCGCCGAGGCGCTCCTCGCTGTCGCGCGGCAATCAAGCTGAGAAGCCCGCGACAATCAGGATGAGAAACTGGCTGGGGGTGGGGATGGCGTAGGGCGTAGCCCGGAGCCATTCCCACCCCCAGCCGGCGGCGCCGGTTTCCCCT
>JAJXXT010000026.1 GCA_021780935.1 Pseudomonadota bacterium
CCGCTGCCGCGCTGGCCGTCGTGGCGACGGCCGCCGTTGCCGGCGCTGTGGTCGCCTGAGCGGTCGTCTCCTGAGCCGGCGCCGCCTGGGCCGTCCCCTGGGCGGGCGTCCCTTGAGCGGGCGTCGCCTGGGCGGGTGTCGCCGCGGCGGCAAGCGCCGGCCGGGCCGCGGATGGGCCCGCCACGGTTTGCTCCGTCGCGGCTTTTGCCGCCGCGGCGCGCTGTTCGTCACGCGCGAGGGCCGCGAGATTGGGCGTTTCCGGGCCCGGCAGCGCCTGATCCTGGCCGACCGGGCGGGTGCCGTTGAAGATGTCGTTGCCCTGGCCGAGCACCTGCATGCCGCCGCGATGCGCGGGCTTCACTCGCCACGGCCCGGCCTGCGCCATCACCACCGGCAGGCCGTGCGGGCGCAGCATCGCCTGGATGCCGACGCCGGCCAGCATCAGCAGCGCGATGCCGCAGGCGACGAGGATCATGTTGCGCGTCGTCCGGTCCATGCCCGGGCGCTCGCGCGGCACACGGAAACTGGCACTGGCGCGCGGGATTTCGAGGTCGTTGTAGCCGTCGTCCTCGTCGTAGGAATGCCTGGTCGTGGGGCTGGCAGCGTGGCTGGCTTGGCGCATAGTCCTCAAACTCCGGGGCGCGCGCCCCGGCGAGGCGGGACGAGCGCGGCTAACGCATCTCCTCGGCCGGCGTGACGCCCACCACCCGCATCCCCGAGCGCAGAACCGTCGCCACCGCCGCGACCAGGGCCACGCGGGCCGCCGTTTCGGCGGGACGGTCGTCGATCAGGAACCGCAGTGCAGCATCGTCGCGGCCTCGGTTCCATAACATATGAAAGTCGCTCGCTAAATCATAGAGGAAAAACGCGATTCGGTGCGGCTCGCGGGCCAGGGCCGCGCCCTCGACAAGGCGGGGCCAGGCGGCGAGCCGGCGCAGAACCGCGATTTCCGCGGCATCGGCAAGGGTTTCGAGCGCCGTTCCCGGCCCGATGCCGCGCTCCGCCGCCGCGCGCAGCACCGAGCGCGCGCGGGCATGCGCATACTGCACGTAGAACACCGGGTTCTCCCGCGTCTGCGCCACCGCGAGGTCGAGGTCGAAGGTCATCTGCGCGTCGTTCTTGCGCATCAGCATGGTAAACCGGATCGCATCCGCATCGACCTCGTCGAGCAGGTCGGCGACGGTGACGAAGGTGCCAGCGCGCTTGCTCATGCGCACCTGCTCGCCGCCCTTCTGGAAATGCACGATCTGGCACAGCGCGACCTCGAACGTCGCCCCGCCGATCGCCGCGACCGCGGCCCGCATGCGCGGCAGATAGCCGCCATGGTCGGCGCCGAGCACGTCGATCAGGATCGCAGCACCGCGTGCGATCTTGTCCGCGTGGTAGGCGATGTCGTTGGCGAAATAGGTGGCACTGCCATCGGATTTGCGCAGCGGCCGATCCACGTCGTCGCCGAACGCGGTGGCGCGGAACAGGGTCTGCTCGCGCGGCTCCCAGTCTTCCGGCAGCTTGCCCTTGGGCGGCTCCAGCACGCCCTCGTAGATCAGGCCGCGCTCGCGCAGCACCGCGATCATGCGGTCGGCGGCCCCGCTCGCCACCAGCGCGCGCTCGGAGCTGAACACATCGTGGCGGATGGCGAGACGGCCGAGATCGGTCTTGATGGTCTCCAGCAGAAAGCCGATGGCGAACGCGCGGACCCGGTCGAGCCACAGCGCGGGGTCGGCCGGCACGGCGCCGGGGGCCAGCGCGTCGTCCTCGGCCGCCACCAGCGCCGCCGCGACGTCGCGCAGATAATCGCCGCTGTACTGCAGGCCGCCGGGGATGCGGGCGGCGAACTCGGCCTCGCTGAGCGTCGTGCCGAGCGCCTGGAGGTAGCGCCAGTAGGCCGCCCAGGCCAGGGCCGCGACCTGATTACCGGCGTCGTTGACATAGAACTCGCGGGTAACCCGCCAGCCGGCCTTTTCCAGGAGGTTGGCCAGCGTGTCGCCGACCACGGCGCCGCGGCAATGGCCGACATGCAGCGGCCCGGTGGGGTTGGCGGAGACGAACTCCACGTTGACCGTGACGCCGGCGCCGACAGTGCCGTCGCCATAGGCCTCCCCCGCCGCCAGCACCGCGGGAATGACGCCGCGCCAGGCCCCGGGGTCGAGCGTCAGGTTGAGGAACCCGGGTCCGGCGATTTCGGCCGCCGCGATCGGCCAGGTGCCGGCCAGGCGGCGCGCCAGGTCGGCTGCGATCTCCGCCGGTTTGCGCCCGGCGGCACGGGCGGTGACCATGGCGGCGTTGCTCGCCATCTCGCCCCTGCCCTCCTCGCGCGGCGGCGCCACCTCGACGCGGGCGAGCACCTCCGGCGCGAGGCCGGGCACGGCTTCGGCGAGAGCCGCGAGCACGCGCTCGCGGATGGTGGCATAGAGATCGGTCGGGAGCGGCGCTGACATGGCGGCTCCGCTAGCCCAAACACGGCGTCGCGGCAAAGCAGGGGAGGTTTGCGCGCCGCCACGGCCGGCCCGATAGTCACACCGGGAAGCGCCGCAAGGAAACGAACATGGACCGGATCGAGGCGGACTACGTCATCGTCGGCGCGGGCTCGGCCGGCTGCGTGCTGGCCAACCGGCTCTCGGCGGATGGGCGAACGCGGGTGCTGCTGCTGGAGGCGGGCGGGCCGGACCGCGACATCTGGATCCACATCCCGGCCGGCTTCCAGCGCAACGTCTATAACCCGAAGATCACGTGGCAGTTCGAGACCGAGCCGGTGCCGGGCATGGGTGGGCGGCGCATCACCTGGCCGCGCGGGCGCGTGCTCGGCGGCTCCTCCTCGATCAACGGGCTGATCTACATCCGTGGCCAGCGCGAGGATTTCGACCTCTGGCGGCAGATGGGCTGCGAGGGCTGGAGCTATGAGGACGTGCTGCCCTATTTCCGCCGCGCCGAGGACCAGGAGCGGGGCGAGGACGCGTTTCACGGCAAGGGCGGGCCGCTCGCCGTCTCCGATCTGCGCTCGCCGCATGTGCTGCATGATGCGCTGATCGCCGCGGCGCAGCAGGCGGGCATCCCCTTCAACGCGGATTTCAACGGCGCGGTGCAGGAGGGGGTGGGCACGCTGCAGGTGACGGTCCGCGGCCGCCGGCGGTGCAGTGCCGCCGTGGGCTATCTGCGCCCGGCGATGGTGCGCGCCAATCTGCGCGTCGAGACGCACGCGCTGGCGCGACGGGTGATGCTGGATGGCAGGCGCGCGACCGGCGTCGCCTTCACCCAGCACGGCGTCGCGCGCGAGGCGGTGGCGGCGCGCGAGGTGATCCTCGCCGGCGGGTCGATCGCCTCGCCGCATCTGCTGCAACTCTCGGGCATCGGGCCGGGCGCGCTGCTGGCCGGCCTCGGCATCGCGGTCGCGCATGACCTGCCGGGGGTGGGCGAGAACCTGCAGGACCATATCGGCGCGCGCACCATCATGCGGGTGCGCGGCACCGCGACGATCAACGAGATCGACCGCTCGCTGTGGCGCAAGGGGCTGGAGGCGCTGCGCTATCTCGTCGCCGGCAGCGGCGTGCTGATGACCGGCGCGGCGCCGATCGGCATGTTCGTGAAGACCCGCCCGGAACTCGCCTCACCCGACGTGCAGTATCAGTTCCTGGCCGGCAGCACCGAGAAGACCGGCACCACGATGCACGATTTCCCCGCCTGCACCCTGGTCGCCATCCCCTGCCGGCCGGAGAGCCGCGGCTGGCTGCGCATCACCTCGCCGGAGCCGGACGTCGCACCGGCGATCCAGCCCAACTACCTCGCGACGCGCGGCGATCGCGACACCGCCATCGCCGGCCTGCGCATCGCGCGGCATGTGTTCGCCCAGCCGGCCTTCGCGCCCTATGTGACCACACCCTACATGCCGGCCGCCGGAGCCGACAGCGACGAGGCGCTGCTGGAGCACGTGCAGCGCACCTCCGGCACCACGTTCCACCCCACCAGCACCTGCATGATGGGCCACCACTCGACCGCCGTGGTCGATCCGCAATTGCGGGTGCACGGCATCGAGCGGCTGCGCGTCGCCGATGCCTCGGTGATGCCGACGGTGGTCTCCGGCAACACCAACGCCGCCGCGATCATGATCGCGGAAAAGGCCGCGGACCTGCTGCTGGCGGCGTGACACCGGTGGCGTAACAGCGGGCGGCGGCGCGCATATTTCCGCCCGATTGCCGGGGCAGGCTGCGCCAGACAATGGGTCCGGGGAGACCATCGCGATGCTGTTTTCCATCCTGGTGTGGCTGATCGTCGGCGGGGTTGCCGGCTGGCTCGCGGGGGTGCTCGTGGCCGGGCGCGGGTTCGGGCTGACCGGCGATATCGTCATCGGCATCATCGGCTCGGTGGTGGCGGGGGTACTGTTCGGCCACTCGGTGGCGCTGTTCGCGCATGGGCTGCTCGGCAGCATCATCGCGGCGACGATCGGCGCGGTGATCGTTCTCGTCGTCGCCAAGCTGGTACGGCGCATCGCCTGAGAAGGCGTGACTGAAATCGCCTTAGCGGCCAGCGCCCGCCTCGCCGCTACAGACGCGCCACTAGAGACGGGCCGAGAGATCCGTGAGCCGCCGGTGCTCCTCGGCAGCAAAGCGGTCGGTCATGCCGGCCACGTAGTCGCAGACCGCGAGTGCGGCGCGGTCGGTGCCGCCGGGCTCGCCGGCATGGGCGCGCCAGTCATCGGGCAGCATGCGCGGGTCGCCGGCCAGCAGTGAGAACACCTCCGCCGTCACCCGCCGTGCCTTCGTGGTCATGCGGATGACCCGCCAGTGGCGGTACATGCGGCTGAACAGGAAGTCGCGGATGGCGGCGCGCGCCTCGGCCATCGCGGGGGTGAAGGCGACGACCGGGCGCTTGGCGCGGCGCACCGCATCCGAATCCGCCGGCGCCAGCCTGGCCAGCCGCGCCGTGGTTTCGGCCAGCAGATCCTCGACCATGGCGTTGATGACGCGGCGGATGGTCTCGTGGCGCAGCCGCGGCGGCGGCATGTCGAGGCTGGCGCGGTGCGCCTCGGCGAGCGCCGGGCCGACCAGCGGCAGATGCGCCAGGTCCTCGACCGCGAACAGGCGCGCGCGCAGCCCGTCATCGATGTCGTGGCTGGTATAGGCGATGTCGTCCGCGAGCGAGGCGATCTGCGCCTCGGCCGAGGCATAGGTCGCGAGGTCCAGCCGGTGGCGGCGGTCGTATTCCGCGACATAGGGCGGCGGGTCGCGCAGCGGGCCGTTGTGCTTGGCCAGGCCCTCCAGCGTCTCCCAGGTGAGGTTGAGTCCGTCCCAGCCGGCGTAGCGGCTTTCCAGCAGCGTGACGATGCGCAGCGACTGGGCGTTGTGGTCGAAGCCGCCATGCGGCGCCATCATGCCCGCGAGCGCCTCCTCCCCGGCATGGCCGAAGGGTGGGTGGCCGAGATCGTGCGCCAGCGCCAGGGTCTCGGCGAGGTCCTCGTCGAGGCCGAGCGCGCGCGCCAGCGAGCGGGCGACCTGCGCCACCTCCAGGCTGTGGGTCAGGCGGGTGCGGTAGAAATCGCCCTCGTGGTTGACGAAGACCTGGGTCTTGTACTGCAGCTTGCGGAAGGCGGAGCTGTGGACGATGCGGTCGCGGTCGCGCTGCCAGGGCGAGCGGGTGCGGCCTTCCGGCTCGTCGTGCAGGCGCCCGCGCGAGGTTTCCGGCCGGACGGCCCAGGGCTGCAAGGGGACCCGCATGGAGCAGCCCTACACAAGCCGCGCCGCCCCTTCAACATCGGCGGCGGCAACGATGGAGGTTGTGCAAGGCTGAGCGATGGCGGACCGGGCAACGCCAGGGCTTCAACATACCGGCGCGAACCCCTATCTTACGTGCATGGCAAGCATGACCCTCACCCCGCGCGCGGCCCGACGCATCACCGAGATCACCTCGGCGGAAGGGGCGAGCGCGCTGCGCCTGGCGGTCCTGGCCGGCGGATGCAGCGGGTTCCAGTATCAGTTCGCGCTGGAGCAAACCCGCGCCGAGGATGACCTGGTGGTGGAGCGCGACGGCGCCGTGCTGCTGGTCGATCCCGCCTCGGTGGAGCTGCTGGGCGGCGCCGAGCTGGATTTCACCGATGAACTGATGGGCAGTCATTTCGCGGTGAAAAACCCGAACGCGGCCTCCGGCTGCGGCTGCGGGTCGAGCTTCTCCGTCGAATAAGCCGCCATCGCGAACGCGGTCCCGGGCCGAATGGCGGGGCGAGGCGTGGCGCCAGCGGGCGGCACTCCACACAAAGTAACCCAGCGAAACGGCAAGTTTGATTGACTTGCGACGGTCCGCGACCCCAGATCACCGTGGCGTCGCAACTGAAATGAGACGGAGTTAGGCTTGTCGGCCACCTCCAAAACCTGGACTGCCAAAACCTGGACAGCTGGGCTGGGCGAGGCTCTGCCGGCTGCCCGGCTGGGCATCAGGCGGTTCGCAGGGCCTGGCATGGCGCTCGCCGGTGCGTTGGCGCTCGCCCTGGTGCTAGCCCTGCCCGGGGCCGCGCACGCCTACAGCGTGACCTATAACGGCTTCGCCGGCGCCACCGGGCTGACCACGGCCTATGACGCCTCGCTCACCACCGACGGCGTCGCCGCCGACGGCACGGTGCTGCAACTCAATCCCGCCCAGCAGCTACAGGACGGTGCCGGCTATCTCGCCAACCCCGTCACCCTCGGCGCCGGCGGCGCCTTCACCACCTCGTTCCAGTTCCGCTTCCTCGATACCGGCGGCGTCGGGCCGGCCGACGGCATGACCTTCGCCCTCACCGGCACGGACGCCAACGACAAGGGCACGTTCGGCCTGACCAACGGGCATAATCTGGGCTATGCGTGGATGCCGAACAGCATCGCCGTCGCCTTCACCACGTTCCAGACCAACATGGTCTCGATCGATGTCGGCGGAAGCCTCACCAACTTCGCCGCCGCCTCGCCCTACGGCGTCACCAGCTGCGACAGCGGCACCGGCCTGGGGTGCATGGCCAACGGTGATCTGTGGACGGTCAATATCGGCTACGACGGCTCCGGCCTCTCGGTTTCCGTGCAGGACGGAACGGCTGCGGTGCAGGACGTGATCAACGACTATCCGATCTCGGTCGACAGCGCGCTCGCTGGGCGGAACAGCGCCTATGTCGGCTTCAGCGCGGCGACGGGCGCCGGCATCCAGACGCATAATGTCGTGGACTGGTCGTTCGCCAACACCGCGCCCCTGCAGAGCGACCCGCCGACCGGCGTGCCGGAACCCGGCTCGCTGGCGCTGCTGGGCAGTGGCGTCGGCCTGCTGCTGGGCGTGATGTCGTGGCAACGCCGTCGCCGGGCGCGGGCCTAGCGGAGCGTCCCTCCCCGGCGCCGTCGATCCACCGAAAGTGACGCGCCTGTCCGCCGCCGCCCCTTGCCCTGGCACGTCCGGGCGAGTGTGCTAACCCCCGCCCATGCACGCCCTGCATCACACGATCATCGCCTTCGCGAGCGCGCACGCGCTGCTGGCCTGCGTCGTCGCGGGGCTGCTGGCCAGCGTCGAGACGCTGCCGGTGGTCGGCGCGCTGGTGCCGGGCACCGCGACGATCGTGGCGATCGCCGCCCTGGTGCCGAGCGGCGCGATCCCCTTCCCGCCCCTGGTCGCCGCGGTGGCGCTGGGGGCGATGGTCGGGGATTCCGTTTCCTACGCCATCGGCCGGCGCTTCGGGCCGGCGCTGCTGACCGCCTGGCCGCTCAACCGGCATCCGGCGCTGGTGGCGAAGGCCGAGGAGGGTGTGGCCCGGCACGGCGGCAAGACATTGCTGGTCTCGCGCTTCACGCCGGGGGTGCGCGCCATCGTGCCGCCGCTGGCCGGTGCGCTGGGAATGAAGACCAGCCGGTTCGTGCCGATCATCATCGCCGCCGGACTGATCTGGGCGTTCGCGCATGTCGGGCTCGGTATCGCGATCGGCGCCGGGCTGGAGTTGCTGGGCGCGGTGGCCGGGCGGCTGGCGCTGTTCGTGCTGGTGGCAGGGCTGCTGATCTGGCTTTCGGTGCGGCTGGTGCTGGCGCTGGGCCGCCGCCTGCCGCCGCTGATCGCGCGCACCGCCGGGTTTCTGCTCGCGGGCCTGGCGCGCGGCGATAGCCGGTTCTCGACCCGGCTGGCGCGCGTCCTCGCTTCGCCGCCGCGCACGGTGACGGCGCTGGTGCTGATGGCGCTGTTGCTGGCGCTCGGCGCCTGGGGGTTCGGCGCCGCGCTGACGCTGCTGCACCAGCCGGGGCCCGGCGGCAGCGAGGCGCTGGCGACCGCGCTGTCGCTGCTGCGAACACGATGGTCGGAGCCGGTGCTGCTGATGCTGGCCGCGACCGGCAACCGGTTGCTGCTCGCGGCGGTGGCACTTTCGGTGCTGGCGGGGCTGGTGCGGCGGCGGCGCTCGCCGCTGCTGTGGGGGGCGGGGCTCCTGGGTGCCGTGGTGCTCGATGCCTCCATGGGCCACGCGCCGGCGGCGCTGGAGGCCACACTCTACGGCATGCTCGCCTATGCCGCAGTGCACGATCTGCGCCCGCCGCGGGGGCGCATCACCGCGGTCCCGGTGGCGCTGGTGATCGTGCTGGCGGGGTTCGCGCGGGCGGTTCTGGGGCTGTCGCGGCCCGCCGAGGAGGTCGCGGGCATGGGGTTTGCCGTCGCCTGGGTCGGCCTCGCCGGGGTGGTGGACATTCTGCGCCACCATGGCGACATCGCCGACCCCGCGGAGGCGGCAACGCCGGGAATGGCGAGCGGTGCCACCGCCGCGGCGCTGGTCGCGCTGGCGATGGTGATGCAGCTTGCGGGGCTGCGGCTGGCGGTGGCGCCGGCGGTGATGGACCCCGAGGGGCCGCGCGTCGTGCTGGAGCTCGATGCCTGGCGCGGCGGCGGCTGGGCGACGATGCACGGCGAGCAGACGCCGCTGCTCGGCCGCGGGCACAACAAGCTGGTGCTGCAATGGGCGGGCAGTGCGGCCTCCCTGTCGAACACCCTGGCGGCGGCAGGGTGGCGGAGGCCGGCGCCATGGACGCCGCGCACGGCCCTGGCCTGGCTATTGCCGCAAAGCGACGCGGCCTCGCTGCCGGTGCTGCCGCATCTCTATCGCGGCGAGCCGGATCGGATGGCGCTGATCCATGCCGGGCCGATGCCGGGTGAGCGGCTGGTGCTGCGACTATGGAACAGCCATACCGAGATCACCGGGCCCAGCGGGCCGCGCCCGGTGGTGGTCGGCACCTTGTCGCGCGAGAAGCTGCGCCGCGTGCTCGGCATGCTGACGCTGGCCGAGGCGCGGCGGGCGACACCGGCGGACCTCGCGGGCCTGGCGCGGGCGCTGCCGGCCAGGCGCTGGGCCACGGCGCCGAGCCCGCCCAGTGTGCCGCGTGTCGCCGTGCCGGGGCGTGAGGTGCTGCTGGCCTGGCCCTCCGCCGCGCCGGGATGAGGCGCGGGCGGACGGAAGGGGCTGGGCGGACCGCGTTGCACTGGCAATCCGGGATTGGGCAAACGAGGGGTGATCCATGAAGCTCGCGACCTGGAACGTCAATTCGATCCGTCAGCGCCAGACGCATGTCGCGGACTGGCTGCGCCGCGAGCAGCCCGACCTGCTGCTGCTGCAGGAGATCAAATGCGAGGCGGAGCAGTTTCCGGCGCTGGCCTTCCCCGGCTATCGCGCGGAGGTGGTCGGGCAGAAATCCTATAACGGTGTCGCGGCGCTGGGACGCATCCCGTTCGAGACGCGCGCGCGGGCGCTGCCGGGGTCTCCGGTGCCGGCGCAGGCGCGCTGGGTCGAGGTCGAGGCCGGCGGCATCGTCATCGGCGGCGGGTATTTTCCCAACGGCAACTCGGGCGGAGCCGAGGGGTATGCCGCCAAGCTCGCCTGGATGGAGGCGCTGCGCGTGCATGCCGCGTCGCTGCTGGAGGACGGGCGGGACCTCGCGATCCTCGGCGACTATAATGTCTGTCCCGGCGAGGAGGACCTCGCCGCCGGCGCGCTCGACCCCGGCGACGCGCTGGTGCGGCCGCAAACCCGTGCTGCGTTCCGCGCCCTGTTATGGCTGGGGCTGACCGATGCCGTGCGGGCGCTGCACCCGACCGGACGGATCGACACGTTCTGGGACTATCAGGCGGCGTCGTTCGAGCGCGACAGCGGGCTGCGCATCGACCACGCGTTGCTCTCGGCGCGGCTGGCCGAGCGGCTGATCTCGGCGGCGCCGGACCGCGCGGAACGCGCGAAGCCGCAGCCCTCCGACCATGTGCCGGTGATGGTGGAGATCGCGGACCCATAGCGTCGCGCGCGGGCCAGCAGGCCGGTGTGGATGGCGCGCAGCCGCGGCGACGCGGGGTCGGTGAGGATGGTGGCGCAGCCCCGTTGCTCCCAGATCGCGCGGGCGGCAGCGCCGCGGGCAAAATCCGGGTGCAGTTCGGTGGCATCGTCCGCCGCGTCGAAGGCGCCGCGATTGCCGGTGTCGAGATAGGTCTCGCAGGCCAGGCCCTCGGCAAAGACGATGTCGTGGCGGCCGAGTTCGACATGCCAGTAGGTGACGGTCTCGCGCGTCTCCTGCACGATGCTCAAGCCGTTGACGATGTGGCGCACCGGCACCAGCGCGCCGTCGACCAGCACCGCGTGATCGGGCGAGAGGATGAGGTCGCGCGCCGGCACGCCGGCCGCGAAGGCCTCGGCGCGGATGCGCACCGGCATCACGTCGTGCGGCTGCCGGTGGCGGGCGAGCGCGGTGCGGCGATGACCGATCCAGCGTATCGGTGCCAGGCCGCGCGGCGTGGCCAGCAGGTCGCCCTCGCGCAGCGCCTCGACCGCGACCGGGCCGGACACGGTGAGCAGTTTCGTCCCGCTCGCGAAACAGGCGGTGATGAAGGTGTTGGTGCCGTCATTGCCAACCGTCGCTTGCGTGGCGCCGGCGAGGTCGAGCGTGATGCCGCCCGAGAGCGTCAGCAGGCCACCGCCGAGGGCGACCTCGCTCGCGACGGTGCCGGTGAGTTCCAGCGTGTCGCCCGGGGCAAAGCCGCTGATCGCAGCGGCCGCAAACCCGGAGGCGGCGCCGGCGACAAGCCATTGCGCTCCGGCATCGATCGCGATCTCGCCAAAGTTCTGGTAGCGCGCGCCGAAGCCCGTGATGCTGCCGATGCCGGTGCCGGCAAGCAGCTCCAGCGTGTTCGCGGCCGCACCACCGGTGCCGAGCGGCGCGATGACATTGCCGCCGAGCACCCCCGCGGGTGCCTCCTCCAGCCGCAGCGACGCATCCGCCGCGGCGAGTGCCGCCTGCCCCGGAACGATCGCGCCCTCGTTGCCCACCCCGCCGCCGGCGATGGTGCCGAGATTGACCACCGTCGTGGGGTCGTAGAGCACCATGCCGAACGGACCGGCACTGATCACGCCGGTGTTGCGGACATAGGCTGTCCCGCGCAGCCAGAGATCCGCACCGTCGCCCTGAGAATCGAGCGCGCCGATGGAGCCGGCGTTGATGATGGTGCTTACGATCGTGCTGGCGATGGAGGTATTGCCGATGCCCACCCCGATCCACTCGCCGGCGATCGTCGCACCGGCGGCGTTGGTGAGGTCGCCGCCGACGGCCAGGTTCACGGTGTTGCCGCTCAGCGTCTGCGTGTTGGTGATGGTGCCGGCGTTGACCACCGTCCCCGATCCATACAGCATGACGCCGTATCGGCCGCCGGTGATTCTGCCGCTGTTCGCCACGTCGCCGCTGCCGACGATGCCGATACCGACCCCGCTCGCGGAGATGGTTCCGCCGGTGTTGCGAACCCCGCCGCTCGAAAGCAGATAAACACCCACCGTCGCCGTGATGCCGCCGGCATTGGTGACCTCCAGCCCCGCACCGGCCGCGATGACGCCGGCATTGGCCGCGACAATCTCGCCGCCCGTCGCGTTGACCACCGTCCCGGTGCCGCCGAGCACGACACCGAGCGCGATAGTGCCGGCGGCGGTGATCAACCCCGAGTTGACGACACTGCCGGCACCGTTGAGGCCGACGCCGATCCCCTGCCCCGCGATCACCGCGCCGGCCACGTTGCTGATGCCGCCGCTGGTCAGCACGACGCCACCGGCCTCCGCCGTCAAGCTCGGCGACAATGCGCTCGGCACGAAGTGGAAAGCGGTGAGCGCGGTGCCGAGCGATTCGATCGTGCCGGCGTTCACCACGCTGCCGCTGCCGCGCATCAGCACGCCGAAACCATAGCCCTCGATCAGCGCCAGGGTGGCGTTATCCACCGCGCCACCACCGGTGAGCCCGATGCCGTAATGCACCGCGGCGGTGTTACCCCCGCCGATCAGCGTGCCGGCGTTGCCGATGCTCCAATAGGCGGCGGTGCTGCCATAGATTGCGGCCGAGCCCGAGGTGATGCCGCCGCCGGCGAGGATGGTCAGCGGATTGTCGCCGGAAGCGAGGCTGATGCCGGTGATTTGCGGCGCGCTGATGGTGCGTGACATGGCGCGAGGTTCTCACCGCGGGCGGTCCCGCGCAACCGCATCGCTCCGACATGGTGACCGACGCGGCGGATTTCCAGAGCGGGCGACGGATGGCACGGTTGCGGCACCAGGCTTTGCGATCCTGCCGGCGGCGGCTAGCCTCGCGCGGAAACTCATGGAGCGATGTGATGAGCGATACCGAATACGTGCCGCCGAAAGTCTGGACCTGGAACAAGGCGAGCGGCGGGCGCTTCGCCAACATCAACCGCCCAATCTCCGGCGCCACGCACGAAAAGACGCTGCCGGTCGGCAAGCATCCGCTCCAGCTCTACTCGCTGGCGACACCCAACGGGGTGAAGGTGACGGTGATGCTGGAGGAGCTGCTGGCGCTCGGCCACAAGGGCGCGGAATACGACGCCTGGCCGATCCGCATCGGCGATGGCGACCAGTTCTCCAGCGGCTTCGTCGCGGTGAACCCGAACTCCAAGATCCCGGCGCTGATGGACCACAGCGGCACGAAGCCGGTGCGCCTGTTCGAGTCCGGCGCGATCCTGCTCTATCTCGCGGAGAAATTCGACGCGTTCCTGCCGAAGGACGCGGCCTCGCGGGCGGAATGTTTCTCCTGGCTGTTCTGGCAGATGGGCAGCGCGCCCTATCTCGGCGGTGGCTTCGGGCATTTCTACGCCTACGCGCCGAGCAAGATCGAATACGCGATCGATCGTTTCGCAATGGAGACGAAGCGCCTGCTCGACGTGCTCGACAAGCGCCTGGCGGTGAGCGAGTACCTGGCCGGGCCCGACTACACCATCGCCGATATCGCCTGCTGGCCGTGGTATGGCGGTCTGCTGATCAACAACTCCTACGGCGCGGCGGAGTTCCTCAGCGTGCACGAATACACCCACGCACAGCGCTGGGCGAAGGCGATCGCGGCGCGCCCGGCGGTGCAGCGCGGGCGGATGGTCAACCGCCTGACCGGCGAACCGGCGGAGCAGCTGCACGAGCGGCACGACGCCGGCGATTTCGCGACCCGCACCCAGGACAAGCTCGGCGCCTGAACCGATAAGCCGAAACCCCTCGCGCGCCGGGTTGCGCGCGAGGGTGACGTGCCACCTGGGCCAGCCCACCTGGACCAGCCCACCTGGACCAGCCCACCGGGGCCAGCCGGCCTGGATCAGCGGTGGTGGTGCATCCAGGGTGCCGGCCCGGGATGCATGAAGCCGAGCCGGAACAGCATGACCCGGAAGACGAGCTGCTGCTTGACGCTGAGGCTCGCGTAGAGCGGGCCGGTGGCCTTGGACAGCGCGTCGAGCTGCATCGCCCGCTGCGTGAGGTGCTGGGCGATGCGGTGCATCATGTCCGCGGGCGAGGGCGGCATGCCGGCGTGCTCATGCATGGCCGCCCCTTTCATGCCGTGCTCCTTCATTCCCGGGCCCTTCATGCCGGCACCCTTCATGCCGTGCTCATCCATGCGGCGGCCATGCATCCAGGGCCCATGGTGCGGGCCCATGGCCGCGGGCATGGCGCGCAGCGCGGTCTCGAAGGCCGGCCACAGCGCCTGCTGCTGCGGCGTGAGCGAGAGGCTGGCCTTGAAGCCGGTCAGCTCGCCATCGAGGATGGTCTGGCGCATCGCCTGCCAGTTCTTGTGCTGCATCATCGGCGCGGGCGCCGTCGCGGCTGGTGGCGCGGGCGGCGCCGCGAGTGCCGGTGTGGCGGCGAGGGCCAGCATGGCAAGGCCGCAACCGGCCTGGAGGAAGCGTTGCATCGGATACTCCTTTGGAGAGCCATCATGGACGTTGCCTTACGGCAACGAAAGGCGGCGCCGCCGCGCTCTCACCGGCGGTCCTGCATCCGATATGGAGAGCCAGTCGCTGTCAGGAGATTACGATTGTTTGCCGAACGTAACCGGTGCGGCGCGCGGCGGCCGCCTCGCCGCTATTTCATCCCACCGGGAATCCAGCGGAAGCCGGCGCCGGCGTCCCGTTCCCAATGGCCGGGAACATACATGTCGCGGAACCCCAGCTTGCTGCGATAGCGGCCGTGGCGCCAGCGCCAAGTCACGCCATCCCAGACCCAGCGCCCGGGCGTCCAGACGAGATCCGGCGCCGGGCGCGGCGGCACGCTCTCGAAGATCGGCGGAGGCGGCGGCGGCGGCGCCAGGCCGGGACCCGGAACGTACTGGGCGTGCGCGCTAGCCGCGGCCAGCAGCACCGTCAGTGCTGCCGCCAGTGCCGGCAGGGCGCGCCGCAACCTCACCGCGTCAGGAAGGCGAGCAGCCGCCCTGGCGCACCCACCGGCAGCAGCGCCGGCACCGCCTCGCGATAGCGCGCGTAGCTGGCACCGAAGGCGGCATCCATCAGCCGCTCCTCGTCGCGGATCTGCACCGCGAGCGCCCCCAGCACCAGCACGATGCCGGCCAGCGCCATGATCGTGCCGTCGGCCAGTGCCCAGGCGACGGAGGCCAGCAGAATTCCCGAATAGATCGGGTGACGCATCAGCGTGTAGGGGCCCTCGGTAATCAGCTCATGCCCCTCGCGCAGGACGACGACGTTGCTCCAATTGCCGCCGAGCACACGCCTCGCCCACAGCGTCAGGCCGAGCCCGCAGACCGTGAGCAGCACGAAGAACGGCGCGATTTCGTCCCCGGTCGGAACGATCCGCCGCGCCAGCAGGCCCGAGGGCGCGGGCAGCGCCAGCAGCGCCAGGCCGCCGACATAGGGCACCTGACGCGTGATCCAGTCGCCCCAGGAATCACCGCGCGCCTGCGGCTTCACGCCGCGGGAGGCAGCGGCCCAGGTGGCGAACCATGCCGCCCAGATCGCAACGATCGACAGTCGCAGAATCATTCGTTTGTCTCCATTCCCCGGCTCTTATAGGCCGGATCATTGCGAAATACCTTGCGGCAGGTGCAATTCATGCAATCCGCCGCAGGGCCGCCTCCAGACGCGCCGCCTCGCTCCGCGCCGCTTCGAGGCGGGAGCGATTTTCCTCTACCACCTCCTCGGGCGCGCGGGCGACGAAATCGGCCTGGGCCAGCTTGCCGGCGATCCGGCCGGCCTCGGCGGCGGCCTTGTCGCGCTCCCGCCCGAGCCGGGCGCGCTCGGCGGCGAGATCGATCAGTCCGGCCAGCGGCAGCAGCACCGTCGTTTCGCCGAGCATGGCAACCGCGCTGCCGGCAGGCGCCTCGCCGCCATGCGGCTCGATCGCCGAGGCGCGGGCCAGCCGACCGATCGCCGCCTGCCATTGCCGCGCCCAGCCAAGCTCCGTGGCCGCCGCCCCGCGCAGCAGCACCGGGGAGAGTTGCGAGGGCGGCACGTTCATCTCGGCACGAACGGTGCGCACGGTGGAGATCAGGGCGGTGACCCATTCCATCTCCGCGCGCGCGAGGGCAGCACCCTCGACGGCGAAGGGCGCCGGCCAGGCGGCACGGATCAGGCTGCCCGGCGCGCCATAGCCGAGGCGGTCCCATAATGTTTCGGTCACGAAAGGCATCAGCGGGTGCATCAGCCGCAGGATCAGGCCCAGCACCTGGCCCGCGACGCGGCGTACTTCGTCGGCTTCCGGCCCCGGCACCGCCAGCACCGGCTTGGCGAACTCCAGGAACCAGTCGCAGAAGATGTTCCAGACGAAGCGCGTGCAGGCGCCGGCGTATTCGTCGAAGCGGCAGGCTTCCAGCGCCGCGTCGGCCTCGGCGATGGCGGCCGAGGCGGCGTCGAGCAGCCAGCGCGTGAGCGCCAAAGTCGCGACGGGTGCGGCCTCGGCTTGCACCGCGGTGATGCCCGACATCTCGCAGAACCGCGCCGCGTTCCACAGCTTGGTCGCGAAGGAACGCCGGCTTTCGACCAGCGCCGGCCCGAGCTTGATGTCGCGGCCGAGCCCGGCCTCCGAGCAGATCGCGTAGCGCAGCGCGTCGGCGCCGTATCGGTCCATCACCTCCAGCGGATCGACGATGTTGCCCTTCGACTTGCTCATCTTCTGGCCGCGCTCGTCGCGCACCAGGCCGTGGATGTGCACGGTGCGGAACGGCACGTCGCCCATGAAGTGCAGGCCCATCATCATCATCCGCGCGACCCAGAAGAAGATGATGTC
>JAJXXT010000044.1 GCA_021780935.1 Pseudomonadota bacterium
AGTGGGGGGGGGCGGCGGCGGGCGATCCGCGGTATAGAGAGGGGATAGGGAGACACCATCATGGCCGTCATCGCCGCGATCGAGCCGGGCTTCTACCGGATTCCGCTGGAGACCGTGCTCTCCGACAGCACGCATGGGGAGATCCGGGCGTTCGAGATCATCACCGTCCGGGTGCGCGATGCCGATGGCGCGGAGGGGGTCGGCTATACGTATACGGTCGGGCGGCTGGGCGGGGCCGTGTTCGACATTCTTCGTCGGGAGGTCACCGAACTGGCGGCGCGAGCCGAGGCCGACCGTATCGAGGCGCTGGGGCAGCGTCTCTGGTGGGGCCTGCATTATGGCGGCCGCGGCGGGCCGGTGGTCCTGGCGCTGTCGGCCCTCGATATCGCGCTCTGGGATCTCAAGGCGAAAAAGGCCGGCGTCCCGCTCTGGCGCCTGCTCGGCGGGCATGATCCGCTGGTGCCCTGCTACGCCGGCGGCATCGACCTCGAACTGCCGCTCGATGCGCTGCTGCGCCAGACGGATGCCAATCTCGAGCGCGGCTTCCGGGCGATTAAGATGAAGGTCGGCCGCGCCTGGCTCGCCGAGGATGTCGCCCGGGTTGCGGCGATGCGGCGCCATCTCGGCGAGGGCCTTCCGCTGATGGCCGACGCCAACATGAAATGGACCGCGGACGCCGCCATCCGCGCCGCCCGCGCCTTTGCCCCGCACGATCTCACCTGGCTCGAGGAGCCGGTGCCGCCGGAGGACATTCCAGGCCATGTCCGCGTCGCCCGCGAGGGCGGGCTGCCGGTCGCCGCCGGCGAAAATCTGCGCACCCTGGTGGATTTCCGCCAACTCATCGAGGCTGGCGGGGTCAGCTTCCCCGAGCCCGACGTGACCAATTGCGGCGGCGTCACCGGCTTCATGAAAATCGCGCATCTCGCCGAGGCGTTCGGCCTGCCGGTCACCTCGCACGGCGCGCACGACATCACCGTCCATCTCCTCGCCGCCGTGCCCAACCGCTCCTTCCTGGAAGCGCACGGCTTCGGGCTGGACCGCTACATCGCCGCCCCGCTGGTGCTCGAGGACGGATTTGCCCGCGCGCCCGAACGCCCCGGCCACGGCATGGAGTTCGACTGGGCGGGGCTCGCCGCGCTCCGTCAGCACTAGGACTCACTGTTTTATTGATGGTCTGCGCCACGGTGCCGGCAATTGCGCCGGCGCCGATCACACTCAGAGGGGCGAGCATGCGCATCGGCATTGCCGGCATCGGCGGACGCATGGGGCGGGTTCTGGCCGAGGAGGCGGCAAGGGTGGCGACGCTGGTCGGCGGGATCGATCGCGAGGATGTCGCCACGCCGCAGGGTACGGAGCGCTTTCCCGGCATCGCCGCGCTCGCCGAGGCGGCGGATGTCGTCATCGACTTCACCCATGCGAGCACGGTGGTCGAGCACGCCCGGGTGCTCGCGGCGGCCGGGTGCCGGTGGGTTCTCGGCACCACCGGCCTGGGCGCGGCGGAGGAAGCGGCAGTGGATACGGCCGCGCGCCGTATCGGGATCGTCCAGGCCGCGAATTTTTCACCCGGCGTCGCGCTCGTGCTGGCGCTGGCCGAGCGTATCGCGGCGGCCCTGCCGGCCGAGGGGTATGACGCCGAGATCGTCGAAATGCACCACCGCCAGAAGGTGGATGCACCCTCCGGCACAGCCCTCGGCCTCGGCCGCGCCGTCGCCCGTGGGCGCGGCGTCGCGCTCGATGCGGTGATGGAAAGCGGTCGGCATGGGCATACCGGCGCGCGCGCGACCGGCGCGATCGGCTTTGCCGCCCTGCGCGGGGGGCAGGTGGTCGGTGAGCATACGCTGCTGTTCGCCGGCGCCTCCGAGCACATCGCGCTGACCCACCGGGCCTTCGATCGCCGCGTTTTCGCCGAGGGTGCGGTGCGCGCGGCGCGGTGGATCGACGCCAAGCCCGCCGGGCGCTACGGCATGGAGGATGTCCTCGGCCTCCGTTGACCGGCGCTGCAGTTTCGGTCACACACCGCCCGTCCGGACCCGCCGGGCAGTGAGGATGAGAGGATCGAGATAGACATGCGCGATCGGGGCGAGTTCCTGTTCACCTCGGAGTCGGTCTCCGAGGGCCATCCCGACAAAGTTGCCGACCGGATCAGCGACACCGTTCTCGACGCCTATCTCGCCGCGGATCCGCACGCGCGGGTCGCCTGCGAGACACTGGTAACGACCAATCGCATCGTCATCGCCGGCGAGACGCGCGGGCCGGAGACGGTCACGGTCGACTATCTCGCTCATCTCATCCGCCTCGCCGTGCGCGACATCGGCTACGACCAAGCCGGTTTCTCCTGGCACCGAGCCGCCTTCGAGTGCCACCTCCACGCCCAGTCGGCCGATATCGCCATGGGCGTCGATCAGGCCGGCAACAAGGACGAGGGCGCCGGCGACCAGGGCATCATGTTCGGCTACGCCTGCCGCGAGACGGAGGCGCTGATGCCGGCGCCGCTCCACTACGCTCATCTGATCCTGCGCCGCATGAGCGAGCTCCGCCACGCCGGGGACCGGGCCGCCGAGGGCCTGCTGCCGGATGCGAAGAGCCAGGTGACGCTGCGCTACGTGGACGGCGTGCCGGTTGGCGCCACCTCGGTCGTCGTCTCCGTGCAGCATCAGGAACATCTCGAACAGCACCAGATCAAACGCATGCTGTGGCCGATCGTGGTCGGCGCGCTGCCGCATGGCTGGATGTGCCCGGAGGACCAGTTCTACGTCAACCCGACGGGAAAATTTGTCATCGGCGGGCCGGACGGGGATTGCGGCCTGACCGGGCGCAAGATCATCGTCGACACCTATGGTGGCGCGGCGCCGCACGGCGGCGGCGCGTTCAGCGGCAAGGATCCGACCAAGGTCGACCGCTCGGCCGCCTATGCCTGCCGCTACCTGGCCAAGAACGTCGTCGCCGCCGGCCTCGCGGACCGCTGCACGCTCCAGATCAGCTACGCGATCGGCGTGTCGCACCCGCTCTCGGTCTATGTCGATCTGCATGGCACCGGGCACGATGTCGACGAGGCGCGGCTCGAACTGGTGCTGCGCGAGGTGATGAACCTGACGCCCCGCGGCATCCGCGAGCATCTCAAACTCAACCGGCCGATCTACGTGCCGACCGCCGCCTACGGCCATTTCGGCCGCGAGCCGGATGAGGCCCTCGGGACCTTCACCTGGGAGCGGACCGACCTGGTGCCAGCGTTGCGCTCGGCCTTCGACCGCTGATCCGCTCGCCGCATGCGCGTCGTCGCCACGTCCAACGACGCCGTCCGGCTGAGCTTCCTGATCGCGCTTCTTGCCGATGCCGGCATCGAGGCAACCGTCCTCGACGCCTACACGGCCGCGATCGAGGGCAGCATCGGCGCGATTCCGCGGCGACTTGTCGTTCGGACCGAGGATGAGAGCCGGGCCCGCCGCGTCCTGCGCGAGGCCGGCGAGGCGTGAGCGGCGAGACACCAGGCCATCTTCTTGGCGGCACCGTCCGCTACACCCAGCTGGCGAGCGGCTTCCGGACCGGCATCGAGCCGGTGCTGCTCGCCGCCGCGGTCCCCGCGCAGGCCGGCGAACGGGTGCTGGAGGCGGGCACCGGAGCCGGCGCCGCGTTGCTCTGCCTGGCCGCGCGGCTGCCTGGCGTCGCCGCCGTGGGGGTCGAGCGGGATCCGGTCCTGGCCGCGCTCGCGTCACGCAATATCGCCGACAATGGCTGGTCTGCGCGGCTCAGCGTGATCACCGCGGATGTGGTCGAGGCCGGTGCGGCGCTGGGTCGCTTCGAACACGCCTGCGCCAATCCGCCTTGGCACGATCCTGCGTCCACTGCCTCCACCGATGCCGCGCGTCGCGCCGCCAAGCAAGGGCAGGCGGGGCTGGTCGCCTCCTGGGCCGGGGCGCTGGCCTCGTGCCTTCGGCGGCACGGCAGCCTGACCTTCATCCTGCCGGCGGCGTTGCTGACCGAAGCCCTGGCCGGCCTGGACGCCGCGGATTGCGGCACGCGCGTTCTCGCCCCGCTATGGCCCAAGCCGGCGCGGCCTGCGAAGCTGATTCTGGTTCAGGGACGGAAAAGCGGCCGCGGCCACGACCGGGTGACCCCGGGGCTTGTGCTGCATCGGCCTGATGGCTCCATTACCGAGGAGGCCGAACGGATTTTCCGCGCTGGCGCGGCGTGGCCGATCTGAGCGAGCGCCTCAGGCCTGCATCAGCTCGGGGTGACGGAGATACCAGAGCCGCTCATAGGCGGCGACGAGCCCTTCCATGCTGCGCCGACGATTGCCACCCTCCGGGGCCAAGGGCCGGCGCATGAGCATTGTCTCCATGGTGCGCAGCAACTGCTCCGCCACGTCGAAATCGCCCTGATCGCACGCCTGGTGAAACGCGATCAGGATTTTGTCCGACAGGCGCCGGCTGTAGCGTTGCGGAACAACCGGCCCGCCGTCCCGCCCCGCGGTTCCCGGCCCAACGTCAGTTAAGGCCATGGTTGCATCCATTTGTTTCTGAGCCTTCCATTGAGTCCATGACCCTGGTTTTCCACCGTGTCAACCGGGTCGTGCCATGTGGCTGCGGATGGCGTCGGCGAGATCTCGGGCGGTGGTTCCCTGATCGAACAGAGCAGCCAGCCGGCCCTGAGGGTCCATGAGGTAGATCAAGGAGGAATGGTCCATGAGGTAGGGCGCGCCGTTCTTCCCCGGCACCTTTGCGGAGTAGACCCGGAAATTGCGCGCCGCAGTCGCGATCGCGGACGGGATGCCGGTCAATCCGACGATGCGCGGGTCGAACAGCTTCACATATTTCGCCAGCACGTCCGGCGTGTCCCGTTCGGGATCGATCGTGATGAACAGCGGCGCCACGCCGGCAGCCGCCGCCCCCAACCGGTCCAGCGCCGCGGCCATGGTCTGAAGCTCGGTCGGGCACAGATCCGGGCAGAATGTGTAGCCGAAATAAACCAGCATCCAGCGGCCGCGGAAGTCCGCCTCGCTGAGGGTTCGCCCGGATGGATCGACCAGCTGGAACGGGCCGCCGATCTCGGTCCCCGCCGGCAGCACGAGTCCGGAGCCTTCCCGCGCCAGGCCCAGCGCCGTCTCGATCCGGGTCAACAGGGCTGACCCCGTCGGGCTCACGCGCGCGAACCACAGCAAGGCCCAGACAAGCAGCAATCCCGCGAGCGCTACTGCAAATAGCGCGCGAACCACTCGTGACATCAGCGCGCCAATCTCTACCGCCGCGAAGCGCGGCCGACCCGTGCATACCAGACCGAAGCGGAACAGCCTCCATAAATACGACTGTACACGAATATCACGCCTTCGTGAAGTGGGGATCCTGATCCGCGATGCGCGTTGCCTGGGCAGCGAAGGCCACGTCCCCGAACGCCTCCTCCCACGTCCCCGTAGTCGCTGCCTTGCTGTATTCGGTCGCGCGGTTCTCGAAGAAATTGGCGTGCTCGACCGCGTTCAGCATGTCGTCGAGCCATGGGAGCGGATTCTTCTCGACGTGATACAGCGGGTTGAGCCCGATCTGGGTAAGACGGCGATCGGCGATGAAGCGGATGTAGCGCTTCACCTGCGCGGCATCGAGCCCTTCCACAGCGCCCTGCTCGAAGGCGAGATCGATGAACGCATCCTCGTGATCGACGATGGTTGCGCATGTGATGTAAAGGTCACGGCGCAGTTCCTCCGTCCAGATCTCAGGGTTCTCCTGCACGAAGGTGCGGAACAGGCGGATTACCGAGACGCAGTGAAGCGTCTCGTCCCGCACTGACCATGAGATGATCTGACCCATTCCTTTCATCTTGTTGAATCGGGGGAAGTTGAGCAGAATCGCAAACGAGGCAAAAAGCTGCAAACCCTCGGTGAAAGCCCCGAAGGCGGCAAGTGTCTTGGCGATCTCATGCTTCGATTCAACGGAAAAACCGTGCATGTAGTCGTATTTGTCTTTCATTTCTTTGTATTTCAAAAATGCCTGATATTCGAGTTCCGGCATTCCAATGGTATCGAGCAGATGCGAATAAGCCGCGATGTGGATGGTCTCGATGTTCGAGAAGGCCGACAGCATCATGAGCACTTCCGTCGGCTTGAAAACCCGGGCGTAGTGCTTCATGTAGCAGTTGTTCACTTCGACGTCCGCCTGCGTGAAGAACCGAAAGATCTGCGTCAGCAGGTTCCGCTCCGCCTCGGTGAGATTACGGTGCCAGTCCTTGACGTCATCGGCCAGCGGCACTTCCTCCGGCAGCCAGTGCACCCGCTGCTGCACCAGCCAGGCCTCGTAGGCCCAGGGATAGCGGAACGGCTTGTAAACCGGGTTTTCGGTGAGGAGATCGAAACGCACGGGGTGCTCATCGGGGCTGGACATCGACTCGGATCCCTTTCGCATGGGACCGGCAGGGTAATGCAATCAGGCGACAAAGGAAGGCGTCCTTCGACGGCTTCCCAAAGGTGGGGCTTGCCGCGGCTGCCACTCCGGCGCGATAGTTGCCGGTTGCTCCCCTTCCGCCGCCTATTTCGCCCAAGGTTTCCGAACATGGTCGCGTTCGCTGCCCGCACCGCCCCCTCGCCGCCGCCGGCGGGTGGAGCGTTCGCGGCAATCGATCTCGGCACCAATAACTGCCGCCTGCTCGTCGCCGCGCCGGTTGCCGACGGGTTCCGCGTACTCGATAGCTACAGCCGCGTCGTCCGTCTCGGCCAGGGCATGATCGCGAGTGGCCAGCTCGACGCCAGCGCCATGGAGCGGGCGCTGACAGCGCTGCGGGCCTGCGCCGAGCGGCTCGACCGCCATCGGCTCACCGGCTTGCGCGCCGTCGCCACGGAGGCCTGCCGGCGGGCCGAGAACGGGGCCGCCTTCCTCGACCGCGCCCGCCGGGAAACCGGGCTCGCGCTCGAACTGATCTCCACCCGCGAGGAGGCGGAGCTGGCAGTGGAGAGCTGCGCGCCGCTGCTCCAGCGCGAGGGTGGGCGGCGGGCGCTGCTCTTCGATATCGGCGGCGGCTCGACCGAGATCGCCTGGGTGCGCCTGGAGGCGCCCGGCCAGCCACCGGTCCTGATCGGCTACCGATCGCTTCCGCTCGGCGTTGTCGTGCTGGCGGAGCGCTATGGGTATGCTGCGCTCACTGAGGCCGGCTTCACCGCCATGGTCGCGGAGATCGTCGAACATCTGCGGCCCTTCGAGCGCATCCATTGCATTGGCCAGGAGATTGCCCGCGGCGGCGTCGTGGTGCTGGGCACGTCCGGAACCTTGACCACGCTTGCCGCGGTCGCACTCGGGCTGCCGCGCTATCGCCGCGACCTCGTCGATGGCGCCGTGCTGCCGCGTCATGACGCAGAGCGGGCGTTGGCCGAGCTGCGTTCGCTCGGGCGTGAAGGCCTGTGCGGCCATCCCTGCGTCGGGCCGGAGCGCGCGGACTATGTCCTGCCCGGCTGCGCCGTCGTCGCCGCGATCGACCATGTCTGGCCCGCAGCCCATGCCGTGGTCGCGGACCGCGGGCTGCGGGAGGGCATTCTCCTGCGCATGATGCGGGCGGCGCGCGCGCAGCATCGGCGCCACCCGCCGCATCTCAACCGAGCCGCCGCCAGGCCACCCGCGAGAACGGAGCCGAGCTGAGCATGGCCCTCCCGCCCCGGCGTCAGCCTGCGCGTGACAACCCCCTCAGCGCACGCAGCGAGGAAGTTCGTCTCACCACGGCGCGCGGCCGCTCGCCCTCCTCTCAGCGCTGGCTCGCCCGGCAGCTCAACGACCCCTACGTCGTGGCGGCGCAGGCAAAGGGCCTGCGCTCGCGCGCCGCGTTCAAGCTCGCCGAGCTCGACGAGCGCTTCCGCCTGCTCGCCGCCGGGGCGCGGGTGGTGGATCTCGGCGCCGCGCCAGGCGGCTGGAGCCAGGTCGCGCGCGCCGCGGGCGCCGGCACCGTGGTCGCGGTCGATCTGCTGCCGATGCCCCCGATCGACGGCGTAATCTTCATCCAAGGCGACTTCGTCGATCCGACGACCGTCACCCGCGTCCTCGACCGGCTTGGCGGGGCGGCGGACCTCGTGCTTTCCGACATGGCTCCCAACGCCACCGGTCATGCCGCGACCGATCACGTGCGCATCATGGCCCTGGCCGAGGCGGCGCTGGACTTCGCCGTGAGCGTTCTGGCGCCGGGCGGCAGCTTCGTCGCCAAGCTGCTGCAGGGCGGTTCGGAGCGGGACATGCTGCGCCGGCTGCAGCGCCATTTCACCTCCGTGCGCCACGCCAAGCCGCCGGCGAGCCGCAAGGAATCCCGCGAGCTTTACGTCGTCGCCAAAGGCTTTCGCCCTTAAGTCCGCTTTTGCCACCCGACCGGTGGCGCCGCAGGGCCCGCGTCACAGATCGGTGCTTGCGCGGAGCAGGGGGCACGTCTATGTGAACCCGCCACGGTTGCGGAAAGGTCCGGCCATGGCTCCCGACACGCCCTTCGCCACGCCAGAGTCACGCATCGCCGAGGCGCTCGCCTTCGATGACGTGCTGCTGATGCCCGCCTACTCCGCCGTCCTGCCGACCGCGACCGATACCGCCACGCGCCTGACGCGGAGGATCGGGCTCAATATCCCCCTCGTCGGCTCCGCCATGGATACCGTCACCGAGAGCGCGATGGCGATTGCGCTCGCCCAGCATGGCGGCATCGGCGTCATCCATAAAAATCTCAGCATCGAGGAACAGGCCGCCCAGGTCCGCCAGGTCAAGAAGTTCGAGTCGGGCATGGTGGTCAATCCGCTGACCATCCATCCCGATCAGACACTGGCCGAGGCGCGGGCGCTGATGACCACGCATCGCATCAGCGGCGTGCCCGTGGTCGAGCGCGACAGCGGGCGGCTGGTCGGCATCCTCACCAACCGCGACGTGCGGTTCGCGACCGACCCGGGCCTGCGCGTCTACGAGCTGATGACCCGCGAGAATCTGGTGACGGTGACCGCCGAGGTCGGGGCCGAGGAGGCGCGGCGGCTGCTGCACCGCCACCGGATCGAGAAGCTGCTGGTCGTCGACGAGGCCTATCGCTGCGTCGGACTGATCACCGTCAAGGACATGGACAAGGCGCAGGCCCATCCGCTCGCCAACAAGGACGAAATGGGCCGGCTGCGCGTCGCCGCCGCCACCGGCGTCGGGGAGGATGGGGCAGCCCGGGCGCGGGCGCTGGTTGCCGCCCAGGTGGACGTGATCGTCGTCGATACCGCGCATGGCCACACCGCCGGCGTGCTGGAAGCGGTCGCGCGCATCAAGCGGATGTCGAATGCCGTGGATGTCATCGCCGGCAATGTCGCCACCCCCGAGGCGGCCTTGGCGCTGATCGAGGCCGGAGCGGACGCGGTCAAGATCGGCATCGGTCCGGGCAGCATCTGCACCACGCGGGTCATCGCCGGCGTTGGCGTGCCGCAATTCTCAGCCGTGCTGGAGACCGCCGCGGCCTGCCGGGCCCATGGGGTTCCGGCGATCGCCGATGGCGGCATCCGCACCTCGGGTGACATCGTGAAAGCGATCGGCGCCGGGGCGGATTGCGTCATGGTCGGCAGCCTGTTCGCGGGCACCGACGAGGCGCCAGGCGAGGTGTTCCTGTACCAGGGGCGATCCTACAAATCCTACCGCGGCATGGGCAGCATCGGCGCCATGGCGCGCGGCTCGGCCGACCGCTATTTCCAGCAGGAGATCAAGGACACGCTGAAGTTGGTGCCGGAGGGCATCGAGGGCCGCGTCGCCTATCGCGGGCCGGTGGCCGGCGTGATCCATCAGCTCGTCGGCGGAGTGCGCTCGGGCATGGGCTATACCGGCAGCGCGACCATCGCGGAGCTGCAGCAGAATGCCCGCTTCCGCCGCATCACCGGCGCCGGACTGCGCGAGAGCCATGTCCACGACGTCGCGATCGACCGCGAATCGCCGAACTACCGGCAGGAATAGGCGCTCCCCGCCCCGATGACCCCTGCCGGGCGGCTGGCCGCCGCCATCGAGCTGCTGGCCGCGATCGAGGCGGCGCCGCGCAAGCCGGCCGATGCCGTCGCCAATGATTTCTTCCGCGCCCGCCGCTTCATCGGCGCCGCCGATCGGCGGGCCATCAGCGATCGCGTCTGGGCGGTTCTGCGCGCGTTCCGCCGCCTGACCTGGTGGCTGCGCGATGCGCCGACACCGCGGCTGCTCGTCGCCGCCTCGATGCTGCTGATCGATGCACGCGGGCCCAACGCTGTGGAGGCCGGCTTCTCCGGCGGCCGCTTCGGCCCGGATACGCTCACCGAGGCCGAGCATGCGGCGCTCGCCCCGCTCGCCGGCCACACGCTCGATCATCCCTCGATGCCAGAAGCGGTTCGGCTGGAGGTGCCGGATTTCCTGCTCGAGCGCTTCCGCGCCCGGTTCGGCGCCGCGCTCGGACCGGAGCTCGCCGCACTCGGCGCCCCTGCCCCGCTCGATCTCCGCGTCAATCTCCTCCGGGGCACACGCGAGGAGGCCATCGCGGCACTGGCCGCGGAGGGGGTGGAGGCGATGCCGACACCGCTCTCGCCTTGGGGATTGCGGGTCGCCGGGCGCCGGCCGATCACCGGTGGGGCGGCGTTCCGCTCCGGACTGGTCGAGATCCAGGACGAGGGCAGCCAGCTCGTCGCCGCCCTGGTCGGCGCCGGCCCTGGCATGCGGGTGGCCGATCTCTGCGCCGGCGCCGGCGGCAAGACGCTGGCATTGGCGATGAGCATGGATAATCACGGCCATATCCTGGCCTGCGACGTGTCCGCCGCCCGGCTGGAGGGCGCGGTCCGGCGTCTGCGCCGGGCAGGCGTCCACAATGTCGAGCGCCATCTGCTGACCCCAGGCGACAAGGGCCTGAAGCGACGCGCCGGCAGCTTCGACCGCGTCCTGGTCGATGCTCCTTGCACCGGCACCGGCACCTGGCGGCGCAATCCGGACGCGCGGCTGCGGCTGAGCGAGGCGGACCTCGCCGAGCTGACCGCCAAGCAGGCGGCTCTGCTGGATCAGGCAGCGCGACTGGTGCGCAAGGCGGGCCGTCTGGTATACGCTACCTGCTCGATGCTGGCCGAGGAGAACGAGGCGCAGGTGTCCGCCTTCCGTGACCGCCATCCGGAGTTCGTGCCGCTCGCGCTGGAGCGGGCGTGGGCCGTGCCGGTGCCTCTGGCCGGTCCGCTCCTGTCACTGACCCCGCGCCAGCACGGGACGGACGGGTTCTTCGCCGCGATACTTGAGCGCACGACATGATGACGGTGCGCCGTGCCCGCCCGAGCGACGCGGCCGCGATCGGCGCGGTGCACGTCGCCGCCTGGCGCAGCGCCTATCCGGGGATCCTGCCCGACGATTACCTCACCCGCCTCTCGGTCGCGCGGCAGGCAGCCTACTATGACAGCGCCATCCGCGGCGGCGTTGGCGTGCATGTGCTGACTGCCTCCGGCCTCGACGTGCCGGCGCGGCCGCCGACGGCGGCGGCGGGCCCACGCATCGTGGGCTTCGTCACCGGCGACCGTGCCCGCACCCGCGGACTGGCGGAGGGCGAGATCGAGACGCTCTACGTGCTCGACGACTGGCGCGAGCGGGGTCTGGGGCGGCGGCTGATGCGCAGCGCCGCGGCGCATCTGATGACCATCGGCTGCCGGTCCGTCTTTCTCTGGGTGCTGCGCGACAACCCCAGCCGCTGGTTCTACCAGCGTCTCGGCGGCAAACCTGTCGCCGAATCCTCCGTCCGCGTCGGCGGCATGGACATCGCCCAGGTCGCCCTGGTCTGGGATCCGATCGAGCGCCTGATCCAGGCCTCGACCCAGGCGAGCTGAGGCGCGGCACAGCCGCGGCGAGCGGCGCAACACGCCCCGACCACGGTCCATCCGGTTGATTGAACGAGCGGTCTCACCCCGTCGGCCGACTGTCCACGGGGGTGCTGCTCGGGCGCGCCAGCGCCCGGACAGCGTCCTCCACGCTGAGGAACAGGTGGTCGGCGCCGAGCAGGTCCAGCAGGCCGAACTGCCGGAACGCTGCCTGCGCACGCACCGATTCCAAACGCGCGACGGCAAGAACCACGCCCGCGGATCGGCAGTGCCGAATGATCCCCGCCACGACCTCAGCCGCGGTGAAGTCGATGGCGATGATGCTGCTCGCCTCCAGTACGACGAGATCCGGCCGCTTGGCACGGCGCGCGATCAGCTCCAGCATGCCGTGCTGGAAGCTGTAGGCGTTGAGGAAGGAGAGTGGTGCCTGGAAGGCGATGACGAGGACCGAAGGCTCGGTCTCGCCCCTCGAATGCGGCGTCGGCGCCCACCAGATCGACGTGCCGGGAACCCGCTCGAACTCCACCGGCTGGGCTCGGGTCATCGTCCACATCCCGTGGGTGAGCGAGAGCACGATGCCGATGCCGATGCCGGTCTCGATCGGCAGGACGACGATTGCGGCCAGAGTGGCGAGGATGAGGGTGAACTCGGCGCCGGTCCGGCGATAGACCTCGATCATCCGCGGCAGGCGGAAAATGCGGAGCGCGATGAACAGCAACACGCCGGCGAGCGCGGCCTGGGGGATGTGCGCCAGCAGTTCGGTGCCGAAGGCGAGCAGACCGAGCACGATCGCCGCAGCGAAAAGGCCCGCGAGTTGGGACCGGCCGCCGGTCTCGGCGACGATCGCGGTGCGCGGCGGGCTGGCATCAACCGGAAACGCGCCGAACAGCCCGGCCAGGATGTTGCTCGCGCCGACGCCGAGGAAGTCGCGATCGACCGCAGGCGCCTGTCCGGGATCGGACGGGAAGGCACGCGTCGTCGCGGCGGTCTGCAGCATGACCACGACCGCGACGACGAGGGCCACCGGCAGGACGCGAAGCCAGGAGTCGGGCGCCCCGGCGGGAAGGACCAGGTGCAGCCAGGCGCCGGGCACGCTCCCCAACACGGCGACACCGCGTGACTCCCAGCCGCCCAGCAGCACCAGGGCGGTGGCAGTGACGAGACCGATGAGCGCGCCCGGGATGCGTGCGCTGAGACGCTCTGCCCCGACCGTCAGGCCGAAAACGGCGAGCCCCAGCACGGCATCATAGGCGTTGGTCTGGCCGAGCCCGAGCGCGAGCGTTGCCATGCGGCGGAGGAGGCTGCCCGCGGGCGGCGGCACCCCGAGCAGGCTCGGAAGCTGCGAGACGATGATGTGCACGGAGATTCCGGCGAGAAAGCCAGTCGTGACCGGCGCCGAGAGCAGGTCCGCGACCCAGCCGAGGCGCAGCAGCCCGGCAACGACCAGGATCACCCCGACAGAGAGCGCGAGCGTCTCGGCCAGGGCGGCGTAGTCGGCGGTGCCTGCCGCCGCGGACGCAACCAGGCCGGCCGCGAAGATCGGGGCGATCGTCGAATCGGCGCCGACCGAAAGAAAACGGTTGGCGCCGAACAGGGCGAAGCCGAGGGCGCCGGCAATGAAGGCGAAGAAGCCGATCTCCGGTGTCAGGCCTGCGAGACGGGCGGTCGCCATCTGTTCGGGGATCGCGATGGCGGCGAGCGTGAGCCCGGCCATCACGTCGGGGGCGACGTTCCGCCCTTTGTAGCCGGACAGCGAGGACAGGAGCGGCCACGAACGCGTCGGGACCGGGGTCGGGCGGTCGGGGTGCGGAGCGGGCATCGTGCTGCCTTTCAGCATCGGCTCTTGACCCGATGCGTGATCGTGCCGATTGGGGAACGACAAGCCGGTGGTGGCGGCGAACCGCCGAGAAGAATGGGGGGACGTGCGATGGCGCTTGAGGTGATCGGGGCAGGCTTCGGCCGGACCGGGACGATGGCGTTGAAGATCGCGCTCGAACAGCTCGGGTTCGGCCCCTGCTACCACATGGTGGACGTGATCAGAACGCCTGGCGCGGCGCAACATTGGCTCACCGCCGCCGAGGGCGGGCCGATGGCGTGGGATGCGGTCTTCGCCGGCTACCGCTCCGCCGTCGATTGGCCGGCCTGTGACTACTGGCGGGAGCTGGCGGCACACTGGCCGGCGGCAAAGATCGTGCTGACCACGCGCGACGCCGAGAGCTGGTTCCGCAGCACACAGGACACGATCCATGGCCCGGCGAACCCGTTCAACCAGGATTCTTCCCCGCTCGGGCGCATGATTCGCGCCATCGGCGTGCGCAATTTTGTCGGCCGGATCAACGACCGCGCCACCTGCATCGCCGCCTTCGAGCGCCATAACGCCACGGTGAGGCGCGAGGCGCCTGCCGACCGGCTGCTCGATTACCGCGTGGCCGATGGTTGGGAGCCTCTCTGCCGCTTCCTCGGCGTTCCGGTGCCGGACGCCCCCTTCCCCAAGGCCAACACGACCGAGGACTTCGTCCGGGAGGTGCGGAGCATCGTGGCGGCGCCGGACGCGACGGGCTGACCGCCGCGCCGGCCCCGCGAACTTATGTTCGCGAAGTTCCGGCGAACTTATGCCCGCGCCGTTCCGGCGAACGTATGCCCGCGCCGTTCCGGCGACCCAGCATCGCTTGCGCGGCGCCGCGCGGCGTGCTGCAAGCGGCATCGTGAACAGCTCCTCTCCTCCCGATCGCGTGCTGATCCTGGATTTCGGCAGCCAGGTCACCCAGCTCATCGCCCGCCGCGTGCGCGAGAGCGGGGTCTACTGCGAAATCTGGCCATTCAACGCCGACCCCGCGCGTATCGCCAGCTTCGGCGCGCGCGGCTTCATCCTCTCCGGTGGCCCCGCCTCCGTCACCGACGCCGCCGCTCCGCGCGCCCCCGATATCGTCTTCACCGCCGGGGTCCCCGTGCTCGGCATCTGCTACGGCCAGCAGACCATGTGCGCCCAGCTCGGCGGCGCGGTGGAGGGCTCCGACCAGCGCGAGTTCGGACGCGCATATGTCGAGATCGCGGATGAATGTCGCCTGTTCCACGGCGTCTGGCACAAGGGCGCGCGCGAGCCGGTCTGGATGAGCCATGGCGACCGGGTAACGCGCCTGCCGCCCGGGTTTCGCGTCGTTGGCATTTCCGAGGGAGCTCCGTTCGCCGCCATCGCGGACGATGCGCGCGGTTTTTACGGCCTGCAATTCCATCCCGAAGTCGTGCACACGCCGCACGGCGCGGCGCTTCTGCGCAACTTCACCCACGATGTCGCCGGCTGCCGCGGCGAATGGACCATGGCGACCTTCCGCCAGGCCGAGATCGCCCGCATCCGCGCCCAGGTCGGCGGCGGGCGGGTGGTCTGCGGCCTCTCCGGCGGGGTCGATTCGGCGGTGGCGGCGATGCTCGTCCACGAGGCGATCGGCGATCAGCTCACCTGCATCTTCGTCGATCACGGGCTGCTGCGTGCGGGTGAAGCCGAGGACGTGGTGGCGACCTTCCGCGACCGCTTCAACCTTCGCCTCGTGCATCGGGATGCGTCGGACCTGTTCCTCGCGGCTCTCGAAGGCATCGAGGACCCGGAGGCCAAGCGCAAGACCATCGGCCGGCTGTTCATCGACGTGTTCGAGGAGGAGGCGGCCGCCATCGGCGGCGCCGATTTCCTCGCCCAGGGCACACTTTATCCGGACGTGATCGAAAGCGTCTCGGCGACCGGCGGTCCCTCCGTCACGATCAAGTCGCACCACAATGTCGGTGGCCTTCCCGCACGGATGCGCATGCGTCTGGTCGAGCCGCTGCGCGAATTGTTCAAGGATGAGGTGCGCGCGCTCGGCCGCGAACTCGGCCTGCCGGATACGATCCTCGGCCGCCACCCGTTCCCTGGCCCGGGCCTCGCCATCCGCATTCCCGGGGCAATCTCGCGCGAGAGGCTCGAGATGCTCCGCCGCGTGGACACGATCTTCCTCGAGGAAATCCGCGCCGCCGGACTCTACGATGCGATCTGGCAGGCCTTTGCCGTGCTGCTGCCGGTGCGCAGTGTCGGCGTGATGGGCGACGGGCGCACCTATGACCACGCTTGCGCCCTGCGCGCGGTGACCAGCACGGACGGCATGACCGCCGAGGCGTTCACCTTCGACATGGGGTTTCTCAGCCGCGTCGCCGGCCGCATCGTCAACGAGGTACGCGGGGTCAACCGGGTCACCTACGACATCACGAGCAAGCCACCTGGCACCATCGAGTGGGAATGATTTAGGGCCTTTCGGTGGCATCCGCCAACAATCGAAAAATCGCACTAACCCACTGAAATAAATAAAAATACGTGTCAGGATCAATCGCCGTCATTTTGGAGGCAGCGCTCCGATTTGACGGCATCTCTGACGGTATCATCACCTCTTGCTCACGTCCAAAACTCGCGATACCGTCAACCCGTTGAGGTCGTTTGACGGTATTTTTTTCCTCATAAGTTACTGATATAACAGAGGAAAATGAAAGTTGTGCGGTCGAAAAAGGCCTGACGGTATTTTTCTCAGAGGTGAGAGCGATGCTGACGGACGTGGCCCTTAAGAACCTGAAATCTAAGGAAAAACCGTACAAGGTGGCGGATCGCGACGGCATGTACGTCGTCGTCGCACCGTCAGGAACG
>JAJXXT010000078.1 GCA_021780935.1 Pseudomonadota bacterium
CTCGCCCGAAAGCCCGAACGCCCTCATCCCTCCGCCGGCGGCTGGTCCGCCGCCACCCCCTCATGGCGCATGATCGCGGCGGCAAGCTCCTCCGCCTCCGCCGGCGCGCCGGACTGGATGATCTGGCGCAGCCGCTCCGCCATCGCCCGCAGCGTCGTGTCCGCGCCCAGCGCCAGCAGCGGCACCTGCACGCCCAGCCGCGCCTCCACCGCCGTGCGCAGCTCCACCGCCATCAGCGAATCGACGCCGAACCCCACCACCGGTCGGTCGGCGTTGATGGCGGAGGCCGGCAGCTTGAGAATCTCCGCCAGCGCCTCGCCCAGCACCTCCACCAGCGCCGCCAGCGCCGCCTCGGGCGCCATCTCCGCAATCTGCCCGCGCAGCCGCAAGCCGCCGTCCGTTCGCCGGCTCACTACCGGCAGCTCCGACCAATAAGGTCCGGCCAGCCCCGGCAGCCGCCCGCGCAGATCGCTCCACGCCACGTCCGCCAGCCCCACCACCGGCCGCCCCGCCGCCAGCAGCCGCGGCAGCGCCTCCAGCGCCTGCGCGGCGCTCAGCGGCGCGCCACCCAGCATCCGCTCCAGCATCTCCCCCACCCGCGCCTCGCGCGTCAGATAGCCGGCATCGCCGATCGGCCCCCATTGCACGGCAAGCCCCGCCAATCCTTCCGCCCGCCTGCGCGCCGCCAGCGCCTCCAGCGTCGCGTTCGCCGCCACATAGGCCGCCTGGCCCGGCGTGCCGATCACCGTGGTGACCGAGGAAAACAGCACGAACATCGAAACGGGGTCGTCGCGCGTCAGCCGGTCGAGCGCCAGCGCGCCGGCAAGCTTCGGCCGCAGCACGGCGCTGAACCGCCCCGCATCCAGGTCCGAAAGCCGCGCATCGTCGAGCACCATCGCCGCGTGCACCACGCCGACGATCGGCCCCATCTCGCGGCGGACAAACCCCAGCACCTGCGCAAGCGGCGCCTCCTCGGCGATGTCGCAGGCAAAGCCGCGCGCATCCACCCCCGCCTCGGTCAGCGCCGCCAGCGCCGCCGCCGCCCCCGGCGTCTCCACGCCCCGCCGGCTCAGCAACGCCAGCGACCGCACGCCCTGCCGCGCCAGGAACCGCGCCGCCTCCAGCCCGAAGCCGGAAAGCCCGCCGGTGATGACATGCACCCCGCCCGTGGGGATCGGCGCCACCGCCGCCGGCGCCGGCGTCGGCTCCGGCAGCAGCACCACCTTGCCGACATGCCCCGAGGATTGCAGCAGCCGGAAGGCCTCCACCGCCTCGGCAAAGCCGAACCGCCGATAGGGCAGGGGCCGCAGCGTGCCGGCGGCGAACAGGGCGCGCACCTCGTCGAGCACCGCGCGCCCCACCGCCGGGCGCCGCGCCACCAGCTCGTCCGTATCGACCGCGAAATAAGCTGCGTTGTGCCGCAGCGGCCGGATGCCGACCGCGGTGTTGCGATAGAGGTCGCGCTTGCCGATCTCGATGAACCGGCCGAACGGGCGCAGCAGCCGCAGGCTCTGCTGCATCAGCTCGCCGCTCAGCGAGTTCAGCACCACATCGACGCCCTCGCCGCCGGTCGCCGCCAGAATATCCTCGGCAAAACTCTGGCTGCGGCTGTCGAACACGCCCGCCACCCCGAGTTGCGCCAGCAGCGCCCGCCGCGCCGGTGCCCCGGCCGTGGTATAAACCTCGGCCCCCTTGTGCTGCGCGTACTGGATCGCGGCGAGCCCCACCGCGCCCGCGCCGCCATGGATCAGCACCCGCTCGCCCGGCGCCAGCCGCGCCAGGTGGCCGAGCGCATAGACCACGGTCATGAACGCGACGGGAATGGTCGCGCCGGCCGCCTCGTCGAGCCCCTCCGGCAGGCGCATCACGCCGTTCTCCGGCGTCACCACATGCGTCGCCAGCGCCGCGGGCGCCACCGCGACCACGCGGTCACCCGGCGCGAAGGCGCTCACGCCGGCGCCCACCGCCGTGACGGTGCCGGCGCATTCGAGCCCGAGCGAGGCGCCACTGAACCCGTCGAGCAGCGCCTCGTCCGGTAGCAACCCCTGCGCCCACATCACGTCGCGGAAATTGAGTGCCGCGGCCCCGACCGCGATCGCGACCTCGCCTTGCCCCGGCGCGCGCGGCGCCATCGGCATCCAGGCGAGCGAGCTCACCAGCCCCGGCCGCGTCACCTCCAGCCATCGTGGCCCGTCCTCGGGCGGCGCCGGCGGCCAGCCCACCCGCAGCCGCGGCACGAAGCGCCCGCCCTGCGTCCACCAGGTCTCGCGTTCGTCGTCCGGCCGGGCAACCTCCAGCATCACGCGCTCCGCCGCCGCCTCGGGCAGCAGCCCCGGGTCCAGTGCCAGCGCGCGGCAATCCAGCTCTGGCCATTCATTGGCGACCACGCGGCGCAGGCCAGCCATGGCCGCCGGCGCGATCGCCTGCTCCGGCGAGCCGCGGCTGACCAGCCATAGTCGCGCCCCGGCGGGCGACTGCCCCAGCGCCGCTGCGATTCCCGCCAGCAGCTCGCCCAGCATGTCCGCCCAATCCGCCTCCGCGGCCACCGGCGGCACCAGGATCAGCGTCACCGACGGCTCGCCGCGCACCACGGTGCGCAGCACCTCGCCCAGCGCCTCGATCGGCAGCAGCCGCGGCACCGTCTGCCGCGCCGCCAGTGCTGTCGCCAGCGGATCATCGGGCGCGGTGAACACCACCACCTCGCCCGCCTCCGGGGCCGGAGCCGCGCCGCGTGCCGCCGCCGCCGCAATCATGGCGACCGGCCAGATCGGGCTCGCGAGCGCACGTGCCTCCGCGGCCTCCGCCCCGGCATCGCGCAGCCGGGCGCACCATTCCGCCGATGGCAGAAGCTCACCGCCATCATCCGGCGATACCGTCCCGAACAGCAGCGACGCCACGCGCCCCTGCGCCGGCTCCGCCGTCAGCAGCACGCCGCCGGGCGCCAGCAGGCCCAACCACGCGGAGGGCTCGGCGCGAAAAATCGTGCCGCCGCTCAGGGCGTAAACGCCGAGCAAGACGTCGAAACTCGCCGGGTTCTCGCTGCCCTGCGGGTCCCAACGCAACGCCACCAGCCCGGGCGCCGCCTCGCTCAGCGCCTGGTGCGCGGACATCGCCGCCTCGCTCGGCGCCAGCGCCACCAGCCGCGCCAGCAGGCCGCGCCGATCGGCCCAGGCCGCGAGCCGGCGCACGAAGGCTGGCGCCGGCATGCCGGCCAGGCCGATCCGCACCGCGCTGCCCTTCGCCAGATGCGCGCAGGCCGCATCCACACCTTGCAGCAGCGCGTCGATCGCGAGCCGCGCCGCCGGTGAGGCATGCAGCGCCTGCTCACGCAACGCGGCCGGCAGCGCCAGGGCGGCATCGTCGCCGGTCGCGGCGAGTCGTGGGTCATCCGCCCTGAACCATGGCCCGGCGGCGGCCAGCAGCGCGCACTCGGCCGGCGTATCCGGCCGGTCGAAGAACAGCGTGCGCCACAGCTCCGCGGCCGCCGGCAGATCATGCTCGCTGGCCAGCCGCCAGCCGGCGTCCGTCGCCTCGGCCATCCCGTCCTGCACCAGCCAGCGCAGCGCTGCCGCGTGGCGCGGTGCCAGCGCGGTAGCCGCAAGTTCGCCCTCGCCGTCCGCGCGTTGGCGCAGCGCCTCCCAGGCGGTCGCGGCCAGACAGGCTTCGGCCAGCAGCACCGTCTCCGGCGCTGTCGCCGTGCCCTCCGGCAGTGCCGCCAGCACCTGGCTCAGCCGCTCCTCCGCCGTCGCCGCCGAGGCGGACGCCGCGCGCGGCTGGCGCAGGCTCGGCACCTGGGCACTCCACAGCCCCATCTCGCCCGCCACCGCGGCGCCACGGGGCATGGCGACGAACCAGCATTCCAGCAACTCGCCGACCACCGCGCCCGCGTCGTCCACCAGCGCCAGATCGGCGCAGATGGAGCGCGGCCCGACATGGCGCGGCCGCAGCAACGCCCGCGCCAGCCGCGCGCCCTGCGGCCGCAGCAGCCGCACGCGGCCGAAGCGCCAGGGCACGACCATGCAATCAGCCGGCAGCTGCGCATCCGCCATCACCACCAGCAGCGCCTGCAGGCAGCCATCGAGCAGCGCGGGGTCGAGCAGATAGCCCAGCGCCACCCGGTCTACGGCGGCCCCGTCCAACGTAGGGGGCGCCAGCACCGCCACGCTGTCGGCACCCGTGCCGCGCCACACCTCGGCGACGCCACGGAACGCCGGGCCGTATTGCAGCCGCAACGAAGACGCCGTGGCATAGACCGCATCCGCCGCGATCCGAATCCCGCTTTGTCCCGCCGGATCCCACACCAGGATCGGTGCCACCCGCTGCCCGGCGACGATCCGGCACGTCGCGTGCTGCACCATCGCCTCGTCGCTGAGCCGCTTGCGGCTCACCAGCTCGAAGTTACTCCCCGGGTCGATGCTGGCGCGGCTCGAGCGGTCGCTGCCTGGCTCCAGCAGCAGCGAGCGGGAAATCTCCAGATCCTGCAGCTCCAGCACCGGTGCCGTTGGGTGCAGCGCGCGGGCCGCGGCCAGCGCCATGTCGATCATCGCCGCCGCCGGCAGCACCGGCACCGCGTCCACCACGTGGTCGGCAAGCCACGGCTCCAGGACCGTGGACAAATCCGCGGTCCAGCTGAACGGCAGCAGCGCGTCGCGGAACCCAAGTAGGGGGTGTTCGCGCACGGGGTTGGAGATTTCCGCGCCCTCGATGGTCCGCTCCGGGCGGAACCGCCGATGCTGCCAGGGATAGGCCGGCAGGTCACGGATCGCCCGCGCGCCGGCCAGTGCCGGGGCGCCGGTGATGTCCGCCCCCGCCGCATGGCAGGCGGCGGCAATGGCGGCGAACGGGTCGATACCGGCCGGCTGGCGCGACAGGGACAGCATGACGCGCCCCGGGTAACCGCCACGTTGCAGCGCCTCACGCAGGAAGGATTGCAGCACCGGCTGCGGCCCGATCTCCAGGAACAGGCGCATGCCGCCGGCCACCAGCCGATCGACCGCGGCACTGAACAGGACCGGCTCGCGGACATTGTGCCACCAGTATTCGGCGTCCAGCATCCCGGGCTCGACCGTGGTGCCGGTGACCGAGGACACCAGCAGCCCCTCCGGCGCGCGCGAGGCGATGCGCTCGAGCGCCGCGAGCAGCGGCTTGCGGACCGGGTCCATCGCCGGGCTGTGAAACGCGTAGTCGAGATCGAGCGGGCTGTAGAGCAGGTCCGCGGCGGCGGCGATGTCGCGCAGCCGGTCCAGCGCCGCCGCGGGGCCGGCGACCGTCACGGCGCGGCTCGCATTCACCGCGGCGACCGCGAGCGGCAGCCCCTCGCGCGCGAACAGCTCCGCCGCCGCCGCGTCACCGAGCCCCAGTACGGCCATGCGCCCGGTGCCGTGGGTGGCGCCCTGCGCCAGGCTGCGGCACACCACCACGTGGCAGGCCTCGGCCAGGGTCAGCGCGCCACCGGCCCAGGCGGCGGCGACCTCGCCCACGCTGTGCCCGACATAGCCGCGCGCCCGCACGCCATGCCGGCGCAGCGCGATCACGCTTGCCACCTGCACGCCGAACAGCAGCGGCTGGGCCACCTCGGTGCGGCGCAGATCCTCGGCGAGAGCGGGGTCGGCCAGGCGTTCGGTCACCGTCCAGCCGAGTTCGGGCGCCAGCAGCGCGTCCACCTCCGCGAGCCCGGCGCGGAACCCCGGGCTGAGCGCCAGCGCCTCGCGCCCCATGCCAGCCCACTGGCTGCCGTTGCCCGAAAAGACGAAGGCGAGCGCACCGCGTTCCGCCTGGCCCACAGCCACGCCCGGCGCCTGCTCGTCGGCAAGGAAAGCATCGAGACGGGAGACGATGTCGCTGATGCTGCCGCCGGCGACGGCCAGCCGCTGGATATGGTGGTCGCGCCCGTGCGCCGCGCCGCGCAGCAGCGCCGGCAACTCGGCCTCGGTCGCGTCAGGGTCGGCGAGCCGCTGGCGCCAGGCGGCGGCCAGCGCCCGCAGCGCCTCGGTGCTCCGTGCCGACAGCAGCAGCGGTGTCGCGCCGGACGCCGCCTCCGCCGCCTCCGTCGTCGTTGCCGCGGTGGGCGGTGGTGCTGCCAGCAGCGCATGCGCGTTGGTGCCGCCGAAGCCGAACGAATTCACCCCGGCCAGCACGCCGGCGGGGCCCGGCCGCAGCGGACGGATCGCCGTCACCACCTCCAGGTTCAGCGCGTCGAAGGCGATATGCGGGTTGGGTGTGACAAAGTTCAGCGAGGGCGGCAGCGTGCCGCGGCGGAAGGCCAGCAGCATTTTCAGCACGCCGGCAAGCCCGCTGGCCGGTTCCAGATGGCCGATATTCGACTTCACGGAGCCGATCGGCAGCTTCTCGCGCCGGCGACGCCCCAGCGATTCACCGATGGCACTGGCCTCGATCGGGTCGCCGGCCGCGGTGCCGGTGCCATGCGCCTCGAAATAGCAGAGCGCGTCGGGGTCGATTCCGGCCTCGTCATAGACGCGCCGCAGCAGCGCCGCCTGGGCATCGCGGCTGGGCAGCGAGAAGCCGTTGGTCCGCCCATCCTGGTTGATGCCGCTGGCATGGATCACGCCGAGCACGGCGTCGCCATCCGCCAGCGCCTGCGCCAGCGGCTTGAGCATCAGCATCACGCCGCCCTCGCTGCGGACATAGCCGTCCGCGGCGGCGTCGAACGGCCGGCAGCGCCCGTTGGGCGAGAGCATGGTGGCACGCGCGAAGCCGACGAAGGATTGCGGCGTGATCAGCAGGTTGACGCCGCCGACCAGCGCGCAACCGATCTCGCCGCGGCGCAGCGCCTCGCAGGCAAGATGCAGGCCGACCAGGGAAGACGAGCACGCGGTATCGACGGTCAGGCTCGGGCCGGCGAGATTGAACAGGTAGGAAACGCGGTTGGCGAGCGAGGAAAGTGCGGCCCCCTGCATCGCATAGGTGTCGAGGGCTGCCGCGTCGGCAAAGGACTGCGCCGCGAAATCCCAGGACGAACCGCCGACATAGACGCCGGTCGCGGTCCCAGCGAGGCGGGACGGCGCCATGCCGGCATTCTCCATCGCCTCGTAGGCCAGTTCCAGCAGCAGGCGCTGCTGCGGGTCGATGCTCGCCGCCTCGCGCGGGGAGACGCCGAAGAACTCGTTGTCGAAACCCCAGATATCCGGCAGGCAGCCGGCGGCAAACGTATAGGTCTTGCCGGGCTGGCCCGGCTGCGGATGAAAAAACCGCGGCTTCGACCAGCGGTCGTCCGGCACCTCGCCGATCGCATCGCGGCCGGCCCAGAGCAGGTCGCCGAAAGCCTCGACCCCCGGCGCGCCAGGCAGCCGGCAGGCGGCGCCGACGATGGCAATGGCCTTGGCGTCAGTCACGAGCGCACCACACTCCTGCCAAGCCGCCTTGTCCCGGATGTCTGGGTGCCGAAGCCATCATCATGCGTTGCATCCGTTCTTGCTGCTGACAGCAACCGTGCAGGCGGCGAGAAATAAAACCCAAAAAACTCAAGATAAAACCATCATCTGCAGCGAGAAAATTAAACCAGAAAGACCAAAGAGCGGCATCAACGCCTGGGTGAGCAACGCCAGCGGCATAACGCCAGATCCGGCGCCGGATCGTTGCTTTCGGACTGGGGTAAACCGACCATCGGCGACTCATAGAGGACTCCGGTGCCCATTGCCAACCGCGACGAGGCAAAAAACCGGCCAAAAACGCCGCTTCCACGCCGCGAGGACGGCACCACGCCGCGTCTCATTGGCGTGCGGAATAAGATCGATGGGTGCGCCCGTCAGCGGAGCCCGCGGGCCTCGAAAAAATCGTCACTGCCGGCGAATTCCAGGCCGAATTTCAGGCAGGCGTCCGAAATATTGAGCGTCCAGGCGGTGCCAAGGCGCTTGCCGCGCAGCCGCTGTCACGCTCCCCGGCGATGGCTACCGGCGGCGGCTAATGGTGCCAACCGCCGTCCCCGTGCCAGCCGCCGCCGTGCCAGCCCCACCACCCCCAACCGGGGCGGACGACGACCGCCGGGCCGACATAAGCGGGGCCTCCATAACCATAACCATAGCCGTAGCCGGGCCCGTAGACGCAGCCGCCGAGGGTCAGAGCGGCGAGCAGGGCCAGGACCGTCGCGGCGGATTTTCGGGACATGCATGGTCTCCCTTCGCTGAATCCCAAACTGGCAGCGGATTGCGGCGGAAGCTTGGTGCCGCGCTCAGCCGGCGGTGACGAAAGTTTCATCGCGCTCGGCAACGCTTCGCAACACGGCGGACGCGAATTCGCCACGATGGCGGTCAATTCCTTTCCGCCTGACGTCGGAGGATGAGACAATGCCGAGGCAAGCGACCGTTTCGCGCCACCTGGGACTTAAGCGGCGCGTATCGCTGGGGCTTGCGGCGCTGCTGGGCGTGCTGCTGCCGCTGGCCGGCGTGCCCGGCATCGCCATGGCGCAGGGTGAATCGAACGGCCCCGCCGCCGCCACCAATCCGCCGACGATCGCCGGGCAGTTGACGCGGGTGAGCGGGACCGTCTCGTTCCACACCGCCAGTGAATCGACCTGGCAGCCGGCGGACCCAAACTATCCCATCACCTCAGGCAACGCGCTGTGGACCCAGCCGGGTGCCGGCGCCTCGGTGGTGTTCGCCGGCAACCGGATCGCGATGGATCAGGGCACGGAGCTGGACATCGGCACGCTGGACCAGCACCGGCTCGTGGTGACGGTGCCGCAGGGGACGATCTTCCTGCACATGCGCGGCATGCAGTCGGGCGACGAGGTTTCGGTCGCCACACCGCGCGGCAACGTCACCATCGGCCAGGATGGTGTCTATGAGATCGCGGCCGGCGACCAGGCGACGCCGACGCGCGTGACGGTGCTGCAGGGTGCGGCACAGCTTTATGGCACCGGCGTTTCCGCCGTCGTGCAGCAGGGACAGACCGCCACCATCACCGGCGACAGCCAGTTCGCCGCCGCCGTGGGGCCGGCGCAGCAGGACCCGTTCCTTACCGCGCAGATCGCCGCCGAGACGCCGCCGCCACCGCCCGCCGGGGTCGCACCGCCGCCGGTGGTGGCCCAGATGACCGGTGGCGACGAGCTGGCCGATACCGGCACCTGGCAGAACACGCCGCAATATGGTGCGGTCTGGTATCCGCCGGTCGCGTCCTCCTGGGTGCCGTACCGGGAAGGGCATTGGGCCTGGGTGGCGCCGTGGGGCTGGACCTGGGTGGATGACGCGCCGTGGGGGTTCGCGCCGTTCCATTACGGGCGCTGGCTGGTCGTCGGCGGGCGCTGGGGCTGGGTGCCGGTGGTGCCGGGCGCGCCGGTGCTGGTCGCACCGCCGATCTACGCGCCGGCGCTGGTCGCCTTCTTCGGCATCGGCGGCGTGGGTGTTTCGATCGGCATCGGGCAGCCGGTGGGCTGGGTGCCTCTCGCGCCGTTCGAGCCGTATCACCCGTGGTATCACGCAAGCCCGCGCTACATCCGCGAGGTCAACATCGTGAACGTGCGCAACATCAACCGGATCAACGTCACCAACGTCTACAACACGACGACGGTCAACCGGTTCGTCAACCATAACGCGGTGACGGTGGTGCCGGGGCGTGTGATGGTCGGCTCGCGACAGGTGGGGCGCAACCTTCAGCATGTGCCGCCGGCGCAATTCGCGGCGGCGCGACCGCTGATCGCCTCGCCGATGCGCCCGACGCCGGCGACGATGGGGCTTTCACCGAGCGAGGCGAGGCGGTTCGGCATGGCGCCGGTGCCGCCCCAGCGCGTGGCACCCGGGCCGATGGTGCGCCCGATACCGGTGGGTGCGCCGGTGCCGCTGCGCCCGCGCGGTGGCGCGCCGGTGCTGCATCCGCTGATCACCAGGCCGCCGACCAATGGGCCAGTGACCAACGGGCCGCATGGCGGGCCCGGCGCGCCGCCGGCCCGAGCGTTCCCGGCCGCGCAGCATCCACCGATGCCGCTGCCCCCGCACGCTCCGGGCCAGCCGGTGGCCGGTGCGCCGGCACGCGGACCGCAGGTGCCGCACCCGCCGGCATCCAACGCGCCGATACCGCAGCGTCCGGCACCGCAGCGTCCGGCACCGCAAACGGGCGCGCAACGGACGCTTGCGCCCGCGCAGGTGCCGCATCCGGGTGCTCCGGGCCCGGCCATAGCGCCGCATCCGCAGGGAGCTCTGCCGTCGCTGCGGCCGGTGGCGCCACAGCCTCACGCCCAGCCGCAGGTCCGCCCGCAGCCGCAGCCGCAGTATCATCCGCAGCCTCAGCCGCAGGTCCGCCCGCAGCCGCAGCCGCAGTATCATCCGCAGCCTCAGCCGCAGGTCCGCCCGCAGCCGCAGCCGCAGTATCATCCGCAGCCTCAGCCGCAGGTCCGCCCGCAGCCGCAGCTGCAATATCATCCGCAGCCACAGCCGCAGTACCACCCGCAGCCTCAGCCGCAGTATCACCCGCAGCCGCAGCCCCGGCCGCAAGTGTACCACCCGCCGCCACCGCCGCGCCCGGCCCCCGCGCCGCGCCCTGCGCCGCATGCCTGCCCGGCAGGGCATCCCGGATGCTGATCGCGTCCTCGCTCTGGCGGCAGCGGCTCACCCTGTGGCTGCCGGCGGGCGGGCCCACACCGGGCGCGTCGTCGCCAGGCTCGCTCGCGGCGCGCGAGCGCCCGCCGCTGGCGGTGTCTGCACGATGGCTAGATGATCCCGATGGCGCCGAGCACGGCGGCTGCGGCGAGCAGCCAGAGCGGGTTGAGCCGTGTCGTGGTCGCAACGACAGCAACGGCCAGGGTGCAGAGGATATCGGCGACCGAGCGTGACGTCGCCTCACTCAGCATGATCGCGGCAGCCATGATCAGGCCGACCGTCACCGGCGAGATGCCGGCCTGCACCCGCTTGCGCCAGGCACGGTCGCGAAAGCGGGTCCACAGCCCGCCCACCGCGTAGCTGAGGATCGACGAGGGGACGATCAGCCCCAGCGTCGCGACGATCGCGCCCGCGCCGCCGGCGACGCGCCAGCCGATCAGGGTGGCGACGAGCATGTTCGGGCCCGGCGAGGCCTGGGCGAGGGCGAACAAGGCCGCGAAATCCCCGCCGCTCATCCAGCGGTGCACCTCGACCACCTGGCGCTGCATCTCCGGCAGCACCGTGTTGCCGCCGCCCACCGCAAGAAGGGAAAGCTCGCCGAAGATGCCGGCGAGGGCCAGCAGGCTGTGGATCATCGCGGCCGCGCCAGCAGCAGGCCGAGCGGCACGGTGATGACCATGGTCAGCAGCAGCGAGAGATGGGCAAGCGCGAACCCCGCGCAGGCGAGAACGGCGACGGGGATGGCGCGCGGGTCGCGCAGCATCGGGCGGGTGATCTTGACGGCCATCGAGAGGATCAGGCCCGAGGCCGCGGCCGCGACGGCCGCGATCGTGCGCGCCACGGCCGGGTCGTGCTGAAAACGGCCATAGGCGGCGCCGAGGATACTGACGATGACCAGTGGCGCCGAAAGCAGGCCGGCAACGGCCGCCAGCGAACCCCGCAGACCGCGGAAGCGCGAGCCCAGCACCACCGAGAGATTGATGATGTTGGGGCCGGGCAGGAACTGGCAGAGCGCCAGCATGTCGGTGAACTCCGCGCCCGTGAGCCAGCCCCCGCTCCACGATCATGCGTCGTGCCCAGGGCAGAACGCCGCCGAAGCCCGAAATGCCGATCGAAAAGAACCCGGCGAAAAGCTCGCCGCAGCTTGGGCGCGGCGCCCGTTCCGTTTCCGGCGCCGTGATCCGGGCGGGATCGCGATCGTTGGGCATACGAAATACCTTGGAAGAGGGGGGCCTCGGGAGATGTGGGCCTCGGACGATACGGTCCTCAGAAGATGCGGGCGATACTGGCGACGCTGGAGACGATGCAGAACGCGACGCTGACCAGCAGCACCGGGCGGGTGCCGGCGTGCGGGAACAGACCATAGATCAGCGCCACGGTGACGGCACCGAGGGTCTGGCCGAGCAGGCGCGTGGTGGACTGCATGCCCGACGCGCCGCCTGAGCGGGACGGGGGTGCGGCAGCGATCATGGTGCGGTTGTTGGGCGAGTTGAACATGCCGAAGCCAATGCCGCACAGCGCCATCCGCCAGGTCAGATTGGCGACCGAAACATGGGCCGGCATAACGGCAAGCGCGAGCAGGCCGAGTGCCAGCAGCGCCTCGCCGATCGCACCCATCTTGGCGGCCGACATCCGATCCGACAGGCGCCCGGCGATCGGCGCCACGATGGCGACCGCGAGCGGCCATGGTGTCATCAGAAACCCGGTTTCCACCTGGCTGCGGCCAAGCGGGCCCTGAAAGAAGAAAGGCAGGGAGACGAGTGCTGCGGTCTGCCCGGCGAAGGAGAACAGGCTGGCGACCACCGACATGCGAAACACCGGCAGCGCCAGCAGATCGATCGGCAGCAGCGGCGAGGCCTGGCCGAGCTGGCGGCGGGCCAGCGCCCAGCCGCTCACCGCCATGACGGCGAAGGCGCCAAGCACGGCGACGATGCCCTGGTTATGACCCAGCGCGCCGATGCCGATGATGAGCAGGCCGAAGGTGAGCGCGCTGAGAATGGCGCTGATCACGTCGAAGCGGTGCTTGTTGCGCGGGCATTGTGGCAGGGATCGGCGCGCAACCAGCACCGCTGCGATGCCGATCGGCACATTGACGGCGAACAGCGCCGGCCAGTTCGCCACCGAGAGAATGGCGGAGGCGATGGTGGGGCCGAGGGCCGAGGCGATCGAGGCGACGGTGGCGTTAATGCCAACGCCGGCGCCAAGCAGGCGGCGGGGATAGATGAAGCGCGTCACGGCCATGTTGACGCTCATGATACCCGCCGCACCCAGGCCCTGGACGATGCGTGCGATGGTCAGCGTGGTCAGTGAACTCGATGCCGCGCAGCCCAGGGATGCGAGGGTGAAGGCGGCGAGACCGGCCTTGTAGACGCGCTCGTAGCCGATGATCTCGCCCAGTGCGGCAAGCGGCAGCAGCGTGACGGTGACGGCCAGCTGATAGGCGTTGACCACCCAGATGGAATCCGACGGCGAGACGCCGAGATCATGCGCGATGGTGGGTAGCGCCACATTGGCGATGGAGCTGTCCAGCACCGCCATGCAGAGGCCGAGGCCGATCGTGGTGATCGCCCAATAGCGGCGGGGGACGGGCTGGCCGTCGGCGAGGGCGGGGTCGAAATCCATCGTCGGCCGAATGACCGCGTCGATTTCAGCCATCGGTGGCGGCCGGGGTTTCCGTTCCGTCATCGAACCAGGTGCGGCCGCTGCGCTCGATCAGCGCCACGGAGGCGGCCGGGCCCCAGGTGCCGGCGGTGTAGGGGCGCGGTGCCTCGCCCGAGGCATCCCAGCCGGCGAGGATCGGGTCGACCCAGTGCCAGGCAGCCTCCACCTCGTCGCGGCGCATGAATAGCGTCTGGTTGCCGCGCACCACATCCATCAGCAGCCGCTCATAGGCGTCGGGGTTGCGCACGCCGAAGGCGCGGTCGAACGACATGTTGAGCGCCACCTGGCGCAGCCGCATGCCGCCCGGCCCGGGGTCCTTGATCATCAGCCAGAGGTCGATGCTCTCGTCGGGTTGCAGGCGGATGGCGAGCCGGTTCGGGCGTACCGGGCCCGCGGCGGTGCCGAAGGCGTTGTGTGGCACCGGGCGGAAGGCGACGACGATTTCGGACAGGCGCTGCGGCAGGCGCTTGCCGGTGCGCAGGAAGAACGGCACCCCGGCCCAGCGCCAGTTGGCGATCTCTGCGTGGATCGCAACGAAGGTCTCGGTGCGGGTCTCGCCGCCGACCTCCTCGCGATAGCCGGGAACCGGGCCACCGTCGCCCGCGCCGGCGCGGTACTGGCCGCGCACACTGCGCTCCGCCACACCGGCCGCGTCGAGCGGCACGAGGGCCTTCAGCACCTTGAGCTTCTCGTCGCGTACCGCGTCCGCGTCGAGCGAGGTCGGCGGCTCCATGGCGGTGAGGCAGAGCAGCTGAAGCATGTGGTTCTGCACCATGTCGCGCAGCGCGCCGGCATGGTCGTAGTAGCCGGCGCGACCCTCGACGCCGAGCGTCTCCGAGACCGTGATCTGCACGTGGTCGATATGGGCGGAGTTCCAAACCGGCTCCAGCAGTGCGTTGGCGAAGCGCAGTGCCATCAGGTTCTGGACCGTTTCCTTACCGAGATAATGATCGATCCTGTAGATGGCGCTTTCGGGAAACACCGAGCCGATCGCGGCGTTAACCGCCATCGCGGAATCGAGATCGCGACCGATGGGTTTTTCCACGACGACACGGGCATTCGCGGCGAGGCCGTGGCGGGCGATGCCCTGGCAGAGCGGCGCGAACAGCTCGGGGCCGGTCGCGAGGTAGAAGACGCGGATCGCCTTGCTCTGACCCAGGAGCGTTGCGAGATCGGACCAGCCTGCCTCGCCGGTGGCGTCGAGGTGGACATAGGCGAGGCGTGCCAGGAAGCGGGCGGATTCCTCCGGCGTCGGACGGGCCTGGGCGATCGCTTCCTGGGCGTCGGTGCGGAAGGCGGCCACGTCGATGGCGCGGCGGGCGGCACCGATGATGCGCGCCTCCGGCGGGATCTGGCCGGCGCGATCGCGCTCGAACAGCGCCGGCAGCAGCTTGCGCCGCGCGAGGTCGCCGGTGGCGCCGATGATGACGAGGTCGAAGGGCTGGACGACGATGGTGCGGGATGCCATGGGGCCTCGTTACGGATAGCGAATGATCAGCACTCCGTCACGTGGACGGCGAGGCCGCCGCGCGCGGTTTCCTTGTATTCGGCCCGCATGTCGAGCCCGGTCTGGCGCATCGTGGCGATGGCGGCGTCGAGACTGACCTTGTGCGTGCCATCGCCGGCCAGCGCCAGCGAGGCAGCGGCGATGGCCTTCACCGCGCCCATGGCATTGCGCTCGATGCACGGGATCTGGACCAGCCCGCCGATCGGGTCGCAGGTCATCCCGAGATGGTGCTCAAGCCCGATCTCGGCGGCGTTCTCCACCTGCGCCGGCGTGCCGCCGAGAACCTGCGCCAGCCCGGCCGCGGCCATGGCACAGGCGACGCCGACCTCGCCCTGGCAGCCGACCTCGGCGCCGGAGATTGAGGCGTTGCGCTTGGCGATGGCGCCGATCGCGGCGGCGGCGAGCAGGAAATCATCGGCGGGCGCGGCTTCGTCCTCGGCATAGAAGCGCCGCCAGGTCCGTAGTGTCGCCGGGATGACGCCGGCGGCACCGTTGGTCGGCGCGGTGACGACGCGCCCGCCCGCCGCGTTCTCCTCGTTCACGGCGATCGCCCAAAGACTCGCGTGGTCGGCCATCTCGTTGGGGCGGCGGACATTCCGCCGCCTGGCGTCCTCGACCCGCGCGGCCAGCATCGGCGCGCGGCGGCGCACGTTGAGGCCGCCCGGCAGATCGCCCGCACCCGCGAGGCCGGCATCGATGCAGTCCTCCATGGCGGCGGCGATCGCCGCGGCGTGGCCGCGCACCTCGCGCTCTGGCCGCAGCGCGGTCTCGTTGGCGAGCTGGAGCTGGGCGATGGAAAATCCGGTCCGCCGTGCCGCCTCCAGCAGCTCGGCGGCGTTGGCGAAGCCATGCGGCAGGGTGGTGGTCGCCGCCTCGGCCGCCGTCTCGCCGTCGCGCTCGATGAAGCCGCCACCGATGGAATACCAGCGTTCCTCCGCGAGCTTGCGTCCGGAGGCATCAAAGGCGGCGAAGCGCATCGCGTTGGGATGTCGACCGGGCCTGGTCTTGCGGTCCATCTCGATGGTGGTCGCAAATCGCATGCCAGCAGAGCGTGTGTCAGCAAACCGCGAGCCGGGACGCAACACCGTACGGCCGGACTCTTCCCAGCGTGCGGGGGCCGTGCGGACGGCCTGCGGATCGGCCGTGGCCGGGTCCGCGCCGGCGAGCCCCGCCAGCAGTGCCGCGTGGGTGCCGTGGCCCTGGCCGGTCCAGGCCAGCGAGCCAAAGAGCGTCACCGCGACGCGGGCCGGCGGCGCGGCCAGGCCCGCGGCATCGAACTGGGCCATGAAGCGATCAGCGGCGCGCATCGGGCCGACCGTGTGCGAAGACGATGGACCGAGGCCAATGCGGAACAGGTCGAAAATGCCGATGAGTGTCATCGTCCACGCGAGGTTGGCGGCGGCCTTGTCGGAAGCCTGGGGCCGGCGCAGGTTGCGCGCGAGCATAGGGGGCGGTGCGTGGCGCCGCAAAACGCTTGGGTGAGTCGCGTTGCGGTGTGCTGGCGGGGCTGCGGGTGCTGGAGCTGGGGCAGGTGCTGGCCGGGCCGTTCGCCGGCGCGATCCTGGCCGATCTCGGCGCCGACGTGATCAAGGTGGAACGGCCGGACGGCGGTGACGACGCACGGCGTATGGGCCAGGCATTCCGCCACGGCGACAGCCTGACCTTCCAGGTGATGAACCGCGGCAAGCGCTCGGCGGCGCTCGACCTCAGGAGCGAGGCCGGGCGCGCGGCGCTGGAGGCGCTGGTGGCGGGGGCCGACGTGTTCCTGCACAACCTCCGGCCCGGGGTCGCGGCCGCGATCGGGTGCGATGCCGAGAGTCTGACGGCGCGTTACCCCCGGCTGATCTACGGCGAAATCTCGGCGTTCGGCGCGGTGGGGCCGATGGCCGCCTCGCCGGGCTACGAGCCGTTGATCCAGGCCTGGTCCGGCCTCTCCTCGCTGAATGGCGGCGAGGATGATCCGCCGATCCGCTCCGCCGCCTCGCTGTGCGATCAGGGCAGCGCGATGTGGCTGGTGATCGGCATTCTCTCGCTGCTGCGCCAGCGCGAGACGACGGGGCGCGGCGGCATCGTGCGCACCTCGCTGCTGGAAACGGCGCTGATGTGGGCGGGGCAGAAGGCCGATGCGCTGCTCGGCGAGGGCGCACTGCCGGAGCGTCATCGCTCGGGCCACCCCGCGCTGGTGCCCTACGAGGCGTTCGACACCGCGGATGGCGAGCTGCTGATCTGCGCCGGCAATGACCGGCTTTTTGCCCGCCTCGCCGACGTGCTCGGGCGCGGCGACCTCGCACTCGACGCCCGTTTTGCCACCAACCGGGCGCGGCTGACCAACAAGGCTGCGCTGTTCGCCGAGATCGTGCCGGCGCTGGCGGCCAGGCCGCGCGCGCACTGGCTCGCGGAACTGACGCGCGCCGGCGTGCCGGTCTCGCCGATCCACACGCTGCCCGAGGCCCTGGCGCAGCCCCAGGTGGCGGCGCTGGCGATGCAACAGGACGTGCCCGGCGAGGATTTTCGCCTCACCGCGCTGCCGATGACCATCAATGGCGGGCGGCCGAGGATTGCAGGGCGCGCGCCTTCGCTGGATGCTGCGAACACACTGGAATGGATGGACAGACATGGCCGACCGTGACGCGATTACCGCCATCGCCCCTGAGATCACCGAGATCCGCCGCGATATCCATGCGCATCCCGAGCTGGGGATGACGGAGACGCGGACCTCGGCACTGGTCGCGGAGAAGCTGCGCGGCTGGGGCATCGAGGTGCATACCGGCATCGGCAAGACCGGCGTCGTCGGCGTGCTGCGGCGAGGCAACGGGCATGGCCGCATCGGGCTGCGGGCGGACATGGACGCGCTGCCGATCGAGGAGGCGACGGGGCTGGCCTATGCCTCGACCAACCCGGGCGTGATGCATGCCTGCGGCCATGACGGGCACACCGCGATGCTGCTGGGGGCGGCGAAATACCTCGCCGAGCACGGCGGGTTTTCCGGCACCGTGAACTTCATCTTCCAGCCGGCGGAGGAGGGTCTGGGCGGTGCGAGCGCCATGATCGCGGACGGATTGTTCGAGAAATTTCCCTGCGACGCGGTCTTTGGCATGCATAACCGCCCGGGCCTGGAGGTCGGGCGATTCTCCATCCGGCCCGGCACCCAGATGGCCGGCGGCGCCTTCTTCGACATCGCGATCACCGGCCGTGGCGCGCATGGCGCGCGCCCGGAATCGGGGATCGACCCCGTCGTCGTCGCGGCGCAGCTCGTCTCGGCGCTGCAGTCGATCGTGGCGCGGCGGGTTCCCGCGATCGACACCGCGGTCTTGAGCGTCACCCGGATCGCGGCCGGCGAGGCCTATAACGTCATTCCGGAAACCGCGGCGCTGCGCGGCACGGTGCGCACGATGAAGCGCGAGACGATGGCGCTGGTCGAGGCCGAGATGCGCCGCCTCGCCGAGGGCGTGGCTTCCGGGTTCGGCGCCAAGGCGGAGGTGGATTTCCGCGTGCTGTTCGCGCCGCTGGTGAACGATCCGCGCGAGACCGAGGCAATGGTCGGTGCCGCGGCGAAGGTCGCCGGCGCGGAGCGTGTGGAAGCGGCGGGTCCGCAGACCATGGCGAGCGAGGATTTCTCGTTCATGCTCGAAAAAGTCCCCGGCGCCTTCGTCAATCTCGGCAACGGGCCGGGTGCGGAGGTGCACAACCACCTCTATAACTTCAACGACGCCGCGATCCCGCACGGCATCGAGCTCTGGGCCAGCGTCGTCGAGGCCAAGTTGCCGCAGGCCTCGGGGGAGTAGCGAGGCGCACCGCGGCGATGTGGTCACCGTCGCGCGCTTGACCGGGTCGCGCGGTGCTGATGCAGTGATGCAAACGGAGGGTTTCATGCGCATCGTCACCCCTACTCTGGCGGCCTCGGTTGTTGCCCTGGCGCTTGCGACCCTGCCTTTCACGGGCGGCGTCGCGCAGGCCAAGGGTGGGGGAAGGGACAGCATCAGCATCGGCATGACGCTGGAGCCGCCAATCCTCGACCCGACCGCGGGCGCCGCGGCGGCGATCGGCGAGGTGACGTATCAGAACATCTTCCAGGGGCTGACGCAGATCGACGCGGCGGGGCAGGTCGTGCCGTCGCTCGCGACCTCGTGGCACATCTCGGCGGATGGGCGGACCTATACGTTTCACCTCGCCAAGGGCGTGGTGTTCAGCGACGGCGAGAAGCTCGACTGCGACACCGTGAAGTTCAGCCTCGACCGGGCGCGCGGACCGAAGAGTACCAACCCGCAGAAGGCGCTGTTCGCGCCGATCACGAGCGTTGCCTGCCCGGACCAGACAGCGGTGGTGGTGACACTCAAGCAGCCGACCGCGAGCTTCCTGTTCGGCATGGCGATGCCCGCCGCCGTGATCGTGGCGCCGAAATCAGCCGCGACCAACGCCACCAAGCCAGTGGGCACCGGCCCCTACGCGCTCGGGCAGTGGGTGAAGGGCGATCACGTGACGCTGGTGCGCAACCCCCGCTACACCGGCAAGGCGCCGCCGATCGCCACCGCGACATTCCGCTTCATCGCCGACCCCGCGGCGGCGACGGCAGCGATGCTGGCCGGCAACCTCGACGCGTTCACGCTGTTCCCCGCACCGGAGGCGGTGGCACGGCTGCGCTCCGACAAGAAGCTGCATGTCGAGATCGGCACCACCAGCGGCAAGATCATCGTCTCGCTGAACGAAGCCAAGAAGCCGTTCGACAACCTGCTGGTGCGCCGGGCGATGGCCTACGCGATCGACCGCAACGCCTATAACCAGGCCGTGCTCGGCGGCTATGGCGTGCCGATCGGCAGCCATGACGTGCCCGGCGATGCCGGCTACGTCGATCTCGCCGGCACCTATCCCTATAACCCGGCGATGGCGCGCAAGCTGCTCGCGCAGGCCGGCTATCCGCACGGGTTCTCGATGACCATGCTGCTGCCGCCACCGGCCTATGCGCGGCGCGGCGGCGAGGTGATCCAGGCGATGCTGGCGCAGGTCGGCATCAAGGTGAAGCTGGTCGATGTGGAATGGGCGCAATGGCTTTCCCAGGCGTTCACGCACCAGGATTATCAGGCGACGATCATTGCGCATGTGGAACCGCGCGACCTCTACCAGTATGCCAACCCGCATTATTACTGGAACTATCACAACGCGGCCTATGACGCGCTTTATGCGAAGTATCAGGCGGCAACCGACCCCCGCGAACAGCTCCGGCTGTGGGGCGACCTGCAGCGCAAGCTGGCGCAGGACGAGCCGAATATCTTCCTCTGCGCGCTGCCCAAGATCGGCGTGTGGAACGCGGGGCTGCGCGGCCTGTGGAAGAACGCGCTGATCACCGTCGATATCGTGAGCCAGATGCACTGGGCGAAATAGGGGCGGGCGAAATGGCGGCCACGGGCGCGCGGCCGCCGGTCGCGATGTGACCCGGTTCCTGCTGCGGCGGCTCCTGGGGCTGGTGGCGATGCTGGCCGCGGCATCCGTCGTCGTGTTCACGGTGATGAATGTGCTGCCCGGTGACCCGGCGCTGCTGATGCTGGGAACCGGGGCGACGCGGGCGACGCTTGCGGCACTGCGCCACCAGATGGGGCTCGATCTGCCGCTGTGGCAGCAATATCTGCGCTGGATCGGCGGGATGCTGCATGGCGATTTCGGCATTTCCTACACCTACCGCACGCCGGTCGCGGGGCTGATCGCGGCCCGGCTCGGGGTGACGCTGCCGCTCGCGGGGATGGCGATCCTGCTGTCGGTGGCGATCGCCATTCCCGTGGGGGTGGTTGCCGCGGCGCGGCGGGGCGGGGGACTGGATGCCGCGCTGATGGGGGCCGCCCAGCTTGGCGTCGCGGTGCCTAATTTCTGGCTCGGCCTGCTGCTGATCCTGGTTTTCGCGGTGAAGCTCGCCTGGCTGCCGGCGACCGGGTTCGCCGGATGGTCGCATGGCGTGGGACCGGCGCTCGCCACACTGCTGATGCCGGCGGTGGCGCTGGCGCTGCCGCAGGCGGCGATTCTGGCGCGGGTCACGCGATCGGCGGTGATCGAGGCGGCGGGCGAGGACTATGTCCGCACCGCGCGGGCGAAGGGTCTGGCCGCACACGCTGCGATCTGGCGGCATGCGCTGCCCAACGCGCTCATTCCCGTGGTGACGATCATGGGCTTTCAGTTCTCCTATCTCCTGGCCGGGACGGTGGTGGTGGAGAATGTGTTCACCCTGCCAGGGCTGGGGCGGCTGCTGTTCCAGGCGATCGCCGGGCGGGATCTGATCACGGTGCAGGACATCGTGCTGCTGCTGACCGGCAGTGTGATCGTGGTCAACGCGGTGGTGGACCTGGCCTATGCCGCGATCGACCCGCGGATTTCGCTGGATGGGCCGGCGTGAGGGGGCGGGCATGAGCACACCCGCATGACCCTGCCGCGCAACCTGCGCGTGGGCGCCGTGCTGACCGGCGTCGTGGTCGCCATCGCGGTGCTGGCGCGGTTATGGACACCGTATCCGCCGCTCGCCATCGACATCCTGCACCGGCTCGCGCCGCCCTCGGCCGCGCACTGGCTGGGGACAGATAATTTCGGCCGCGACGAACTGACGCAGCTCATGGCCGGAGCCTCGACCTCGCTGTTCGTGGCGGTGATCGCCGTCGCGGTCGGGGCCGGGCTCGGCATTCCGCTGGGCGTGCTGGCCGCGGTGGCCGGCGGCTGGGCGGATATGGCGGTGATGCGCCTCGCGGACCTCACCTTCGCGTTTCCGGCGCTGCTGACGGCGGTGATGATCACGGCGCTGCGCGGGCCGGGAGCGGTGAACGCCATGCTGGCGATCGGCATTTTCAATATCCCCGTGTTTGCGCGGCTGACGCGTGGCGCCGTGCTGTCGCTGCTGACGCGCGATTTCGTGCTCGCGGCCCGCGCGGTGGGGGCACGTTGGGGCGGCATCGCGTGGCGGCACCTGCTGCCCAACGCCGCGCCGATCCTGCTGGTGCAGGCGACGATCCAGTTCGCCCTCGCGGTGCTGGCCGATGCCGGGCTTTCCTATCTCGGCCTGGGCGCGCAGCCGCCGCAACCCTCCTGGGGTCGGATGCTCGCGGACTCGCAGAGCTATGTCTGGAGTGACCCGATGCTGCCGGTGCTGCCGGGAGTCGCGATCGTCATCGCGGTGCTGGGGCTGAACCTGCTGGGCGACGGGTTGCGCGACGTCATGGACCCGCGGCTGCGCGGGCGTCGGTGAGCCGCGTCACCCAGCGGCTGGTGCCTGCCGCAGCCCGCCGGCCTATTTGCCGCCGAGATCCAGCAGCGAATGGTGCAGAGCGTGGACGGCGATGGGGGCCGCGGCCGGCGCCTCCGCCACCTCGACGGGCTGGCGGGCGGCGGCGGAGGCCGGCGTGTTCGCCAGGATCACGCCGTTATCCGGCCGATCATAGATGAAGCCATAGGTCGGGTAGACGCTGCCGTACTGCCCGGGATAGCGCGGGCCGAGGCCAACGCGCACCTCGGTCCAGTCGTTGTTGGGCGAGACGTCGATCACCGGAATGTTGCGCGAGATGCCGCTGTGATTAGACCCGGGGCCGGCCCAATTGGCGTGCTCCACCAGGATCTCGCGGCTGTTGACGACGCGCATCACCACCGAGACATGGCCCAGCGGCATGCGGGGAATGCCCTCGAAATCCAGCACGCTGCCGGGCTCCGGCTGATGCCCGCGGGCATAATGGCCTGCGGCGGCATACCACCAGTCCTTGGCGTTCCCCATCACGTTGATGCCGGAGACGTCGCGGGCGAACGGCACACACCACTCCCAGCGCGGGTAGTTGACCAGCTTCGGGGGATGGAAAACAGCGGTGCGATAGGCCGGCGGCGACGCGGCTCTCGGGAGCTGGGCCGTCGCAAGACGGGCCTGTGGGATGCGGGCAGGCGGCATCGGCGGAACGTAGTTCACCGCTACGGCGAAGGGCTGAGCGGCCGCCACGGTGGCGGGCGATGCCGAGATGGGTGGTGCGGGCGGGATGAAGCTGACCGTGGTGACAAAGCCGCCTTGCCGTGCAGCGGCCATCTCGACCGGAGGCGCTGGCGGCAACGGTAGCATGGAGGTCACCGCGGCGGTGAGTTGCGGCGCGGAGGCCGGCGGTACCGGCGGGATGAAGCTCGTGGAGGCGGCGACCTGATCCGGCACCTGGGCCGGCGGCGCCGGCGGAAGGTAAGCAACCGTTGTCTGCGCCGGCGGCGCGGGCGGGATGAAGCCGACAGCGGCTGCGACCTGGCCCGGCATCTGGGCCGGCGGCGTGGGCGGGATGACACCGACCGCGTCGGCAACCCGGCCCGGCACCTGGGCGGGCGGGGCAGGCGGAACGAAACCCACGGCCGCGGCGGCCGGTGGCGTGGGCGGCAGGAACGCGACGGCAGCCGCTATCTGCGGCGCCTGAGCCGGCGGCGCCGGCGGGACGAACGCCACGGCCATGCCGACGGTGCCGGGAGGTGAGGGAGGGATGAAGCTCACGGGCCCGGCGGACATGCCAGACGTCGTGGCAAGGGCTGCGGCCGGCATGAGAGTGAGCACAAGCATCGCCGCGCCCGAACGCCATGCCTCCCGCATTGATTTGCCGCTCCACCGAAGTTCACGAATTCTGTCTCGGCGGTAACAAGCGACGAGGCTCGATGACAACCCGAAAAGCGCAAATAAGCGCGTCTGCCATGCGCATTCGTTCAAACCCATTTGTGGATAACCCCATCTATCAGGGAAACTATCCTATTTTGGGTTTGGCAATCCGGGGTGTAGCGAATTGATCACTTTCCCCTGTGATCAATTCGCCACAGAATCGGTCACTTGCAGGCGGTCACCATGATTTCGACGAGGTGGCGGGGGTCCGCCATGTTGGCCTGCACGCAGGCACGGGCCGGCGCCATGCCCGCCGGCAGCCACGCCGACCACAGCGCGTTCATCGCGTCGCGGTCACGGATGTCCTTGAGCCAGATCTGCGCCTGCAGGAGGCGGGTCTTGTCGGTGCCGTGCTCCTCGAGGATGGCATCGATCGAATCCAGCACCTCCTTGGTCTGCCCCGCGATATCCTTCGAGAGGTCGGCGGCGGTGCAGCCCTGGAGGTAGACGAAGCCATGGAACTCGACGGCCTTGGAAAGAATCTTGTTGGGCTCAGTGCGGATGATTTTGGACATGGGGGTTCCTTGAGTTTCCTTGGGCGGATTCCCGGGCGGATTCCCGGAGGGCGGCCCTGGGGTTGGCCCGGGGGTTGGCCCGGTCGGTCCGAACCGGCGCTTCGTAGGGCGCGCCAGGCGGGGCGGCAACCCCGGCGGGAAGGTTGCCGCTGGCGCCACGACGCATGACGACCCCGGTGGTGGCGGTGATCCTCGCCGGCGGGCAGGGGCGGCGGATGGGCGGCATCGACAAGGCGATGGTGCCGCTCGCCGGGCAGGCGTTGATCGCGCACGTGTTCTCGCGCGTGGTGCCGCAGGTGGCGGCGGTGGCGATCAGCGCCAATGGCGACGCCACACGCTTCGCCGCCTTCGGCGTGCCGGTGCTGGCCGATGCGCCGCCGATGCCGCCGGGGCGGTTCGCGGGCCCACTCGCGGGGCTGTTGGCGGGCGCGCGCTGGGCGCTCGACGCGCATCCCGGCGCGCTGCTGCTTTCCGTGCCCTGCGACGTGCCGCTTCTGCCGCGGGATCTGGTGGCGCGGCTTGCGGCGGCGAGCCTGCCCTGCTGTGCCGCGTCGTTCGGGCGTCTGCATCCGCTGGTGGCGCTCTGGCGGCCGGCGGCGCTCGTGGTGCCGACCACCGCCGGCGCGGCGGCGCGCGCGCTGCTCGCGGCACTCGGCGGCAGCAGCGTCGAATGGGCGGGGCCGGATGATCCGTTCCTCAACGTCAACGATCCGGCGACGCTGGCGGCGGCGCTGCACCGCCCGGACGGATGAAGCGCCCGCTTGCCGCTGCCCTATGCGCGGTCCAAGGTGGCGGGGGAAACGCCATGTAACATTCGGGGAGGTCGTCGCGTGCTCACTCGTCGTCATAGTTTGCAGGCCGCCATCGGCGTGACCGCCGTGGCCTCGTTCGGGATCGCGTCCAAGGCCGAGGCGGCACAGACCGTCAAGATCGCCATCGACGCCTCCCTCACCGGCGCCGACGCTGCCTCCGCGCTGCGCATCACCGACGGCGCGATCCTGGCGCTGGAGGAGGCGAACGCGCACAAGACCGTCCCCGGTGTCACCTTCACCTGGGCGAAGTTCGACGACGGCACCGCGACGGCAGGCCAGTACGACCCGGCGCAGGGTGCGACCAACGCGCGCAAGATGATCGCCGACCCCTCCATCGTCGCCGCCGTCGGGCCGCAGATGTCGGGCGTCGGCAAGGCGATGAGCCCGATCCTCTCGGCCGGCCACCTGGTGACCATCACGCCGGGATCGACGGCGCCAGACATCACCGACCCGAAATTCGCCTCGATCTACCGCCCGGCGGACAACCATGCGCCGGTCTATTTCCGCACCGTCACGACGGATGCCTACCAGGGCCCGAACATGGCGAATTTCTACGCCGAGAAGCTGGGTGCGAAGAAGATCTTCATCCTCGACGATTCCGGTGCCTATGGCGTCGGCATCGCCAATTCATTCGAGGGTGAGGCGAGGAAGAAGGGCATCCAGATCCTCGGCCACGAGAAGCTCGACCCCAAGAACCCGGACTACACGGCGGTTCTGACCAAGATCAAATCGCTGAACCCGGACAGCCTTTACTACGGTGGCGTGACCCAGGCGGGGGCGAAACTGGCGAAGCAATCCTATCAAATCGTGCCAGACATCAAGAAGGGCGGCGGCGACGGCATCTATGGTGCCTCGTTCCTCGCCGCTGGCGGCTTCCCGGCGGTGGAGGGGTGGTACGCGACGGTCGCCGGCCCGCACCTCGCCGGAACGCAGAGCCACGCGATCGCAGACTTCACCCGCCGCTACGAGGCACGCTTCCATCTGCTTCCGGACGATTCGACGATCCTGTCCTACGACGCGGCCACCTGCCTGGTGGCGGCGGTGAAGCAGTTGGTCGCGGAGAAGAAGAAGATCACCCGCGACAACGTCCGCGCGACGCTGCTGACGATCACGGTGCCGACGCTGCAGGGGCCGGTTGCCTTCGATGCCAACGGCGACATCAAGAGCCATGTCGTGTCCGTGTTCCAGATCCGCCACGACAAGGCGAAGCCGGTCAACGACGTGGTGGCGCAGTTTCGTTATATCGGCGAGGCCCCGCAGGCCTGAACCTCCCGCCGGGGCTGGGGCATCACGAAGCGGCCGAGCGAGGCATGGGCGGCGGGTTGACGACGATACCCGCGGTGCCGCCTCGGCCGCCGTCCCGCAGGCAGGGGGCGTCGCGCCACGAGCGTGAGGGCGGCGTCTGGAATATTTTATTTACAATGACCTATGCATACCGACGGGATTTGCCGCGCGGTAATCTATCGACGGAAGATGAAATTTGTGCCGAGGCACCCGCGTCCGGCGGGAGGCAGGCTTGCCTTTTGATCATGACCGCACCATGGTGCCCAAGTCGTGGCGTGAAACGTCACTCAAGAGTTCAACAGGGAGTTCTCACTGCATGCTGACCCGTCGTCATACCTTCAAGGCCGCCGCAGGCGTTGCCGCCGTGGCCTCGTTCGGGGTCGTCTCCACCGCCGAGGCGGCAACGACAGTCAAGATCGGCCTTGATGCCTCGCTGACCGGCGCCGACGCAGCTTCCGCAGCTCGCGTGGTGGACGGCGCGATCCTGGCACTCGAGGACGCGAACACGCTGAAGACGGTTCCGGGCGTCACGTTCACCTACGAGAAGTTCGACGACGGCACCGCGACGGCGGGCCAGTACGACCCGGCACAGGGTGCGATCAACGCGCGCAAGATGGTCGCCGACCCGTCGATCGTCGCCGCGGTCGGCCCGCAGATGTCGGGCGTCGGTGAGGCGATGAGCCCGATCCTCTCGGCCGGTCACTTGGTGACCATCACGCCGTCCGCGACCAATCCCGCCATTACCTCCCCGGAATTCGCCTCGATCTACCGCCCGGCGGACAATCACGCACCGGTGTTCTTCCGCACGGTCACGACGGACGCGTATCAGGGTCCGGAGATGGCGAATTTCTTCGCCGAGAAGCTGGGTGCCAAGAAGATCTTCATCCTCGACGATTCCGGCGCCTATGGCGTGGGCATCGCCAACGCGTTCGAGGGTCAGGCGAAGAAGAAGGGGATCACGGTTCTCGGCCACGAGAAGCTCGACCCCAAGAACCCGGACTACACGGCGGTCCTGACCAAGATCAAATCGCTGAACCCGGACAGCCTGTACTACGGCGGCGTGACCCAGGCAGGTGCCAAGCTGGCGAAGCAGTCCTATCAAATCCTGCCGAACATCCATAAGGGCGGCGGCGACGGCATCCAGGGTGCGGACTTCCTGACGGCCGGTGGTTTTCCCGCCATCGAGAACTGGTACTGCACCATCGCCGGCCCGCATCTCGCCGGCAGCAACGCGGTCGGCGCGTTCACGCAGCGCTATATCTCGCGCTTCAAGATCGTGCCGGACGACTACGCGATCACCTCCTATGACGCGGCGACGGTGCTGGTTCATGCGGTGAAGCAGTTGGTGGCGGAGAAGAAGCCGATCACCCGCAACAACATCCGCGCGACGCTGCTGACGATCACGGTGCCGACGCTGCAGGGGCCGGTCTCGTTCGATGCCAACGGCGACATCAAGAGCCGCGTCGTCTCCGTCTTCCAGATCAAGCGCAATCCCAAGAAGGCGGTGAGCGACGAGTCGCAATACGTCTACGTCGGCACCGCGCCGCAGGCCTGATCCAACGACGTGACGGCCGCCCCTAAAACCATTGGGGGCGGCCGCTTTTCGCGATGCGCCGCCGTGGCCGGGAGCGATAGCTGGCCACGACGGGTTTTCTATGTTCCCAACTCAGGGCAGGCCGCATGACGGGTTTCGACCTTTTCGTTCAGCAATCCATCAACGGATTGACCCTGGGGGCGATGTACGCGCTGCTCGCTCTCGGTTTCTCCATGGTTTACGGCATCCTGGAGCTGATCAACTTCGCGCATTTCAGCGTCTTCATGATCGGCACCTTCGTGGCGATGTTCACGCTGCAGGCGTTCGGCATCGTGGGGCAGTCGGTGATCCTGACCGGCCTGCCGCTGGTCGGCGTCCTGGTCGTGACGTTCTTCGTCACCATGGTCGTCTGCGGCGGCGTCGGCATGGGGATCGAACGGTTTTTCCTGCGCCGGCTGCGCTCGGTGAAGGGGCCGGCGCAGATGATCACCACGATCGGCATCTCCTATATTCTGTCCAACTCCGTGCTGCTGTTCATCGGCGGCCAGGGGTTCAACTTTCCGAACCCGATCCCCAACATGCGCTTCCATATCGGCCACGCGGTGATGCAGGTCGAGCAGCCGCTGATCTGGGTGGTCTCCGCGGTGCTGATGCTCGGGCTGACCTATTTCGTGAACGCAACCAAGCTCGGCAAGGCGATGCGCGCGACCGCGCAGGACGCCGAGGCCGCGCGCATGATGGGTGTGGACGTGGATCGGGTGGTGCTGACCGCGTTTTTCCTCGGCTCCGCGCTGGCCGGCGCCGGGGCGGTGATCTACGGGCTGTATTATGAATACACCAATTTCTACATCGGCTTTGATGCGGGGTTGCGCGCCTTCACCGCGGCGGTGCTGGGTGGCATCGGCAACGTGCCGGGCGCCATGCTCGGCGGGCTGCTGATCGGCATCATCGAGACGATGACGTCGCAGTTCATCTCCACGAACTGGGCCGAGGTCGTGATCTTCTCCATCCTTGTCATCGTGCTCGTGCTGCGCCCCGCGGGGCTGCTCGGGCGCGTCGCGCCCAACAAGTCCTGAGCGAGGCCCCATGAGCACCACCACCGCGGGGGCGATGACGGCTCCCACCCCGACCAGCAACCGCCGGCAGGCGGTGGGCCTCGGGCTGCTGCTCGTGCTGCTGCTGATCTTCCCCGCCCTGCCGTTGACCGGCGTGCCGTTCCTGCAGGGGCTCGCTGGCCAGGCCAATGTCGATGTGATCTCGACCACCATTGCCTATGCGCTGCTGGCGCTCGGGCTGAATATCGTCGTGGGTTTCGCCGGCCTGCTCGATCTTGGCTACGCGGCGTTCTTTGCCATCGGCGCCTATCTCTACGGCGTGCTGACCGCCTTCCAGGTGATGCCGCACTGGTCTAGCTTCTGGGTACCGTTCCAGTCGCTGGGCCTGGTGCACGAGATCAGCATGGGCGGCGCCAATGTGGTGCATTTCACGCTGAGTTTCTGGCTCGCGATTCCGCTCGCAGCGCTGATCGCTGCCTTGTTCGGCGTGCTGTTCGGCTTTCCGACGCTGCGGCTGCGGGGTGACTATCTGGCCATCGTGACGCTGGGCTTCGGCGAGATCGTGCCCATCGTGTTCCTGAACGCGGACCCGATCACCAACGGTGCCGCGGGCCTCAACGGCATTCAGGCGCCGCGGCTGTTCGGCTATAATTTCGGGGTCAACTCGATTCCGTATTATTATGTTGCGATCGTCCTGATCGTGGCACTCATCTTCGTCTCCATCCGGTTGCGGGATTCGCGGGTGGGGCGCGCGTGGATGGCGATCCGCGAGGATGAAATCGGCGCCTCGGCGATGGGCGTGAACCTGGTCAACTTCAAGCTGCTGGCCTTTGCCACCGGCGCCGCGATCGCCGGCATCGCCGGTACGTTCTACATCGCCAAGCTGCAGACCGCGACGCCCGACATGTTCAACTTCAACGTCTCGGCGATGATCCTGGTGATGGTCGTGCTCGGCGGCATGGGCTCGGTCTGGGGCGCGGTCGCGGGGGCAACGCTGCTGTCGTTCCTGCAGTTCTGGTTCCTCCAGGACCTCACCAACTGGATACATTTCTTCGGTCGTGCAACGGGGATCGAGTTCCTCGTGAAGCTCGATCTGGTGCAGTCGATCGATCTCATTTTCGGCATCATCCTGGTGGTGATGATGATGTTCCGCCGCGAGGGGCTGATCCCCGCGGTACGGCGTTCGCCCAACCTGAACTTCGACGCGCAGCACGCGGTGGTGCAGCGTGGCGGCTTCGCGGGGCTGGAAAAGCTCGGGCGCTACACCGTCGAGCCCGGCAACGCGCTCGAGGTGAAGGATGTGGTGGTGCGCTTCGGCGGGCTGGTCGCCCTCAACAAGGTGAACCTCGTCGTGCCGTCGGGTGGCGTGGTGGCGGTCATCGGGCCGAACGGCTCGGGCAAGTCCACGCTGTTCAACGTCATCACCGGCCTGGTGCAGGCGGAATCCGGCTCGATCAAGTTCCAGGGCCAGGAAATCCTGGGCCTGGCACCGCACAAGGTGCTGGAGAAGGGGGTCGCGCGGACGTTCCAGAACATCCGCGTATTCCCCAACCTCACGGTGCTGGAGAACGTGCTCATCGGCGAGCACGCGAGGCTCCGAACGGGTCCGTTTGGCGCCATTCTGCGTCTGCCCGGGACGCGGGCGGAGGAAAAGCGGGCCGTCGAGTGGGCGAAGGATATCGTCGCGCTGTTCGGCAACCGGCTGGCACCGCGCGTGGCGCAGCCGGTAAGCGGGCTGTCCTACGCCAACCGCCGGCGTGTGGAGATTGCGCGCGCGCTGGCCTCGCGGCCGAAGATCCTGCTGCTCGATGAGCCGACCGCGGGCATGAACCCGAACGAAACGCTGGAGCTTGCCGAGCAAATCCGCGATCTCAAGAGCCTCGGGCTTACCATTCTGCTGATCGAGCACAAGCTCGATGTGGTGACCCGGCTTGCCGATAACGTGATCGTGCTCGATCATGGCGACAAGATTGCCGAGGGGCCGGCCGATGAGGTCCGGCGCAACGAGGAAGTGCTGCGCGCCTATCTCGGTCGCGCGGCTGGAGAAGCCACAAATGCCGCTTGACGCCACCTCGGGCCTGCTGCTCGAATTCAAGGGTATCAACACCTATTATGGCGATCTGCACGTTCTGAAGAACGTGAACTATGAGATCCGCCACGGCGAGATCGTCAGCCTGCTGGGCGGCAATGCCTGCGGCAAATCCACCACCATGAAGACCATCATGGGCGTGGTGCGACCAAAGACCGGCACGGTGATCTTCGACGGCCAGCCGATCGAGAAGCTGCCGACCTCGGAGCGCGTCAGGCGCGGCATCGCGCCGGTGCTGGAGGCGCGGCGGCTGTTCCCCCGCATGACTGTGCTCGAAAATCTCGAAATGGGCGCCTTCATGCGCAAGAAGGGCCCGGAGTTCAACGAAGATCTCGAGCGCGTCTATGAGCTGTTCCCGCGGGTCAAGGAGCGGCGCAACCAGTTCGCCGGTACGCTGTCCGGCGGCGAGCAGCAGATGGTGGCCATGGGTCGCGCGCTGATGGCCAGACCCCGTCTGATCTGCATGGACGAACCATCGATGGGGCTCTCGCCGCTCTATGTCGAGCAGGTGTTCGATATCATCCAGACGATCAACAAGCAGGGCACCGCGATCTTCATGGTCGAGCAGAACGCCTCCATGGCGCTGTCGATCGCGCACCGGGGCTATGTGCTGCAAACCGGCGTCGTGGTGCTGTCCGGCTCCGCCGCCGAACTGCGCGAGGATAAGAATATCCGTGAGGCCTATCTCGGCGAACTCAAGGTCGAGGGAGCGGAAACCGCGGCGGCTGAGAAGGCGGCCTGACGCGCACTTTCATCGGGCGCTGCCGCCTGATGGGGGGCTTTGCCGGCCGGCCTCGCGCCAGGGCGGAGGCCGCGCCGCGCGGGGACGAGACTCACTCCGGCGGCATGTCTCTTGCCAGACAGAGCTGATCTTGCCGGGCCGAGCGGACGTGGTGCCGGATGCGGAACGTCGCCCGGCTGGCGTGCGGCGGGTCTTGCAAGACGCCGTTATCCGACGAAGATTGTCGACAAGAAAACCAATGGGGGACCAACTGATGGCTAAATCGCTGCTTGCCGCTGTCGCGGCCGGGGTGCTGACGCTGGGTGTGCCAATGCTCCAGGCGGCCCACGCTCAGACACCGAGCCAGACTTTCCATATAGCGCTGCGTGAGGATCCGGACATCCTGGACCCGACGCTTGCTCAGTCTTATGTCGGGCGCATCGTCTTCGCGGGCCTGTGCGACAAGCTGTTCGATATCAACGCCAAGCTGCAGGTCGTGCCGATGTTGGCCACGTCCTACCAATGGGCGACGCCAACCTCGCTGATCATCCACCTGCGCCCCGGTGTCACGTTCCAGGACGGGACGAAGATGGACGCGGCGGCGGTGGCCTACACGATCCATCGCGACCTCACGATGCAGGGCAGCGCGCGCAAGGGCGAGCTGGCGCACGTGACGGGTGCGGAGGTGGTCGATCCGCTGACCGTGAAGCTCACGCTGTCACAGCCTAATGCCGGGCTGATCGCGCAGCTTACGGACCGCGCGGGAATGATTTTTTCGCCCACGGCGGCGAAGAAGGCGGGCAAGAATTTCGGGCTGCATCCGGTCTGTGCCGGGCCGTTCGCCTTCGAGAAGCGCATCCCGCAGGATGAGATCGTCCTCAAGCGCTATCCCGGCTACTGGAACGCCAAGGCGATCCATTTCGCGCGTGTCGTCTATCGGCCGTTCACCAACGGCGCGGTGCGGCTGGCGAACCTGAAGGCGGGTGCCATCGACCTCTCCGAGCAGGTGCTGCCGACCGACGTGAAGGCGGTGGAGCAGGACCCGAAGCTCACGATCGTGACCTCGCCGGGGCTCGGCTATCAGGGCATCACCTTCAACACCAACAACGGGCCAGCGGCCAAATCGCCGATCGGGCAGAGTGCGTTGGTGCGTAAGGCGTTCGAGTTGTCGATCGACCGCAAGGCGCTGATCCAGGTGGTCTATAACGGCATGTTCCCACCGACGGCGCAGGCGGAATCGCCGCTCAGCCCGTATTTCGACAAGAACATCAAGGTGCCGGGCCGCAACATCGCCGAGGCCAAGGCGCTGCTCAAGAAGGCCGGCGTCAAGCTGCCGGTGAAGGTGGTGCTGACCATCACCAACGGTTCGGATTCGCAACAGACCGGCGTGGTGATCCAGTCGATGGCCAAGGACGCGGGCTTCGACGTGAAGCTGCGTACTCTGGAGTTCGCGACCAGCCTGCATGCCGGCGAAAAGGGCGACTTCCAGGCCTATCTCATCGGCTGGTCCGGGCGTGTCGATCCCGACGGCAACCTCACGCCCTTCCTGCACACGGGTGCGTTCTTCAACTACGGGCATTACAGCAACCCGACGATGAACAAGCTGCTGGAGGCGGGCCTGGCGACCAACGACTTTGCCAAGCGCAAGGCGATCTACGACCAGGTGCAGGAGTTGTCGAACAAGGACCTGCCGCTGATGTATCTCTACACGCTGGGCAACATCGTCGGCATGAAGAAGACCGTGCACGGCTTCGTGCCGGTGCCCGACGGCATGATCCGCCTGCAGGGCGTGTCGATGTCGAAATAGGCTGAGAGGCGGGGATGCGAGGTCGACTGGGCGTTCGCCTGCTGCAGGTAATTCCGACATTGCTGCTGGTCAGCATGATTGTGTTCGGCCTGCAGGAGGTGATGCCCGGCGACCCGGCGACACTGCTCGCCGGCGAGGAGGCCAACCCGCAGATCATCGCGCAGATCCGACGCGAGTTGTGGCTCGACCGGCCGGTGCCGGTGCAATACCTGCACTGGCTGGACGGGCTGCTGCACGGCAACCTCGGCTATTCCTGGCGGCTGCGCGAGCCGGTGCTGCAACTGATTGCGCAGAAACTGCCGGTGACAGCACAGCTCGGTGCCATGGCGATCCTGTTCGCGATCGCCATCGGCGTGCCGATGGGCGTGCTCTCCGCGGTGAAGCGCGACACGCCGCTCGACTGGCTGGCCAACGCCGTCGGGCTCGGCGGGCTCTCGATCCCGACCTTCTGGCTCGGGATCATGATGATCCTGCTGTTCTCGGTGGATCTCGGCTGGCTGCCGCCCTCCGGCTATGTCTCGCTGGGGCGCGACTGGCAGCGCTCGCTGGCGACCACGATCATGCCGGCCTTCGTGCTGGGCAACGCCATCGCCGCGGTGCTGATGCGCCACACGCGCAGCGCGATGCTGCAGGCGCTGGGCCAGGATTATGTGCGCACCGCGCGTGCCAAGGGAATGAGCGAGTGGATCGTCGTGCTGCGCCACGCGCTGCGCAACGCGCTGATCCCCGTGGTCACGCTCGGGGCGCTGGAGTTCGGCGGGCTGCTCTCCGGCGCCGTGCTGACGGAGCAGGTGTTCAGCATCCCCGGCTTCGGCAAGCTGATCGTGGATGCGGTGTTCAACCGCGACTACCCCGTGGTGCAGGGCGTGGTGATGGTGACGGCGGCGATCTACATCGCGCTCAACCTCATCGCCGACGTCCTGTATATCGTCATCAACCCGCGTCTGCGAGCCGCGTGATGGGGCCGCGTGATGGGGGCGTCAGGATGGTGATGGCATGACGGCGTCACCGGCTCAGCCGGGGACGGGTGCTGCCGCTGCATCCGGCCGGGTGGCGCGCCTGGTGCACGAAAGTCCGAGGCGGGCGGCGCTGCGCCGGTTTCTGGCGCACCGCTCGGCGATGCTGGGGTTGATCATCGTGGTGGCGTTCGTCCTGATCGCCGTGTTCGCGCCGCTGATCGCGCGTGACGGGCCGGATGCGACAAGCTGGTCGCTGATCCGCAAGGCGCCTTCGTGGGCGCACTGGATGGGCACCGACGAAAACGGGCGCGACGTGTTCGCGCGCGTTGTCTATGGCGCGCGGGCGAGCCTGCTCGCGGGCGTGGTCGCGGTGATCATCGCGGCGGGGATCGGCGTGCCGGTCGGGCTCATCGCCGGCTTCGCGGGCGGGCTCACGGATGCGCTGATCGGGCGCGTGGTGGACGCGATGCTGGCGATCCCGTTCCTGATCCTGGCGATCGCGCTGGCGGCATTCCTAGGGCCATCGCTGACCAACGCGATGATCGCGATCGGTGTTGCCGCGGCGCCGGTGTTCACGCGCGTGGCCCGCGGCGCGGCGCTCGACGTTTCGACCAACGAGTATGTCGAGGCGGCGCGGGCGCTCGGCAACCCGCCGTGGCGCGTCGCGATGCGCCATGTGCTGCCCAACATCATCCCGCCGGTGCTGGTGCAGTGCACGCTGGCACTGGCCACCGCTATCATCGCGGAGGCATCGCTGTCCTTTCTCGGGCTTGGGCAACAGCCGCCGGCGCCGTCCTGGGGCAGCATGCTGAACACGGCACAGCAATTCCTCACCCAGGCGCCGTGGCTGGCGATTTTTCCCGGCACGGCGATCTTCCTCGCGGTGCTGTCGTTCAACCTCGTCGGCGACGGCCTGCGCGACGCGCTGGACCCGCGGCGAAAATAGCCCGGGCTTGACCACGGCCGTCCAGCGCGGTCCCATCCGGGAAACGTGGAGGATCGCCATGCGTGCCTGGGCCGTCGTCGAGAACGAAGCGCCGCTTGCCGAGATCGAGCTGCCCACCCCGGAGCCGAAGGGCACGGAGGTGCTGCTAGAAACCACCTATTGCGGCGTCTGCCACTCCGACCTGCATATCTGGGAGGGGCGTTACGACCTCGGCGGCGGGAAGGTGATGAACCTTCGGGACCGCGGCCTGTCGCTGCCGCTCGCCATGGGCCACGAGATCGTCGGCCGGGTGGTCAAGCTGGGGCCCGAGGCGCGCGGCGTGAAACCCGGTGATGTCCGCATCGTCTTCCCCTGGGTCGGTTGCGGCAACTGCGCCTCCTGCCTCGCGGAGGAGGACAATATGTGCCTCTCGCCGAAATCGCTCGGCGTCTATCAGAACGGCGGCTACGGCACACATGTGATCGCCCCGCATCCGCGCCATCTCGTGGACCCCGGCACCCTGGACCCGGCGATCGCCGCCACCTATGCCTGCTCCGGCATCACCGTCTATTCCGCGATCAACAAGGTGATGCCCCTGCCGCCGGACGAGCCCGTGGTGCTGATCGGCGCGGGCGGGCTTGGCCTGCAGGCCATCGCGGTGCTGCGCGCGCTCGGCCATCGCAACATCGTCTCGGTGGACATCAGCGAGGAAAAGCGCCGCGCGGCGATCGCGGAGGGGGCCTCGAAAGTGGTGGACGGCTCGGGCGAGGGGGTGACGAAGCGCATCATCGAGGCATGCGGCGGCCAGCCGCGGGCGATCATCGACCTGGTCAACGGCTCGGCCTCGGCGCGGTTCGCCTATGACGCGCTGCGCAAGGGCGGCAAGCTGGTGATGGTGGGGCTGTTCGGCGGCGAGTTGTCGCTCGCGCTCCCGCTGGTGCCGATCCGCGCGTTGACGGTGCAGGGAAGCTATGTCGGCAACCCCAGGGAACTGCGCGAACTGGTGGCGCTGGCGCAGGGCGGAAGCCTGCCGGCGATCCCGGTCGAGACCGTGCCGCAGCGCGAGGCTGGCGCGGCGCTGATGCGGCTGCGGGCCGGCAAGGTTACCGGGCGGCTGGTGCTGAAATCGGAGGTGGCATGATGCGACGCTCGCTGATCCTGGCGGAGCGGCCGAAGGGCCAGCCCGGCCGCGACACCTTCGCCCTGCGCGACGACCCGATCCCGGAGCCGGGGCCGGGCGAGGTGGTGACGCGGACCATCTGGCTGTCGATCGATCCCTATATGCGCGGGCGGCTGTCGGGTGCGAAATCCTATGCAGCACCGGTCGAGGTCGGGCAGCCGATGACCGGTGAGACGGTGGGCGAGGTGACCGCCTCCGCCGATCCCGCGCTCGCGGTCGGCGATATCGTGGTCGGGCCGCGCGGCTGGCAGTCGCACATCGTCTCGAAGGCAAAACATGTAACCAAGCTGGAGCGCGGTGCTGCGCCGCTCTCGGCCTATCTCGGCGTGCTCGGCATGCCGGGGACGACGGCCTATTCCGGGATGCAGGATATCGGCCGGCCGAAATCCGGCGAGACGGTGGTGATCTCGGCCGCATCCGGTGCCGTCGGCTCGGTCGCGGGGCAGCTCGCCAAGCGTGCCGGATGTCGCGTGGTGGGGGTCGCCGGCGGGCCCGACAAATGCCTCTGGGTGCAGGAGACGCTGGGGTTCGATGCCTGCGTGGACCACCGGCTGCCGCATCTGGGCCGGCTGCTGGCGGAGGAATGTCCGAACGGGATCGACGTCTATTTCGAGAACGTGGGCGGCGTGGTGCAGGAGGCGGTGTTCCCGCTGCTGGCGACGTTCGGGCGGATGGTGATGTGCGGCATGGTGGCGCAGTACAGCGACAGCGAGCTGCGGCCGGGGCCGAATCTCGGGGCATGCGTGGCGAAGCGGCTGCACATCGAGGGGCTGATCGTCTCCGACAAGCCGGAGCGTTTCGCCGAGTGGCGGAACCTGGCGAGCCCCTGGGTGCGCGATGGCTCGCTGAAATATCGCGAGACGATCATCGAGGGGCTGGAAAACGCGCCGGAGGCACTGCGGCTGGTGCTGACGGGAGGCAATTTCGGCAAAATGCTGGTGCGCGTGGGCCCCGATGCCGCCTGAGGCGGCAATGCAGCGCAACGCGATCGGGCAGGGTCTGCGGCGGCGCGAGGATGCGCGGTTCCTCACCGGCACCGGGCAGTTCCTCGCCGACATGGTGCCGGCGGGTGCGGCCTGGGCGGAGGTGGTGCGCTCGCCGCATGCGCATGCCGATATCCTCGCCGTGGACACAGAGGCCGCGCAGGCGGCGCCGGATGTGCTGGCGGTGCTGACCGGCGAGGCGCTGGCGGCCGCGGGCCTTGGCGACATTCCCGCCGACAACACGCTGATTCGGCTGCCCGGAACACCGGATGACATTGCGTTTTCGTATCGTCCTCCCTTTCCCGCGCTGGCCCGCGACCGGGTTCGGTTCGTCGGCGAGCCGGTGGCGATGGTGGTCGCCAGAACGGCGGCGGCGGCCGCCGCGGCCGCGGAGCTGGTGGTGGTGGAATACCGCGAGCGGCCAGCGGTGGTGGCGACACAGGCCGCGCCCGGCGGGCCGGCGGTGTGGGACGAGGCTGCGGATAATGTCTGCTTTCGCTGGCAGGCCGGTGACGCGGCGGAGGCTGAAGCGGCGATCGGCACGGCGGCGCATGTGGTACGGTTGCGGGTACGCAACAACCGCGTGCATGTGGGCGCGCTCGAAGCCCGTGGTGCGATCGGGTGGTTCGAGGGCGATCGCTATCACCTCGCGACCGGCTCGCAGATGCCGCACGCGCTGCGTGACGCCCTGGCCCTTGTGTTCGGTGTCCAAAAGACCAAGGTGCGGGTGACGGTCGCCGATGTCGGCGGCAGCTTCGGCATCCGCAACGCGCTGTGTCCGGAGCAGGTGCTGGTGCTGTTGGCCGCCCGGATGCTGGGGCGGCCCGTGGCGTGGATCGGCAGCCGGGCGGATGGGTTTCTCGGCGATTACCAGGCGCGCGATAATGTGGCGGACGTGGAACTGGCGCTGGATGCGGCGTTGCGATTCACGGCCTTGCGGGTACGCACGCTGGCGGCGATCGGCGCGCATCTGGCACCAAAGGGGGCCCTTTCGCCCACCGCCAACACGCCGGCGCTGGCTGGGGTTTACGCGCTGCCGGCGATCTATGTCGAGGTGACCGGCGTGTTCACCAACACCGCGCCGACAGAAGTCTATCGCGGCGCCGGTCGGCCGGAGGCGGTGCATCTGCTGGAGCGGGTGGTTGATCATGCGGCACGTGAGTTGGGCGTGGACGGGTTGGAGCTGCGCCGGCGCAACCTGCTGACGCCCGACTCGATGCCGTATCGCACGCGGCTGGGGCTGATCTACGACAGCGGCGATTTTCCCGGCACGCTGACCGATGCGCTGGAAAAACATACGCCGCCGGCGCCGCCGGAGGGTTGGCTGCGCGGGCGCGGCATCGCGCATTACTGCGAGCGGGTTGCGGGTGCGGCGACGGAAAATGCGTGGCTGGAGCTGCGACCTGACGGACGCGTGACGCTGCTCATCGGCTCGATGTCGAACGGGCAGGGCCACGCAACGGCCTATGCGCAGTTGCTTGCCGACCAGTTGGGTATCGCCGCCGACATGATCGAGGTGGTGCAGGGCGACACCGACCGGATTCCATCCGGTGCCGGCACCGGTGGCTCGTCCTCGCTGGCGATCGGCGGGCAGGCGACGGCGCTGGCGGCGGCAGAGCTGATCGGCAAACTGCGCGCGCGCGCCGGCGAGGCGCTGGAGGCGGCGGCCGAGGACATCGCCTATGCCGATGGCGTGTTCCGGGTGGCGGGGACGGATCTCACGATCTCATGGCATGCGCTGGCGGGGCGGCTGGTGGAGGCGCTGAGCGCCACCGCGATGTGGAAGCCCACTGGGCCGAGCTTTCCCAACGGCTGCCATGTGGCGGAGGTGGACGTGGACCCGCAGACCGGCGCCTGGCGGCTCGCGGCCTACACGATGGTGCATGATTTTGGCACCGTGATTAATCCGCTGCTGCTGGAAGGCCAGTTGCAGGGCGGCGTGGCCCAGGGGTTCGGCCAGGCGGCGATGGAGCAGGTGGTGCATGACCCGCAGAGCGGGCAGCTCCTGACCGGCTCCTGGATGGATTACGCCATGCCGCGCGCGGACGATCTGCCGGCGCTGTCGCTGGTCTCACGGCCCACGGCCTCGCCGCTGCATCCGCTGGGGATCAAGGGGGCGGGCGAGGCCGGCGCCGCCGGGGCGCCGCCGGCGGTGATGAACGCGCTGCTCGACGCGCTGGCGCCGCTGGGCGTGCGGTCGCTCGACATGCCGGCGACGCCGTTCGCGGTGTGGCGGGCGATCATGGCGGCGCGCGACGCCACCTGACATCATGGCGCGAGCACCTGCCCCGCGGAGTGTCTGCGGACCCCGGGCCGGGTGGTGGACGCGTTGACAGGGTGGCGCGGCACGCCACATGCTTGTGCCTCATGGTAAAGCAACACATCCTGGCATCGCCAGGCGTGGCCTGTGCGAACAGCGATATGAACAAGGGGGCAGTATGACTGCGAATATTTCGCGCCGCTCGGCGGTAAAGCTCGGGGCGGTGGTGGCGGCCGGGTCGGCGGTGGGCGTGGCGGGCGAGGCACGGGCAGCGCCGAAGCGCGGCGGCAAGCTGATCTATGCGCGCTACGCCGACAGCCTCAACCTCGACCCGGTGTTCACCGACGCCAACGTCGACATCTGGATTCTTTCCAACCTCTACGACACGCTGCTGCGCCCGACGCATGACGGCAAGGGATTGGTTCCCGGTCTGGCCACCAAATGGGCGTTTTCCGACGGTGGCAAGACGCTGACGCTGACGCTGCGCGAGGGCGTGAAGTTCGCGGATGGCACGCCGCTCAAGCCGACGGACGTGAAATGGTCGCTCGACCGCGCCAGTAACCCAAAGAATGGGCCGTGGACGTTTCTGGTGAGTTCCATCGACAGCGTCGCGGTGGGCGGTCCGAACACGATCGTGGTGAAGCTGAAGCATCCGGACCCGACCATTCTTTCAGCACTGGCGACGTTCAACACGCAGATCCTGCCGGGGGCGAAGGTCGATGCGGCCGCTGGCAGCACGCCAGCCGAGAAAGCCAAGAATTTCGGCATGCATCCGATCGGCACCGGGCCGTTCGTGCTAGCCTCCTGGAAGCGCGGTCAGGTGATGAACCTCAAGCGCAACCCGTATTACTGGGAGAAGGCGCCGGATGGTGGCGCACTCCCCTATGTCGATGAAATCGAGTTCCCGATCATTCCCGATGACGCGACGCGCCTGCTCAAGGTGAAGTCCGGCGAGGTGCACGGCACCGAGTTCGTTCCCTATTCGCGGGTGAAGGAGATGCAGGCGGACCCGAAGCTGCGCATGGAATTGTGGCCGTCCACGCGCGTCTCCTACCTCACCCTGAACTGCCGGCCGACCTTCAAGGACGGGCGGAAAAACCCGATGAGCGACGTGCGGGTGCGCAAGGCGCTGAACTATGCCGTGAGCAAGAAGGCGGTCATTCAGATCGCGACACTCAATCTCGGCAAGCCAATGACCAGCTTCATGTCCTCGGCGACGCCGATGCATTACGGCACGAAAGAGCCGTATCCCTTCAACCCGGCGCTGGCGAAGAAGCTGCTGGCGGAGGCAGGGTTCGCCAATGGGTTCGAACTGACTGGCGATACCCTGGCCGGTAATCTCGACTACACCAACATCATGACCGCCGTGCAGCAGATGTGGGGCGCGGTTGGCGTCAAGATGAAGATCGCGCAGATGGACAACCCCACACTGGTCGCGAAATACCGTGCTGCGGACTTCGAGGTCCGTCCCGCCGCGTGGACCGACGATATCGCCGATCCCTCCGAGATTACTTCTTACTTCGCGTATTCGCCGAATATCGACAACCTGCATTCCGGTTGGAAGGACCCGACCGTGAACGCCCTGTTCCTGAAGAGCCAGGCCGAGATGGACCCGGCGAAGCGGGCGGCGGAGTATCAGAAGCTGCAGGAGATCTATGTCTCGGAGGCGCCGATCGTCTTCATCTACGAGACGCCGTATCCCGTCGTGTGGCAGAAATTCGTGACCGGGTTCATCCAGATCCCGCTCGGCAACAACATCTTCCAGTACACGAGCCTGTGAGGTCGGACGGCTCCTCCCCCCGCATCGCGGCGGGGGGAGTTCCGGGCGCGGGCGGGCGGCGATGAGCCGCGGCACCTGGCTGGTCGGGCGGCTGCTCCAGATCATTCCCACGCTGGTGCTGATCGGCGTGGTGGTGTTTGTGCTGGTGCATCTGCTGCCCGGTGACATCGTCACCTCGATGCTCGGTGATCATGCGACGAAGCAGGCGGTGGCGAACATGCGCCGGGCGCTGGGGCTCGACCGTACGCTCCCGGAACAATTCGTGCTTTTCATCGGCCAGGCGCTGCGCGGCAATTTCGGGGATTCGCTGGCACACGGGATTCCGGTTGCAACCCTCATCGCGCAACGCCTGCCGGTGACGGCGATGCTGACGGCGATGGCGGTGGTCATCGCGGTGGTGCTCGCCATACCGCTCGCCTTCGTCGCGGCGCTGCGTGCCGAGCGCGCGCCCGACGTCGCCATTCGCGTGGTGTTCCAGGTCGGGCTCTCAAGCCCGATTTTCTATGTGGGTCTGGTGCTGCTCTCGGTGTTCGCAGCCTGGCTGCGATGGTTTCCCGTGGGTGGCTACGGGAACGGGTTTCTCGACCATCTCTACCACCTGATCCTGCCGGCCTTCACGCTGGCGCTTTCGCTCTCGGCGATCCTCATGCGCAATCTGCGTGCCGCCATCCTCGGCGTGATCCGGGCGGAATATGTCGATTTCGCCCGCGCCAAGGGCATCGCGGCCCGGCTCGTGCTGTTCCGTCACGTGCTGCGCAACGCGCTGATCGCGACGGTGACACTGCTCGGGCTTTCCATCGGCTCGCTGCTCGGCGGCGCGGTGGTGACAGAGACGGTGTTCGCGGTCCCCGGCGTGGGGCGGCTGATGGTGGACAGTATCTTTGCCCGCGACTATCCGGTGATCGAGGCGCTGACGCTGATTCTCGCGGTCGTCGTTTCGATCACGTTTCTGGCGACGGATATTCTGCAGATGGCACTCGACCCGCGGATCGGCCGATGAGGCGCATTCCGGTTTCGCTTTGGGTCGGTGGCACGCTGCTGCTGGTGTTCGTCGCCTGTGCGCTCGTTCCGGGCTGGTTCGCGCCGTATAACCCCGATGCGTTCAACTACACGGCCCTCCTCGCTCCGCCCTCGGGCGCGCACCCGTTCGGCACCGACCAGTTCGGGCGCGACATCCTCTCGCGCACCATCTGGGCGGCGGCGGTGGATCTGCAGATCGCCATCTTCGCCGTCATCTTTCCGCTGCTGATCGGCTCTGTCATCGGGTTGTTCGTGGGATGGTACGAGGGCTGGCTCGACATCGTCTTCGGCAGGCTCGTGGATCTGGTCGTAACGTTTCCGTTCCTGGTGATCGTGATCGCCATCGTCGCCATCCTGGGGCCGGGGCTGGTCAACATGTATATCGCCATCGCAACGGTCGGCTGGGTGTTCTACGCCCGCCTGATGCGCGGCGAGGTGCTGGTGCAGAAGCAGGCGGATTACGTCGCGGCGGCCCGTGCGCTGGGCTTTTCCACGCCGCGCATCCTGTTCCGCCACATCCTGCCCAACGCCATCCGACCGGTGCTGGTCTATTCCGTGACCGATATGGCACTCGAGATCCTGCTCGGCTCTTCGCTCGGCTATCTCGGGCTGGGCGCCCAGCCGCCAACGGCGGAGTGGGGCGTGTTGATCGCGGATGGCAAGAACTTCTTCACCCAGGCGCCGTGGACCAGCCTGTTTCCAGGTATCGCCATCGTGCTCGCCGGGCTCGGGTTTTCGCTCACCGGCGACGGGCTGGCCTCGCTGTTCGAATTGCGGCGATGAACACGTTGCTGCGCGTCGAGCAACTGGGCGTCGTGTTTCACGCCGCGCGGGGCAGGGTGTATGCGGTCGATGGCGTCGATCTCGCGATCGCACCGGGTGAAGTTCTGGGCCTGGTCGGCGAGAGCGGCTCCGGCAAGTCGGTGACGCTGCGGGCCATCGCGCGGCTGCTGCACGAGGAGGCACATATCACCGGGCGCGTGCTGTGGCAGGGACGGGACCTGCTGGCGCTGCCGGAGCGCGCACTGGAGCAGGTGCGCGGGGCAGGGATCGGCACCATCTTCCAGGAGCCGATGGCAGCCCTCAACCCGGTACTGTCGATCGGTTTGCAGATCGATGAGTCGCTGCGCGCGCACACGCAGCTCGATGCGGCCGGCCGCCGGGCGCGGGCACGCGAGCTGCTGGACCTGGTGGGCATCGCGGACGCGGCTTCGCGGCTGCGGCAATATCCGCATGAGTTCTCGGGCGGCATGCGCCAGCGCGCGATGATCGCGATCGCGCTCGCCTCGAACCCCAAGCTGCTGCTGGCCGACGAGCCGACGACGGCGCTCGACGTCACCATCCAGGACCAGATCCTGCGGCTGTTGTTACGCCTCGTTTCCGAACTCTCGATGGCGATGCTGCTGGTTACCCATGATCTCGGCGTGGTGGCGTCCACCTGCGACCGCGTCGCCGTGATGTATGCCGGGCGGCTCTGCGAGAGCGGTCCCACCGCCGAGGTGCTGCGCGCGCCGCGGCACGCCTATACCGATGCGCTGTTGCGGGCGCTGCCAGGCGAGGGCGTGGCACGGGCACGCCTCCAGCCGATCCCAGGCATGCCACCACGCATCGACCACCCGTCCCCCGGCTGCCCCTTCGCGCCGCGCTGCACCCACGCGCAGGCGCGCTGCGAGCAGGAGCGGCCGGCGATGCTGGACGTGGCGCCCGGGCGGACCTCGGCCTGCTTCGCGCAGGACCGGCTTGGGGTGGCGGCATGAACGCCGACATCCTTTCCGTGGCGGGCGTCTCCAAGCGTTTCGTGGGGCGGCGCGGTATGCTCGATGCGCTGCGCGGCCGCCCCATGCCGGTTGTGCACGCGCTGGAGGATGTTTCGCTCTCGATACGCCGTGGCGAGACCCTGGGGATCGTGGGCGAGAGTGGCTGCGGCAAATCCACGCTGGCGCGCTGCCTGGTGGGGCTGCATACGCCGGACGCGGGCAGCATCGCGTGGGACGCCGATGCGCTGGGCGGGCGGCCACGGTTTCGTGCGAGCCAGATGGTGTTTCAGGACCCGTTCGGCTCGCTGAACCCGCGCCTCACCGTGGGCAGCGCGCTCGCCGAGGTGATCGGCGTGCATCGGCTGCGGCCGAAGAGCGAGATTGGCGCGCGGGTGCGCGAACTGCTGGAGCAGGTGCATTTGCCGGCCGATGCGGCGCAGCGCTATCCGCACGAGTTCTCTGGCGGGCAGCGCCAGCGCATCGGCATCGCGCGGGCCCTCGCCGCCGAGCCGCTGATGCTGATCGCCGATGAGCCGGTCTCCGCCCTCGACGTTTCGGTGCAGGCGCAGATCGTCAACCTGTTCCTGGAGCTGCAGGAGCGGCTGGCCCTGACGCTGGTGTTCATCACCCATGACCTGCGCCTGGTGCGCCACCTCACGGAGCGGGTGGCGGTGATGTATCTCGGCCGCGTCGTGGAGGTAGCCGAGACCCAGGCGCTGTTTGCCGATCCGCGTCATCCCTACACGCAGGGTCTGCTCAAGGCGGTGCCGACCATCGCGCAGGCGACGCGCCCCGCGGGCCCGGCGATCACCGGCGAGCTGCCGAGCCCGCTGGCGCCGCCGCCGGGTTGCGCGTTTCACCCGCGCTGCCCGATCGCGGTGGCGCGCTGCCGGACCGAGCGACCGGGCTTGCTGCCGGAGCCGGAAGCGCTCAACCCCGCCGACCAGCGCACAACGCCCGACTCATCCCACGAGCGCAGAACGCTCGATACAGTCCGCGAGCGCAGAACGCTCGACGCTCACCGCGTGGCGTGTCATCTCGCCTCGCAACCGGTCGGGAGGACACCATGAGCTTTACCATCGTCGCCCCGCGCAGCCTGCGCGTCGGCGGCGGGACGGTCGCGGAACTGCCGGATGTGCTGCGCCAGTTCGGGCTCTCCCGCCCGCTGGTGGTGACGGACAAGGTGATGCTCGCGATCGGCCTGGTCGAGCGCTGCCTGGCACCGTTGCGTGCGGCCGGGATCGGCTTCGAGGTGTTTTCCGACACCGTGCCGGAGCCGACCGACACCGTGATCGAGGCAGGGGCGGCGATCCTGCGCGCCGGCCGTTTCGACTGCCTGATCGGGTTCGGCGGTGGCTCGCCGATCGACACCGCGAAGGCGATGAGCATCCTCGCGACCGGCAGCGCGCCGATGCGCGACTACAAGGTGCCGTTCGCGGCCGATGCCGCGCGGCTGCCGATCGTTGCGATCCCGACCACGGCTGGCACTGGCAGCGAGGTCACGCGCTTCACCGTGGTGACGGACACGGCGCGCGACGAGAAAATGCTGATCGCCGGCATGGGCGCGCTGCCGCTGGCGGCGATCGTGGACTACACGCTCAGCTTCTCGGTGCCGCGGCGAACCACGGCCGATACCGGCGTTGATAGCTTCACCCACGCGCTCGAGGCCTTCGTCTCGCGGCGCGCCAACGCCTATTCCGACGCGCAGGCACGCGCGGCCATGGCACTGATCGGGCGGCATCTGCGCGCCGCCTGCGCCGACCCCGCGAATGCCGCGGCGCGGGAGGGGATGATGCTGGGGGCGACGCTGGCCGGGCTTGCGTTCTCCAACGCATCGGTGGCGCTGGTGCATGGCATGTCACGGCCGATCGGCGCGCATTTCCATGTCGCGCACGGCTTGTCCAACGCCATGCTGCTGCCAGCGGTGACGCGCTTCGGGATCGCCGCCGCCGAGGCGCGCTATGCCGAGGCGGCACGCATCGCGGGCTTCGCGCGGGACGCGGACACCGATGCGGTGGCGGCGGAAAAGCTGGCGGAGGGGCTGGCGGCGCTCAACGCGGAGCTGGACGTGCCCTCACCTCGCGCCTTCGGCATCGCGCCGGACGTTTGGGAAGCAAAACTTTCGCTGATGGCGGATCAGGCGCTGGCCTCGGGCAGCCCGGCCAACAATCCGCGCGTGCCGGATCGCGAGGAGATCGTGGCGCTCTATCGCGCCGTGTATGCGGCGAACGCCTGAGGCCCAACGCCTGTCCCCCAACGCCTGTCCGGGGTGGCGCGTCAGATCTTGCTCTGGTGCAGCCCGTCGGCGAGCGCCGCTTTTTGGCAGACATAGGCGCCATGCTTCGTCTTGCCGAAATAGCGCGACGTCGGAAGGTGGAACACCTTGCTGCGGCGCGCATGCCAGACGACGCTATCGCCCGCGCACGCAGTCTTGGCGGCAGCTTCGCTGGCATAGCCCGTGAGCTTACCGGCAGCATGGGCGGCCAGCGGTGCCAGGCCAAGGCCCAGCGCCAGCCCCAGAATAGCCGCGATCATCCGCGGGCGGTGCGTGGCCTGAGCATGGTGCGGCGTCATCGCTGGTTTCTCCGGCGCATGGCTAAGTTTCCGAGCCAGTCATGTTTTGTCTTTGGGACAGCGAAGTCAAGTCATGCGTCGCCGTATTCCACTACAACCAGAGAAGTGGAACAGGCGACGAAAGCTTGCTTACAACCAGTGGGCTGGCACCCAATGGCACGGGCTCGGGGCTGCGTCGCGGGTCCAGTAGCCGTCGAACCATTGGCCGGATTTGCTGCCGCGGGGAATCCACTGGCCCTTCACCCAGGTATAGCCGCCGTTGGCATAGTTCCAGTGGCCAGGCTGCCACAGCAGCACGTGCTCGGAGACCGGGGGCTTGGGGATTTTTTCGATCTTGCGGGTCGGCGGCACCGGGCAGGCGCCGGTATCCTGCTGTAGCGCGCAGCCGCCAAGCGCCAGCATCGCGGTGGTCGCGAAAACCAGGCCCGTGCGCAGGGAACGAATTCTCATGGTGTGCCTCGATGAGATTTTGCGGATGCTACATTCTACCGGATCGCGCCGGTGGCAAGAAGCGCCGGTGGCGGCTCGCGCACCATGGTGGCTGCGCGCGCCACCCGCGGCAGAACGAGGGCGAGGAAAGCGCGCGCCGCATCGGCGGCCGGCGCCGGCGCGCCGGCTGTGTCGAGCAGACGCGCGCAGTGCCAACCGGCGACGAGCGTGCCCAGCGCCTCCAGGAGACCGGTCGCGTTGGCCTCCGCCACGCGCGGCTCGGCGGCGCGCAGGAAACGGGCTGCGGCGTCCACCGCACTTGCCGCGGCGGCGAGCGCGGGAGTGGCGGCGATCTCAACAAGCAGGGCGGTGACGGCCGCACCCTGGTCGCGTAGCAGCCCGCGCCGCAGCAGCGTCAGCGCGTGGATGCCGTTGGTGCCCTCGTAGATCGGCGTGATGCGCGCGTCGCGCAGGTGCTGCGCGGCCCCGGTCTCCTCGATGAAGCCCATGCCGCCATGCACCTGCATGCCGAGCGAGGCGGCCTCCACGCCCGCATCCGAGCACCATGCCTTCGCCACCGGGATCAGCAACGCCTGGCGCGCCCCTTCGGCCAGCGCCGCACCGAGGGTGAGCATGCGCCCGCCGAGCGCCAGTGCGCGCATCGTCAGCAGCATGCGTCGCACATCGGGGTGGACGAGGATCGGCCCGCCGCCCTGGACGCGGGTCGCCGCAAAATCGGCCGCGCGGCGAAAGGCCCGTTCGGCCACCGCGACACCCTGCATCGCGACCCCAAGCCGTGCCGCGTTCATCATCGCGAACATCGCCGCCAGGCCGCGGTGCTTCTCGCCAACCAGCTCGCCGTGCGCGCCCGCGAACTCCATCACGCAGGTCGGGCTGGCATGGATGCCAAGCTTCTCCTCCAGCGACAGCGCCCGCACCGCGTTGTGCGTCCCGTCGGCCAGGATGCGCGGCACGGCGAACAGCGAGATGCCGGCGGTGCCCTCCGGTGCGTCCGGCAGGCGGGCGAGCACCATGTGGAGAATGTTCTCCGTCATCTCGTGCTCGCCCCAGGTAATGAAGATCTTTTGCCCGCTGAGGCGGAACCCATCCCCATCCGGCACAGCGCGGGTGCGCATCAGGGCGAGGTCGGAGCCGGCCTGGGACTCCGTCAGGCACATCGTGCCGGTCCAGCGCCCGGCGACCAGCGGCCCGAGCAGTCGCGTCTGCTGGTCCGCCGTCCCATGCCGCTCCAGCAGCAGGATCGCGTCCTGGGTCAGCAGCGGGCACAGGCAGAACGCCATGTTGGCCGATGACATCGGCTCGAACGCCGCCAGCGCCACCGCCTCCGGCAGGCCGCTGCCGCCATGTGCGGTCGCTGCGGAAACACCCATCCAGCCGCCCTCGGCATAGGCGCGGAACGCTGCCTCGAACCCCTCTGGGACCGTCACCCTGCCGTCCCGCAGATGCGCGCCCTGCCGGTCGCCGGTGCGATCGAGTGGTGCCAGCTCGCCCTCGGCGAACGTCGTCGCGGTGTCCAGAACCGCCGCAAGATCGGCCTCGTCCATTGCCTCGAAGCCGAGCACGCGGGTCATGATCCAGGCGGTCTCGGCGGGCGGGGCGGTGACGCTCATGGCAGTCTTCCTGGCTCAGGAATAGGGCAGCTCGATGGAGGCGGCGGCCTGGGCGGCGATGCCCTCGCAGCGGCCGGTGAAGCCCAGGCGCTCGGTGGTGGTGGCCTTGACCGAGACCCGGCCGGGCTCGGTGCCCAGGAGGTCGGCGAGCCGGGACTGCATGGCGGCGGCGTGCGGCCCGATTTTCGGGCGCTCGCAGATCAACGTCACGTCGGCGTTGACGAGGCGTCCGCCCCGTGCCGCGATACGGCCGGCGGCGTGACGCAGAAAGCGGGCGGAGTCCGCGTCCTTCCAGGTCGCCTCGGAGGGTGGAAAATGGCGACCGATATCGCCCTCGGCCAGTGCGCCATAGATCGCGTCGCACAGCGCGTGGATTCCGACATCGGCATCGGAATGGCCGGCAAGTCCCTGATCATGCGGAATTATAACACCGCACAGCACGAGTGGCCGGGCGGGCGCAAAAGCGTGCACGTCAAAGCCCGTGCCGGTCCGGGTCTCAACGTGGCGGGCATCGCCAGGGCCGAGCAGGCGTTCCATGCGGTCGAGATCCTCTGGCACGGTGATTTTGATGTTCCTCTCATCGCCCGGGGCGAGCGCGACGGAAAGCCCCGCGGCTTCCAGCAGGGCGGCGTCGTCCGTGGCGCTCGCCGTCGCCGCGGCGGCGCGATGCAGGGCGAGGAGGGTGGGGTAGCGGAACGCCTGCGGCGTCTGGGCGCGATGCAGGTGCTCGCGCGCGACCGTGGTCGCGATGCGGCCGTCCTGGCCGCGCTTCAGCGTGTCGGTCACGACCAGGGCGGGAATGGCGCCGTCATGGGCCGCGAGAAGCGTCACCAGCGCCTCGACCGTGCCCGCGGGAACATAGGGGCGCGCGCCGTCATGGATCAGCACAATGTCCGGGGCCTCGCTTGCCAGTGCCTCCAGCCCGGCGCGGACGCTCTGTTGGCGGGTGGCGCCGCCGGGCACTGGCTTACGGTGCGGCAGCCCGGCAAGGGCGGCCTCGATCGCGGCGGCGTCGCCCACCGGCTGGATGTCGATCTCGCCCAGGCTCAGCGCCGCGTGACGCAGCACCGGTTGGCCCGCGAGGCCGCGGTATTGCTTGGCGACCTTGCCGCCGAAACGCGTGCCGGTGCCGCCGGCCAGCAGCACTGCCGCGATTTTGAGCTTGGGTGAGGGAGCAGGCATACCCGCCTCCCATGGCGAGACGGTGATTGCGCGTCAACATCCCCTGCCGTAAATGCCTAAATCATGAGCACGCCGACGCAAGACATCGCCTCGCTGATCCGCCCGCTGATGATCGGCGGCATCCGCATTGAGGCGCCGGTCGTCCTGGCGCCGATGTCGGGGGTGACCGATCTGCCGTTCCGCCGCCTGGTGCAGGCGATGTGGGCACGCCAGCCGGCATCGGCCGCGGCGACCCCGGGTCTGGTCGTCTCGGAGATGATCGCTTCCTGGGCGATCATCCGCGAGAACCGCAACACGATGCGAATGGCAGCGCTCGATGGGCGGCCGTCGGCGATCCAGCTCGCCGGTTGTGAACCGGCGGCGATGGCGGAGGCGGCACGGATCGCGGCCGGCCAGGGCGCTGACCTGATCGACATCAATTTCGGCTGCCCGGTGAAGAAGGTCGCGGTGGGTCAGATGGCGGGCTCGGCGCTGATGCGCGACGAGGTGGCCGCCGCCGCGATCCTGGAAGCGACGGTCCGGGCGGTCGAGGTGCCGGTGACCCTGAAGATGCGCACCGGCTGGGACCACGCCAGCCGCAACGCACCAAGCCTGGCGCGGATCGCGGAGAATGCCGGCATCCGTATGGTGACGGTGCACGGGCGTACGCGGCAGCAATTCTACGAGGGTGTGGCGGACTGGGGTTTCGTTGCCGAGGTGAAAAAGGCGGTCGGCATCCCGGTGATCGTCAACGGCGATATCGTCTCGATCGGTGCGGCGCGCGAGGCGCTGCGGCGCTCCGGCGCGGATGGGGTGATGATCGGGCGCGGCGCCTATGGGCGGCCCTGGCTGCCGGCGTGGATCGCCGCGGCGCTCACCGGCGGCGATCCGGGCCCCGAACCTTCGCTTGCCGAGCGGCGGGCGATCCTGCTCGATCATTACGAGGCGATGCTGGGGCATTACGGGCGCGAGGCGGGGATGCGGATCGCGCGCAAGCATCTTGGCTGGTATTCGACGGGGATGGCGGGTTCGGCTGGGTTCCGCGCCGAGGTCAACCGCCTCGCCGATGCCGACGCTGTCGTTGCCCTGGTGCACCGCTTCTTCGACACCGCCATGGAGGCCCCGACCCCGACCGCGGCCCAAGCCCAAGCCCAAGCCCAAACCCAAGCTCAGGCGGAGCACCGTGCGCTCGCGGCGTGAACGAAGCCCATTGATGGGTAGCCAGTGATGAGCGCGTGATGACGAGCGCATGGTGATGGAGCTCGACGGATGAGGGAATCGGTCGCGCGGCGTGTGCTGGGCGTGGTGGCGCGGCGCGAGGCGCCGAGGGTCGCGGATGCCGTGGCGCTGCTGGCAGCACTGCCGCTGCCGGTGGTGGTGTTGGACCCGGCCGACCGATTCCGCTTCGTGAATCCGGCGGCCGAACTGTTTCTCGGCGTCTCCGCGGCGCAGTGTCAGACCATGGCCCTGACCGACCTCGTGCCGTCGGACAACCCGCTGTTCGAGCTGCTGCGTCAGGTGCGGGAACTCGATGTCACGGTCTCCGACCATGATCTCGCGCTCGACAGTCCGCGGCTGCGCAAGGCCGGGGTCGCGGTGCAGGGTGTCGCCTTGGCCGAGGAGCCCGGGTCGGTGTTGTTGACCTTCCAGGATGCCTCGGCGGCGAAGGCGCTTGACCGCCAGCTCGCCTATCGCTCCGCCGCGCGCTCGGTCTCCGGCATGGCGGCGATCCTGGCGCATGAGGTGAAGAACCCGCTTTCCGGTATCCGCGGCGCGGCGCAGCTGCTGGAGGCCTCGGTGGGCGAGGCGGACCGCGAGCTGACGGTGCTGATCCGCGACGAGGCCGACCGCATCCGCGGCCTGGTGGATCGGATGGAGGTGTTTGGCGAACGGCCGATCGAGCGCGCGCCGCTGAACATCCATCGGGTGCTCGAGCACGTGCGCCGGCTCGCGCAATCGGGGTTCGCCGCCCATATACGTTTTGTCGAGGAGTACGACCCTTCGCTGCCCGCCGTGTGGGGCAACCGTGATCAGCTGGTGCAGGTGGTGCTGAACCTGGTCAAGAACGCGGCGGAGGCGATCAACGGCATGGAGGAACCGCGCGACGGCGGCGGCGAGATCGTGCTGCATACGGCGTTCCAGCACGGGGTGCGGTTGGCGGTGCCGGGCTCCGACACGCGGATGCACCTGCCGCTGGTGGTGGCGGTGCGCGACAACGGACCGGGGATCGCGGAGGACATGCAGGCGCAATTATTCGACCCGTTCGTGACCACCAAGCCCACCGGCTCCGGCCTCGGGCTCGCGCTGGTCGCCAAGGTCGTCGCCGACCATGGCGGGCTGATCGAGGTCGATGGACGACCCGGGCGCTGCGAGTTCCGCCTGCACCTGCCGATGCATGCCGAGGAGGCCGAGGCATGACGCTACCCACGGTTCTGGTTGCCGATGACGACCGCTCCATCCGCACCGTGCTGACCCAGGCGCTGGGGCGATCGGGCTATCAGGTCCGCAGCACCGGCAACGCAGCGACTCTGTGGCGCTGGGTCGAGGAAGGCGAGGGCGATCTGGTGATCACCGACGTGGTGATGCCCGACGAGAACGGGCTTGACCTCATCCCGCGCATCAAGCGGGTCCGGCCGGAGCTGCGGATCATCGTGATGTCGGCGCAATCCACGCTGCTGACCGCGGTGAAGGCGACGCAGCGCGGCGCGTTCGAGTATCTGCCCAAGCCCTTCGACCTCGGCGAGCTGCTGTCCGTGGTCGGGCGGGCGCTGGCGGCGCCGTCGTTGGCGAGCGTCGCGGTGCCGGTCCCCGGGCCGGCGGAGGAGAAGCTGCCGCTGATCGGGCGCAGCACGGCGATGCAGGAGATCTACCGCACCATCGCCAGGCTCACGACCGCGGACCTGACGGTGATGATCAACGGCGAGAGCGGCACCGGCAAGGAGCTGGTGGCGCGCGCGCTGCACGATTACGGGCGGCGGCGGGCCGGACCGTTCGTCGCCATCAACATGGCGGCGATCCCGCGCGAGCTGATCGAGAGCGAGCTGTTCGGGCATGAGCGCGGCGCCTTCACCGGGGCGACCAACCGTAACGCCGGGCGGTTCGAGCAGGCGAACGGCGGCACGCTGTTCCTCGACGAGATCGGCGACATGCCGCCCGAGGCGCAGACCCGCCTGCTGCGTGTGCTCCAGGAGGGCGAGTTCACCTCGGTGGGCGGGCGGACGCCGATCCGCGCCAATGTGCGGATCGTGGCGGCGACACATCGTGACCTGCGGGCGGCGATCCGGGCCGGGCAGTTCCGCGAGGATCTGTTCTACCGGCTCAACGTGGTGCCGATCCGCCTGCCGCCGCTGCGGGAGCGGGCGGAGGATATCGACGATCTGGCGCGCCATTTCCTGACCCGCGCGCATATCGACGGCCTGGCCCCGAAATCGCTCGATCAGCCGGCGATCGAGGCGCTGCGGCGGTATCGCTGGCCGGGCAATGTGCGCGAACTCGAGAACCTGATGCGCCGGCTCGCGGCGCTGTGGCCGGACGAGGTGATCGGCGAGGCCGCGATCGCGGCCGAACTCGCCGAGCCCACGGCGCCGTCCGTGGCCGGGGAGTGGTCTGGGCCTGAGCAGCGGTCCGGACCAGGGGCGGTTCGCGCCACGGTGGCCGAGACGCTGGCGGCTGCCGTCGAGCGCCACGTGCAGGACGTCCTGGCCCGTCAGGGCGAGGACACCGGCAACATCTATGACCTGGTGCTGGCCGAGGTCGAGCGGCCGCTGATCCGGCTTACGCTGTCAGCGACACGGGGCAACCAGATCAAGGCGGCCGCGATGCTGGGGCTGAACCGCAACACGCTGCGCAAGAAAATCCGCGATCTCGCGATCGAGGTCGTGCGGGGGATCGCCTGAGCGGGACCGGCCCGGTCGTCGCGCCCGCGTCCGCGCCGCGCAAGCGCGGCAACCCGAAGCGGCGGCTGATGGGGCGTGTCGCGACGGTTGGTCTCGCGGTGCTGGCGCTGGCCATCGCGGTGGCGAACTTCGTGCTGCTGGCGGCCGGGGTGCCGGGGCCGAACGCGGTCGTGACGCTGGTGCTCGCCAATGTCGCCGTCCTGCTGGTGCTGGGCGCGCTGCTGGCGGCGCGGTTGACGCGGATGTGGGTGGAGCGGCGGCGCGGCTCCGCTGGCTCGCGGCTGCATGTGCGGCTCGTGCTGCTGCTGGGCGGGGTCGCGGTGGTACCGGCGATCGTGGTCGCCTCGCTGTCCGTGGTGTTCTTCGACCTCGGCATCCGCGCCTGGTTCAACGAGCCGGTGCGCGCGGCGGTGAACGAGAGCCTGGCGGTGGCGCGCGGCTATGTGGCGGAGAACGAGGCGAGCATTCGCAGCGACGTGATCGGGATGGCGAACGACCTGGTGCGGGCCAACCAGTTCATCGCCGGCGACAACAACGCGTTTGCCCGTTTCTTCGCGGCGCAGACGACGCTGCGCGGCCTGTCGGACGCCGTGATTTTCGATCCTAAGACGCGTAATGTCATGGCTTCCGCCGGGCTGCTCGATGGTTTTGCAGCACAGCCGCCGCCGCAATGGGCGGTGGACCTTGCCGAAAAGGGCCAGGTGGTGGTGCTCACCAGCCCCAACGGTACGCGGGTGCGTGCGCTGATCGAGCTGCCCTCGATCCCGCCGGCGCTGCTGCAGGTGAGTCGGCCGGTGGACCCCACCATCCTGCGGCATCTGCGCATGACGCAGGTCGGTGCCTCGGCCTATCAGCGGCTCGACCGCAACCGCGCCAATCTCCAGGTGTTCTTTGCGCTGATCTTCGCGGTGGTGGCGCTGCTGGTGCTGTTTGCCGCGGTTTCCGTGGCACTGCTGTTCGCCTCGGGGCTGGTGCGCCCGATCGGGGCGCTCGTCGCGGCGGCCGAGCGGGTGCGCGGCGGCGAGCTCGATGTGCGGGTGGAGGAGCCGGAGGCCGATGACGAGGTGGCCGGGCTGATCCGCGCCTTCAACCGCATGACCGGCCAGCTTGCCGAGCAGCGGCGGGAGCTGATGGACGCGTATGGCCAGATCGACTCCCGCCGGCGGTTCACGGAGGCCGTGCTGTCCGGCGTTTCGGCCGGCGTGATCGGGCTCGACCGCACCGGCGTGGTGGAGCTGCCGAACCGGGCCGCGAGCGCCCTGCTCGGCCGCGACCTGTGGGGTGCGATCGGCAAGCCGATGGGGGAGGCCGTGCCGGAATTCGCGTCGCTGTTCGAGGACGTGCGGGCGGCACCGGAGCGCAGCCGGACGGCGGAGATCGTGGTGGGTGCCGCCGGCTCGCGGCGGACGCTGCTGGTGCGGATCGGTGCGGAGCGGATCGGCGCCGATCCCAACCCCGGCCCCGGTGCCGAGACGGAGGCGGCGGCGGTGACCGGCTATGTCGCGACCTTCGACGACATCACGGCGTTGCAGACCGCGCAGCGCACCGCGGCCTGGGCCGACGTGGCGCGGCGCATCGCGCACGAGATCAAGAATCCGCTGACGCCGATCCAGCTCGCGGCCGAGCGCCTGAAACGGCGCTTCGCGCGCGAGATCCAGTCCGATCCGGAAACGTTCCGCGCCTGCGCCGATACCATCGTGCGGCATGTCGGCGATATCGGACGGATGGTCGACGAGTTCTCCTCCTTCGCGCGCATGCCCCAGCCGGTGATGCGGCCCGAGGATCTCGGCCAGATCGTGCGCGAGGCGCTGGTGCTGCCGCGTGCCGCGCGCCCGGAGATCGTGTTCACGACGCGCCTGCCGGCCACGGGGCCGGTGGTGCCGGCCGACCGGCGGCTGCTGGGCCAGGCGCTGACCAACCTCGTGCAGAACGCGGTGGACGCGATCCTCATGCGCGCCGGCTCGAGAGAAGCGGGGCAGGGGAGGGTCGAGGTCGCTTTGGCGGTGGCGGGCGAGGCGGCCGTTCTCACCGTCGAGGATGACGGTGTGGGGCTGCCGGAGGCGGACCGCGAGCGGCTGACCGAGCCCTATGTAACGCACAAGCCCAAGGGCACCGGACTGGGGCTCGCGATCGTCAGGAAGATTCTGGAGGACCATGGCGGACAACTGGTGCTGTCCGACCGGGTGGCGCGGGAGGATTGGCCGGGTGGCGGGGCGCTGGTGACGGCGACGCTGCGGCTGGCCCTCGCCCCGCCGGTGGCGCCACCCGTCCCAATGGGCTTGCCGTCCGGCGAGGGCACCCTTGCGGCACGGCCGGTAGCGTCGCAGGAAGGTGCGATGGAGCCAGAGACCCGCGCGACCGTGGCAACCCATGGCGGCTGAAATCCTGATCGTCGACGACGAGCCGGACATCCGCGATCTGGTGGAGGGCATCCTGCGCGACGAGGGATATGAGACGCGCCAGGCGGAAAGCTCCGATGCCGCGCTCGCCGCGTTCCGCCTGCGTCGGCCATCGCTGGTGATCCTGGATATCTGGCTGCAGGGCTCGACGCTGGACGGACTGGGGATTCTGGAGGCCCTGCACGCCGAGGAGCCGCACGTGCCGGTGGTGATGATGTCGGGCCACGGCACGATCGAGACCGCCGTCACCGCGATCCGCAACGGTGCCTATGATTTTATCGAGAAGCCGTTCCAGTCCGACCGGCTGCTGCTGGTGTTGCAGCGGGCGCTGGAGGCAGCGCGGCTGGAGCGGGAAAACGCGGAGCTGCGACTGCGTGCCGGGCCGGAGACCGAGCTCACCGGCAGCAGCGCGGTGATCGGCGCGTTGCGCGCGGCGATCGAGAAAGTGGCCCCCACCGGTTCGCGTGTCCTGATCAGCGGTGCCGCGGGCGCGGGCAAGGAAGTGGCGGCGCGGACGATCCATCGCATGTCACGCCGGGCGGATGGGCCTTTCGTCGTGCTGAACTGCGCGACGCTGAGCCCGGCGCGGTTCGAGGAGGAGTTGTTTGGCGTCGAGGGAGGCACCGATGCCGCCCGTGAGCCGCGGCGCACCGGGGTGCTGGAGCGGGCGCACGGTGGCACGCTGCTGCTCGACGAGGTCTCCGACATGCCGCTCGAAACCCAGGGCAAGATCGTCCGCGCGCTGCAGGAGCAGTCCTTCGAGCGGGTGGGCGCCAGCCCTGGCACCAACGGGGGCACCAACGGGGGCGCCAATGGCGCTGCCAACGGCGGGGGCGGTGCGCGGGTGCGCGTCGATGTGCGGGTGCTGGCGACGACCAATCGTGACCTGCGCGCCGAGATCGCGTCCGGGAAGTTTCGCGAGGATCTGTTCTATCGGCTCGCGGTTGTGCCGCTGCGGGTGCCGTCCCTGCGCGAGCGGCGGGAGGACGTGCCGGCGCTGGCGCGCTACCTGCTGGCACGTTCGGCGGAGACCTCCGGCATGCCGGCGCGAGTGCTCGCGGAGGACGCGGTGACGGCGCTGCAGGCCTATGACTGGCCAGGCAATGTGCGCCAGCTTCGCAACGTCATGGACTGGTTGCTGATCATGGCGCCGGGGGCGGCGGCGGAGCCGATCCGCGCCGCGATGCTGCCGCCGGAAGTCGCCGGGGCGGCACCGATGCTGAGCAGCCTCGACCCCAGCGCCGACCTGATGGCGCTGCCGCTGCGCGAGGCTCGGGACCTGTTCGAGACGCAGTATCTGCAGGCGCAATTGCTGCGGTTCGGCGGCAATATCAGCCGCACGGCGCAGTTCGTCGGCATGGAGCGCAGCGCGCTGCACCGCAAGCTCAAGCAGCTCGGCGTGGGCGGCGAGGACCGGGTGAACCCGGCGTGACCCTGCGATCGCCGCATGCCGCGTTGCCGGAGCGGCGGCTTGCTTGACAGGGCGCGGGTTGCGGCCTACTTCGCGCCCCTTCGCTGAGCCCTCTTTTTTGAGTCTGGATGTGCCATGCGCGTGCGTAACAGCCTGAAATCGGCCAAGATCCGGGACAAGAATTGCCGCGTCGTGCGTCGCGGCGGGCGGGTCTACGTGATCAACAAGAAAAACCCACGCATGAAGGTGCGCCAGGGTTAGGCACGAGGGTTAGGCAAGGCTGCTTGCCGGCGGCGCTTTTCGCCGCCAGATTCCCCTCCGATCGGGAGGGACGATGATCCGACAGCCGCCACCGAAACAGGATGTGCTCGACCGCCGCGAGGCGATCGTCGCCGGCCTGCGCGCCATTCTCCCCGAGGACGGCGTCATCGCCGAGCCGGTCCGGCTCAAACCCTACGAGACCGACGGGCTCTCCGCCTATCGCCAGGTGCCGCTCGCCGTCGTACTGCCGCGCTCGACGGCCGAGGTTGCGGCGGTGCTGCGGCTGCTGTCGCGCGAGGGCGTGCGGGTTATTCCGCGCGGGGCGGGAACCTCGCTGTCCGGCGGCGCGCTGCCGATGGCCGATGCGGTGGTGCTGGGGCTGGCGCGGATGAACCGCATCCTCGAAATCGACGAGACCGACCGGTTTGCGGTCGTCGAGGCCGGGGTGACCAACCTCGCCATCACCGAGGCGGTGAAGCCGCGCGGCTTTTTCTATGCGCCCGATCCCTCGTCGCAGCTCGCCTGCATGATCGGCGGCAATGTGGCGATGAACTCCGGCGGCGCCCATTGCCTGCGCTATGGCGTCACCGCCAACAACGTGCTGGGGCTGCGCGCCGTCACGGTGGCCGGCGAGATCGTGACCCTCGGCGGCAAATATGCCGACGCGGCGCCGACCGACTGGCTCGGCTTGGTGGTGGGCAGCGAGGGCCAGTTGCTGGTCGTCACCGAGGTTGTGGTGCGCATCCTGCCGCTGCCGGAGGGCGCGCGCGCCATGCTCGCGGGGTTCCGCTCGAACGAGGTCGCCGGGGCGTGCGTGGACGCGATCATCGCCTCCGGCATCATTCCGGTGGCGCTCGAGTTCATGGACCGCCCGGCGATCCATGCCTGCGAGGCGTTTGCCCATGCCGGCTATCCGCTCGACGCCGAGGCGATGCTGATCATCGAGGTCGAGGGCAGCGAGGCGGAGCAGGATGCGCTGCTCGGGCGCATCCGCGCGATCTGTGAGCGTTTCGATCCCGTTTCCATGCGGGTGTCGCGCACCGCCGAGGAAAGTGCCGCGATCTGGAAGGGGCGCAAGGGCGCATTCGGCGCCGTGGGGCGGATTTCACCGGATTATCTATGCATGGACGGAACGATTCCCACGTCCAGGCTGGCTGAGGTGCTGGGCCGCATCCGGCAGATGAGTGCCGCCTATGGGCTCGAGGTCGCCAACATCTTCCACGCCGGTGACGGCAACCTGCATCCGCTGATCATGTTCGACGCCAACGATCCCGAGAGCCAGGGCAAGGCCGAAGCGTTCGGCGCGGATATCCTGCGGCTTTGCGTGGAAGTCGGCGGCTGCCTGACCGGCGAGCACGGTGTCGGCATGGAGAAGCGCGACCTGATGGGCGTGCAGTTCAACGAGGCGGAGCTGGAGTTGCAGCGGCGCATCAAGGGTGCGTTCGACCCGGCCTGGCTGCTCAACCCCGCCAAGGTCTTTCCGCTGGTCGAGGCGTGATCGCGCCGGCACAGGAGGCGGAGATCGCGGTCGTGGTGGCGGACGCCGCGGTGGCGCATCGCCGCTTGCGCATTGCCGGCGGCGGGACGCAGACCGGGCTTGAGGGCGGTGCCGATGCCCTATCGCTCGCCGCGCATCGCGGTATCGGTTTCCATGCCCCGAAGGAGCTGGTGATCCGCGCGCGTGCCGGCACGCCGCTCGCCGAGGTCGAGGCGGCGCTGGCCGCCGAGGGCCAGCATCTGATCGCCGAGCCGCCGGATTTGCGCGCGCTGCTCTCCACCTCCGGCGAGCCGACACTGGGCGGCGCGGTCGCGGCGAACCTCGCCGGGCCGCGACGCGTGCTGGGTGGGGCGATGCGCGACCATGTCCTGGGCATGCGGTTCGTCACTGGCGAGGGGCAGGTGTTTCGCGCCGGCGGGCGGGTGCTGAAGAACGTGACCGGGCTCGATCTCTGCAAGCTGCTGACCGGCAGCCGCGGGCGGCTCGGCGTGATCACGGAGGTAACGCTGAAGGTGCTGCCGGCGCCGGAACGTGTCGGTACCGTTGCGATCGCCGGGCTCGACGCGGCGGCTTCGGTGCGGGCGATGGCGGCAGCCCTGCGCTCGCCCTTCGCGGTGTCGGCGGCGGCGCATGTGGCACCGGGTGCGAGCCACCCGCGCGGCCTCACGGCGCTGCGGATCGAGGATTTTGCGGCTTCGGTCACCTACCGCTGCGAGAAGTTGCGAAGCATGCTGGCGGAACATGGCGAGGCGGAGATCCTCGGCGACCATGACAGCCGCGCCTTCTGGCGGCAGGTGCGCGACGTGGCGCCGCTCGCGGGTGGCGGCCCGCGTGTGTGGCGCGTGACGTTGCGCCCGTCCGCCGCCGCCGCGGCTGCGGCACGGATCGCGGGGGCGGGAGGTGCCTGGATGATGGATGGCGGTGGCGCGGTGCTGTGGGTCACGGGTGAGCCCTCGCTCGCCGATCAACGCACGCCGGGCGAGACCTGGGTGGCGCTGCGCGGCGATGACGTTCCTGTTGCGGAACTTCCGGAGATGGCGCGGGTGCGCGCGGTACTGGACCCGCACGGCGTGTTCGCGGGGCCATAGCGATGCAGACGAACTTTTCCTCCGAACAGCTTCGCGACCCCGACATCCAGGTCGCCAACGGCATCCTGCGCACCTGCGTGCATTGCGGCTTCTGCACCGCAACCTGCCCGACCTTCGTGCTGCTCGGCGATGAGCTGGATTCGCCGCGTGGGCGCATCTACCTCATCAAGGACATGCTGGAGGGCGGCGGTCCGGCCACCGAGCCGGTGGTGCGGCATGTCGACCGCTGCCTGTCCTGCCTTTCCTGCATGACCACCTGCCCCTCGGGTGTGGACTACATGCATCTGGTGGACCACGCGCGCAGCCATATCGAGCGGACCTATGTGCGGCCCTGGCATGACCGGATGCTGCGGATGGTGCTGGCGGCGGTGCTGCCGCACCCCACCCGCATGCGCCTCGCGCTGGCGGCGGCATCCGTCGCGCGGCCGCTGGCGGCATGGTTGCCGAAGCGCAACGTCGTCGGCGCGCGGCTTGCGGCCTTGCTGCGGCTGGCGCCACGCTCGCTGCCGCCGCCGGCCGCGGTGGAGCGGCCCTGCGTGCACCCGGCGCAGGGCGTGCGGCGCGGGCGGGTGGCGCTGCTGGCGGGCTGCGCGCAGAAGGTGCTGGCGCCGTCGATCAATGAGGCGACGATCCGCCTGCTGACGCGGCTGGGCATCGAGGTCGTGGTGGTGAAGGGTGCCGGCTGCTGCGGCGCGCTCACGCACCACATGGGACGGCAGGACGCAGCGATGCTGGCGGCGCGCGCCAATATCGACGCTTGGTCGCGCGAGATGGAGGGTGCGGGGCTGGATGCGATCCTGGTCAACACCTCGGGTTGCGGCACGACGGTGAAGGATTACGGGTTCATGTTCCGCGAGGACGCGGCGTTGCGCGACCGCGCGGCGAAGGTCTCGCAGCGCGCGCTCGATATCAGTGAGTATCTGGCGCGCATCGGCTACGCACCGACGCGCGAACCCCCGGGGCTGCGCGTCGCCTACCACGCCGCGTGCAGCCTCCAGCATGGCCAGCGCGTGACCGAGGCGCCGAAGCGGCTGCTGCGCGACGCGGGGTTCGAGGTGGCGGAGCCGGCGGAGGGGCATCTGTGCTGCGGCTCGGCCGGCACCTACAACATCATGCAGCCGCAGATCGCGGCCCGGCTGCGCGAGCGCAAGCTCGCCGCCATCCGCGCGACGCGGGCGGATTGCATCGCCGCCGGCAATATCGGGTGCCTCACCCAGCTCGCGGGCGACATGCCCACCGTGCACACGGTGGAGCTGCTGGACTGGATGGCCGGCGGACCGAAACCCGCCGCCCTGCCATAGCGCCGCTCAGGCGTAGTTCACCATGATCGTCTTCTTGTGGGTGAAGTGCTCCAGCATCGCCTCCAGCGAGGCTTCCTTGCCGAGGCCGGAGCTTTTCACGCCGCCGTAGGAAAGATTCGCCTGCACAACGAGGTTCTGGTTCACCTGCACCAGCCCCGCCTCCAGCCGATGCGCAAACCGCATCGCGCGCTTGAGGTCGTTGGTCCACACCGAGGCCGCGAGCCCGTACTCGCTGTCATTCGCCTCCGCCAGCACCGCCTCGGCGTCGTCGAACGGAAAGACGCAGGTCACGGGCCCGAAAATCTCCTCGCGCACCAGGCGTGACGCCTTCGTCAGCCCGGTGAAGATATGCGGGCGGATGAACAGACCCTTTCTCAGCGCCGGGTCGCTCGGCATCGCGGAACAGGCGCGTCCGCCGGCGCCGGCCGTCCTCAGCCCCTCATCGATGAAGCCCTGCACCTTGGCGTGCTGCTCGGGCGAGATGATCGTTCCGATATCGGTTTTCTCGTCAAGCGGGTCGCCCATCACCATCGCATCCACGCGCTCGGCGAGGGCTGCGACAAAGCGGTCGTGGATGGCGCGCTCGACATAGATGCGGCTCGCCGCCGTGCAGCTCTGGCCCTGGCGCGTGAAGCGCATCGAGGTGATGGCGCCGGCCACCGTCTTCTCGAAGTCGCAATCGGCGAACACGATCATTGGTGACTTGCCGCCGAGCTCCAGCGTCACGGGGATCAGCTTGCTGCTGGCGGCGCGCGCCACGATGCGCCCGACCTCCACACTGCCGGTAAACGTCAGCTTGCACACCAGCGGATGCTCGACCAGCGGCGCGCCGCATTCCGGGCCGAAGCCCGAGAGGATGTTGAAGCAGCCCGGCGGCAGGATGCGGTTCATCAGCTCGCAGATGCGCAGCACCGTCAGCGGCGCTTCCTCCGCCGATTTCACCACCACGGTGTTGCCCGCAACGAGGGCCGGGGCGATTTTCAGCGCCATCAGCAGCAGCGGCACGTTCCACGGGATGATGGCGCCGACCACGCCCAGCGGCTCGCGCACGGTGACGCTGAGCACGTCGGGCGCGAACGGCACGCTCTCGCCCTTCAGCTCGCTGCCCAGGCCGCCGAAGAACTCCAGGATGTCGGCGACGGTGTTGGCCTCGACGCGGCTTTCGGTGCGCAGCGCCTTGCCGGTTTCGAGCGCGATGAGCCGGGCAAGCTCCTCGACATGCTCGCGGATCAGCGCGGCACAGGAGGCCACCATGGCGCCGCGCTTGCGGGCGGGCGTGCGGGCCCAGGCAAGCTGCGCCGCCGCGGCGTTGCGCACAGCCACATCGACGTCCGCCGCATCGCCGAGGGCCGCGGTACCGATCGGCTCGCCGGTCGCGGGGTTGACCACATCGAAGGTCTTGCCCGAGACGGCGGCGACCAGCCTGCCGCCAATCAGGTGGCGGGCGGAAAGGGCGCGCGCGAGGGCTGCCTGGTCCAGCGTCGGTCCGGCGGGCAGGGCAGGGGCGGTATCGGGGCGGTCGTTCATGCGTTTTCCTCCGCGAGTTGGCCCGGCGGGCTTGCGTCCGCCGCATGGCGTGCCAAGAACGTCGGCGCGGTATGGACCGCGCGCAGCACGGGAACAAGAGCGAATGGATCGTACCAAGCCGAGCGGACCGCTGAGCGGATTGCGGGTGCTGGACCTGACGCGGGTGCTCGCCGGGCCCACCTGCACGCAGATGCTGGGCGACCTCGGCGCCGAGGTAATCAAGATCGAGAAGCCGGGCTCGGGCGATGACACGCGCGGCTTTGCCCCGCCGGTGATGCCGGGCACCGGCGAGAGTGCCTATTTTCTCGGCGTGAACCGCAACAAGCGCTCGCTGTCGCTCGATATCGCGAAGCCGGAGGGGCAGGCGATCGTGCGCCGGCTACTTGGCGGCTGCGCCATCCTGGTCGAGAATTTCAAGGTCGGCGCGCTGGCGAAATACGGCCTCGGCTACGCGGCGCTCCACACCGCCTTTCCGGGGCTGATCTACTGTTCCATCACCGGGTTCGGGCAGACCGGGCCCTATGCGCCGCGGCCGGGCTATGACTCCCTGATCCAGGCGATGGGCGGGGTGATGAGCCTGACCGGCGATCCGGACGGGATGCCGCAGAAGGTCGGCGTTCCGGTCGCCGACGTGTTCGCCGGCCTCTACGGCTGCATCGGCATTCTGGCGGCACTGCGCCACCGCGAGCAGACGGGCGAGGGCCAGCACATCGATATCGGCATGCTCGACACGCATGTGGCCTGGCTCGCCAACCAGGCGATGAACTATCTCGCGACCAAGGAGGACCCGCCGCGCCTCGGCAACCAGCACCCCAACATCGTGCCCTACCAGGTGTTCCAAACCGCGGATGGCCACGTGGTGCTGTCGGTCGGCAACGACCCGACGTTCAAGCGGTTCTGCGAGGCGATGGGGATCGAGCATCTGCTGGCGGACGACCGGTTCGCCACCAACGCAGCCCGGGTCGCCAATCGCGCGCTGGTGACGGCGACGCTCGCGCCGGTGATGCAGGCACACCCGACCGCGTGGTGGGTGACGAAGCTCGAAGAACTGAAAATCGGTGGCGGGCCGATCAACCGGCTCTCCGAGGTTTTCGCCGATCCGCAGGTGCGGGCGCGAGGCATGGTGGTGACGATGCCGCACCCGAAATCGGCCGCGGGGATCGAGGTGGTAGCGAACCCCGTGAGGCTTTCCGCGACGCCGCCGGATTACCGCCTGCCGCCGCCGCTGCTCGGCGAACACACGGCGGAGGTGCTGGGCGAACTGCTCGGCATGTCCGCGGCCGAGGTCGCGGCGCTGCGCGAGCAGGGCGTGGTGTGATCGGCGTGCGGCGCTACGCCTGACGCGCCGACGCGATCCGTCCCGCCGCCAGCAACGAGGCGCCATAGACCAGCCCGCTCAGCGCGGTGATCCAGAAGCTGGTCGGCCAGTCGGTTTCGTAGGCGAGCATGAGGCCGCCCCAGGCTTCAGCCAGCGCCAGCAGCGCGGCCAGCAGCACGCCCGGGCCGACCCGGCGCGTCAGGCGCAGCGAGGCCGCGGCGGGGCCGACCATCAGCGTGAAGACCAGCAGCACGCCGACGATCTGCGCCGCCTCGGCGGTGGCGAAGGCGACGATCGCCAGGAACAGCACACCCTGGGCGCGCAACGATACGCCCCTGGCCTCGGCCAGTTCCGGCTGGAGGCTGGCGAACAGCAGCGGGCTGGCGATGGCCGCGAGCGCCAGCAGCGCCACGACGGCGAGCCCCAGCAGCGCCCACAGCGTGTGGCGGCCCACCGCCAGCACGTTGCCGAACAGCAGCGCCGTCGCCTGCGCGGCATAGCCGGTGACGAAATGCAGAAACAGCAGGCCGAAGCCGAGCGCCAGCGCCAGCACCAGGCCGATGGCGACATCGCGCTGCGCCAGCCGCTCGCCGATCAGCCCGATCGCGACCCCGCCGGCGACCGTCATGGCAAGCAGGCCCCAGAGCGGTGCGATGCCGATCAGGAACGCCCCGGTGGCACCGGTGAAGCCGACATGCGCGAGCGCGTGACCCGCAAAAGTCTGGCCGCGCAGCACCAGGAAATAGCCGACCGGGCCGGCGACGAGGGCGACGATCGCCGCCGCCGCGAACGCCGTGCGCATGAAGCCATAGTCAAGCATCGGCGTGGTGCCCATGCGCATGCCCATGCGCATGCCCGGGCGCATGCCCGCTGGCGTGGTCGTGCTGGTGGTCGCCGCAACCGTGCGTGTCGCGCGCCATGTCGTGCCCGCCGGCCATGACGAAGATGCGCCCGCCGAGCCGCACCACCTCGATCGGCGCCCCGTAGAGCCGCGACAGCACCGGTGCGGTGATGACCTCGTCCACCCTGCCCAGCGCGGCCTGGCGGTTGCCGACATAGAGCACGCGGTCCATGACGCCGAGCAGCGGGTTCAGCTCATGCGCGCTGAACACCACCGTGACGCCAAGCGTCCGGTGCAGGGAGGACACCAGCTCCACCACGCCGGTCTGGTGGCTGGGGTCGAGCGACATCAGCGGCTCGTCGAGCAGCAGCAGCTTCGGGCGGCCGACCAGGGCCTGCGCCAGCAGCAGCCGTTGCCGCTCGCCGCCGGAGAGTTCCGCGAGCGGACGCTTCGCCAGCGCCGTGGCGCCAACGAGATCCAGCACCCGATCCACCTCCGCACGGCCGGCAGTACCCAGCAGCGGCAGGCCCCAGCGCTCGCCACCGACCACGCAGGCGACGAAATCCCGGCCGGAAATCAGCAGGTTCGCCGGGGTGGCGCGAATCTGCGGCATGTAGCCGATCGCCGGATTGCCGCGCGTCGCCGGCCGGCCCAGCACAGCGATGCTGCCCCGGCTCGGCGCGACCAGCCCCAGCGCCGCGCGCAGCAGCGTCGTCTTGCCTGCCCCGTTGGCGCCGAGCAGACCAATGAATTCTCCCTGCCCGATGGCGAGGTTCACCCCCGCCAGCACGCTGCGGCCACCGAGCACAAGCTCGGCATCATGAAAGGCGAGGGCGTCCATCGCCGTCACGATCGCGCGGGTGGCGGCAGGGCGCGAGCCACCAGGTCCAGCTCCCGCATCATCCATTGCTGCCAGGTCAGGTCCGGCGGTTCGGTCTCGGCGGCGCCGATGACGGGCACGCCCGCCGCGCGGGCGATCGTCTCCATCCGCGCGGCGATCGGGTCGGAAGCCTGGGCGTTATAGACCAGCAGCTTCACCCGGTGCGTGTGCAGGTCGTTCTCGATGGCGGCGATCTCGGCCGGGCTCGGCTCGGTGTCGTTCATCACCGCAAGCTGGAAGCGCCGATCGCGCACCTGCATGCCCAGCGCCTCGAACATATAGCCGAACACCGGTTCGGTCGCCGTCACGTCGGTGCCGGCGAGGCGCGCGCGCAGGGCGGCGATCTGTGCCTCGATCGGGCGCACCGAGGCGGTGAACGCGGCAAGGCGCTGCCGGTCGGCGGCGGCGTGCGCGGGATCGAGGCGTTCCAGCGTCGCGGCGAGCCGGCTCGCCAGCCGGAGCATCGTTTGGGGATCGTACCAGATATGCGGGTTGTCGCCCGGCTTGCGGCCGACGAGGCGGGCAACGACGATGTCCACCCGCCCGCGGTGGCGGGTCGCGCGCATCAGTTGCTCCATCCACGGGTCGTAATCAGCGCCGCTGGCGATGGCGATGCGGGCGCGTTCGAGGGCACGGGCAACCGAGGGACTGGCCTCGAACAGGTGCGGGTCCTGGTTAGGATTGCTGAGGATGGAGGTGACGGCAACGCTGTCGCCGCCGATCTGGGAAGCGATGTCGCCGTAGAAATTCTCGGCGGCGACGATGGTGATTTTGTCGGAAGCTGCCCGTGCGGGGAGCGGGGCGAACAGGAAGACGACAATCAGGGCGGCGGCGAGGTGGCGCATAAGCGGGCCTCCGGTTGAACGTTTGGAATGTTATAACATAACATCTCCAACCGCAAGCAGGCTGTCGGCGGGCAGCCCTCAGGCCGCCAGACGCTCGTAAAGCGCCACATATTCGAGGGCCATCCGCCGCGCGGTCCAGCGCTGCTCGAACGCGGCGCGGATGCTCGCGCGATCCATCGCCGCCGCGCGCGGGATGGCGGCGACGGCCCCGGCCACGTCCTCGACGATGCAGCCGGTGACACCTTCCTCCAGCACCTCCGGCACCGAGCCGCGGCGATAGGCGATGGTCGGGCAGCCGCAGGCCATGGCCTCGATCATCACCAGGCCGAACGGCTCTGGCCAGGCGATGGGCAGCAGCACGGCGATGGCGCCCGAGAGGAACTCGGATTTCTGTCCGTCCTCGATCTCGCCGATGTACTCGACGCCGGGCTCGGCGAGGCGCGGCGCTATCTCGGCCTCGTACCAGGCGCGATCCTCCTCGCCGATCTTGGCGGCAATCCGCAGGGGCAGGCCGGCGGCGCGGGCGATGGCGAGCGCGTCCGCGATGCCCTTTTCCGGTGACATCCGCCCGAGAAAGGCGAGATAGCCCGGCCGGCGCGGCAATGGGCGCAGCAGGTCGCGCGGCATGCCGTGCAGCACGGTCGCGAGCCAGCCGAGCCCCGGCGCCGGGCTGCGTTGCGCCTGCGAAATGGAGACCAGATGCGCGTCCGGAAACATGCCGTAGATCCCCCGCACCCAGTCCTGGTCCATCCGCCCGTGCAGCGTGGTCAGGAACGGCGTGTTCTGGCGGGAGAACAGGGGCAGCGGCCAGAAATCGATGTGGAAATGCAGCACGTCGAACTCCGCGGCGGCACGGCGGACCATTTCCAGCAGCCGCATATAGGGCGCGCCGTTGACCTCGAAATTCGGCAGGAAGCGGGCGGCGTGCTCGCGCGCCGGGATCAGCTTCGCGCTCGTCCGGCTGCCGCCGGCGGCAAACAGCGTCACCTCGTGGCCGAGGGCGACTAGCTCCTCGGTGAGCCAGTGCACGACGCGCTCGGTGCCGCCGTAGCGCCGCGGCGGCACGGTCTCGAACAGCGGTGCGATCTGGGCGATGCGCATCGGTATCGTCGCGGAACGGCGGGCGGATTCAGCCGCGCAGCAGCTCGGCAGCGGCCGGCGCGAAATAGGTCAGCACCCCGGCACAGCCCGCGCGCTTGAATGCCATCAGGCTCTCCAGGATGGCGCGGTCGCGGTCCATCCAGCCACGCTCGATGGCGCCGGCGATCATCGCGTATTCGCCCGAGACCTGGTAGGCGAAGGTGGGCACGCCGAAGCGGCGATGCACCCGCCAGATGATGTCGAGATACGGCATGCCGGGCTTGACCATCACCATGTCCGCCCCTTCCTCGATGTCCATCGCCACCTCGCGCAGCGCCTCCTCGGCGTTGGCCGGGTCCATCTGATAGGTTTTCTTGTCGCCCTTGAGCGCGCCGCCGGAGCCGAGTGCGTCGCGGAACGGGCCGTAAAAGGCCGAGGCGTATTTCGCGGCATAGGACATGATGCGGGTGTGGATGAACCCGCCCTTGTCGAGAGCCTGGCGGATGGCGCCGATCCTGCCGTCCATCATGTCGGAGGGGGCGAGGATGTCGATGCCGGCCTCGGCCTCGACCAGGGCCTGGCGGACCAGCTGCGCCACGCTCTCGTCGTTGGCGACATAGCCCTGGCGGATCACGCCGTCATGGCCGTGGCTGGTATAGGGGTCGAGTGCCACGTCGCCCATCAGCCCGGTTTCGGGAAACTCGCGCTTGAGCAGGCGGGCGGCCCGACAGGTGAGGTTTTCGGGGTTGGCGGCCTCGGTCCCCTCCTCGTCCTTCAGCGCCGGCGGCGTCGCGGGAAAGAGCGCGATGGCGGGGATGCCGAGGCGGACGGCGTGCTCCACGTGCTTCGCCAGCCGGTCGAGCGTCACCCGCTGCTGGCCGGGCATGGAGGCAATGTCCTCGACCGTGCCGCTGCCCTCGGCGATGAACACCGGCCAGATCAGGTCCGAAACGCCGAGCGTGTTTTCCGCCACCAGGCGGCGCGTCCAGGCGTCGTGGCGGTTGCGGCGCAGGCGGGTGGTGGGAAAGTGGCCGAGAGCCATGGCAGGGTCCTCCGTCAGCCCTGCTTAGCGGCGGCGCGGCGGCGGCGATAGACGTCGAGATGCGTGTAGGCGGCGGCGAGCAGCGGTGCCGCGTGGCCGGCGGCGCGGGCGCGGGCGAGCATGTCGCCCACGACGTGATCCGCCTCCACCTCCAGCCCCTGGTCGAGGTCGCGTGCCATGGAGGCGGCCATGGCGGACCCGCGATCGGTGAGCTGCTTCTGCGTGAACGCGCGATGCGCCTCGCGTGGCGGATGGCCGGCGGCGGTGGCGGCCGCGGTGCACTCGTCGCGCATCGCCAGCATCAGCGCCTCGCCGTGCGGTGAACTGGCGATCGGGCCGACCGTTGCGCGCATCAGGCAGGTCATCGCGGCGATGGAGCAGAGGAAGACCCATTTCTCCCACATGTCCTGCAGAATGTCGTCGGAGGCGTGGGCCTCGATGCCGGCGCCGTCGATGGCCGCCTGGAAGGCCGCGATGGCCGAAAGCTGGGCCTCGCTGCGCGCGCCGTGGATCAGCGTGTGGGCGCGGTTGAGATGGCGGATGGTGCCGTCGGCCTCCATGGTCACGCCGATGACGGCGACCCCGCCGGCCACCTGGTCCCGGCCGAACCGCGCGTCGAGGCGGTCGAGATGCGCCATGCCGTTGAGCATCGGCACGATCAGCGCATCCTGGGCGGCCGGTGCGATGGCGGCGATGGCGTCGTCGAGGTCATAGGCCTTGCAGGACAGCAGGATGGCGCCATAGCCGGAGCCAGGCGCCTCGCGGGTGACGGTCGTGACCTGCAGGGCGAGGTCGCCGAGCGGGCTTTTCACCACCAGGCTGTTTGCGGCGATCTGGGCAGCGCGGCGCGGCCGAACCAGAAACGTGACGTCCGCGCCGGAGGCCGCGAGGCGGGCGCCGAAATAGCCGCCGATACCGCCGGCGCCGAGGACCAGAATCCGCATCAACGACCTCCCGATGTTCCGCGCCACGCGCGACCGCCGCAACGTGGGGGCCCCGGACGGCGCCGGCAAGCCCGCCGCCGGCTTGAGCCACCCGCCTGGCTCGGGTGTGGGGGGGGACCGGACGCGTGCAGCCCTGGGCGGGTGGTGGCGGATCGGCGGGGCGGGCAGACGCGCCGCGCATTTCAACTTGCGACGGCGGCGTGATAGAGGGCGCCGCATGTCCTCGCCACCAGAGCTTGTGCCGCACCAGCCCGCATCAACCCTCGCCATCGGCGCGGACCATGGCGGGCTGGCGCTGAAGACCACCCTCCTGGCGCGGTTGCGCGCGGCCGGGACTGCGGTGCTCGATCTCGGGACCGATGCCGCTTCCTCCGTGGACTATCCGGATTTCGCCCATGCGGTCTGCCGGGCCGTCACCGAGGGGCGGGCGGCGCGCGGCATCCTGGTCTGCGGCACCGGCATCGGCATGTCGATCGCGGCCAACCGGCACGCGCAGATACGCTGCGTGCTGGCACATGACGTGACGACGGCACGCCTCGGGCGCGAGCATAATGACGGCAACGTGCTGGCACTGGGCGGGCGTATCCTGGGCGAGGAACTGGCCTGGGACATCGTTTCGACCTTCCTTTCAACCCGTTTCGAGGATGGGCGGCACGCGCGCCGCCTCGCCAAGTTGATGCCGGCCTAATCGGAGATCGCCATGAACGACATCGCAGCCTTCCTCGACCCCGGATTCTTCACCGCGCCGCTCGCCGAGGCCGACCCCGAGCTGGCCGCCGCGCTCGGGCGGGAGCTGACCCGCCAGCAGGACGGCATCGAGCTGATCGCCAGCGAAAACATCGTCTCCGCCGCGGTGATGGAGGCGCAGGGCTCGGTGCTTACCAACAAATACGCCGAGGGCTATCCCGGGCGGCGCTACTATGGCGGCTGCGTCGAGGTGGATGTGGCGGAGACGCTGGCGATCGAGCGGGCGAAACAGCTCTTCGGCTGCGCCTTCGCCAACGTGCAGCCGCATTCCGGCGCGCAGGCGAACCAGGCGGTGTTCTTGGCGCTGATCCGCCCGGGCGACACCATCCTCGGCATGTCGCTCGCCGCCGGCGGGCATCTGACGCACGGGGCGGCGCCGAACCTCTCCGGCAAATGGTTCCGCGCGGTGCAGTATGGGGTGCGGCGCGAGGACGGCCTGCTCGACTACGAGGAGCTGGAGCGCCTGGCGCACGCCGAAAAGCCGAAACTGATCATCGCCGGCGGCTCGGCCTACCCGCGCGTCATCGACTTTGCGCGCATCCGCGCCGTGGCGGACGCGGTGGGCGCCTATCTGATGGTGGACATGGCCCATTTCGCGGGGCTGGTCGCGGCTGACGTTTATCCCAGCCCGCTGCCGCACGCGCATGTGGTGACGACGACGACGCACAAGACGCTGCGTGGGCCGCGCGGCGGGATGGTGCTGACCAACGACCTCGAACTCGGCAAGAAGATCAACTCGGCGGTGTTTCCGGGCCTGCAGGGCGGGCCGCTGATGCACGTCATCGCCGGCAAGGCGGCGGCCTTCGGCGAGGCGCTGCGCCCGGCATTCCGCGCCTATCAGCGCCAGGTGGCAGCGAACGCGAAAGTGCTGGCCGCGACGCTGGTGGAGCAGGGGCTGGCGATCGTGACCGGCGGCACGGACAGCCACCTGATGCTGGTCGATCTGCGGCCCAAGCGCACCACCGGCAAGGCGGCCGAGGCGAGCCTTGAGCGCGCCCACATCACCGCCAACAAGAACGCGATCCCGTTCGACCCGGAAAAACCGGCCGTGACCTCCGGTATCCGCCTCGGCACGCCGGCGGCGACGACACGCGGCTTCGGCGAGGCGGAGTTCCGCGCGATCGGGCTGATGATCGGCGAGGTGCTGGACGGGCTTTCGCGGTCCAATGACGGCGGCAACGTGGCGGCCGAGGCGGCGGTGGGCGCGCGGGTGAGGGCGTTGTGCGCGCGCTTTCCGATCTATTCCGCGCCGGCGCGGCGGGCCTAGGCGATGCGCTGCCCGTTCTGCGGCCAGGATGACAGCCAGGTGAAGGACAGCCGTCCCACCGAGGACGGGCTCGCGATCCGCCGCCGCCGCGCCTGCACCGGCTGCGGCCAGCGTTTCACCACCATCGAGCGCGTGCAGCTGCGCGAGCTGACGGTGATCAAGTCCGACCAGCGGCGTGTGCCGTTCGACCGCGAGAAGCTTGCGCGCTCGGTGCGCGTCGCTTTGCGCAAACGCCCGGTGACCGAGGACCGGATCGAGCGGATCGTGAACGGGATCGTGCGCCAGCTCGAATCCTCGGGCGAGGCCGAGATCCCGTCGAAGCATATCGGCGAGATGGTGATGGACGCGCTGCGGGCCGTGGACGCGGTGGCCTATGTCCGTTTCGCCTCCGTCTATCGCAATTTTCGTGAGACGAAGGATTTCGAGGCCTTCATCGGCGGCATCTCGGGGGCCATATCCGCGGACGATGAGTGATGCGGCGCATATGCGCGCGGCGCTGGGGTTGGCGCGGCGCGGGCTTGGCCTGACCGCGCCGAACCCTTCGGTCGGCTGCGTGATCGTGCGCGACGGCAGGGTTGTCGGGCGGGCGGTGACGGCGCCGGGCGGCCGGCCGCATGCGGAGACGCTGGCGCTGGCCATGGCCGGGGCGGCGGCGCGCGGTGCCACCGCTTTCGTGACGCTCGAGCCATGCGCGCATCACGGCCGGACACCGCCCTGCGCCGAGGCGCT
>JAJXXT010000057.1 GCA_021780935.1 Pseudomonadota bacterium
CCAAGGAGATTGCCCCATGAGGATCTCCGCGCTCTTCGCCGCCGCGGTCGTGGCGCCGCTTGCCCTCACGGGCTGTGCCTCGACCGGCGCGGCGCCCTCCGTCAACCCGGCCGCCGCCCTCCAGCAGTTCACGCTGAGCGATGTGCAGAACGCCCTCGCCGACGCGCAGGCCAACCACGACACGGTGGCGGCCACCTGCTACACGGCGCTGGCGGCGGCCATCAAGGCACAGGCGCCGGCGAACGCCGTTCCGGTGACGGGCGTCCTGAGTGCCTTCCAGAAGATGCGCGACCTCCAGCAGGGCGTGCAGACCGGGCTGCCGGCCCTCAACGTGCCGTGCGCGCCGCTTGTCCTCAGCACCCAGCAGACGCTGCTCAAGCTCGGCCTCGGCGCCGGCGCGGTGGCGGTTCTGGGCCCGATGGCGCCGTCGCTCGGTCCCGCCATTCTGGCCGCGCCGTGAGCCTCGATCCCCTGACGCTGGCGCTCGCCCGGGCGGCGGCGGCCTGCTACGCGCCGGGCGCGGTCCCGACCTGGCAGGGCGACCTGCGGCTCGTCCATGTCTTCCACTCCGTCGTGGACGACGTGAACTGCTTTGCCTTCGAGGGCACGACCGATTGGCAAGAGTGGGTGGTGGACTTCTTCGCCCTCCAGGTGCCGGTCTTCGACCACCCGATTCTCGGCGCGGTGCACGCCGGCTACTTGCTCAACGTCGAGGCCGTTATCGGCAACATTATCAGGCAGATGTCCTCGCTCGGCTGGCCGCCGTTCTACATCACCGGGCACAGCAAGGGGGCCGGTGAGGGAACCCTGTGCACGGGCCTGATGAAGGCGATCGGGCATCCGCCGCTCGCCACCAGGGTCTTTGAGCCGCCGCGCGTCGGTGGGGATCGCCTCAAGGCGTTCCTGGCCGCGGACGACCTGATCTGGACCCAGACCTGGAACGCCGATGGCGCCGACATCGTGACGCTGGTGCCGGATGGTCCGACCTGGGACCACGATGGCACGCGGCTTCGGCTAGAGGTGCCGGACAGCTACGGGATCGCCGAGAAGCACAAAATCCCGGCCGTCATCGCCGCGCTGGAGGCGCTCGCCGCATGATGGGCTGGCCCGATGGCGAGCGACCCCCGGCGCCCCTCACGGCTGCGGCCGGCGTCGCGCTCCTCCTGGCGTTCATCGTCGGCTGCGCGCTGGCGGTTGGCGCCGTGTTGGCGCTGGCCGGGCTCCTATGAGGTTCGGCCTCCTGCCGGCGCGGCCGGCCGATCTCGCGCGCGCCCCGCGGCTCGCCACCCAGCCGATCGGACGCCGCATCGCGCAGCCGACGCTTGACCGCGCCGGCGTCCGGTTCGGCCCGCAGATGTTCGGCAACGACCAGATCGGGGACTGCACGGCTGCCGCGCTCGGCAACACCGCGCTCGCGGTCTCGGCCCTCGATGGGTTCGACGCGATCGTGGAGCAGCCGGCCGTCGAGGCGTTCTACAGCGCGACCTCGGGCTACGTCCCCGGCCACGCCGCCACCGATGTCGGGGCAGTCCTGACCGACGTGCTGGCCTACCAGGCCCGCTCGGGGTTCAACACGGGCGCACAGCTGTTGACGGGCCCGTGGGCCACCGTCGATCCGTTCGACCGGAACCTGTTGGCCGTCGGGATGGAGACGTTCGGCGCCGTGCTGCTCGGCGTTGCGCTCTCCGATGCCGATATGCGGCGCGTCGGGCAGACCTGGGATGCCGGCACGATGTCAAGCGGCGGTGATCCGACGCCCGGATCGGCCGGCCTGCACTGCCTGCTGGCGTTCTCGTACGCGGGGCTGCGGGACGGCGATCTCGTGCGGCTTGCCACCTGGGGTGGGATGCAGGCCGCCACCTGGCGCTGGGTGGGGCGCGCGATCCGGGAGGCCCATGTGGTGGCGTGGCGCCCGCTGCTGCGCGTCGGCGGCCTGAACTGGGCCGGGGTGGACTACGCCGCGATGGTGGCCGAGGCGGCGGCGTTCGGGTCCGGCTGAGGGAAGTCCTACCTCCGAGCGCGGCCACCGATCGCGATGCACTGAAACCCCACATCCCCCGTGCCGAGCCGGCGAGCGTGCGCGAGCATCGCGGCGCCGGCGGTCGCGCAGGCCGTCCAACTCTGGAAGAACCGCGGCGCCGTGCTGGCGCAGTGCGGGCCGAGCAGCCCGCAGAGCGTGACGATCAGGCGGATCGCGTGGGTCACGTAGACTTTTCCGGTCGGATGTGAGCCTCAAAATGTTCGCGGGCCAATTTCGCGTTGTCCATGTTGCACCAGAGATGCGCCAGCTGAAACTGGTGCGCCTCGATCTCCCGAAGCGCCGCCTCCGCGCTGGCGAGCCGGTCGAGAAGATCGAGCGCGGCGTTGCGCCAGGCCGCGACGAATCTGGCGTTTGCCTCGTTGTCGTCGTGGGGCTGCCGGTCGAACACCCGATCGGTGAACGACGTTGCGCCGCCTGAGCCGGTGATCTGGATGCCGTCAACGCAGCCGGACTCGACCCAGTGGGCGCCGTAGCAGGTCCCGTTGATGACGGTCTCCCTCACCGTCCAGGGCGATGGCGTGGCGGCTTCGGCGAGGCGCCGCAGTTCGGCGATGTCCAGTTTCATCGTTGGTCTCCTCGGGTGGCGCGGCGTTGCTGCCTAGCCTTCCATATCGTCTCTGCTGTCTCGGGCGTTCCCATCTGGTCGCCTGCGCGCCGGTTCACGGCCATGAAGCCGGCCTGGCGCCACGTGATCTGGACGGCGCCGGCCGCAACTGCCAGCGCACGGTGCCCGGCCAACGCCGGCAGAAGTCCGCCAGAACATAAGACGAGAACTCCGGCATAGCGTCGATGGGGACAACGCTTGGGGGCATTTCTTCACTCGGCATCCTCGATCCCTCCGCAGGTTCCTGGAGCATAGGGCCAATCGGGCACCGGAACGGTTTGACCGGCGAGCCGATGCGTACAGTCATTGAGAAATTGGATCATGCCTTCGCGCACAAACGAGTGACATATCCTGCAACGCCCAAACTTTGGCGGCTTGCGGCCTGTCCTCTGCTCGAAACTGCACCAGCACGGTTTTCCTTCTTCACCGGGGACGTAGTGGCCAGTTCTGAACAAGATGGAAGGGGAGAACGTCGGCTTTGTTGCGTCCCCGTTGAATGCCCATATTCCAGGATGCAGCGCGTGCGCGTCGTCGCAGCCGGGGCAGAAGAATACTTGGCCGCCGTCTGTCAGCTTTCTGATCTTGCTCGGCGCGGTGGTGCGGTCAGCCGGCATCGGGCGTCTCCTTCGTTGCGGCGAGTGCGGCGAGGGCTGCGTCCAAGGCAACCGTCGCGCGATATTCCGCAGACCGGGCCTTTTGCTCTGCGATCACGGAGCAGTCGGGCGGTTCAAGATCGGTTTGGCGCGCGTATTCCTCGGTTGCTGCACGCATCCGCCGCGCCGCTTCCACCACCGCCTCGGCCTTCGCGAGCCGGGCGCGGAGGGTGGCGAGTTCGCCCCTGCCGTGACGCAGCCCTCGGTTGAAGCCGTCTTGTTCTGCCTGGATCAACGCCGTGGCGTGATCTTTCTTCAGGGCCTCGATCTCCTCGCACTTCGCCGCTCGTAGGATGGCGATGCTGCACCATGGGCAATCATGCTGTACCCAGTTTGTTGCGGTCAGCCGACCATGCCCCTGTTCGCACTCCTTGAACTGGATAGTGCAGTCTTGCATTCCCTCGGGAAGCTGCCCCCGCAGCCGCTCGATCTCTTGCACCAGTGCGGCTAGGGATTCCGCCGACACGCGGAACACGTCCTGCAGGTGAGCCTCAAAGGAACCTGGCCGCGCTCCTCCCGTCATGGCTAGGAGTTCGCGCAATCGCTCAATCAGCGCGGCGACCTCGACTGGATCATCCGCCATTCTCGCCTCCCTTCGCTTCCTTCGCTTCGTTCACAGTCGGCGCCTGCCGGTCCACAACCCAGACGTAGTATCCCTGGGGATGCAGACGCCATGCGGATGCCATAGCTTCCGCAGAGACCAGATCGCCAGCCCAGCCGAGCACGCGCTCATCGTCCATGGCCTCGACGTGCTTGCTGAACTTGACCTCGAACCGCTGGCCCTTATCGCCAATTTTCTCGGGCGGCAGTGTCATATTCACTCGCCTCCCCTATCTGCCGCGTCGAAAATCTGCTCCGCGCGATGCCGGTCATACCGGAACATCTCGGCGCGGACATGCGGCAGGAACTGGTTGAAAGCTCCATCCCAAATGCCGTGCCTGTAGCTCATGCGACTGGTCAAGATAAGCAGCACGAGCCATCCGAACGAGATCGCAGGGATCAACCATTCACGGATCATCACTCGCCTCCCTTCGCTTCGGCCTCGGCGGCGGTGAGCATGTGGCACATGACCATCCGGCCCAGCCGCGCTCGCATGTCGTCAACGTACACGGTCATCTTCCGTATCCCTCTGCGGCTTCACTCGGAGAGATTCGTCATTGGCGCTGCACCGTACGGAGTGCCGAAATGATAAAGGACTTCTGGTATCTTTTCGCCTCTCCACAGACCGTCTCAGGAAAATCCTGCATCGCCGCCAGGTCGGTGTTGGCGATGGCCGCCAGGACTTGCGCGAGGGCCGCGCCAATGACAAGCCAACTCTTCTCGTTGCACAAGGCGAGGATGTCGCCACGCAGGTTTGCGGCCTCGTGGTCCTGCGGGGTGAAGGCCGTTTGCGGCACGCTCGGCAACTCGGGCGCGAGTCCGGCATAGCGCCACCCACCGCGCGTCACATATTCGACTCCCAACGGAGCGGGTTCTCCTCTGGTTTCGGATAGGCGGTGTGTTTTCCAACAATCACCTCCCCACATTGCCAAGACGATTTGGTTATCGCGCCGCAACACGTGAAGGGTCCCCGGCTCGGTGCCGGGCGGCGGCTGGCAGGTCATGTCGGGTCCTCCATCTCGGCGATGCGGCGCAGGGCGGCTTCCCGGATGGCGTTTGCAATCCCATGCTCGCCTTTTTCGTCCTGCTGGTCCGCGCGCTCGTTCTCCGCCCGCGCGATCTCCGCCGCCGTCTGCGGCACGCTCGGCAACTCTACCCAGTCTGCAACCTTGCCCTGCGCCTGCATCAAAAGCACCCCCGCTTCGGTCAGAAGCGGATGCGCGCCCAGGCACTCCACAATATGGTGCGCCTCAGCAATCGCCTTCTCGCCGGCCGTCCATAAATCCATACGATTGCGGCGAGGGTGGCCGTTATCAGATAGTTGCATGGTTGTAGCGGCTGGCGCGGTGGCCTGTGGCGCCCGAATATCCGGCAACTCGGGAGCGGGTCCGGCATAACGCCAGCCGGCCCGGTCGAGGAACCCCGCGCTCCAGAGGTGGGGGGCTTTTAAGACCACGCCAGGGCGATACGTGATCCAGAAATCGCGGTCCCACATCGCCAGGACAACATGCCCGTCGCGGTGCAGTATATGGAAAGATTCCGGCTCGGTGCCGGGCGGCGGCCTGCATGTCATGTCGGGTCTCCTGGCTTGAGTGCCGCGATGGCCGCCACAATCTTCGTCATTGGGAGTAATTCCCGCTTCGGACGGCTGATGGTCATATCGGCATTTTCTTTCGATGTGATTTTCAGCCCGCGACCGGCCGCCCAGTCCCGGTAATACGACTCAGTCTTGCCGCCAGGGGCAAACGTGCGGTCATAGTTATAACCGCGCTCCTTTTCACGGAACCAGTCGGTTTTGCGCCACGCGAGATAGACGCTCCACATAGCAGGGCGGTCTTCTTTTAATGTATCATTCGTCGGGACGAAGGTATAAATGGTCGGGGGTGGCGGCTCGTACGTGCCAATATCATCCGACAGCCCCCATTCCCGCACTACCGTTCCATTCCAGTCTCCGTTGTCTATAATGAAACCGTATTCGATGCCGTCATGCAGCAACGTGCCGGAATAGGTATGGTTGCATGCGTTGTGCGTGTGAGAAGATGTAATGTTCACTCGCGCGGTCCTTGTCTTGCCTGCCCATACCGTGTCGCAAAGCTCTTCCAAAAACTCGCATGCTGCATTGTTACCAACACTGGCGCGGAACTCCCGAAATCCCTTGCAGTCCCCGGACATCAGATTCCCTCCGGTTTGAGTGCCGCGATGGCGCGGGAAGAAGCGGTCCCCACGCCAGATAGATCGCACGCGACATGGACAGGCCGGCGCAGGAACGCCAATACCTGTGCATCCGATTGCGCGATAGCCGAGCAAAGCAAATACATCAACTCAGGCTCAAACCGTTCCGGGCTGAGACGCACCACTACTTCCTTGCCCTGACCGCTGGCGTAGCCGGCCTCCAGATGTGCGCTGCGCCCGCACGGAAGCAGCAGAACGCAGGTATCACACCAGTCCAGCGCCGCCTTGTCGCTGTCGAAGCCCTGGCGGGCGCGCGGGTGCGTGGTGACGAGGTGTGAATAACGCTCGGGCGTCCAGTGCGTCCAGCCGGGATCAATCTCGTCCCACCTAGCAAAGCTGGCACCGTGCGGAGCATTTCGGAAATCATAAACTTCGTGCCCTTCGGCCCGAAGCTCTGCAACAAGTGCAGGATATTCCAGGTTGCGCCAGGAACTCGCGACATAGATGCGCCGGCGCGTGCTTGTTTCACTCGGCAATGCCGTTCTCCTATTGGTTCGCTACTTTCAACAACCAGTCCGCGTGACACGGCTCGTCGATCTCACACCAGCACGCCAGATTCTTGCCGCGTAAGTTCTCCCGTACCCACGCAAGACTATGAGCCTCGGGCCACGCCAACGTGGCGTAAAGGTCGATGGCCTCTTGCACATTAGCAATCCTTCTGCCTAGCGTGTTCGACCACAAGCCGACCTTCCAGCGATTCCCCCACATCGTTGTGCGATCGACCTTTACCGTGTTGGGCGGCATCCGCCAGCCCTTCATGCGCCGGAGTTGGACGCGATGAGGACGCCCTTCATCTTCTGCCGCTGGCCGCTTCTTAGAATCGTCACTCGGCATTGGGAACCTCCACCTGTCCTGCAACCTCCGCCGGCGCGTCGGGCCGCGGCACATCTGCCGTGATGAACGCAACCCGAGCCGTCATCGGCCAGTCGTAGCTCGCGTCGAAGCTCAACTGTCCGTCGCTGGCACCAGGACGCCCGATCGCGAACCAATCGAAGCTGCCGTCTGGTTCATGGTTCACGACGACCGCGATCCGCACGCGGACAAAGCCGGCCGGGACATCCTTCGGAAGCAGCACCGGGCTACGCGCAAAGCTGACCGGAATCTCACCGGAAAGCGACGTGGTTCCACGCGCGGACTCAACGCCAGTGGCGAAGATCGCGTTCGCGATGGCGTATTTGACACAGCCGCATTGCGGCCAGATGCACCCAAAGCCGCACTCCCGTTTCATCGCGGCCTGGATTGCGGCCTCGCGGTCTTGGTTCACCGTGTCACCCCCTGTCGGTCCTCAAGCCAGACGGCCGCGCCCCACCCGAGGCTGCCGAGGTCCGGCATGTCCTCGCGCCGCATCAGCGTCATGCCGACCACCGCCGGCAGCGCGGCGTGCCGCAGCAGTTTGAACAGGCCGTTGCGGCCCGCCCGGTCCAGGATATCGGCGCCGTCCAGGATCATCAGGGCGGCGTTCTCCTGGACGGCGGCGGCGATCTGGAGCAGCACGCGCGCGCGGTATTGCTCGCCGGCGCTGCACAGCGAGACCGGCCGGCCGCCGTACCCCACCGTCATGTCTGGACCGATCTCGGCCGGCGTCCATCCCGCCACCGCCGCCTCAGCCTCCAGCGTGGCGTTCCACTCCGCGAGGCGCGCGGTCAGGGTGGCCTGACGCAGGCCGCCGGGGGACAGCACCCGCACGATCTCGATCGTCTGGCCGATCTGCTCGTGCAGCGCGGCGGCCTCGGTGGCGGCGCGCTTCATCCGCGCCGCATCGAAGATGGTGGCTCCGGCCTCCAAGAGCCGATTGGCGGCAGCCGGGTCCGGTACGGACGGCAGAGCGGCCAGGGTGGCGCGCGCCCGCGCGGCGGCCTCGATCGCGCCCCGCAGGCGCTCGATCCTCGCGCCGGCCTGCAAGCGCGTCGCGCGCGCCTGCCGGGCGGCTTCCTCGGCCTGCGCGATCGCCGCGGCATCGGCCGTCTGCTCGGGCGCCCTGGCGAGACCATCGCCGATCAGCGCCACGCGCTCGCCGCAGCACGGACAACTCCACACCCCCCGCACCGGGACGCCGAGCGCGCCGAGCGCATCGGCGGCGGCGGTTTCCGCAGCCTCAGCGGCAGCAAGCGCGCGCTCGGCGTTTGGCAACTCCCCCTCCGCCGTCGTGGCCCGATCGATCGCGCCCTGCGCCTCCTGACGCCGCGTCTCCCCCACCAGCGCGTTCCGGCGCGCGGTCTCGATCTCCGCCTCGGCTGCCTCTGCCGCCAGGTCGAGTCCCTCCTGGGTGGCCTGCTCCAATTCGCTCCGCCATCCCTTCGGCCGCCAGCCGGCCGCCTTCGTGACCCCATACCGCTCTCCGGTCACGCGCTCCCACGCGCCCTTGGCCCGGGTGCCGCGCTCCTTGGCGCGATTGGCCGCCCCATCCCACCCGTGCCGGTCTGTCTCGGCCCAAACGGCTGCGATCTCCGACTCCGGCACGCCGGCGGCGCCGAGCGCAGTCGCCAGGGCCTCATGGCTCGGCTCGGCGCGCAGCAGGGTGATCAACCACGCGGCCCGCTCTTTGGCGCTGAACCGGACGGGATCGGCCAGCCCGGCCGCCACCGCCGAGACGTCTCGCCAGTCCCCCCGCACGCTCCGTTCGACGGCCGGCCAGGACGCAACGGCCGCGCCGTCCTCGGTCATCAGGGCAGCCTCTGCCGCGGTGCCGCCGTCCCGCACCAGCAGGTCAGCGGTCCCTTTCGTCAGGCCCTCGAACGGCAGCAACTCGCCGGTGGCGGCGGCGGCGAGCGCCACGCATGCCGAGGACTTGCCGGCGCCGTTCGGGCCCGCCAGCAGCAGGACGCCCGGCACCGGCTGGTCGAGGTCCGACAGGCCGCGAAAGTCGCGGACGCGGATGTGGATCACGTCTGAGGCTCCAGGTCGCTCATGTGGATCAGAAGCCGGGCCGAGGCGCGCACATCGGCCAGAGCGTCATGGGCTTTGTCGTGCGGCTCGTCGAAGAAATGCCGCATGCACTCGGCCAAGCTGGGCGGCTTCGTCTTGGTGAAGCCCGCGGCCTGCATGCGTTCGGTCGGAGGCAGCCGCATGATCTTGTCGGCCATCCGCATTGTGCAGACCCGGCGCACCCTCTCGATGCTCTCGATCTTGGTACGGTCCAGGCCGGCCCGCAGCATGGCGATCCGCATGATGCGCCAGTCGAACGACTCATTGTGGGCCACGCAGGTCACATCTGGCCGCTCCACAAGATCGAGGAAGATCCGCACCACCGTTGCCTCCGAAATGCCGAAGGACAGCGCGCGCTCGGTCGTGATGCCATGGATCGCCGTTACCTCGGCTGGAATTGACCAGCCGTCCGGCCTAACCAGCGTTGAGATGCACCCTTCTTCGGTGCCGTCGTCCGCCAACATCAGTGCGGCGAACTGCACGATATGCGGCTGCTGCGGGGCGTCGGAGGGGGCGCGAAAGTCAGGCAGTCCCGTGGTCTCGGTGTCGAACACTACCAGCATCAGAACAGCTCCTCGCCGGTCAGCGGCGGCGGCTCGGGCGGCATGTCGGCTTCCGTCGTGGTGCTGCTGGCGGCCGTTCCGGCGGTGTCCTGCTGCGGCGGATGGCCTATCCCTTGTGCGGCCCGGTTGCGCGCCGGCGCCCCCTTGGGCGTTCCCCCTTTTGCGGGCGGGTCCGCCGGGATCGCCGCGCCGTCACTCTCTTGAAGCAGACCGAGCGAGATCGCTGAGCGGGCGAACACCACCGCGTCCTTGGTGCGGGCGGCCTCCGCCAAACCGGCGATCTGCGCCATGGCGAGGCCAGCCAACGCACCACGGTCGATCGCGAATCCCTTAGCGGCGGCGAACTGCATCACGCCATCACGCTTTTCGTCGATCACGCTTTCGGTGATGACATCCCGGTTCTTGTCCAGTTTCAGCATTTCGAGCTTCCACTGGATCAGCACATTCTGCGGGATGATCGCCAGCACGCCGTTCCGGTATGCCTTCGATTGCGCGATCACGTCGTAATGCGGGCGCTCATAGAGGCTCCCGTCGCGGCGCCGCCCCGTGATGGCCTCGCGCTTCTCCACCATGATCGAATTGCCGGTCTTGATGTCCGTGATCTCGATGATCGCCGTGTAGGAGTCCGGCTCGTCGGCCAGTGCCCCGATGAAGTCCACGTGAGTCGTCATCGGCACGCCCGGCGCTGGGTAGCTGGTCGTAATGACCTGCGCGCCGACCTTTCGCATTGCCGCGATGATCCGGTGCTTGATCCCGCCGTAGTGAGCCGCGAGATGGCGCGCGCCGATCACCGAGATCCCGGATACCGGTTTGCCGTCCTCTCCCTTCATGCCTTCCAGCACATAGACGAACTTGCTGGAGCCGGCGCCATTCAGGATCTCATCTTCGATCAGCGCGTTGTCGCGGCGGTCCATGACGTGCCACGCTTCGGCGTCGAAACCGCCGAGCCGGGTGCGTTCGATCACTTCATCGAGCAACCGCGGGGCGACTGCCGCTCGGCTGTTCGTCATCGCGTGCGCCAGGGCAGGGCGCGTGGTTCCAGTTGCACTCATTATCAGGTCTCCTTGTGTTCGCGGCACCAGTCGGTACCGAACGCGGGGCAGAACTTTGGCGAGCAGAGCATGCTGGCGGGATTGGCCGAGAAGGCCCAGGGGTCGCCCGGCAGAACGCCGTTCGGGGCATCGCCCTCGCGGAACACCCGCAGGTCATCCGCGATATGGCGCAACACATTGACAGCCGCGGTCTCGGCCGCCGCGATATCGTGCGGGAAGGTCAGGGGATCGGGCTGCGGCTTGTTGGCCCCGACCCGCTGCACGAAATCTTCGCAGCACTCACGGGCGTCGTGGCCGTTCGACCTGGCGAGCAGCGAATAGGCACCGAGCTGCGGCTTGTGGTGGCCGCGTTTCTTGCCGGTCTTGAGGTCGCGGAGGCGTCCCGTCTCGCGCGCCAGCACGTCGCTCTGGCCGGTCAGGACCAGCCCGAACGGCGTCACGGCCTCCAGCCTCTCCTCAACCATCAGGGGTTCGATCTGCGGCGCCACCACGTCCTGGTAGGCCCGCGCCATCCGGCGCACCTGGCGTTCGGCATCGCGGCCACCCGGCGTCTCGTGGTCGAACAGGACGCCCTCGGCGGCGCCCGTCTGGTAGGTTTCGATCGCGCAGTCCTCGACGGCCGAGATTGGCGCGAGGCTGCCGGTCGCGGCCTTCTCGCGCAGCGTCAGGGCGGCGCCGGCGTGGACGGCGGTGCCGATCGTCGCGCCGATCCCATGCGGCGTCTCGCGCAGCGTGTAGCCGGCCGTCTCGATATCGCGGCGGAACAGGCGCGCGGCGGCGCGGCGCGGACAGTCCGCATAGCCGGAGAGCGCGCTGGCCCGCACGACTGGGAGGGGTTCGGGCGCCATCACATCCCCACCAGACGCGCCGCCACGACGGCCCCGACCAGCACGGCGGCGAGCAGGCAGGCGAGCGCGATCCCCGACATCACGCGGCCCCTCATAGGTCGTCTCGCCGCAGTTCGGCCCGGTATTCGGCCGCGGCGTCGGCGTCGCCCTCGATGTCGTCGAGGATTGCGATCTCGATCTGCTCCTCGATCCCCATCTGCACGGCGTCCGGCAGGGCGTCGAACGGCACGGCCGCGGTGCCGATCAGGACCCGCACGATCTCGAACTCCGCCGGCTCTGCCGGGTAGCACCGCTCCGGCGGCCCGTAGGTGCGGGGCGGCAACGGGGGCGCCGTGATGCGGTATTCGACCGTGAGCGGGATGTCGTATTCGGTCCGGAGCGTGTGGGTCATGCTGCGGTCTCCCGGATGGCGGTTAGGACTTCCGAACACAGAAACGCCTGCCGGCGCCGCCACGCCACGGCGCGCGGTTCGGTCGCGTGGTCGGCGTAGAACTCGTGATTGCGCCGCAACCAGTCGATGTCCCGGGCGGTCGCGCCGGCCGGGATGCCGCCGGCAATCAGCGCGCTGTAAAGCGTGGAAGCGGGCGCGGTCATCGGGCACCCCCCGAGCTGGCGTGCGCGGCCTCGACGGCGGCGGTCAGGCGCGCTTCCTGGGCCGCACAAGCCTTGCGCGCCGCTGCCGTGACGGCTGGAGTGCGAAGATCGGATGGCACCGTGCCCCATATCCACCCATGGGCCAAAGTGTCTCCGGGCAGCACGGCCGCCCATTCTGCCGCCCATATGGCCCATTGCGCCGCGGACGACGCCGCCACCCATTCGTCGGCCTCCGTCATGATCTGCCTCGATGACTCGGAAGCCGCAACGGCGGCGCATTGCCGGGCCGTATCGACGGGATTGCGGTCGGACAGTCCAAAGCAGCGTCGCCCGTCGTCCCTCATGGTTCGATCGCTGGTCGTGAGATATTCCCGGATGACATCGGGCATCCCCCACAGATGCGCGACATCGAGGGCGCATGCGCGCGCGAAGGCATGCAGCACATCAGAGCCGTCGATGCGCCACAAGATGGTCCGTTCGGTACAGACCAGCTTGTCAGATTCCCGATTGATCTCACCGCCGCACTGGACGCGACAGATCGTCGCGCCGGGCGCATATCGCAGCGCGTCGATCAACCGCTCTGAGGCATGGAGTCCGGATTGGCACATCCGCAGCGGTCCATCGTGCCGCAGCGTCTCGCCGTCAGGCGGCACGGGGCGCCCGTCCCGCAGCGTCGCCCCGACGAAGTGCCACGCCAGGACGCTCACCGGCGCCCCCCGCGCGACACTCCCAGCCGGGCGCCCTCGGCTGCCGTCAGCCTTTCGCCGGGTGCGAGCGCGATAGCGAACGGCTCGCGGGTGGGGGGCTGCCGGGCCCCGCACCACGCCGCGACCAGCGCGGCCTCGGCGTCGGTCAGGGACGCGCCCTGTTCGGCCAGCATGGCGAGTGACTCCGGCCCGAGCGGCTGCCGCGGCCGTTCGTCCCGCAGCCGGTCCGCCCAGCCCAGCAGGGCGAGCGCGAGAGCCGCGATCTCCGTCCGGAGGTAATCCGGCAGGGGGGCGAATTCGCCGGCGCGGTGCATGCCGGAGAGCTGGGAGGCGGCGCGCTCCAACTGGTCCGGCACCGACGGCCCGGTCTCGATCTCGCCGAGCAGCCGCGCCAGCCCCTCGGGGTAGCGCGGGCCGGTCGGTTCATCCTGGGCAGCGGTCAGGTGCAGCATCGGGGATCTCCCATCGGGCCGGGCCACCGCGGCCGGGCTGGCCAGACTGTCGGATAGTCTGACACGGGATGCAAGCGGAAAATGTCAGATCACCCGACATTTTCCGGTTGACATCGGGTGTCGGGGTGCCCGACACTCCCGGCATGCGGGTCGAGACCATCATCGAGCGGGGCGGCGGCGCCTCAAAGTTGGCCCAACGCCTCGGCGTGTCGCGCCCCACCGTTTTGGGTTGGCGGGCGGCCGGCGCGATCCCGGGCCATCGCGTCGCGCAGATCAGCAAGGCGCTCGGCATCCGGGCCGATGATCTGTTGCCGCTCGTTCAGGAGCCACGCCAGCGGGAGCCGGCGCCGTGACGCTATATCTCCCCGACAGCAAGATCGCGGCCCTCTACCAAGCGGGCGCTTCCGCTCCAGAACTTGCAGCGCAATACCGATGCTCGGTCGGGACGATCTATAATCGCCTTCGGCATGCAGGCACTTCGATGCGGCCGAGAGGGCACGCCCCGGGAATCATCGTTAGCCCGCACGTGCCGCAGGTGCTGCGTTTGCGTCAGAGGGGCATGACATTCGCCGAGATCGGCCGCCGTCTCGGAATAACGCGCCAAGGCGCACACGATATGTTCCGCCGCCACGCCCGACCAGCGAGCGGCGAGACCGTTCCGTCCCCCTCCCCCGAAAGGAAACTCGATGTCGCGTCCTAAGGAATTGCGGATCAGCGTTGCGGTAACGCTCCCGGCCGATGAGTTCGAGGCCGCCGATATCGTAGCGCAGTCGCGCCCGATCATCGATCAGCTGCACGAGGCGTTCCCGGGGGCCGCCATCAAGCACGAGATCACGAGACCCAGGGGGCCGCGCATCAGCGGTGCGCCCCCGGCCTGAGATTCGGCGCTGCCGAATGCCCTGCGCGCCGGCGGCTCGCGCGCGATGATCCCGCCCGTTGGCAAGATCGGGCGGGGGCGTTCCGCACAGGCACGGCGTGCGGGACGCGACGGACCCGGCCGGGGCTGCCACGGGCCGATGTTCTCCCCGGCGATCCGGGCGCCGGCCGGGTCATCATCTTGGAGGAAACCATGCTGGCCAATTCCGACCATGCCAGATTCCGAGACCGCCTCATCAGCCTCGAACAGGAGGCGCGAGACGGCGCATCCGCCCGCGCCGATCTCAGGGTCGAGATGAAGTCAGCCGGCCTGTCGAAGGCAGATATCGCGGGCATCAAGCTCGCGGTCCGGCGTCATTTCGAGACCAGCGAGCAGCGGGCCGAACGCGAGTCAGCCGAGGAAATCGCAACTGCGCTCGGGGAGTTTGCCTTCTCGCCGCTCGGCGCGGCTGCCATCGGGCGAGCCGCGTGATGCCCACCGCCCCCGACCTGCTGGACGGATCGGCCGACCTCGACGAGCCGCCGGCGCGGCGATCGCGGGATGAGCCGGAGCATCGGCTCTCCCATTGGTGCGGGGTGCTGCTCGGCCGCGTCCTGTTGGAGCCCTGCTGGTTCACCGCACAGGACACGGCGGGACGCGCGATCGGCGCGAGTTGGAGCGAGCAGGCCCAGAGCCGGATGCGCTGGCACGCCAAGCAAAAGTGGTACGGCGTGAAACCTGACCAACTTGACTGGCGGATTTTCCAAAAGCCGGTCTATGCCGAGATCGAACTCAAGTACGGCGAGGGGCGGCCGACCGCGGGGCAGGAGCGCACGATGCGGAGCCTGTTCGAGCGCGGTATTCCGACCGGCTGCGCCTGGACGGTTCGGGAGTTCTACGACCTGCTCGTCAAAGCAGGCTTCCAGCTGCACGCCAACGCGCCGAACATCGTGCGGGAGATCGCGGAGCGGTACGCGGCCGCCGATCAGGCCGCGCGCATCAAGCAGAAGGCGCCACGCGCCGCAGCGCCGAAGAAGGCACGGCCGGTTAAGCCGTCCGCCACGGCGATCCGCCGCACCCACGCGGCGCGCGGCCGGGTGAAGTTCTGATGCGGGTCCTGGGTCTCTGCTGGGCGGCCTGTGGGGTGCCCGATCTGGTGGCGATCGCGCCCGGGGAGGCCGGCACCCGCACGGCCGGCATCCTGCTGCGTCCGCCCGTGGGGCCATCGGCGTGGTGCGCGACGTGCTGGCCCTCGCGGCCGGCGGCTGCGGCCCGTGGTGATGCCCCGTGACCCTCGTCCTCATCCTGCGCCGCGACCACACCGGCGTCCTGTCAATCGGCGCCGGGAGCCGGCCCGTTGAGTGGTGGGCAGTCGGTGAGGATGCGGTAGGGGCGACTGCCGAGGGAGCGCGCTTCGATCTCGTGGTGGACATCCGGGACCTGTTCCCCGAGCGTGCCGCCGCGCCCCGCTGGGGCGGCACCGGCACGGTGGATGGCCTCACCTACATGCTGGAGGGCGGCGCATCGCCAGAGGGGCTCCGGCTTGAAGGCACGGTGGCGCCGTGAGAGCGTGCGGCCCAGGATTTCCGAAATTGGCCCCGGCCGAGCCGGGCCCAGTCCGTGGCGGCCGGATAGCCGCCGTCGTCCTCCCCTAACTGGCCGGGCCGCTCTTCGCCGGGCGGCCCGGCATTTTCCCGAGGCGCAGATGCCGAATCAGCCGGTCTGGAATGACGAAATGTGCGGCAGGCTCCGGGACCTGTGGGGCGAGGGGCTGGCCGCCGCGGAGATCGGCCGCCAGATGGGGATGTCGAAGAATGCCGTCATCGGTAGGGCGCACCGCCTTGGGCTGCCGCCGCGCCCCTCACCGCTGCCGACCCGTAGGCTGATCCCCGAGACGCTGGCGAACGCCATGGGGCTGCGGGCCCGGGGCTGGTCGATACGCGATATCGCGGCCGCAACTGGGTTCAGCATCAAGACCATTCAGACCAGGGTCAAACGCGCGGAGTCGGCGGTTCGCGCGCCTGCCGCTCCTGCCG
>JAJXXT010000007.1 GCA_021780935.1 Pseudomonadota bacterium
CGATCGGGTGATAGATGGCGGCGAACAGGCCGGCGGCGGCGAGGGTGAGCGCAAGCAGCGCCGGGGTGGGGGCCAACGCGGTCAGGGCGAGCGAGGTCCCGGTGCCGAGGAAGAAGGCCGCCATCAACGTCCGCCGTCCGAGCCGGGCGGCGAGCCAGCCCTGCGGCAGCGAGAACAGGCCGTAGAGCACGAACATGCCGGTGGAGAGCGCGACGATGCGGCCGTAATCGGTGCCGAACGCGCCGTGACGCGTCACCATCATCAACACCGCGGTTGGCAGGATGAGCAGGCTGTAATGCGTCAGACCATGGGCAGCGTTGATCAACGCCACCTGCGCGCGCGCGGCCGATGCCATGGCAAACCTCCTGAGCCCCGTCGCCGATGCTTCCAGCGTGTCAGTATAAGGCGGATTGGTCTTCTGTGCAGCCGCGCCGCGAGCGCCGCAGGGCTGCGCCAGGAGCCGGGGGCGCGTTGACCCTGCGCGGGGCGGGGTCTATGCAACCAAGGCATTGGCCGCGACGGAAATGGGAGCCTCGATGCAGGACGCACGTGAAGCGTTGATGGTGCAGCGGCGCAGCGACGGAACGGTGACGCGTCGTCCGCTTTCCCCCCATCTTCAGGTCTACCGGCCGCAGATCACCTCGGTCCTGTCGGTCCTGCACCGTGGAACCGGCATCGCGCTGGCGGCCGGCACGCTGCTGCTGGTCGCCTGGCTGGTGGCCGCGGCCAGCTCGCCGGCGGCCTATCGCGGCGTCGCCGGCTTCGTCGGCTCGCCATTCGGGCTGCTGTTGCTGTTCGGCTGGTCCGTGGCGCTGATCTATCATCTGCTGAACGGCATCCGCCATCTGGTCTGGGATGCCGGGCTGGGCTTCGAGAAGGGCGAGTATCATCGCTCCGGCTGGGCGGTGGTCATCGCTACCGGCGCGCTCACCGTCGTGGTCTGGCTCGTCGGCCTGATCGCCTGGTGAGGAGAGAGCAATGGCTGGAAAGGACAGCGACCAGGTCCGGACGATGCGCTCGCCACTCGGGCGGGTGCGCGGGCTCGGGGCGGCGCGCAGCGGTGTGGCGCACTGGTGGGCGCAGCGGCTGACGGCGCTGGCGCTGGTGCCGCTTTCGCTTTGGTTCATCGGTTCGATCATCGCGCTCGCCGGGGCCGACCAGGCGGCGGCGGCCCACTGGGCCGGGCACACCGTGAACGCGGTGCTGCTGCTCTGCCTGGTGCTGGCGACCTTCTATCACATGCAACTCGGCTTGCAGGTTGTGATCGAGGACTACATCCATACCGAACCGTCACGGCTCGCGGCGCTGCTGGCGACGAAATCCGTCGTCATGCTGCTGGCGCTCGCGGCGCTGATCTCGGTTCTCCGCCTCGCCCTCTGAGGGGATCCCGGGGCGAGCCCGCCCTGCCCTTCACTGCCGCCTTGCAACGGACGGATCATGAACGCCATCACCCTCCCCGCCTCCCGCGCCTACAACGTCGTCGATCACACCTATGATGTCGTCGTCGTCGGCGCCGGCGGCGCCGGGCTGCGCGCCACCCTCGGCATGGGCGCCGCCGGGCTCAAGACGGCCTGCATCACCAAGGTCTTCCCCACCCGCAGCCACACCGTCGCGGCGCAGGGCGGCATCGGCGCCGCCCTCGGCAACATGGGCGAGGATGATTGGCGCTGGCACATGTACGACACCGTGAAGGGCTCGGACTGGCTCGGTGACCAGGACGCGATCGAGTATATGTGCCGCGAGGCGATCCCCGCGGTCCACGAACTCGAGCATTTCGGCGTTCCCTTCAGCCGCACCGAGGACGGGCGCATCTATCAGCGCCCCTTCGGCGGGCACATGAAGGAATTCGGCAAGACCCCGGCGCTGCGCGCCTGCGCCGCCGCCGACCGCACCGGCCACGCCATCCTGCACACGCTCTATCAGCAGAGCCTCAAGCACGAGGTGGAATTCTTCGTCGAGTATTTCGCCCTCGACCTGATCATGGACGAGGGCGCCTGCCGCGGCGTCATCGCCTGGTGCCTGGAGGACGGCTCGATCCACCGCTTCCGCGCCCAGAGCGTCGTGCTCGCCACCGGGGGCTATGGCCGGGCTTTCCTCTCCTGCACCTCCGCCCACACCTGCACCGGCGACGGCGGCGGCATGGTGCTGCGCGCCGGGTTGCCGCTGCAGGACATGGAGTTCGTCCAGTTCCACCCGACCGGCATCTTCCCCGCCGGGTGCCTGATCACCGAAGGGGCCCGCGGCGAGGGCGGCTACCTCACCAACAGCGAGGGCGAGCGCTTCATGGAGCGCTACGCGCCCACCGCGAAGGACCTCGCCTCGCGCGACGTCGTCTCGCGCTCGATGACCATCGAGATCAACGAGGGCCGCGGCACCGGGCCGAACAAGGACCATATCCTGCTGCATCTCGAGCATCTCGGCGCGGACCTGCTGCATGAGCGCCTGCCCGGCATCTCGGAGACGGCGAAAGTGTTCGCCGGCGTCGATGTCACCAAGGCGCCGATCCCGGTCCTGCCGACCGTGCACTACAACATGGGCGGCGTGCCGACGAACATCCATGGCGAGGTGCTGCGCCCGACGCCCCAGGATCCCGACGCCGTGGTTCCGGGGCTGATGGCGATCGGCGAGGCCGCCTGCGTCTCGGTGCATGGCGCCAACCGGCTCGGTACCAACTCGCTGCTCGACATCGTCGTCTTCGGCCGCGCCGCGGCGCTGCGCGCGGCGGAAGTGGTGCGCCCCGGTGCCAGCCAGGCACCGCTCCCGGCCCGCGCCGGCGAGGCGACGCTGGATCGGTTCGATCGCACCCGGCACGCCAAGGGCGGAACCCGCATCGCCGACCTGCGGCTGGACATGCAGCGCACCATGCAGTCCCACGCGGCGGTGTTCCGCACCAGCGCGAGCCTCAAGGACGGCGTGACGAAAATGTCCCAGGTCTGGAAGGGACTGGACGACATCGCCGTCAGCGACCACAGCCTGATCTGGAACTCCGACCTCATGGAGGCGCTGGAGTTGCACAACCTGATGGGCAACGCCCTCACCACCATCACCGGCGCGGAGGCCCGCCACGAGAGCCGCGGCGCCCACGCGCATGACGATTTCCCGAACCGCGACGACGCCAACTGGATGAAGCACACGCTGGCCTGGTGCGGCGAGGACGGCGCGGTGCGGCTCGACTATCGCGGGGTCAAGATGCGCACCCTGACCAACGAGGTCTCCGTCTTCCCGCCGCAGAAGCGCGTGTACTGAGCCGCCGCGCACCATGGGAATGCTCATGCTCCCGTTCCTGCTCGTCATCCTCATCGTCGGTGCCGTCGCCGGATGGCTCGCGGGCCTGATCGTCCAGGGGCGCGGGTTCGGGCTGTTCGGCGACATCGTCGTCGGCATTCTCGGCGCGTTCGTCGGCAGCTTCGTTCTCCACGCGCTGGGCATTTTCATCATCGGCGGCCTGATCGGGGCGATCGTCGGCGCCACCCTCGGCGCCGTCATCCTGCTGCTGATCATCGGCGTGCTGCGCCGGGTATGAGCCGCTCGCACCGCCCACGCGCGCATCGGGTCCCCTGAGCAAGCAGGAAGAATTCATGGCCACCTTCACACTGCCCGCCAACAGCCGCATCGGCAAAGGCAAGACCTTCAAGGCCCCGCCGGGTGCCAGGAGGATCAAGGAATTCCGTGTCTATCGCTGGGATCCCGATGACGGGCAGACGCCGCACATCGATACCTACGAGATCGACCTCGACACTTGCGGGCCGATGGTTCTCGATGCCCTGATCAAGATCAAGAACGAAACGGATTCCACACTCACCTTCCGCCGCTCCTGCCGCGAGGGCATCTGCGGCAGCTGCGCGATGAACATCGACGGCACCAACACCCTCGCCTGCCTCAAGCCGATCGAGGAGGTGAAGGACGCCGTCGCCATCAATCCGCTGCCGCACATGCCGGTGGTGAAGGATCTGGTCCCGGACCTGACGCAGCCCTACGCCCAACTGCGCGCGATCGAGCCGTGGCTGAAATCCGACACCCCGCCTCCGCCGGATGCCGAACGGCGACAGAGCCGCGAGGAGCGCGCCGCGCTCGACGGGCTGTGGGAGTGCATCCTCTGCTTCTGCTGCTCGACCGCCTGCCCGAGCTACTGGTGGAACGGCGACCGCTATCTCGGCCCCGCGGTGCTGCTCGCCGCCTATCGCTGGATCGCCGATTCCCGCGACGAGTCCACCGGCGAGCGGCTGGATGCGCTCGAAGATCCGTTCAAGCTCTACCGCTGCCACACGATCATGAACTGCACCGAGACCTGTCCGAAGGGCCTCAACCCCGCCAAGGCCATCGCCGAGATCAAGAAGAAGCTGGTCGAGCGGCAGGTGTGATCGCCGGCGCCGAGCGCGACACGCGGCAGCCTCCGCTCGGGCCGCCGCCGCTCGGCCCCTGGCTCGACAGCCTGCTCGTCGATCACGCCTTCCTCCGCCTCGGCTGGCATAATTTCGCCGCTGTCTCGCCCGGTCGGCTGTACCGCTCGAACCACCCCACGCCGGCCCGGCTCGCCGCCCTCGTGCGGCGCTACGGTATCCGCACGGTGATCAATCTGCGCGGCGAGCGGCCCTATCGCGGCCGCTTGTCCGGCAGCAATCTGCTCAGCGAGACGGCGGCGGCCCGGCTCGGGCTCACGCATATCTACGCGCCTTTCGAGAGCCGCGGCGCACCGCATCGCGAGCGCATCCTGCGCCTGGCCGGGATTTTCCGCGACATGGAGGAGCCGGCGCTGATCCACTGCAAGTCCGGCGCCGACCGCGCAGGGCTCGCGGCGGGGCTGTTCCTGCTCCTCAACGGCGCCGACAGCGCCGCGGCGGCGCGGCAACTCTCCTGGCGCCATCTGCATCTCCGCCATTCGCCGACGGGCGTGCTGGATGCGTTCTTCCGCCTCTACGCCGAAACCGGCGAAGGCCGCATCGGTTTCCTGGACTGGGTCGCGCGGGACTATGACGAGGAGGCGCTGCGCCGGCGCTTCCACGCCGGACCGCTGGCGCGGTTCATCAACGACCGGCTGCTGTCTCGGGAATGACGCCGCGATCGCGGGCGATCAGGTAGAGCATGACCAGCATCGCCGGCAGCGAGGCGAACATCGAAACGGCGTAGAACAGTTTCCACCCCAGCGCGGCGGCGAGAAAGCCGGACAGGCCGCCGAGGGTGCGCACCGCCAGCGCGGCGAGCGAGGAAAGCAGCGCATACTGGCTGGCGGCGTGGGACGGGGAGCAGAGGCTGGACAGGAACGCGAGGAACGCCGCATCCGCCAGGCCCTCGGCCAGCGCCTCGCTCATCGTGGTCAGGAACAGCACATGGCGTTCGCCGGCGGCGTAGGCCAGCACGAGGTACATGGCCATCGCCGCCATCTGCACGAAGCCGGTGATGACCAGCGCGCGGCGGATGCCGAGTCGCGCCACCAGCCAGCCGCCGAGCGTGATGCCGGCCAGCGTCGCCGCCAGTGAGATCGGCCCGTTGGCCACCGCGACCGCGGCGCGATCGAAGCCGAGCGCGCGATAGAACGGTGCCAGCATGATCCCGGCCAGCGCCTCGCCGAGCTTGAACAGCGCCACAAAGGCCAGGATCGCCGCGGCGTTCGGCCGCCGCAGCAGCTCCCGCAAGGGCGCGGCCAAGGCCAGGCGGAGCTGGGCCAGCAGCCCCCGCCCCCGCCCGAGCGGCGGCGGTGGCGGCTCCGGCGCGGCCAGGGTGGCGAGCAGACCGAGGCCAGCGAGGCCGGCCATCACCAGCAGCGCGCCATGCCAGCCGAGCGTGTCGGCCAGCTTGATCGCGGCCGCGCCCGAAATCAGCAGCGCCAGCCGGTAGCCCCAGACATAGGCGGCCAGCGCCGCTCCCTGCAGCGAAGGCGGGAACATTTCGATCCGCCAGGCATCGACGACGATGTCCTGGCTGGCCGAGAGGAAGGCGACGCCCATGGCCGCGACGACGGTCACCAGCGGGGCGTGCCTTGGGTCCGACAGCGCCAGGACCACGCACGCGGCGGCGAGCGCAGGCTGCACCGCGGCAAGCCAGCCGCGACGGCGGCCGAGGCGACGCAATCCGCCTGGCGGCAGAAACCGGTCGAGGGCCGGAGCCCAGAGGAATTTCAGGGTATAGGCCAGCCCGATCGAGGCTGAGAGTCCGATCGCGCCGAGCGAAAGGCCGGTCTCGCTCATCCATTGGCGCAGCGTGAAGCCGGAGAGCGGAAGCGGCAGGCCACAGGCAAAACCCAGCGCCGCCATCAGCCAAAGCTGGCGCCGGAAGCTTGGATCTGCCTGGTGGGTCGGCAGGAGGGGCAAGATGCGACTGCCCGGCAAGCGGCGCTTGCGGGCAGTCGCGCGTCGAGCTGGCTACTTCGTGGTGCCGGCAGCCGGAGCGGCCGGAGCAGCGGCGGGAGCGGACGCGGCCGGGGCGCCCTTCTTCGTGCTCATCTTCTTCTTGTGGGTCTTCTTCTTCTGATGCTGCCGCTCCTGCTTTTCCATCTGGTTGGCAGGCGTCGTCGTGTCCTGGGCGACCTGGAACGGGGCAGCCACGGTCGCGGCGAGCACCGGCGCGCCGCCGGGGAGCAGCAGTCCGGCGACTACGGCCGCCAGGGCCAGCGAGCGGCTTGTGATACGCATGCGAATCTCCATCGAGTTTCTGGTCGGGGGGCAGGCACAAGCGTCACGCGCCGGCGGGGATCGCCTGTCATGAACTTGCGAAAACATCTTCTAGGGCATTGATTACCTATTCCGCAACACCCAGCACCGCAAAGCCACGATGCTGCCGCGATTGCGTTGCAGATCGGTCACGCCGCGGCTTCGCTGCCCTGCCGCTCGGCGCGTTTGCGCGCGTGCGGATCGAGATGGCGCTTGCGCAGGCGCACGGCGCGCGGCGTCACCTCGACCAGTTCGTCGTCCTCGACATAGGCGATGGCCTGTTCGAGCGCGAGTCGGCGGGGCGGGATCAGCAGCATCGCGTCGTCCTTGCCGGCGGCGCGAATATTCGTGAGCTTCTTTTCCTTGATCGGATTGACGTCGAGATCCGAGTCGCGGCTGTGCTCGCCGATGATCATGCCGACATAGACGCGTTCGCCGGGATCGATGAACAGCACGCCGCGCTCCTGCAGATAGAAGAGCGCGTAGTGGACCGATTCGCCGTCCGCGTTCGAGATCAGCACGCCGTTGCGGCGCCCCTCGATCGGCCCCTTCCACGGCCCGTAGCCGGCGAACAGCCGGTTCATCACCCCGGAGCCGCGCGTGTCGGTGAGGAATTCGCCGTGATAGCCGATCAGGCCCCTGCTCGGCATGAGAAACGCGAGCCGCACCTTGCCGCCACCGGAGGGTCGCATGTCACGCAATTCAGCCTTGCGCCGGCTGAGTTTCTCGACGACGACGCCGGCGTAGGGCTCGTCGACATCGACGAGCACCTCCTCCATCGGCTCCTCGCGCGCGCCGGTCTCCGCGTTGGTACGGGTCAGCACGCGCGGGCGGCCGATGGCGAGCTCGAAGCCTTCGCGGCGCATGGTCTCGATCAGCACGCCAAGCTGCAGCTCGCCCCGACCGGCGACCTCGAACGCGTCCATCTCGCTGCTCTCGGAAATGCGGATGGCAACATTGCCCTCCGCCTCGCGCAGCAAGCGGTCGCGGATCTGGCGTGACGTCACCTTCTTGCCGTCGCGTCCGGCGAGCGGGCCGTCATTGACGCGGAAGGTCATCGCCAGCGTCGGCGGATCGACCGGGATCGCCGGCAGCGGTCCGGCCAGTTCTGGCGCGCCGACCGTGTCGGGAACGGTGGCCTCGGCGAGGCCGGCCACGGCGATGATGTCACCGGCCTCGGCCTCCTCCACCGCCACGCGCTCGAGGCCGCGGAAGGCGAGCAGCTTGGTCAGCCGCGACGTCTCCACCGTGGAGCCATCGCCGCGCAGCACTTTCACCGGCATGTTCAGCCGCGCCCGGCCCTGCTCGACCCGTCCGGTGAGCACTCGGCCAAGGAAATTGTCGTATTCGAGAATGCTCGCCACCATCGCGAACGGCGCCTCGGCATCGAGCGCCGGCGCCTTCACGTGCGAGAGAACGAGCTCGAACAGCGCCGAAAGGTCCTGGCGCGGCCCGTCGAGCGCCAGATCCGCCCAGCCCTGCCGGCCGGAGGCATAGAGCAGCGGGAAATCGAGCTGGCTGTCGTCGGCGCCGAGCGCGGCGAAGAGATCGAACACCTCGGTCGCCACCTCGTCGGAACGGGCGTCCGAGCGGTCCACCTTGTTGATCACGACGATCGGCTTGAGCCCGCGCGCCAGCGCCTTGCCGACCACGAACTTGGTCTGCGGCAGCACGCCCTCGGCGGCATCCACCAGCACCAGCGCGCCATCGACCATGTTCAGGATGCGCTCGACCTCGCCCCCGAAATCGGCATGGCCGGGCGTGTCGACGATGTTGATGCGCACGTCGCGCCAGACCACGGAGGCGCATTTGGCGAGGATGGTGATGCCGCGCTCGCGCTCGAGATCGTTGCGGTCGAGCGCCCGCTCGGCCACCGCCTGGTGGGCACGGAAGGCGCCCGACTGGCGGAGGAGCTGATCGACCAGCGTGGTTTTGCCGTGGTCGACATGGGCGATGATGGCGATGTTGCGAATGTCCATGGGGACCCGGATGTGATGAACACGACAAATGTCGGCGCGTTGCCCTGCCACGCGCCGTTCGGAAAAAGCCTAACTCACGCTTTGTGCGGCGCACACATAGGACATTCCGGCCCGATTTGCGAGCCGAAAACGCGGCGGGGACGATTAGATGCCGACGCGGCCGACCAGCACGAACCGGCCGGCCAGGAACCGCTGCAGCGGGCCGAGCCGGCTGAGCAGCGCGTGATCGAGAGCGCCGAGGCGCGGCCACCAGGCGGGAAAGAGACGTCCGCCGAACAGCAGGAAGAACGCGGTCCGCGCCCCGCCCGCGGCCTGCGCGGCGATCCGGTCGAGCTCCGCCTCGTTCACCTTGCGCTCGTCCTCGGTGATGTAGGGCTTGTCGGTGCCGTAGATGAACCGGGTCAGCCTGGGATGCGCGACGCCCGCGACGAGGCGGCTCTCACGGAGCTTCTGCAGCCAGGAATGCGTGTAGAGCTCGTTGACCACCAGCACGCCTCCCGGCTTGAGCACGCGGCTGGCCTCGGCGAGAGCGCGGGGAATGTCGACGTGGTGGAGAATGTCGTTGAAGAAAATGACGTCGAAACTGCCGTCGGGATAGGTCAGTCCCTCAGCCGGCATGGCATCGAACCGTATATTGGTCAGTCCGGCCCGGGCCGCGCGGGCGCGCGCGATCTCCAGCAGATCCTCCGAGAGGTCGAACGCGTCCACCTCGGCGCCCAGCCAGCGGAGCCGGATCGCGTCGTCGCCAAAGCCGCAGCCGGGGACCAGCACGCGCTTGCCAGCAAGGCCAAGCTCGCGCAACGCGTCGTAGGCACACCAATAGGCGTTCCACGGTCGGCGGATCGGCGCACGGACGACGTCGTCGTCGACCGGCTCCTCGATCTTCGCCGCATGCTGCCGCGCATAATCGCGATGGAACTCGCGTTCTCGCGCCTGCCGCGTCTCCTCGCTCATCGGTCCCCCGCTGTCGTACGCCGCCCGTCAGGTGTTTTGGAGCAGGCCGCGCAGGTCCGATTGCGGGCGCGCGCCATAATGGCCGATCACCTCGGCCGCGGCGATGCTGCCGAGGCGGCCGCAGGTCGAGAGGTCGCGCCCGGCGGTCAGGCCGGCGAGGAAGCCGGCGGCGTAGGCGTCGCCGGCCCCGGTGGTATCCACCACCCGCGCCGGCTCGGCGGCGACGCGGATGCGCTGGTGTCCGTGGCAGATCACGCTGCCGGCCTGGCTCCGCGTCAGCACCGCGAGCTTCACCGCCGCCGCCGCCGCCTCCGCCGCGGCCTCGAACTCGTTGGCCTCGTAGAGGCTGCACACCTCGGCCTCGTTGGCGAACAGGATATCGATCCCGCGCAACAACTCCCGGAATGCGGTGCGGTGGCGGTCGACGCAGAACGGATCCGACAGCGACAGCGCCACCTGCCGTCCCGCCCGCCGCGCGATGGCGGCGGCGCGGTGGAACGCCGCCTGCGCCGCCGGGGGGTCGAACAGATAGCCTTCCAGGTAGGTCACGGCCGAATCGGCGATCAGCGCCGGATCGAGATCGTCGACGCCGAAGCTGACACAGGCGCCGAGATAGGTATTCATGGTGCGCTGGCCCTCGGGCGTGACCAGGATCAGGCAGCGCGCCGTCGGCGCCCCGGCCTGCAGGGGCGGGGTCGGGAAATGCACGCCCGCGGCGGCGATGTCATCGCGGAAGGCGGATCCGAGCCGGTCGTCGGCGACCTTGCCGAGGAACGCCGCGCGGGCGCCCATCGCGGCGGCGACGGCGCAGCTGTTGGCCGCCGAGCCGCCGCTGCTCTCGCGCCCCTTCGGCATCGCGGTGCTGAGAAACTCCGCCCGATCCCGGTCGATCAGCGCCATCGAGCCTTTGTGCATGTCGTGGCGCGAGAGAAACCCGTCATCGGCGGGGGCGACGACGTCGACGATGGCGTTGCCGATGCCGAGCAGGTCGAAGCGAGGGGCAGTCGCCATGCGGAGCTCTCCGGATCGGGAATGAACCCATGCCGCTAGCACCGCGCGCCGCGATCGGCAACCGCGCGGGTTGTTCGCGCGGCCGGCTCCGTGTTAGCGAACCTGCCCGTTACGCCAGGACAGGAGGCCGCCGTGTTCAAACGCCGCAAGCCCCAAGGCCCGCAAGGTGCAGAGACCGACTCGCGATTCGACGACTCGCCCGAGGACAGCGCGACCCAGCCCGCCGCCGCGTCGCGGCCCGGCGCCTTCACCCCGCAGAACGCCGCGCGCCCGACCGATAGTGGCCTCGGCGTTCCGCCCTACCGTCCTGTGCCAGCCAAGGAAGCCCAGATCATGAGCCGAACGCCGACCCCGCCCGTGCCGTCCGTCCCCGGTGCGGCCGCCCGCGCGCCGCAGACGGGCGCCGTCCGCCTGCCCTCACGCGAGCCGGCGGAGAGCCGCACGCTGATCGTCGGCCGCGGCATCAGCGTCCAGGGCACGGTTCAGGATGCCGAGCGGCTCGTCGTGGAAGGCACCGTCGAGGCCAGCATGATCCATGCCAACGAACTCGTCGTTGCGCCGGGCGGGCTGGTCAAGGGCCAGATCGAGGTCGAGGACGCCGAGATCAGCGGCACCATGGACGGCACGCTGACCGCGCGCGCGAGCCTGGTGGTGCGCGCCAGCGGCCGGGTGCTCGGCACCGCCCGCTGCCGGCGGCTTCAGGTCGAGGAGGGCGGCCAGATCACCGGCCAGATCGAGATGCTCACCGACGCCCCGCGCGCCGAGTCGGGTCGCTCGGCTCCGGAGCCGGCCGCCGAGCCGGCGCCGCGGATGCCTGAGAGGCTCCAGGCCGAGCGGGCACCGCAGGCCTGAGGAGGCCGACGCCATCCGGGCCCCACCGGGCCCGGATGGCGTCTATTGTCACACAAGACCGGCGCCCGGACGGGGCGCCGGATGAGCCTCCGAGGTCAGGCGTGGCCGGCCGGTGTTCCCTGGGCCGCTGCCTGCTGGGCCCGCCGGGCCTGCCACAGGGCAACGAAATCGACCGGCTGCAGCGTCAGCGGCGGGAAGCCGCCCTCGCGGGTGATTTCTGCCAGAATGTGCCGCGCGTAAGGAAAGAGCAGGCGCGGACACTCCACCATCAGGACCGCCTCGAGCACGTTCTCCGGCACGCCGTTCAGGGTAAAGACACCGGCATAGACAAGCTCGGCGATGAAGACCGCCGCGCGGCCCTCGGCCGCCGGCTGCCCGTTCGCCGCCGCCGCCGGCGCCTCGCGCGCCTCGGCGCGGATCGACAGCGCCACCTCGTAGACGGACGCCGCGTCGGGCAGCTTCTGCACCTGCACGTCCAGGCTCAGATTGATCTGCGGCGCCGTGCGCAGGGTGGCGTAGATCTGCGGCGCGCCGGGAACCTCGAAGGACAGGTCCTTGACGAACTGGCCGTTGATCAGCAGCGGCGGCGGTCCGGACTGGGCGGCGCCCGCCGGAGGGGCCTCGGTGCTCTGGGACATGGTCATGCTCCGTGCTGTGCCGGCCTTGAGGCCGCTTGTGGATTGCCGGCCTTGCGGCCGTGAAAGGCGCGGCGGCGGGAGACCGCCTGGCGAATTCGGCGGTGGCCTAGCATGGCGGCGGGCGCAAGACCAGAAGGCCCCGTCAGGCGCGCCAGACGATGCGCTCGGGCGCCGGCGTGGTCGGATCGCAGCGCTGCCAGCCGCCATTGGGAACGCTGACCCCGGTCAGCGCCAGAATGAACCCCCAGTGGCTCACCACCAGGGTCTCGGCCCAGTCGGCCCGCGCCGCCATCGCCGCACGGAAGCGCCCGGCGCGCGTGATGGTCTCTGCCTCGCCCTCGATACCCTGCGGCCACCAGACCTCGTCGAGCGCGGCGAAATCATGCTCCGGCCAGGCCTGCTCCAACTGGCCACGCGGCGTGCCGATATCGCAGGTGAAGGCGCAGCGTTCGCGCACCGTCGGGTCGACCAGCACGGCAACGCCGAGTGCGCGCGCGATCGGCGCGGCCGTCTGCAGCGCGCGCCTGTAGGGCGAGGCGATGATGCGGCGGACGCCCTCCGCGCGCATCGCCTCCGCCGCCGCCTCGGCCTGCCGCGCGCCCAGCTCGGTCAGCGCCGGATCGACGATGCCCGGATCCCGCCGGGTGGCGGTGAAGTGCAGATTGAACTCGCTCTGGCCGTGGCGGAGCAGGATCACGTCCGCAGGAACCCCACCAGCCGCTCGGCCTCGGCGACGATGGGATCGGCGATCGAGGCCGCCCGCTCCGCCCCCTCGCGCAGAATGGCGTCGATCGTTCCCGGATCGGCGAGCAGGCGCCGCGTCTCGGCCGCGATCGGCGCCAGCGCGGCGACGAGCCGCTCGGCCAGCGCTTCCTTGAAGGCGGAGAAGCCCTGGCCGCCATGCTCGCGCAGCACGCCGGCGGCGTCGGTCTCCGCGAGCGCGGCGTAGATGCCGACCAGGTTGCGCGCCTCGGGCCGCCCTTCCAGCCCCGCCGGATCACCCGGCAGCGGCTGCGGATCCGTCTTGGCGCGACGGATCTTCTGCGCGATCGTCTCGGCATCGTCGGTGAGATTGATCCGGCTCTGCTCGGACGGGTCGGATTTGGACATCTTTTTCGTCCCGTCCCGCAGGCTCATCACGCGCGCCGCCGGGCCCAGCACCAGCGCCTCGATCGGGGGGAAGAACGCCACGCCATAATCGTGGTTGAATTTCTGCGCGATGTCGTTCGCGAGTTCCAGGTGCTGGCGCTGATCGTCGCCCACCGGCACGCGCGTCGCGTGGTAGGCGAGAATGTCGGCGGCCATTAGGTTCGGATAGACATAAAGCCCCGAGGACGCGTTCTCGCGGTCCTTGCCGGCCTTGTCCTTGAACTGGGTCATGCGGTTGAGCCAGCCGAGCCGGGCGACGCAGTTGAAGATCCAGGCCAGTTGCGCGTGGGCGCGGACGGCGCTCTGGTGGAAGAACACCGACCGGCCGGGATCGACCCCACAGGCAATGACGCTGGCGGCGATCTCGCGCGTCTGGGTGGCGAGCTGGGCCGGCTCCTGCCACACCGTGATCGCGTGCAGATCCGCCACCGCGAAGATGCACTCGTGGTCGTCCTGCAGCTTCACCCAATTGCGCAGCGCGCCGAGATAATTGCCGAGCGTCGGGATACCGGAAGGCTGGATGGCCGAGAAGATTCGCTGCATGGCGGCTCGCATGGGTTGAACCAGGCGCTTTTCCGGCCTTGGCCGGCGGCGGTCAACCCCGGGACTTGGCCGCCGCGAAGCGCCGGCGCAGCAGGGAGCGGGCGAGCTCCAGCAGATCGAACGCACCCAGGGCCTGGCCGGCTGCGCCATAGGCGACGAGACCGGTGCCGACCAGCAGCACCAGCGCCAGCGCCCGCAGCACCGACCGGCCGCCGGCGACGGCGAACAGCACCGGATCGAGCACCAGCAGAGCCAGCGCCATCGCGCCGGCGGCGAGCACCATCCGCGCCACGCGCCCGCCGAGCGCGGCGTCGGGGCGGAAATAGCCGCGCCAATAGAGCAGCACGGCGAGCGCGGCGGCATTGAAAGCGGCGGCGATGCTGGTCGCCAGCGGCGGCCCGACATGGCCGAGCGGACGCATGAAGGCGAGATTGAGGACCAGGTTCAGCGCGACCGCGACCAGCCCGATCTTCACCGGCGTCCCCGTATCGCCGCGGGCGAAGAATGCCGGGGCGAAGACCTTGGCCAGCACATAGGCCGGCAGGCCGACCGCATAGGCGGCCAGCGCCTGCGCACTCCTGGCGGCGGCCAGCGCGTCGAACGCGCCGCGGGCGAACAGCACGCTCATGATCGGCCCGCCCGCCACCGACAGCGCCAGCGCCGCCGGCAGGGTCAGCACCAGCGCGTATTCGATGCCGTGGTTGAGGGTGGTGATCGCGAGGCCCTTGTCGCCGGCGCGCACCTGGCGTGAGAGCAGCGGCAGGATCGCGGTGCCGACGGCCGCGCCGATCACCCCGAGCGGCAGCTGATCCACGCGGTCGGCGTAGTAGAGCACCGAGACGGTGCCAGCGGGCAGCAGGCTGGCGATGACGGTATCGACGGCAACGTTGAGCTGCGTCACGCCGGCGCCGATCACGCCCGGCCCCATGCGCCGCAACACCGTCCGCACCCCCGGCGTCAGCTGCGGCCACCCGCAGGGTGGCGCCATGCCGGCGATGCGCACCGCCAGCACCAGCACGCCGAGCTGCGCGAACCCCGAGAGCACGAGCCCGGCGGCCAGCAGGTGCCCGGTGGTCGGCAGCATGGCCATCGGCGGCACGAGCAGCGCGCCGATCAGGAAGACGTTGAACAGGACCGGCGCGCCGGCCGCGGCGGCGAACCGGTCCAGCCCGTTGAGCATGCCGCCGAAAAGCGCCGCGAGGCACATCAGCATCAGATAGGGAAAGGCGATGCGCGTCAGCGTCACGGTCAGGGCGAGCTTGGCCGGCAGTGCGGCGAAGCCGGGCGCCAGCACTACCATCAGTTGCGGCATGAAGACGATGCCGAGGACCGTGATGCCCGCCAGCCAGACCGCCAGCACGCTGGCCACCTCGCCGGCCAGCCGACGCGCCGGCTCCCGCCCGAAGCTCGCCAGCGTGCCGGCGAAGGCGGGAACGAAGGCGGCGTTGAACGCGCCCTCGCCGAACAGCCGGCGGAACAGGTTCGGCAATTTCAGGGCGACGAAAAACGCATCCGCTACCAGCCCGGTGCCGAGCCGGTCGGCGATCAGCACGTCCCGCGCGAAGCCGAGCAGGCGGCTCGCCATGGTCCAGATGCCAACGGTGAGAATGCCTCGCAGCATGGGACGGCCGCCGCCTAGTGGCGTGAAGCCAACGCCCGGCCCCGGGCGGCGGCTGACTCAGCCTTCATCATGAAACGACCGCTCTGACGCATGCCGAACCTTCCGAATGAGCAGAAGCACGAGAGCAACCCCCGATCTGATCGTGCCGTTCCGGGTCGGACCGATCGGAGAGAAGTGGCTCTACACTTATATGTTTATCGACCATGTCCGACCTGAATATTCCATCAGGCCGGAGAGTGCTCTACCCGATCGGTCCGGCCGGCATGTGCGCCGCCAGCGCCGCGCGGCGCATCTCCTGTGTCTGCCAGACCAGCAGGATCGGGACGCCGATCGCCAGATCCCGCGCCCGGCGCAGCAGCGAAACCCCGAGCGAGAGTTCCGCCGGCACGCCGAAAACGGCGCCGAGGCTGGCATACGCCGCTTCCTGCACCCCCGCGCCGGCCGGCACCAGCACGGTAGCAGAAAGGGCGATGTGGGTCAGCGCGTCGATCGCCAGCACGTCATCGAAATCGATATCCGCGCCGAGGAGCTGGAAGGCGATCCAGGTTCCGGTGCCGCCGGCGATCCAGCCGATGAGATGCAGCCCGACGCCGAGGCCGAGCCGCGTCGGGCTGGCATAGAGCCGTGCCAGATCGTCCTGGAACGCCCGCACATGCGTCGGCGCCTCGGCGAACCAGGGTGCGGCGATGCGGCGGGCGAGCGCGCCGA
>JAJXXT010000160.1 GCA_021780935.1 Pseudomonadota bacterium
CGGGCGGCATGACGCGGGAGGAGGCCTACGCCGTGCTCGGGCTCGCCCCCGGCGCGGCGGAGCCGGCGATCCGCGAGGCGCACCGGCGGCTGATGCGCGTGGCCCACCCCGACAGCGGCGGCTCCGCCTGGCTCGCGGCGCGCGTCAACCAGGCGCGTGATGTTTTGCTGCCGTAGCCGCAATCACGGGTTTTGTGTGCCATAAGCACCCGCCATAATTCCGCCGGTCAGCCATGCGACCGCCCTGCGCCTTACGGAGAACACCATGAAACCGCTGCGCAAAGCCGTGCTGCCCGTCGCCGGGCTCGGCACCAGGTTCCTCCCCGCGACCAAGGCCATGGCCAAGGAGATGCTGCCGGTGGTGGACAAGCCACTGATCCAGTACGCGGTGGACGAGGCGCGCGCCGCGGGCATCGACCAGTTCTGCCTCGTGACCGGCCGCGGCAAGACCGCCATCGTCGAGCATTTCGACATCGCCTACGAGCTGGAGGCGACGCTGCGCGCCCGCGGCAAGGAGGACGAGATCGCGAAGCTGCGCGCCTCGCAGCCACCGCCCGGCGCCGTCGTCACGGTGCGCCAGCAGGAGCCGCTGGGCCTCGGCCACGCGATCTGGTGCGCGCGCGCCTTCGTCGGCGACGATCCGTTCGCGATCCTGCTGCCCGACGATCTGGTGCTCTCCGAAACGCCCTGCATGCAGCAACTCGCCGACGCGCACGCCGAGACCGGCGGCTGCGTCGTGGCGGTCACGGAGGTAGCGCGCGAGCACACCAACCGCTACGGCATCCTCGATATCGGCGGCGATGACGGGCGCATGGTCGAGGTGCGCGGCCTGGTCGAGAAGCCGAAGCCCGAGGTCGCCCCCTCCAACCTCTCGATCATCGGCCGCTATGTCCTGACCCCCGGGGTGATGCGCCACCTGGCCCGCCAGGAGCGCGGCGCCGGCGGCGAGGTGCAGCTTACCGATGCGATGGCCAGGCTGATCGGCGATGTGCCGTTCCACGGCCTGCGCTACGAAGGCCGCCGCTTCGACTGCGGCGACAAGATCGGCTTCCTCGAAGCGCAGATCGCCTTCGCGCTCAAGCGGCCGGAGATGGCCGCCGCCGTGCGCGCCTTCCTGTCCCGTTACACCTCCGAGATGGTTCCCGCATGAGCTTCCGCCACGAATTCCACCCCTCGGTTCTGCGCGAATACGATATCCGCGGCATCATCGGCGCCACTCTCGGCGAGCACGATGCCGAGGCGATCGGCCGCTGCTTCGCTAGCCTCGTGCGCCGCGCCGGCGGGCGCGAGGTGGTGGTTGGCTATGACGGGCGGCTGTCCTCGCCGGCGCTGGAGGCGGCCCTGGTCGCGGGGATCGCCGCCGCCGGCGTGAACGTCGCGCGCATCGGCTGTGGCCCGACGCCGATGCTCTACTACGCCGGCACGGTGCGCGAGGCCGCCGGCGCGATCCAGATCACCGGCAGCCATAACCCGCCCGATTATAACGGCTTCAAAATGGTGCTCGGCGGCAGGCCTTTCTTCGGCGCGCGCATCCGCGAGATCGCCACCATGGCCGCCGCCGGCGACGTCGAGACCGGGCACGGCGAGGTCGCTGCGGTCGATGTCCGCGCGGAGTACGTGGCACGGCTGGCGCGCGACTGGGACGGCACGCGCGGGTTGCGGGTGGTCTGGGACAACGGCAATGGTGCGGCGGGCGACGTGCTGCGTGACCTGGTCACGAAGCTGCCCGGCGAGCACCGCATCCTGTTCCCCGAGATCGACGGTCGCTTCCCCAACCATCATCCGGACCCGACGGTGCCGGCGAATCTGGCGGCGGTGATCGCCGCGGTGCGCGCCGAGGGCGCCGATCTCGCCATCGCCTTCGATGGCGACGCGGACCGCATCGGCGTCGTCGATGGCGAGGGCCACATGCTGTTCGGCGACCAGCTTCTCGTGGTGCTGGCGCGCGACGTGCTGCGCTCGCGGCCGGGTGCGCCGATTATCGCCGACGTGAAGGCGAGCCAAGTGTTGTTCGACGAGGTGGCGAAGGCCGGCGGCGCACCCCTGATGTGGAAGACCGGCCACAGCCTGATCAAGGCGAAGATGGCCGAGACCGGCTGCCCGCTCGCGGGCGAGATGTCGGGCCACGTGTTCTTCGCCGACAAATGGTATGGCTTCGACGACGCGCTCTACGCCGCGGTGCGCCTGCTCGGCATCCTGTCGCGCGGGACGCAGAGCCTCGCCGCGATCCGCCAGGCGCTGCCGCTGGTGCTGAACACGCCGGAGCTTCGTTTCGATTGCGACGAGACACGGAAATTCGAGGTGGTGGCTGAGGTCGCCGCACGGCTCCGCCAGGCCGGCACGAAGCTCGTCGATATCGACGGCGTGCGCGTGCTCACCGATGATGGCTGGTGGCTGCTGCGAGCCTCGAACACCCAGGCGGTGCTGGTCGCGCGCGCGGAGGCGCGTGATGCCGCCGGGCTCGATCGGCTGAAGGCCGCACTTGCGGCACAACTCGTCGCCTCCGGCCTGCCGGTGCCGGATTTCGACGCACCCGCCGCCGGCCACTGAGGCGTCGCCGCGGCGCCGCGGCCTGGGGTCACGCGGTGTCGGCGTCCCGCACCCTGAATCGTTGCGCGATCTGCTCGTCGGTCAGCCGCGCGTCATAGATCGAGCGTGGCTCCATGGTGCGCGAGACCAGGGTTGCCATCACCACCGCGAGGAGCACGGGCACGACGAAGGAGCGGTCGCGTCCCGTCAGTTCCATGATCAGAACGACCGCTGAAATCGGTCCCTGCGTGGTCGCGGCGAGCACGGCCGCGGCACCCACCAGCGCGAACAGCCCCGGCGGCGTGCCCGGCCAGATCAGCGCCCACGCATCGCCGAGCACGCCGCCGAGCAGGGCGCCGAGGGCGAGCGAGGGGGTGAACAGTCCGCCCGGTGCGCCGCTGCCGAGGCACAGCACGGTGGCGAGCGGCTTGAGCAGCAGCAGCGCCAGCAGCAGCAGCGGCGCGAGCTGGCCGACCATCGCCGCCTGCGCGATGTCCTTGCCGTTGCCCAGCAGCAGCGGAAACCGGATCGACACCACGCCCAGCAGGCCGAGCACCACCGCGGGCGCGACGAACCGCAACCATCCCGAGGGCTTATGGCGATCGGCCCAGGTGATCGCCCGCACATAGGCGACGGCCACCACGCCCGCGATCGGCCCCGCCAGCAGCGCCCAGGTCACGATCGAAACCGAACTCATATAGGCCGGGATGACGTAGGTCGGTGCGTCCGGCAGCGCGATCCAGGCGACGGCGGTGGCGATCAGCGAGGTCAGCAGGGCTGGCAGCACCAGGCGCAGCGCCAGCTTGCCGCGCAGCACCTCGAGGGCGAACAGGGCGCCGCCCAGCGGCACGCCATAGGCCGCGGCCATGCCCGCGCCGGCGCCGCACGCAACGAGCAGTCGCCGCTGCTCATCGGAAAGCCGGTGCCGGTCGGAAAGAACGTTCGCGACGACCGCGCCGACCTGCTTGGGTGCGCCTTCGCGGCCGAGCGACGCACCCATGGCGACGATCACCACTGACAGCACGGCACTGCCGACGGTGCGCAGGGCGGGCATTCGGCCGGCATAGAACCAGATCGCCTCCGTCGTTTCGATGCCGTTACCGCTGGACAGCCGCACGAGCAGCAGCTGGCCGAGCCCCGTCAGCCCACCCGCCGCCAGCAGCACCCAGACGTGCCGCCATGGCGAGGCCTGTGCGGCAGCCTCGGCCAGTGTCAGCCCGGCGCCCGGCCAGATGGCGTGCTGGATCAGCCAGAGCAGGCGTGTCAGCGCCGCCGCCCCCATGCCCGTGCCGACGCCGGTGAGGATGATGGCAATCCAGAACCCCAGGGCGCCGGGCTGCGTCAGCACCGCCGGAACCCCCAGCGGGTGCCGCTCGAAGCCATGCTCGCCTCCCGCAACCGCGGCGTCGGGCGACGGCGGGTCGGCGCTTATGGCAAACGGCCGAGGCTTGCCGGACAAGGGACTAATGCGACATCACGTCAGAGGGTGATGACTAATCTGGCAACCATGGCCGCCCAGGCGATGGAATAGAGCATGACTCTTCCTGAGCTTAGTTTAGACAATCATCGTCTAAGCCATCGGCTGTTGCAGCGCCAGTCAGCGAGGGGCCGCAATTCGGTGCCAGTTGCCGCGCCAGAGGCGCTCGCCGGCATGATCCTGGCTCGCGCGAACGCCCAAGTATCAGCGCGCGTCGAATGTTACCTCGAAGCGGCATTCGGCGTCGCCCTGGGCGATACACGAGATCTCGTGCACGTGGGCGGCAGGCGAGACGACGGCCTGGAACAGCGTCTCGAACACCGCCTCGTGCCAGGCACAGACCGGCGCATCGCCAGGCTGTCCGGGTGCCGGCGCGCAGAGCGGATTACCGACGATGATCAGCGCCGGGCGCGAGCCGCCGGTGGCGCCGAACCTGCCCTTGGCGCCGAACGTCCAGGCGTTGCGGCGCAGCATCGTGAGCAGCACGCGCGTGGCAAGCCACCTCGGCAGGCGCGCCAGCAGCCAGCGCGCGGGGGTGGGGATGCGCTGGGCCAGCAGATAGGTGGCGGTGCGCCTGCCGGCATCGGCGAGCACTGCGGCAGCACTCGTGGGGCCGAGCGTGTCGCGCACCGCGCGGTGAAGGCGCGCCACTTCCGCGGCTGGAAGCATGGAGGTCGGAGGAGCGGCCAGCCAGGCACTGCGACCAATGCTGCGGAACAGCCCTTGCGTTACCGTCTCGCCGCCCTGTGCGCGCAGCGCCTCGGCAAGGCGCGTGACCGCGTTGGGGCCGACGAGAGCGGCATCAGACATCGCCCGCTTCGCTTGGCGCGGGTATGTCGCTGGCGCCCACAGCCCTGACTTTGCGGGTACGATCGGCGGCGGCCTGCCAGTCGTCGAGCTGGGCCGAGGCCATGGTGCGGGTGCGGTCGAAATGGAAATCGACGTTTTTCTTTGATTGTGGTCCCCAGTAGCCGACCTTGCCGAGGTCGTAAAATTTCCGTTGCACTCCTGATTTGAGGAACGCCTTGAGGCAGCCGAGCAGGTAGCGGCGACGCTTGCCGCTCCCGGCCCAGGGATAGGAGAACAATGCCTTGCGTATATAGAAACGCCGATAATTATTCATCACCCGGTCGAGCAGTTCGGCGCGGTCCATAGCATCGGGACGAATGATCGGCGTCACGAAATTGTATTTCTCAAAGTCGAAGATCTCGACCTTGTCGGACAGTTCTCGAAACAGATTGGTGAATGGCCAGGGCGTGTACATGGACCAGTTGGCGAGATCCGGTGCCCAGTCTCGCGCCATCTGATAAGTCTCCTCCAGTGTCTCGGCGGTCTCGTTCTCGAGGCCGACGATGAACTGCGCTTCGACGACGATACCCGCGGCGCGCAACAGCTCGATCGCGCGACGGTTATCCGCGATTGTTGTTTTTTTATTGAAACGATTAAGCTTCATCTGCGCCGCCGCTTCCGTGCCGAGCGAAACATGTAGCAGCCCAGCTTTGCGGTAGAAGGGCAGCAGCTCGGCATCACGCAGGATGTCGGTCACCCGCGTGTTGATGCCCCATTGCACGTGCTCCGGCAGACCGCGAGCGATCAGTTCCTCGCAGAAGCGGATGAACTTCTTGCGGTTGATGGTGGGTTCTTCGTCGGCGAGGATAAAGAACTGCACATCGTGTTCCCTGTAGAGACGCTCGATTTCGTCAGCGACCTTGACCGGGTCGCGCACGCGGTAGTCACGCCAGAATTTCCACTGCGAGCAGAAGGAACACGTAAACGGGCAGCCGCGCGCCATGCTGGGGATCGCGACGCGGCAGTTGAGCGGGATGTAGATGTATTGTTTCCAGTCGAGGATGCCCCAGTCGGGGCTGATCGCATCCAGATTCTTGACTGTGCTAGCGGCCTTGGTGGCAACAATCCGACCCCCCGAAACCTCGCTGTCGGTAAAGGCGAGCCCTGCGATCGCTGAGCGTGCGGCGGGCCACTGCCCACCATCCACGGCGCGAACCAGTGCGGCGAAAATTTCCTCGCCCTCGCCGCGGACGATGACGTCGATCCATGGCGCCTCGGTCAGTACTTGCTGGTACATGAAGGTGGCGTGGATGCCGCCAAGCACGGTGACGGTATCAGGGTGCAGTTCCTTGGTGATCTGCAGCGTGCGTTCCGCGGCGTAGATCGAGGGGGTGATGGCCGTGGTGCCAACAATATCGGGCTTCTCGGCTGCGATAATCCCGCGCAGATCGTCGTCGGAAATGTTGTTGGTCATCGCGTCGATGAAGCGCAGATCCCCATAGCCCGCCTCGCGCAGCGACCCTGCGAGATAGGCGGCCCAGGCGGGAGGCCAGTTGCCCGCGATCTCGGCGCCACCGGAGTGATAATTCGGATGAATGAGCAAAACGCGCATGCCGGAAACCCTTGCCGTATGTCAATTTAGATTGACAGTTTTGCGGCTTGGATTCCTTGACTTAGATCAAGCCGGTCGGGATTTCGCGCTCCTTGGCTCAGGCCTGGAGCGTCGCATCCTCCGCCTGGAGCGCCCACATGCGTGCGTAAAGGCCTGATTCAGCGAGTAATTGCGCATGCGTGCCGCGCTCGGCGACGCGCCCGGCCTCCAGCACCACGATCTCGTCGGCATCGGTGATGGTGGAGAGGCGGTGGGCGATGGTGATGGTGGTGCGATCGCGCGCGATAGCGCTCAGGGCTGACTGGATGTCGGCTTCGGTCCGGGTGTCGAGCGCGCTGGTCGCCTCGTCGAGGATCAGCAGCGCCGGGTTCTTCAGCATGGCGCGTGCGATCGCCACACGCTGCTTCTCGCCGCCCGAGAGTTTCAGCCCGCGCTCGCCGACGCGGGTCGCGTAGCCATCCGGCAGCTTCATCACGAAATCATGCACCTGCGCGAGGCGTGCCGCGTGCTCGATCTCGTCGTCGCTCGCACCGGGGCGGCCATAGGCGATGTTGTAGCGGATCGTATCGTTGAACAGCACCGTGTCCTGCGGCACCACGGCAATGGCGGCGCGCAGGCTTGCCTGCGAGAGGTCGCGCAGATCCTGCCCGTCGAAGGTGATTCGCCCGCCGGTCACGTCGTAGAAGCGGAACAGCAGGCGCGCGATGGTGGATTTGCCGGCACCGGTCGGTCCCACGATCGCCAGGCTGCGGCCGGACGGCACGCTGAAGGACACGCCGCGCAGGATCGGCTGGTCCGGGCGATAGCCGAAGCGCACATCCTCGAACACGACGGCGCCGCGCGGCTCGCGCAGTTCAGCGGCCGCTTGCTTGTCCGCCACATCCGGCGCCACCGCCATCAGCGCGAACATCTGCTCCATGTCCACCACGCCCTGCTTGATCTCGCGATAGACGAAGCCGAGGAAGTTGAGCGGCTGGTAGAGCTGCATCAGATAGGTGTTCACCAGCACGAACTTGCCCACCGTCATGATGCCGCCATGCACCCCCTCGGCGGCGAGCAGCATCACGCCTGCGAGACCCGTCGCCGTAATCAGCGCCTGGCCGAGATTGAGCATGTTGAGCGTGACCTGGTTCTTCACCGCGGCCCGCTCGTAGCTCGCGAGCGAGGCGTCGAAGCGCGCGGCCTCGTGGCCTTCGTTGCCGAAATATTTGACGGTCTCGAAGTTGAGCATCGAATCGACGGCGCGCGTCTGCGCCTCGGTGTCCGAGGTGTTCATGCGCCGTCGCACCCTGACCCGCAGCTCCGAGAAGGCGACGGTGAAGGCGAGGTAGGCCGCGACCACGGCAAACGTGGCGAGGGCGAAGCGCCAGTTGAAGAGGCGCCAGAGGATCACCGTCACCATCACCACCTCAAGCAGGGTGGGGATGATGTTGAAGACGGCGAGCCGCAGAACCAGGGTGATGCCCTGTGTGCCGCGCTCGATGGCGCGCGCGAGGCCGCCGGTCTGCCGGTCGAGATGGAAGCGCAGCGACAGCCCGTGCAGGTGGCGGAAGCTGCGCAGGGCCACGCGCCGGACGGCGCGCTGCTGCACCGCGGCGAAGACCGCGTCGCGCAACTCGCCAAAGCCCGAGGCGGCGATGCGCAGCACGCCATAGGCGAGGATGACCGCGACCGGCACGATCACCGGCCCCGTCCTCGGGGCCAGCGCATCGACCGCGTTGGCGTAGACGATGGGCACATAGACCGCGGCGACCTTGCCCGCCGCGAGGAAGACGAAGGCAAGCACCACGCGAGCCTTTGCGCCGGGTTCACCCTTGGGCCAGAGATAGGGGAGCAGCGATCGCAGCGTGGCGAGGCCGGAACGACCGGGCACGATCGGCGGCGGGGCGGAGGCGGCGATACTGCGCATCCTCCTCACATGGCATCGGCGCCGCCGGTTGGGTAGGTTCGGCGCATGGAAGAGGGTTTCGCGCGCCACATACGTGCCTGCAACAACACAACCATGCCCGGAATGTGGGTGGAGCTATGGCTCGGGGCGGAGCGCGTGGGCTGGATCCGCCCGCGCATCGCCGAGGTGCTGGCTTCCTCCCTGCCGGACGCCGTGGCCGCACCGGGCCGCATCACGGTGCGGGAGATTGCTGCGGCTGAACAGGCGCTGGCGGCAGCCAGGCTCGCGCGCTGGCGCGGCGAGGCGTTCGATGTGCGGGCGCGGATCGGCGGCGACGTGCTGGGCCAGGTGGACCGCGGCATGCTGCCGGTGCTGGGGCTGCTGGCCGAGGGGGTGCATCTCAACGCCATGGTGCGGCGGGCGGACGGGCTGCATCTGTGGGTGGCGCGGCGGGCGGCGGACAAGGTGCTCGACCCCGGCAAGCTCGACCATCTCGTGGCCGGTGGCGTGCCGTCCGGCCTCACCCCGTGGGCGTGCCTGGTGAAGGAGGCGGCGGAGGAGGCGGGGCTGGCGGCGCCGCTGCTGCGCGGCGCGGTCGCGGTGGAGGCGGTGAGCTACACGATGGAGCGGCCGGAGGGGCTGCGGCGCGACCATCTGCATTGTTTCGATATCGAGTTGCCCGAGAGTTTCAAGCCCCGCCCGGTCGATGGCGAGGTGGCGGGGTTCGAGCTCTGGCCGATTCAGCGCGTGGTCAACACCGTGCGCGCCACCGACGATTTCAAGTTCAACGTCAACCTGGTGCTGATCGGGCTGTTTTGCCGACTCGGCCTCATTGCGGCGTAGCTCGCGGCGGCCCTGCCGGGGAACGGCGGGTCGTGGACCGGTCCCGCCGCGTTCTCAGGCGGCACGGGGCAGGCTGGGCCTGCCGCGAATCTCCGCCTCCTCGAACTCCGCGGCACGGATCGCCCGGTCCAGCGCCGCACGCAGCGCCCGCGCGCTGTCCAGCGTCAGCTCGACGCCGGCGCGCGCCCCCGGATCCAGCGCCGTGTTGATGAAGTCGAGCGTGATCACATCGCCGAGCGGCGCGTGCCTCGCGTGGTCATAGGCGACGACCGCGCGGTCGAGCGCGAACCACGCATCGCCGCGCTTGGCCATGCCCTCGGCGTCCACGGCTTCGATGATCGAGGTGCACATCGCCCGCCTCCTAGGCCAGGTATTTGCCGAAGAAGGCGAAGACCTTGGCCCATCCATCCATCGCCTGCTCCACGCGGTACATCGGGCGATGATGATAGAAGAAGCCGTGGCCCGCGCCATCGTAACGATGGAACTCATAGGTCTTGCCGTGCTGTTTGAGCGCCGCTTCGTGCTGGTCCACCTGCTCCGGGCTCGGCGCGCGGTCCTCGTTGCCGAAAAGGCCGAGCAGCGGGCAGCAAAGAGTGGCGGTCATGTCGATCGGCGCGGTCGGGGTCCTGGCGTTGAGCTCCTCGCGGGCCATCACCACGCGCCCGCCCCAGAGATCGGCGCAGGCATCCACATTGTTACGCGAGCAGGCATAGAGATAGGCGTGCCGTCCGCCGGAGCAGGAGCCGAAAATCCCGACCTTGCCGTTGTGCTGCTTCTGCGCGCGCATCCACGCAACCGCGGCGGCGGTGTCACCCACCATCTGCGCGTCCGCGATGCCGCCGCCCGCGCGCACCTTGGCCGCGACATCGTCGGGGTTGGCATCCGCCCCACCCTCGCGCTCATAGAGATTGGCGCAGATCGCGAGGTAGCCGTGATGCGCGAAATGCCGTGTCGTTTCGATATAGTGCTCGCTCCAGCCGGGGAGGTGATGGACGAGCACAACGCCGGGGAAGGGGCCGGCGCCTTCCGGTCGCGCGACATAGGCGGTGATGGGTGTGCCGCCATCGCCCTTGAGCGTCACGTTTTCGCAGGTCATGCCGCGGTAGAAAGACATGGTGAACCTCGCTATCGGGTGTGAAACGTATCGACCGGCCGAGCCTCGCGCGCAACGCGGACCAACCGGCGCGGACGGCTCGCCCGCATCAACGGGTCACCATCGATGAGGCGCGACCCGCTCGGGGTGACGAGCGCCGCGACCCTGTCGGTCGCGACCGTCCTCGGGGAAGTCAGTCCACCGGGGGCGCCGCCGCGATGGGAATCTCGCGGGACTCGGCCGGCTGGTCGCCGAGGCCGGGCGCGTCGTCCTCCTCGCCGGCTTCCGCCTCGCCATTGGCCTCGCCGTTATATTGGCGGCGCGGCTGCGGGCTCTGCGTGCCCTGCTGCTGCTGCTGTTGGGCGTTGATGGCGTTGATGATGCGGAAATAGTGCTCGGCGTGCTGGAAATAACTTTCCGCCATGACGCGGTCGCCGGAGCCGGTCGCGTCGCGCCCGAGCTGGAGATATTTCTCGAAGAGCTGTTGCGCGGTGCCGCGGATACGCAGGTCCGGCCCCGACGAGTCGAAGACGTGATTGCGGTTGAGTGGAATGTTGCCGGTGGCGTGATGGCGGATGCCACTCCCGCCCTGGCGGTGGTTGCGCCCGCGCATGCGTTTCATGTTCATGGCTTTTCAGGGTGGCCTTTCGTCCGCTTGCTGTGATGTCCGGTGCCGCGCTGGTCACAATCGGGGGGCGGCGGCCCCTGGACGCGGCGCCGAGGCGGCCGGGTCCGGCGCCGGACAACCAGCGCCTTAGCTTTCCTAGCCGCTGGCGGCGCATCTGGCAAACAGGATTTTCCGGGGGTGGGGATGGTCATTTTTTTGTTATTGGGGCGAAATTTGATCTGCTCTCGTTGACTCCCGGGCGGTGCCGCATCAAAAATGTGGAGAAACATCAATTCGGGGTTCATCATGCGTTCGACCTGGGTGACGGGACTGGTAGCGGGTTTCATGCTGGTAGCGGCGCAGGCGCATGCGTCTCCGCTCACCGTGAATGCAACCGACTCGATCTACGGGGCCTCGAACTCCGGCTATGGTGCCACCGACCCCGTCAGCGTCATGCTGAATTCCGGCGCGACATCGCTCAGCTTCAGCAGCGTCACCGGCTCCATCACCACGAACTGCGCCTCATCGGAGGGATGCATCTCCCTCAACAACGGCGGGAATTACAATAATCCCGACGGTGTCGGCGCGGAGGGAGGATCGTATAACAGTGGGACGCTTTCGCTCTCCGGCATCACGCTGCCGAACGCGGGCGCTCTCGTGGGCGTTTTTCTCTCCGGCTCGCCAACCGGTCTGTCTCCCACCGCCCTCGATTTCACGACGGGCGCTGGAACCTCCTTCACCTCGCTGTCGCCGCTGATCGATCAGGTGTTTTTCATCGGCGACGGCCTCACCGGCAACGGTACCGGCAGCACGCAGACTTTCTATGTCCCCACCGGCGCGACCACGCTCGATCTGGGGATCGCCGACGCGTGCGGCTACAACGGTGGTCCTAGCTGCTACGGCGACAATCTCGGCTCCTACGGCGTCACGGTGAACCAGCAGGGCGGCTCCGTGCCCGTGCCGGAACCCGCCTCGGTGGTGACACTCGCCGTGGGCATGCTCGGCCTGCTCGGGGTCTCGCGGCTGCGGCGCACCCGCGCCTGAGGCACCGCGTCAGGCAAGCGCCAGAACCACGGCGCGGGGAATGCCCGCGAGGTCCTTGCGGATGGCGATGAGTGTCAGTTCCGACGGGGTCAGGGTGGCGATATCGGCGCCCTGGCCCTGGCCGATTTCAAGCACCGCGACGCCGCCCGGCGCCAGCAGCGCGGGCAGGCGCGGCAGCAGCACCCGATAGGCCGCGAGCCCGTCCGGCCCCGCCACCAGCGCCGTCGCGGGCTCGTGCTCGCGCACCTCCGGCATCAACGTGGCGATCTCCGCCGCCGCGATATAGGGCGGGTTGATCAGCACCAGGTCGAAGCGCCCGGCCAGCGCCGCATCCCAGTCGCCGGCGAGAAAGGCGCTGCGGTCCGCAAGGCCGTTGCGCCTGGCGTTGCGGGCGGCGAGCGACGCGGCTTCCGGCACGCGATCGACGCCGATGCCGAACGCCGTCGGAAACTCGGCCAGCGCCGCCAGCAGCAGCGCGCCGGTGCCGGTGCCGAGATCGAGGATGCGTCGTACCCCGCGCGCATGCATCCGCGCCGCCTCGATCAGCGTCTCGCTGTCGGCGCGGGGGATGAGTGTTGCCGGCGAAACCTCGAGATCGAGCGTCCAGAACCCGACATGGCCGGCGATGAAGGCTATCGGCTCGCGCGCCGCTCGGCGGGCGAGGAGGGCCCTGAAACGCTCCGCCGCCGCGGGCGGGATGTCCGTTGCCGTGAGCGAACGCAGCTCGATGCCCAGCGCCAGCGCCAGCAGATGGCGCGCCTCGCGCCCCGCATCCGCGATGCCCGCTGCCGCCAGCATCGCCGCCGCCTCCGCGAGCCTCACGCCTCGGCGGCGAGCCTGGCCGCCTCGTCCTCGGCAATCAGCGCGTCGATGATCGGGTCCAACTCGCCCGCCATCACGCGCTCGATCTGGTGCAGCGTCAGCCCGATGCGGTGGTCGGTCACGCGCCCCTGTGGAAAATTATAGGTGCGGATGCGCTCGCTGCGGTCGCCGGTGCCGACCTGGGAGCGGCGATCGGCGGCGCGGGCGGCGTGGCTCGTCGCACGGCTCGCCTCATAGAGCCGCGCGCGCAGAATCTTCATCGCCTTGGCGCGGTTCTTGTGCTGGCTCTTCTCCTCCTGCATCGCCACCACGATGCCGGTGGGGAGATGCGTGATCCGAACCGCGGATTCCGTCTTGTTGACGTGCTGTCCGCCGGCGCCCGAGGCGCGATAGACGTCGATGCGCAGATCGGCGTCGTTGATCTGCACGTCCACCTCCTCCGCCTCCGGCAGCACCGCGACGGTGACGGTGGAGGTGTGGATGCGCCCCTGGCTCTCGGTCGCCGGCACGCGCTGCACGCGGTGTACGCCGCTCTCGAATTTGAGGCGGGCGAACACGCCGGCGCCGGTGATCTCGCCGATCGCCCCCTTCACCCCGCCAAGCTCGGTCGTGTCAAAGTCCAGCACCTCGAAGCGCCAGCCGCGCAGCCCCGCATATTTCTGATAGGCGGAGAAAAGCTGGGCGGCGAACAGCCCGGCCTCGTCGCCGCCGGCCGCCGGGCGGATCTCCAGAATCGCCGCACGCTCATCCGCCTCGTCGCGCGGCAGCAGCGCGCGGCGCACCGCCAGCTCCAGCACCGGAAGCTCGTTACGCAACCGTAGCAGCTCATCCTCGGCGAGCGGCTTCAGCTCCGGGTCCGCGAGCGCCGCCTCGGCCTCGCGGGCATCGGCCTCGGCGTGGCGCAGTGCGGCGATCTGTTCCACCACCGGTTCGAGCGAGGCGAGCTCGCGGGTTGCGCGCCCATAGGTCTCGCCGGTGAGGCTGCCGGTGGCGAGCTGCGCGCGCAACTCCTCCGCACGCAGCGCGATGCGGTCGAGGCGGTGCGCGTCCATCCCGTCAGACCTGTGGGCAGCCGAGCCTGGCCGCCAGCTCCGCGATGGCCACCTCGGCCTGCGCGCCGGTGGCCAGGTCCTTGAGCTGGGCCACGCCGCGCGCGACCTCATTTTCGCCCAGGATGATCGCGGCACGCGCGCCGGCACGGTTGGCGCGCTCCAGGCGGCGCTTGAGGTTGCCGCGATATTCGGTCTCGGCGCGGATGCCGGCGCCGCGCAGCCCCTGCAACACGCCGATCGCGGCGGCCTCCGCGGTCTCGCCGACCGGGATCACCGCAACCGGCGCCGGGGGGGCTGGCGGGGCTCCCAGCAGCATCGCCAGCCGCTCGACGCCGGCGGCCCAGCCGATGCAGGGCGTGTGCGGCCCACCCATCTCCTCGACCAGCCCCTCATAGCGCCCGCCGCCCATGACCGTCCCCTGCGCGCCCAGCGCCGTGGTCACGAACTCGAAGGCGGTGTGGCTGTAATAGTCGAGCCCGCGCACGATGCGCCGGTTCTCGACGAAGGGCACACCGAAATGCCCGAGATCGCGGCGCACGCCGTCATAGAAACGCGCGGCCTCCGGCGTCAGGTACGGGTCGATCACCGGTGCGCCGGCGACGACGCGGCGGTCGCCCTCGTCCTTGGAGTCGAGGATGCGCAGCGGGTTGCGTTCCAGCCGCGTCAGGCTGTCCTCGCTCAGCGCGGCCCTGTGCGCGGTGAAATAATCGACCAGCGCCGCGCGATAGGCGTCGCGCGAGGGCTTGTCGCCCAGCGTGTTCAGCTCCAGCGTCACATCCCCGGCCACCCCCAGCGCCTGCAGGATGGTCCAGCCGCAGGCGATGACCTCGGCATCCGCCAGCGGCTCGGCGCTGCCCAGCACCTCGACATCGATCTGGTGGAACTGCCGATAGCGGCCCTTCTGCGGCCGCTCATAACGGAACATCGGGCCGGCATAGAAAACTTTCTGCGGCAGCGTCTGTGTCAGGCCGTTAGAGACCAGGGCACGGCAGATGCCGGCGGTCGCCTCCGGGCGCAGGGTGATGCTCTCGCCGCCGCGGTCGGCGAAGCTGTACATCTCCTTCATCACCACGTCCGAGGTATCGCCGAGGCCGCGCGCGAACACGCGGGTATCCTCGAAGATCGGCGTGGACCACTCGTCGAACCCCCAGAGCGAGGTGACGCGCCGCGCCGTCTCGATGACGTGGAAATGCCGCCGAGCCTCCTCGCCGATGAGGTCGCGCGTCCCCCGCGCCGGCTGCAACGCGCTCATCGTTGGGGTGCAGGGGACGACCTTCCCCTGCCGGATGCGGGCAGAGCCCGCATTACTCCGCCGCCGCTTTCGCCGGCTCCGCCAGTGCCGCGGCCCGCTTCTCCACCAGCTCTACGATGTGCTCGATCATCCCGTCGGCGGCGATCGTGTGGTCGGTCTTGCCCGCGGCATAGACCATGTGACGGCCGGCGCCGCCGCCGGTCACACCGAGATCGGTCATCAGCGCCTCGCCCGGCCCGTTCACCACGCAGCCGATGATCGAGAGCGTCAGCGGCGTCTCGATATGCTGCAGCCGGTCCTCCAGCTTCTGCACCGTGTCGATGACGTTGAAGCCCTGGCGCGCGCAGGACGGGCAGGAGATGATCCGCACGCCGCGATGGCGCAGGCCGAGCGATTTCAGCAGCTCCCAGCCGACCAGCACCTCCTCCTCCGGCTCGGCCGAGAGCGAGACCCGCAGCGTGTCGCCGATCCCGGCCCAGAGCAGGTTGCCGAGCCCGATCGCGCTCTTGACGGTGCCGGTGCGCCGCCCGCCCGCCTCGGTGATGCCGACATGCAGCGGGTGGTCGCAGACCTCCGCGAGCTGCTGATAGGCGGCGACGGCGAGAAACACGTCGGACGCCTTCACGCTGATCTTGAACTCGTGGAAATCGTGGTCCTGAAGGATCTTTGCGTGCTCCAGCGCCGATTCCACCAGCGCCTCGGGGTTGGGCTCGCCGTATTTCTCCAGCAGGTGCTTTTCGAGCGAGCCGGCATTGACGCCGATGCGCATGGAGCAGCCATGGTCGCGGGCGGCCTGGATGACCTCCTTCACCCGCTCCGGCGAGCCGATATTGCCGGGGTTGATGCGCAGGCACGCCGCCCCGCTCTGCGCCGCCTCGATCGCCCGACGGTAGTGGAAATGGATGTCGGCGACGATGGGGACATGCACCTGGCGGATGATGTCCTTCAGCGCCAGCGCGCTCTCCTGGTCGGGGCAGGAAATGCGTACGATATCGGCCCCGGCGCGCTCGGCGCGATGCACCTGCGCCACCGTCGCCGCGACATCGGTCGTCGGCGTGTTGGTCATGGTCTGCACAGTGATCGGGGCATCGCCGCCCACCGGCACCGGGCCGACATGGATCTGGCGCGAGCGGCGGCGCTCGATATGCTGATAGGGGCGATAGCTGGTCATGACCGGCTCGTTCGTCTGTGGCTCAGGGAGGCGGCCAGTCGGCGCGCCGGGACTCCGCCCGCAGGCGTTGACGCGTATGTAGTGCGTCTTTGCCCATCTGTCTCGGGGGCATGTGCCTCGGGGCTAGTTGGTCGCGGACGCGGCCTGATGCGCGGCCACGGTCCTGGCGGCCAGGCCACCGGCGCGGATCACCGCCGCGTCCAGCGGCAGATCGCGTCGTACCGTGCCGTTGCCACCCAATGAGGGGATGACAAGACTGCCGACCGTGACCGTCGTGCCCCCGGCATTGCCGGTGGTCAGCACCAGGCCCGTCCGGTTCGGCACGGTCCAGGTGTCGCCCGGGTGCAGAATCTTGTTGAGCAGGACGTGGCCCAGAGGGTCGCGGACCTCAAGCCAGGCATCGGCCGTGGCACCGAGCACGATGGTGTCGGCGGCGGTGGCGTCGGTCGCGGCATGCGCCAGGGTGACGATCGGCGGCACGGCCGGCGTCGCGGCGAGGGCGGAGGCGGGCGACACGTCCGGCAGCGGCGCTACGGCGGCCTGGGCGTTGGTGGGCGGGCTGGCCGGCTTCTGGGCGCCGGCCAGCGTCGCGGATGCGGCGGGAACGACGGTATCCGCGGTTTTTGGCCCCGCGGCGCCGTTGGTGGCCTGCGCCGTCCGGGCGTCGGCGGTGCCCCCCGGTGCGATCGCCGGGGGGATGGCGGGGATGCCCGGCGGCATGGCGGCGGCGACCGTGCTGCCGCGCGCCGGTGGGGTGTGGGTCGTGGCGCCCTGCGGCGATTGGGCGATGGCTGCGAGACGCGCCGGAATCTGGGCCACGCGCGGCGCCGGGGCCGGCGCGCCGCCGCCGTGCCACCAAACCGCGTAGCCGCCGATGGCGATGACCAGGCCGATCACCAGGATCGCGCCGGCCGGGATGCCGCGTTCCGGCACGGGGGCGGGGAATTCCAGCTCCGTACGCTGGTTCACCTCCGCGGCCTCCCGGCGGAAGCGGCGGACGATCTCCTCCGGGTCGAGGCCAAGCGCCTGGGCGTAGGAGCGCATGAAGGCCACCGCATAGGCGTTGCCCGGCAGCAGGCCGATACGGCCCTCCTCCATCGCTTCGAGGTAGACCAGACGGATACGCAGGCTGCCCGCGAGCTGCGGCAGGGTCCAGCCCGCCTGTTCGCGCGCGGCACGCAGATCGGCGCCGACACCGGCCGCGGTTGGCGGCACGGGACCCACCGCGGACATATTCAGGTCCCGCTGCGAACGGGGAGGGTGTGGATGATGCAGCAAGACAAAACTCGCAGGCTGATGGAACGATTTAGGATCGTGACGACATGCCCCGCGCGGGCCACGCGACATCTCGCGCGGGTTCTACAAGCAGCAACGGATGATGCCAAATTCAGGCTGGCATGCGCGAGATGAATTTTACGTTGGTCAGGTTCCGGAAATCTATTTGACGCCGCGTTAACAGGTGCCGGCGCTAGAAGCGGATGTTATCCTGCGCCCATGATTCAAGCGGCTCGCGCAGGCTGGCAGCGCCATCATCGGCGGCGAGCAGGGCATCGATAAACAGGTGCAGCTTGGCGAGATCGGTCGATGCCAGGGCCGCCTTCACCGCGAGCAGGCTCGCCGCCTGCATCGACAGCGTCTCGATGCCGAGTGCCGCCAGCGTCATCGCCTCAAGGGGGCGGCCGGCATGCTCGCCGCAGACCGAGAGCGGGACGCCGGCGGCGCGGGCACGCTCGATGAGGTCCACGAGCAGGGTCAGCACGGGCGGCGACAGGATGTCGTACCGGCCGGCAAGCGCCGGTGTCGAGCGATCCGCGGCGAACAGGAATTGCAGCAGGTCGTTGGTGCCGATGGACAGGAAATCCACCTCGTGCAGCAGCGGGCCGAGCTGCCACAGCAGCGACGGCACCTCCAGCATCGCGCCGATGCTGAGGCTCGCGGGCGCGGGGCGGACGCGCGCCGCCTCGGCCAGCACCAGCGCGCGGGCGGCGCGGAATTCCGCGACATTCGCCACCATGGGGAACATAATGCCGAGCCTGCGCCCGCCGGCGCCGAGCAGCAGCGCGCGAGCCTGGCGGCGCAGCAGCGCCGGCCGGTCGAGCGCGAGCCGCAGCGAGCGCCAGCCCATGGCGGGATTTTCCTCCACGGGGTGCGTCAGGCCCGGCAGGGCTTTGTCGGCGCCGAGATCGAGCGTGCGGAACACCACCGGCCGGTCACCGGCGGCATCGAGCACGCGGGCATAGAAGGTCGCCTGCTCCGGCACATCGGCCACACTGCCGCGCGACAGCATGGCGATCTCGGTGCGAAACAGGCCGATACCGTCCGCGCCCACCGCGTCCAGCCGGTCCAGCTCCAGCGCCAGACCGACGTTGAGCATCAGGGACAGCCGCCTGCCGTCGTGCGACTGCGCGGGGTGGTCGCGCAGCGCCGCATAACCGGCAAGACGGGATTCACGGGCTTCGAGCGCGCGCGCGAAGGCCTGGCGCAGCTCCGCCTCCGGCCGCAGCACGGCCTGCCCCTCCTCGGCATCGAGCAGCACGTCGTCGCCGGGAACAGCGGCATCGACGATACCGTCGGCACCGGCGACCATGGGCAGGCCGAGCGCGCGGGCAAGGATGGCCGCGTGACCGGAGGGGCTGCCTTCTTCCAGCACGATGCCGGCGATGCCGCGGGCGTGCCAGTCCAGCAGTTCCGCGGGGCCGAGGCGGCGAGCGAGCAGGATCGCGCCCGGCGCCGGGCCGTAAGACGCCTCGCCGGCCAGCGTCGTCAGCAGGCGCTGCGCCATGTCCTCCACGTCCGCCAGGCGCTCGCGCAGATAGGGGTTGGCGACGCGGCGCATGCGCTCGCGCAGTTCCGAGGCGGCACGATAGACGGCGGCTTCGGCGGTAAGGCCGGAGCCGATCGCCGCCTCCGCGCGGCGCAGCCAGCCCCCATCGGCCGCGGCGAGGCGATAGGCCTCCATCACCTCGCGCGAGGCCGCGAGCTCGGGGCTCTCCGCCTCGGGCGCGCCGGTGCCGAGGCTGATGTCGAGCAGCGCGTCGATCCCCTCACGCATGGCGGCAACCGCCGCGCGCAGCCGCTCGCGTTCGGCGTCGGGGTCCGCGGCGAGCGTGGTCGCCGGCGGGGCGGCGGGGCCGTGCAGCACCGCGGGCCCGAGCCCGAGCCCGGGTGCGAGCGGGATGGCGGCAAAGGCGCTGGGCAGCGTGGCGGGCAGTTCCGCCGCCGCCTGCACGCCGGCCGCCAGCATCTCGGCCAGCAGCATGGCGACGGTTTCCAGGTCGTCGACCTCGGCCGGCTCATAGCGGCGCGGGTTGCGGTTCTGCACCGCGATGACGCCCAAAATCCGCCCCGCGCGGCGCAACGGCACGGCGAGCATGGAGGCGAACAGGTCCTCGCCGGTTTCACCGCGATAGGCGAAGGCCGGGTGGTTCTGCGCGTCCGGCAGGTTGAGGGCCTCGCCCGTCGCCGCCACCAGGCCGACGATGCCCTCGCCGACGCGCAGCCGCGTCTGGCCCACCGCTTCCTGGCGCAGCCCCTCGGTCGCGGTCAACTCCAGCACCTCGCCCGGGCGCAGCACGTAAATCGAGCAGACCTCGGCGACGAGTTCCGCCGCGACCAGGCGCACCAGTTCCGCCAGCGGCGCCGGCCCGCGCGCCGCCAGCATCCGCAGGCGGGTGAGCAGTCGGCGCGGGGCTGGGGCGATGGACATGCAGGAAGGTCAATAACCGTGTCGGCGGGGAGAGCGGAAGTGGGGAAATATCCGGGGCGTGGGGCCGGATGTTTCACGGCGCAAACAAGAGTGAACGCGAAGGGCTTTGACAGAGGGGGGCGGCGGCGGCTAGGCCCGACGAATGACAGCCACCGCCGTGATCCTGGCTGCCGGCTTGGGCACGCGCATGCGGTCCACGCGGCCCAAGGTGCTGCACGAAATCGCCTTCCGTCCGATGCTGCATCACCTCATCGCCGCGTGCGAGGCCGCGTTCGACCGCATCGTCGTGGTCTCCGGCCCGGACATGGCGGCCGTGGCGCAGGCAGCACGCCCGCATGCAACGGTGGTGCAGCACGAACGGCTCGGCACGGCGCATGCGGCACTGCAGGCGGCGGGCCTGTTCGGCGAGGGCGACGTCGCGGTGCTCTACGGCGACAACCCGCTGATCGGTGCGGCGACGCTGCTGCGGCTGCGCGAGCGGCTCGCCGGCCCCGGGCATGGCGGCGATGCCGGTCTGGTGCTGCTGGCCACGCGTCCCCCCGACCCTGGTCGTTACGGCCGCGTGCTGATGCGCGATGGCTATGTCGAGCGCATCGTCGAATGGACCGACGCCAACGAGGCGGAGCGGGCGCTGACGCTGTGCAACGCCGGCGTGTTCCTGGCCTCGGCCGCGCGCATGCACGCCTGGCTGCTGGCGGTGCGGGCGGACAACGCCAAGGGCGAATACTACCTCACGGACATCGTTGCCGCGGCGCGGGCGCAGGGCGCGCGTGTCGCAGCGGTGGAGGCACCGTTCGCCGAATGCCGCGGCGTGAACTCGCGCGCCGAGCTTGCCGAGGCCGAGGCGAGCGTGCAGCAGGCGCTGCGGCTGGCGGCGATGGAGGGCGGCGCGACGCTGATCGGCCCCGAAACGGTTTTTCTCGCCGCCGACACGGTTCTGGAGCCGGACACCGTGGTGGGGCCCTATGTCGTGTTCGGCTCCGGCGTCACCGTGCGCGCGGGGGCGGCGGTGCGCGCGCACTCGCATCTGGAAGGCTGCGAGGTCGGGCCGGAGGCAATCGTGGGTCCGTTCGCGCGGCTGCGCCCGGGCACGGTTCTGGGCCGGGGCGCGCATGTCGGCAATTTCGTCGAGCTGAAGGCCGCGAGCCTTGGCGATGGCGCGAAGGCCAACCACCTCGCCTATATCGGCGACGCCGCGGTCGGCGCGCGCAGCAATATCGGTGCCGGAACGATTACCTGCAACTACGACGGTGTGGACAAGCACCGCACCACGATCGGGGCGGATGTGTTTGTGGGCTCGGACAGTGTGCTGGTTGCCCCCGTGACCCTCGGCGACGGCGCCTTCGTCGCCGCGGGCAGCACCGTCACCGAGGACGTGCCGCCGCGCGCCATGGCGCTCGGCCGCGCGCGGCAGGTGACGAAGCCGGGCCGGGCGCCGGATATGGCGGCACGCAAGGCGGCGCGCCAGGCCGCACCAGCGAAGAAGGGCGAATGACATGTGCGGTATTGTAGCGATGATCGGCAATCGCGAGGCGGCACCGGTGCTGCTGGAGGCGCTGCGGCGGCTCGAATATCGCGGCTATGACAGCGCCGGCATCGCAACCCTGGTGAACGGGCATATCGAACGCAGGCGCGCACCGGGCAAGCTCGGCCAGCTCGCCCAGGTGCTGCACGAAAGCCCGCTGCCCGGCACCACCGGCATCGGCCACACCCGCTGGGCGACCCATGGCGCGCCGACCGAGGGCAACGCGCATCCGCACGGCACCGCGCAGGTCTCCATCGTCCATAACGGCATCATCGAGAACCACGCGGAGCTGCGCGCGGAGCTGGAGGCGGCGGGGCAGGAGTTCACCTCCGAGACCGATACCGAAACGGTTGCGCAACTTGTCGATCTGAACCTGAAACGAGGCATGGTGCCGGTCGAGGCCGCCGGTGCCGCGTTCCGCCGGCTGCACGGCGCCTATGCGCTCGCCGTGGTGTTCGCCGGCCACCCGGAGCTGATGATCGGCGCGCAGCAGGGCGCACCGCTCGCGGTCGGGTTCGGCGAGGGCGAGATGTTCCTCGGCTCGGACGCGCTGGCGCTCGCCCCGCTCACCCGGCGCATCGCCTTCCTGCGCGACGGCGACTGGACCGTGGTGACGCGCGAGGGTGCGAGGTTCTTCGGCCTCGACGGCCGTGAGGTCGAGCGCCCCGTGCAGCAGACCGCTCTGTCCGGTGCGGCGGTGGGCAAGGGCAATTTCCGCCACTTCATGGAAAAGGAGCTGCACGAGCACCCCGCGGTGCTCGGCGACACGCTGCACCAGATGATCGATCCCGGCACGCGCTCGGTCAGCCTGCCGGCGCTGCCGTTCGACTTCGCCCGCATCTCGCGCCTCTCGATCAGTGCCTGCGGATCGGCCTTCTACGCCGGGATGGTCGGCCGGTTCTGGTTCGAGGCGCTGGCCCGCCTGCCCGCCGATGGCGATGTCGCGAGCGAGTTCCGCTACCGCCAGCCGCCGCTCGAAAAGGGCGGGCTCGGCCTGCTGGTCAGCCAGTCCGGTGAGACCGCCGACACGCTTGCCGCCCTGCGCTACATGCGCGAGCAGGGCCAGCACGTGCTCTCTATCGTCAACGTGCCGGAGAGCACGATGGCGCGCGAGAGCGACGCGGTGCTGCAGACCGTGGCCGGGCCCGAGATCGGCGTCGCCAGCACCAAGGCGTTTACCGCCCAGCTCGCGGTCATGGCCTGCCTCGCGATCGCGGCGGGGCGCGCGCGCGGCGCGATCGGGCGCGAGGAGGAGCAGCGCCTGACCGCCGCCCTGCTCGAAGTGCCGGGGCGGGTGGCGGAGGTGCTGGAGCGCGACGCCCATATCCGCAGCGTTGCCGCACGGATCGCGGAGGCGCGTGACGTGCTCTATCTCGGCCGCGGCGGCTGCTTCCCGATCGCGATGGAGGGGGCGCTGAAACTCAAGGAGATTTCCTACATCCACGCCGAGGGTTATGCCGCTGGCGAAATGAAGCACGGGCCGATCGCGCTGATCGACCGGAACGTGCCGGTGATCGCCATCATCCCGTCGGGGCCGCTGTTCGAGAAGACCGCGTCCAACGTGCAGGAGGCGGCGGCACGCGGCGGCCAGGTGGTGGTGTTCTCGGACGCTCAGGGTGCGGAGAAGCTCGCGTCGATAGCGGTCGAAACCGTCGTGCTGCCGGAGGTCGATCCGTTCGTGGCGCCGATCCTGCACGCCGTTCCCGTGCAGTTGCTCGCCTATCACGTGGCGGTGCTGAAGGGCACGGATGTCGACCAGCCGCGCAATCTCGCCAAGAGCGTCACCGTGGAGTAGCGGCGCCCGCCACCGTGCGGACGCGCGGTGCCGGCCCCGGATCGCGACGTCTGTTGTCACAATCTCTTACGCCACGAGAGGCAGCGGCACGCTATGGTTGCACCCGGGCGTGCCAGGGTGGTGCGCCATAGCAGCCGGAGTCTCCTCATGGGTCGTATCACGCTCGCGCGCAGCCGTTTCTATGTTCTTCTCGCCGCCATGGCCGTCATCGGCGCGCTTTCGGCAACGACCGCGTTTGCCGTTCAGGGCAAAATGCTGAACGCGAGGTCAAACCTCCTGGCCGCCCGCCACTGGCTGGCCATCGCCGCGCATAACAAGGGCGGCCATCGCGTGGCGGCCATCGGCCTGATCGACCAGGCGATCGGCCAGGTGAACGCCGGCATCAGCGTCGGCGCGCGGTAACCCCGCCGTCGGGGGCGGCGCGGGCGCCTATTCCCGCGCCTCCTTGAAGCGCACGCCGCGCCCCCCGCTGGCGCTCATGTCGTGGTCGCGGATCAGCGCGAGGCCCGCGCGATCCAACGCCTCGACGATTTTGGTCAGCGTCTCCACATTGCCGCGCACGGTGCCCTTGCTCGCCTCCATGCGCTGGATCGTCGGCAACGACACCTCGGCCAGGGCCGCAAGCTGGCGCTGGTCGAGGCCGAGCAGCGCGCGCGCCGCGCGCATCTGTGGTGCGGTGATCATGACAGTGGCATCGCGCATCGCCGCATGATCGTCAAGACGATATGGAGTGATCGCTAAACCGGCCTTCTTGATATTCTACGCATCAGAACTTTTGTCCACCCCGGCGCCGCCCCGCACCCGCCGACGGCCAAGGGCGGCGCGCCGGGGGCTCGTCCTGCGGCCGGTTTGCGGCCATATTACGTGGTGTCGAAGCGGGAGAGTGGCTGTGGATTTTGACCTGTTTGTCATCGGTGGCGGTTCCGGCGGCACACGCTGCGGGCGTATCGCGGCGGGGCTCGGCGCGCGGGTCGGCGTGGCGGAGGAACGGTTCTGGGGCGGCACCTGCGTCAATATCGGCTGCGTGCCCAAGAAGCTGATGGTCATGGCCTCGGAATACGGCGCCGCGGTGCAGGACGCGGCGGGGTTCGGCTGGAACCTTCAGGCCGGCACGCATGACTGGGCGAGCCTGATCGCGGCCAAGGACCGGGAGGTGGGCCGGCTCGCGCCGATCTATCGCAAGCTGCTCGATGGCGCGGGGGCCAAGGTGTTCGACGCGCGCGCCGTGCTGCTCGACGCACACACGCTCGATGTCGGCGGCCAGCGCGTCACCGCCGAGCAGATCGTCATCGCCACCGGCGGACGGCCGCTGCGCCCGGACTTCCCGGGCGCCGAGTTCACTGTGATTTCGGACGATGTGTTCGCCAGGACCTCGTTGCCGGAGCGTATCGTCGTCCTCGGCAGCGGCTATATCGCGCTCGAGTTCGCCGGCATCTTCGCGGGCCTCGGGCGGCGGGTCGATCTCGTCTATCGCCAGCCGCTGCCCTTGCGCGGCTTCGACGGCGATATCCGCGAGGCGATGGCCGAGGCACTGCGCGCCCAGGGCATCCACCAGCATCCCTTCAACGTGGTCGAGCGGATCGAGCAGGCCGGCGAGACCCGCCGCGTGCTGCTGCGCGACGGTACGTTGATCGAGGCCGACATGGTGTTCGCCGCCCTCGGCCGCGGCGCCTACACCGAGGGGCTCGGCCTCGCCGCCGCCGGTGTGGCGGTGCGCGAGGGCGGCGCCGTCGTCGTCGATGACAACAACACCACCAGCGTCGCCAACATCCACGCGATCGGCGACGTGACCGACCGGCTGAACCTCACCCCGGTCGCCATCGCCGAGGGGCATGCGCTGGCCGAGCGGCTTTACGGCGCCGGGCGCACCTGGCGGCTCGATGCGGTGGCCACCGCCGTGTTCACCACGCCGCCCATCGGCACCGTCGGGCTGACGGAGGAGGCGGCGGCGGCGCGCGAGAAGGTGGATATCTACCTCTCGCGCTTCACGCCGATGCGCCACACCCTTTCCGGCCGGCCGCGCAAGACGCTGATGAAGCTCGTAGTCGCGCAGGCGAGCGGGCGCGTGCTCGGCGCCCATATGCTGGGCGAGGACGCGCCGGAGATCATCCAGGGAATCTCGGTCGCGATCAACGCCGGCGCCACCAAGCAGGATTTCGACATGACCGTCGGCATCCACCCCACCGCGGCCGAGGAGTTCGTCACCATGCGCACCCGCACGCGTGAGGCCGGGCCCGCGCGCGCCGCGGCTGCGCAATGACCGCCCGTAGCCAAGCCCCGCGTTTCTGTGGATAACTGGCCGGGATGGCTGGAGATCAGACCGTGACCATGTCCTGGAGCCCCGATTCCTGGCGCACCAAGCCGATCCGCCAGGTGCCCGCCTACCCCGACCCCGCGGCGCTGGCCGCGATGGAGCGGCGGCTGCACGGCTATCCGCCGCTGGTCTTTGCCGGCGAGGCGCGGCGGCTGAAGGCAGCCCTGGCGCGGGTGGCGGAGGGGCGGGCCTTCACCCTGCAGGGTGGTGCCTGCGGCGAGGCGTTCTCCGACTTTACCGCCAATTCCGTGCGCGACACGTTCCGCGTCCTGCTGCAGATGGCGGTGGTGCTGACCTTCGGCGCGTCGATGCCGGTGGTGAAGATCGGGCGCATGGCCGGCCAGTACGCCAAGCCGCGCAGTGCGGACAACGAAACCCAGGACGGCGAGACGCTGCCGAGCTATCGTGGCGACCTCATCAACGGCGCGGCTTTCACCCGCGAGGCACGGGTGCCGGACCCGGCGCGGATGGAGATCGGCTATTTCCAGTCCGCCGGCACGCTGAACCTGCTGCGCGCCTTCGCCTCCGGCGGCTATGCCGACCTGCACGGCGTCCATCGCTGGAATCTCGGCTTCGTTGCGCGCTCCCCGCTCGCCGATCGCTACGCGGACCTCGCGCACCGCATCGACGAGACGCTGGGCTTCATGAATGCCTGCGGCATCACCGGCGACAACTCGCCCCAGATCCGCGAGACCGATTTCTACACGAGCCACGAGGCACTGCTGCTGCCCTACGAGCAGGCGCTGACCCGTGTCGATAGCACCACCGGCGACTGGTACGCGTGCTCCGCGCATCTGCTCTGGATCGGCGACCGCACGCGCCAGCCGGAGGGTGCGCATGTCGAGTTCCTGCGCGGGGTGAAAAACCCGCTCGGGCTCAAGGTCGGGCCGTCCACGACGCCGGACGATCTGCTGCGCAACATCGACATCCTCAACCCCGCCGACGAGCCCGGCCGGCTGACCCTCATTGTGCGCATGGGCGCCGAGAACGTCGAAAAACTCTTCCCGCCGCTGTTGCGTGCGGTGCAGCGTGCGGGCCGGCGTGTGGTCTGGCTCACCGACCCGATGCACGGCAACACCGTCACCGCAGCCGACGGGCGCAAGACGCGGCGCTTCGATGCCATCCTCGACGAGGTGCGCCGCTTCTTCGACGTGCACGCGGCGGAGGGCACCTGGGCCGGCGGTGTGCATGTGGAGATGACCGGCGCCGATGTCACGGAATGCGTCGGCGGCGCCCACCGGCTGACCGAGGCCGATCTCGCTCAGCGCTACGAGACGTTCATGGACCCGCGACTGAACGCCGAGCAATCGCTTGAGCTCGCCTTCCTGGTGGCGGAGGAGTTGAAGGCGCGGCGCGGCGGCATCGCCACGGCGGTGGCGGCGCAGTAGCGCATGGACGTCCCGGCCCGCAGCGCGCAGGCATCGGAAACGCCGGCGGCGACGGAGCTGGCGGCTGATATCGCGGCGCGCACCGACTCCTACTTCAAACGCACGCGCGCGGTGGTTCGTCGCTTTGGCGACCGGCGCGCGACCTACGCGATTTTTCTCCGCCGGCCGGTGATCTCAGCGCCCCGGCTCATGCTTTCCTGGCTGGCCCAGGTGGCCGAGGCCCGCGGCACGCGCTTCGACGTGGAGGTGACGCACGAGGAGGGCAGCTGGACCGGCGCCGGCGAGCCGCTGGCCTATATCTCCGGCAGCCTGATCGAACTTTCCGATCTCGAAACGATCATGCTGCAGAAGCTCGGTGCCTGCTGTGTCGCGGCACACAACGCCTACCAGATGTGCCTCGCCCTGCCGCGCGTCGGCTTCCTAGCCATGGAGGCGCGCCACTGCGCCGGCGCCGAAATGCAGGAGATGATGGCCTACGCCGCCTCCGTCGGCAGCAAGGCGGCACGGCGCGAGGGGGCGCGCGGCTTCATCGGCAATGCCAATGACGGCACCGCGCACTGGTTCGCCGCCACCCACGGCTTCGGCACGATGCCGCACTCTCTGGTGGGCTATGCCGGCTCGACAGTCAGGGCGGCGGAGATGTTTCACGAAACGTTTCCCGCCGAGGTGCTGACCGTCGTGGTCGATTATTTCGGTAAGGAAGTAACCGACTCGCTGGAAGTCGCGCGGCGCTTCCCCGATCTCGCGGCGACGGGGCGGTTGCAGGTGCGGCTCGACACGCATGGCGGGCGATTCCTCGAAGGACTTGACCCCGCCGAGAGCTACGCAGTGCTTGAGCGCCATGTGCCCGGTGCCATACGTCGTTATCGTTCCGAGACGGAATTGCGCTATCTCGTCGGCACGGGTATGTCGGCGGCAGCGATCTGGCGGGCGCGCGAGGCGCTGGATGAAGCGGGATTCCCGGCGGTGCGCATCGTTGTCTCCTCCGGCTTCGGGGTCGATAAATGCCGGGTGATGGCCGATGCGCGAGCGCCGATCGATATGGTCGGCACCGGCAGCTTCATCCCCGAGCGCTGGTCCGAAACCTATGCGACCGCCGATATCGTTGCCTATGATGACCAGACCCTGGTGAAGGTGGGGCGTGAGTTTCTGCTCAAGCGCAACAGCGCTCACAAGGTGGGCGCATGAGCGCGGCGCTCACCATCTCGATCGCCCAGATCGACCCGGAGGTCGGCGCGATCGAGCGCAACATCGAAACGATCCGCCAGGCCCGCGCCGAGGCCGCCGCCCAGGGGGCCGACCTCGTCGTGACCACGGAGTTTTCGGCCGGTGGCTATCCCGTCGAGGACCTGGTTCGCAAGCCGGCCTTCGCCGCGGCGTGCGAGGCGGCGATTGAGAATTTCGCCCGTGAAACGGCGGATGGCGGACCGGCGGTGCTGCTGGGCGGCCCGTGGCGCAACGGGGACAAGCTGCACAACGCCGCCTGGCTGCTCGATGGCGGTGCGGTTGCCGCGCGCGTGGCGAAGCACGAGCTGCCGAACTACGGTGTGTTCGACGAAAAGCGCGTCTTCGACCCGGGCCCGCTGCCGTCGCCGGTCGATTTCCGCGGCGCGCGCCTCGGCGTCCTGGTCTGCGAGGATTGGTGGCTTCCCAGGGTGCCGGCCGCCCTCGCCGCACAGGGCGCGGAGATGTTGCTCTCCATCAACGGTTCGCCGTTCGAGGAGGGAAAGCAGCTTCACCGCATCGCCCTCGGGCGCGAGCGGGTGCGCGAAACCGGTCTGCCCTTCGTCTTCGCGGCCCAGGTCGGCGGCCAGGACGAACTGGTTTTTGAGGGTGCGAGCTTCGTGCTCGACGCCGGTGGCACGCTCGCCGTACAACTGCCCTTCTTCGAGGCCTGCGTGCAGCGCACGCGCTGGCGCCACGGCAACGGCCTGGCCTGCGAACCCGGTCTCCTCGCACCGGAGCCGTGCCGGCTGGAGGCGATCTGGCGCGCGATGACGCTCGGGCTCGCCGACTACGTCAACAAGAACCGTTTCCCCAGTGTGATCCTGGGTCTTTCGGGTGGCATCGACAGCGCGATCTCGGCGGCCGTCGCCGTCGACGCGCTGGGGGCTGAGCGCGTGCGCGCGGTGATGATGCCGAGCCCCTACACCAGCCAGGAGAGCCTGGAAGACGCCGCCGCCTGCGCCCACCTGCTCGGCATCCGCTACGACACCGTTCCGATCGGTGGCGCCATGTCCGCGTTCGAGTCCGCCCTCGCGCCGCTCTTCGCCGGCCGCCAGGCGGACATCACGGAAGAAAACCTGCAATCGCGCTCGCGCGGCCTCATCCTGATGGCGATGAGCAACAAATTCGGTTCCATGCTGCTGACGACCGGCAACAAGAGCGAGATGTCGGTCGGTTATGCGACACTCTACGGCGACATGTGCGGCGGTTATTCCGTGCTCAAGGACATCTACAAAACGACCGTGTTCGAACTGGCGCACTGGCGCAACGCGCATCACCCGCTGGCATTGCTGGGGCCGGAGGGACCGGTGATGCCGTTGCGAGTCATCACCAAACCGCCCTCGGCCGAGCTGAAGCCGGGCCAGACCGACCAGGATACGCTGCCGCCCTACGAGATCCTCGATGCGATCCTGGCGGGACTGATCGAAGGCGAGGAGAGCGTGGACGCGCTGGCCGCCAGGGGGTTCGACCGTGCCACGGTGCTGCGCGTCTGGCGCATGCTCGACCGCGCCGAATACAAGCGCCGCCAGGCGCCACCGGGCGTGAAGATCGGCGCGCGCGCCTTCGGCCGCGACCGGCGCTACCCGATCACCAATGGCTTCACGGCGCTCGTCTCGTGAGCGCGGTGACGGAGTTTCGCGTGCGCATCCGCGACCTCACCGGCGGTGCCGAGGATGGCATCGTCGAGGAGATCAAGGGCTTTCCCTCGCTCGACGAGGCGAACGAGTTCGCGCGGCGCTATGTGCGCGACAGCGTCGAGCGATGCCGCGCCCCTGGCCTCTCGCCGCGCGACGTGGTGGAGGCGTGGTTTATGTTCGGCGAGGATGCTGAGGTTCTGCAGGCCGCGGCGGACATACCGATCGGCGCGGCCGACCCGCTCGATTCCGACAATGGCGGCTGGAGCAGCGAGGGCGAGGTCGCCTTCTTCGCCGACGAGCCTGCCATGGAGGAGGAGCGCGACTGGCGTGCTCTCGACCCGCGGCTGCGACCGGGCGGAGAGGATCCCGAGGCTTGAGCACCATCCGGGCGCGTTTCGCGCCGTCGCCCACCGGCTGGCTGCATGTCGGCAACGCCTATATCGCGGTGGCCAACGCGCTGTTCGCGCGCCATGCCGGTGGCGAGTTGCTGCTGCGCCTCGACGATACCGATACGGAACGTTCGCGCGAGGAATACGCCCAGGGCATCCAGCAGGACCTCGCCTGGCTCGGCATCACCTGGTCGCGGATGTTCCGCCAGTCCGACCGCCTCGCCGCCTATGCCGCCGCCGCGGACCGGCTGCGCGCCTCGGGCCGCCTCTACCCGTGCTTCGAGAGTGCCGAGGAGCTGGCGGCGAAGCGCGAGGCGCAGCGGCGCCGCCACCTCGCACCGGTCTATGACCGCGCCGCCCTGGCAATGACCGCCGAGCAACTCGCGAAAGCCGAGGCCTCCGGCCGCAAGCCCTATTGGCGGTTCCGGCTGTCGTCCGGCGATCAGGAATGGGACGACCTGGTGCTGGGTCGGCGGCGGGTGAAGCTCACCGCGATCTCAGACCCGGTTCTGATCCGCGCCGATGGCTCGCCGCTCTACACGTTCACCTCCGTCGTGGACGACATCGCCGAGGGCATCACGCACATCATCCGCGGCGAGGATCACATCACCAATTCCGGCGTGCAGCGCGACATCATGGCGGCCCTCGGCACAGCACCCGATCGCGTGCGGATGGCGCATCGCCCGCTGCTGCTCGATGACGAGGGAGGCAAGCTGTCGAAGCGGCTGGAGAGCCTGTCGCTGCGCCGGCTGCGCGCGGACGGCATCGAGCCCGCCGCCCTCCTGGCCTATCTCGCGCGGCTGGGCACGCCCGAGGCGTTCGAGCCGGCGAGTTTCGAGGCCCTGGCTGCGTCGTTCGACTTTGCCCACATGTCCGCCGCAGCGCCGCGCTTCGATCCCTCGCAGTTGCTCGCCCTCAACCGGCGCGTGTTGCACGCCGCCTCCTACGAGACGGTCGCCGCGCGTCTGCCGGCGGGGGCGGATGCGCGCTTCTGGGCGGCGATACGCGGCAATCTCGATATGGTTTCCGAGGCGCGGCACTGGTGGGACATCGCCACCGGCGAGATCCGTATGCCCCAGCCGGAGGATGCCGCGTTCCTCCACCAGGCGCTGGCGCTGCTGCCGGAGGAGCCGTGGGACGAGACGGTGTGGGAGCGCTGGACCACGGCGCTGCGCGACGCCAGCGGGCGCAAGGGCCGCGCGCTGTTCCACCCGCTGCGGCTGGCGCTGACCGGCGAGGAAAAAGGGCCGGAGCTGCGCGCCCTGCTGCCGCTGATCGGGCGGGTGCGGGCGGTGCGGCGGCTCTCCGCGACGGCATAGCACCGCACGGTTGATGCGCGCGCGCGAGCCTTTAGACTGCGGCGGATGAGCGAACTCGCACCCAGCCGGGAGATCCTGGCGCGCCTCGTGGCATTCGACACCACCAGCCGCAACAGCAACCTCGCACTGATCGACTATGTGCAGGCCTATCTTGCCGGCCACGGCATCGCCGCGCGCGTGAGCCTCGACCCCACCGGCACCAAGGCCAATCTGCACGCGCTGGTGGGCCCATCGGTTCCGGGCGGTATCGCGCTCTCAGGTCATGTCGATACCGTACCGATTGACGGGCAGGCATGGACCGCCGATCCGTTCGCGCTGCGCGAGGCGGACGGCCGGTTGATCGCGCGTGGTGCCACCGACATGAAGGGCTTCGTCGCCTGCATGCTGGCCGCCGTCCCGCGCCTCCTGACCATGCGGCTGGCAAAGCCGATGCACCTCTTCGTCACCCATGACGAGGAGACGACGATGGAGGGTGCGAGGCGCCTGGTCGCGGAGCTGGACGGCGCGCCGCGCCCGGGGTGCTGCGTGGTGGGCGAGCCCACGCTGATGCAGCCGGTGGTGGCGCACAAGGGCAAGCTCTCGCTGCGCGTCATGGTGCGCGGCAAGCCCGGCCATTCGAGCGAGCCCGACAAGGGCGTGAACGCCGTGCAGGCCGCGGCCGCGGCGGTGGCCTGGGCCGCGCAACAGGCGCGCGAGCGCGCCCGCACTGGCCCGTTCGATGCCCGGTTCGACCCACCCTATACCAGCATCCATGTTGGTACCATCTCGGGCGGAACCATCCTCAACATCATCCCCGGGCACGCAGAGTTCACCATGGAGTGGCGCAACATTCCGCCCGACGATCCCGAGGCGGATTTCGCCGTGCTGCGCGCCCATGTCGCAACCGAGATCGAGCCGGCGATGCATGCGGTGGACCCAGCGAGCGGCTTTACCTACGAGGTGATCGACACCGTCCCGGGCCTTGCCCTGCCGCCGGCCGACCCGCTGGTCGCCATGGTGCGGCAGGCGAGCGGCTCCAACTCCGTCGGCGCCGTCAGCTACGGCACCGAGGGCGGCATCTACGAGCAGGCGGGAATTCCCACCATCGTCTGCGGCCCCGGCGCCATTGCGCAGGCACATCAGCCCGACGAGTGGATCGCCGCCAGCCAGTTGCTCGCCTGCGACGCCTTCATCGACCGCCTGGCTGCCCGGCTCACCACCTGATGCAGGTCGTGCCGCATTTCGAGGTGGCGCTGACGCCGCCCGACCTGCGGCCGTGGCTTGCCGGTGACGGTGATATTCCCGGGTTCATGACGCGCGACGGTGCCGAGCCTGGCCCGCATCTGCTGCTGCTTTCGTTGATGCACGGCAACGAGTTTGCCGGCGCGATCGTGCTCGACCGCCTGCTGCGGGACGGGTTTCGACCCACCCGTGGGCGGGTGACGCTGGGCTTCGCCAATATCGAGGCGTTCGCGACCTTCGACGCCGCGCGGCCGACGCAAAGCCGCTTCATCGACGAGGATCTCAACCGCGTCTGGGCCCCCGAGGTTCTGGCCGCCGCCACGGCGAGTGCCGAGCGCAGGCGCGCACGCCAGATGCTGCCGCTGGTGCTGGCGGCGGATGCGGTGCTGGACCTGCACTCCATGCTCTGGCCCTCCGAGCCGCTGGTGCTGGCAGGCACCAGCGCGCGCGGCCGGGCGCTCGCCCAGCGCATGGGCGGGCCTGGGCTGATCGTCGCCGATGTCGGGCATGCCACGGGCAAGCGGCTGATCGACCACCCCCGGTTCAGCGGCCCCGGCCAGGCGATGGCCGTGCTGGTCGAGGCGGGCCAGCATTGGCACGCTGAAACCGTTACGATGATGGAGCGTTCGGTCCGCGGCCTGCTGGCGGCGATGGGCATGGGGCCGTCGGTCGCAGCCGTGCCGCGGGCCCGTTGCGCCGAGGTGACCGAGGCGGTCGTCGCCCAGACCGCGGGCTTTTCCTTCGTGCGGCCCTGGCGCGGCGGCGAGGTCGTGGCCAAGGGTCGCACGGTGCTGGCGCTCGACGGGGAGCGCGAGGTGCGCACGCCCTATGACGAATGCCTGCTGGTCATGCCGAGCCTGCGGCCCGCGCCGGGCCACACCGCGGTGCGGCTCGCCCGTTTCGTTTCGTGAACGAGGCGCGGCACCGGGCGCTAAGCCTCGGTGTCGTCGCGCACCGGCGCGGTCACCACGATAAAAGTGAGATCACCTAGGCCGGTGTTGAGAATCCGGTGCGGCACACCCGCCGGAAGCTGGATCACGTCGTGCCGGCGAACCACGCGCGTCACCTCGCCGACCTCCATCAGCCCCTCGCCGTCGAGGACATGATAGACCTGCTCCTGCACCCGATGCGCATGAAGCTCGACACCCGCCCCCGGCGCGTAGGTCGAGATGCGATAGTCGAGCTGGCGCGATCCCGTGGTCTCGGGGTGGACCAGCAGCTTCGACAGCGCGCCCGGGTCATGGGCCGGCATGCGCTGCCAGGGAACCTCGGCGATGTTGCGGATCAGGTCAGCCATGCGCGCGCTCCTTGCATCGGGACGATTTCGGGCATATCAGCACCGTATCGCATCACGGTCCACCATTTCATCATGCGAGACGACGCCCCCATTGCCCGCGATCCCTACCTGCTGGAGTCCCTGCGCAAGGGCCTCGCCGCCATCGACGCCTTCACCCGCCGTGGAAGCTGGTCGCTGGCGGAGCTGACGGCGGAGCTTGGCCAGACCAAGCCCACGGTGTTCCGCATCCTGCACACGCTGGAGGAGGCCGGTTTCGTGCGCCGGCAGGCGGATGCGCGCTACGTCCCCGGGCCACGGCTGGAGCAGCTCGGCGCCGCGACGGCTCGCCAGGAGACGCTGCGCTGGCAGGCACTGGCACCGTTGCAGGACCTCGCTTCCGCCACCGGCGAGACCGCCCATGTCAGCGTGCTGCACGAGGGTGATTCGGTCTGTGTGCAGGCGGCGGAAGGGCCGCGCATGCTGCGCCTGCGGGCGCTGGTCGGGCGCCGGTCGCCGGCGCATGCGAGCGCGCTCGGCAAGGCGCTGCTGGCCCAGCTCTCGGTGCGCGAGGTTGACGCGATCGTGGCGTCACGCGGCCTGACGAGGCTGACGCCGCGCACCATCGTTTCGCGCCGCGCCCTGCATGCCGCCCTCGCCGAGGTGCGGGTGCGCGGCTTCGCCGTCGACGACGAGGAGACGGAGGCCGGGCTTCGTTGCGTCGCTGCACCGATCCCGCTGTCCGGCATGCTTGCCGCGGTCGCGGTCTCCGCCCCCGCCGATCGCATGGCGCCCGGACGGGTCACCGCCGTCGCGGCGGAGGTGCGCGCGACCGCCGGGCGTATCGCCGAGCTTCTCGGCAGCGGCGGGCCCGCCGGCGGGCTGCAGAACGTCACCTGAAACAAACGCCGGCACGCACGGCAGGGGAGGCAGGAATGGGCTCGACGGTTGCGATGAAGGGAGCGGATATCATCGTCGACTACCTGGTTCGCCAGCGCGTGCCCTATCTTTTCGGCGTGTGCGGGCACGGCAATGTCGGGTTCCTCGACGCTGCCGCCCGTGCCAGCAACGCCATCCGCACCATTTCCGTCCACCACGAACAAGCCGCCGGGCACATGGCGGATGCGTATTTCAAGGTGCGGCACCAGCCGGTGGCGACCTTCACGTCGTGCGGGCCGGGCTCGGCCAACCTCGTCGTGGCCCTCGCCGCCGCGATGATGGACAGCTCGGCCTTCCTCGCTATCACCGGCAACGTGCCGACGAGCCAATTCAACCGCATGCCCTTTCAGGAAACCGGACGCTTCCACCAGGGTGATTTCCCCACCGTCATCCGCCCCTACGTGAAGCGAAGCTGGCAGCCGACGCGCGTCGACATGGTGCCGCTCGCGGTGCGCCAGGCGTGGGAGACGATGCTCGCGGGCCGCCCGGGCCCGGTCAATCTCGATGTCCCGCTCAACGTTTTCGTCGAGGAAGCGGAGGTCGAGCCGCCGCCGGTATCAATGCCGTTCCGCAACGGATCACCCGGCGATCCCGCAGCCCTCGCGCAGGCGCTCGACATGCTGCTCGCGGCGGAGCGGCCGGTGATCGTGGCCGGGCAGGGCGTGCTGCTCGCCGAGGCAGCACCCGAGCTCGCGCGCCTCGCCGAGCGCCTCGCCATCCCCGTGGTCACCAGCCCCAACGGCAAGGGCACCATCGATGACCGCCACGCGCTTGCCTTCGGTCCCATCGGGCGCAACGGCAGCTTTGCCGCCAACGACGCCACGCGCCATGCCGACGTCATCCTCGCTCTCGGCTTTTCGTTCGACGACCGGGCGACCAGCGCCTGGCTCGATGGCTTCACCTTCTCGATCCCGCCGTCGCGCCTGATTCAGATCGATATCGATCCGTCGGAACTCGGCCGGAACTACCCGGCGGAACTGGCGATCCTCGGTGACGCCAAGGCCTCGCTCGCCCAACTCGACGCCGTGGCCGCGAGCCGGCTCGGCGGCGCGCACGCGGGCAGGGCCGCCTGGCTCGACCGGCTGCGGCGCGGGCGCGAGACCTGGCACGCCTGGCAGGACGCGCGCGCCACCTCGGACGCGCTGCCGCTGCGGCCGGAGCGGCTGATGCAGGCGCTGAACCGCGTGCTGCCGCCGGACGCGATCGTCGCCTCGGATGTCGGCGTGCACCACAACTGGATCATCCAGTTGCTGGAAACGCGCCGCCCGCGCCAGCTCATCCATTCCTGGGGCTTCGCGGCGATGGGCTTTGCGACCTCCGGCATTCTCGGCGCCAAACTCGCAGCGCCGGAGCGGCCCTGTATCGCGGTCGCCGGCGACGGCTCGTTCCTGATGACACCGCACGCCCTGGCAACCGCCGTGGAATACGACATCCCCGTCGTCTGGGTGGTCTGGAACAACCAGGGATATTGCTCCATCCGCGATCTGCAGGTCGGGCTGTTCGGCGGGCGCGAGCTCGCCACCAGCTTCGCGCATGAGCGTTCCGGCGAGCTCTACTCCCCGGACTTTGCGGCTCTGGCAAAGGCGTTCGGCGTCGCCTCGCACCGCGTGGCGCATGCCGGCGAGATCGAGGACGCGATCGCCCATGCCGTCGCCGCCAACCGGCCCTATCTCGTCGAGGTGCCGGTGGACCGCGAGGTGCGTCCGATCGGCACCGGAAGCTGGGAGCTGCCGCCCCTGCCGCCGCCACAGCCGAACTACGAGGCAGCGCTCCGGTTCGCGGGCATGGCGGTCTGATGCTGGCGGCTTGGCCCCGGCGGTTTGGCCCTCAGGCCACCAGCGGCGCGCGCTCCAAGCTGGCGCGGGCCCAGGCGGCGGCGGCGTCCTCGTCGAACAGCTCCGCCAGCTTCTTCATCATCGTCCCACCCAGCTCCTCGGCGTCCACGATGGTGACGGCTCGGCGATAATACCGCGTCACGTCATGGCCGATGCCGATCGCGATCAGTTCCACCAGGTCGCGGTTCTCGATGTCGCGGATCGCCTCGCGCAGATGTTTTTCGAGGTAGTTGCCGGGATTGACCGAGAGCGTGGAGTCATCGACCGGCGCGCCGTCGGAAATCACCATCAGGATGCGCCGGTGCTCCGGCCGCGCGAGCAGGCGCCGATACGCCCAGACCAGCGCCTCGCCGTCGATGTTCTCCTTCAGCAGCCCCTCGCGCAGCATCAGCCCGAGATTCTTGCGCGCGCGCCGCCACGGCGCATCCGCCGCCTTGTAGATGATGTGGCGCAGATCGTTGAGCCGCCCGGGGTTGCGCGGCTTGCCGTCCGCCACCCAGCGCTCACGGCTCTGCCCGCCCTTCCACGCCCGCGTGGTGAAGCCCAGCACCTCCACCTTCACCGCGCAGCGCTCCAACGTGCGCGCGAGGATGTCGCCGCACATCGCGGCAACGGTGATCGGCCGGCCGCGCATCGAGCCGGAATTGTCGATCAGCAGTGTCACCACCGTGTCGCGAAACTCGGTGTCGCGCTCACGCTTGTAGGAGAGGGCGAGCAGCGGGTTCACCACCACGCGCGCCAGCCGCCCGGCATCGAGCAGCCCCTCGTCGAGGTCGAAATCCCAGGCCCGCTGCTGCTGCGCCAGCAGCCGCCGCTGCAACCGGTTGGCGAGCTTGGAGACCACGCCCTGCAGATGCTGCAATTGCTGGTCGAGCTGCTGGCGCAGGCGCGTCAGCTCCTCCGCGTCGCAGAGATCCTCCGCCGAAATCTCCTCGTCGAAGGCGCGGGTATAGGGGCGGTAGAGATGCTCGTTGTCGGGCAGCGGTGTGTCGCGGCGCAGCTGCGGCCCGCCAGGGCGGTCCTCGCCCTCCGCGGCGGCAAGGTCCTCCTCGCTGTCCTCCGCCCCCTCGTCGTCGGCGGCGTCGCCCTCCATCTCCTCGGGCTGCGCGCCGAGCATGGATTCGGCCTCGGATTCCGACTGGCCCTCGCCGTCCGGCGGTGAGTCCTGGTCGCCGGACTGCTCGTCGCCGTCCTCGCCATCCTCGCCCTGTTCCGGTTGCGCATCGGCCTCCGCCTCGGCGAGGTTCATCGCCGCGAGCAGCCGGCGCGCGGCGCGGGTGAACTGCGCCTGGTCAGACTGGTCGCGTGCCATGTCGTCGAGCGCCGCCTCGGCCTGCTCCCCAAGCGTGCCGCGCCAGAGGTCGAGCACGCGCCGCGCCGCGGCCGGCACGTTCTCGCCCGACATGCGCTCGCGCGCCAGCAGGGCCAGCGCGGTTTCCACCGGCAACTGGTCCTTGCGCGTCATCCGGTCATAGCCCTCGGCCTCACACTCCTCGGCAAGCCGGGCACCGAGATTGGCGGCAACGCCCGCCATGTGGCGCGAGCCCATCACCTCCACGCGCGCCTGCTCCAGCGCGTCATAGGCGTCGCGCGCCTCGCGGCGGGCGGGCATGCGGGCGCTGTGGATCGCGTCGTCGTGGTGGCGCAGCCGCAGCGCGATGCTGTCCGCCGCCCCGCGCAGCTTCGCCATCTCCGCTGGCGGCAGCGCGCGCGTCGGCAGCGGCAGGCGCGCACGCTTGCCCGCCAGCCCGTGCGGCCCGGGCTGAAACGCGACCTGTACGTCGTCCTGCTGGGCGATCGCCCGCAGCGCGCCGGCGGTCGCGCGCTTGAAATCCTCGGCCCGCCCGCCGTCCTTGGCGTTGCTTCCGCTCATCGTCCGCCTAGGCGACCTTGTGCGGCATCACGCCGGTGGGAACCTCCTCGTTGAAGCAGCGCTGGTAGTATTCCGCCACCGTGCTGCGCTCCGCCTCGTCGCATTTGTTGAGGAAGGTGAGGCGGAACGCGAAGCCCACATCGCCGAAGATGCGCGCGTTCTCCGCCCAGGTGATGACGGTGCGCGGCGACATCACGGTGCTGATATCGCCGGCGATGAAGCCGGCGCGCGTGAGGTCGGCGAGCGCGACCATCGCCTCGACGCGCTTCTTCGCCGCCCGGTCGCTGGCGTCCATGCCCATCTTCGCCATCACGATCTCGGTCTCCTGCCCGTGCGCCAGGTAGTTCAGCGTGGCGACGATGTTCCAGCGGTCCATCTGGCCCTGATTGATCTGCTGGGTGCCGTGATAGAGCCCGGTGGTATCGCCGAGGCCGACCGTGTTGGCGGTCGAGAACAGGCGGAAGGAGGGGTGCGGGCGGATCACCCGGTTCTGGTCGAGCAGCGTCAACTTGCCCTCGACCTCCAGCACGCGCTGGATGACGAACATCACGTCCGGCCGGCCGGCGTCATATTCGTCGAACACCAGCGCGCAGGCGTGCTGCAACGCCCAGGGCAGGATGCCCTCGCGAAACTCGGTGATCTGCTTGCCGTCGCGCAGCACGATCGCGTCCTTGCCGATCAGGTCGATGCGGCTGATATGGCTGTCGAGGTTGACGCGGATGCAGGGCCAGTTGAGCCGCGCCGCGACCTGCTCGATATGCGTCGATTTGCCGGTGCCGTGATAGCCCTGGATCATCACGCGGCGGTTGAAGGCAAACCCTGCGACGATCGCCAGTGTCGTTTCGCGGTCGAAGCGATAGGCCTGGTCGATGTCGGGCACATGCTCCGTCTTCACCGAGAACGCGGGAACCTTCATGTCGGTATCGATGCCGAATGCCTCGCGCGCGAGAACCTGCGTATCCGGCAGGCTGATCTCCGCGGTGGGCTTCGCGTCGGCGATGGCGGCAACCTTGTTCATCGGCAAATGATCCTGGTGACGATCTGGGTGATGGGGATTGGGCCGGGTGATACTTCCGCTCCGAGGATACGCCCGCGGCGGCGGATTGGGAAACCCCGTCGCGGTCAGCGCTGCCTCATATCGGGCCGGCCGGGGCGGGGGCGAGGTGCGAGCGCAGCGCCGCGTAGGCGAGGTTGATGTGCTTGAGACGCTCCTCCGCGCCGGCGTCCTCGGGGTTGGCGTCGGGGTGGTGCTGCTTGGCCAGTTCCTTGTAGCGGGTTCTGAGAATATCCATGGTTAGCGGCCAGGACAGGCCCATCGTGCGCAGAGGCTCACGCAGCTCGGAGGGAGCGGCCTCGGTCTCGCGCCGGGCGCGGGCCTGATCGAACTCGAACAGGCGCAACGGATCGTTGAGCATCGAGGCGTCGAACGAGCCGCCAAGTCGGCCGAGCGGCCAAGTGGGACGGCCCCAGGCAGTATCGGCGCGCAGCTCGGCCTCGATCTGCGACGGGTTCATACCCTTATAATAGTCCCAGGTCGCATTGTAGCCACGCACATGCTCAAGGCAGAACCACCAGTAGTCGCGCAGGTTGCTGCGGGTTTTGGGTGCGCGATATTCGCCCCTGGCCGCGCAGCCGGGCATGTCGCATGACTGTCCGGGCGCGTCGGGGTCCGGCGCGAAGGCACGGGGTACACGGCGTCGCATTCGCCCTTTATCGCGATGCGGCGGGCTGGATGCAAACGGGGTTTTCGCAACGCCGTCATGGTCCGGAACGCGGATCGAAGCGGCGGAAACAGAGGACGGGCGGGACAGGAGTTGCATGATGGGACGGGCTGAACGGATGGAGGAGTTGCTGCGGGCGGCCTTCGCGCCGGGATTTCTGGCGGTGGAGGACGAAAGTGCGCGCCATGCCGGCCACTCTGGCGCCCGGCCGGGCGGGGAGACGCATTATCGCGTGGCCCTGGTTTCAGCGGCGTTCGAGGGAAGTTCGCGGGTAGAACGCCAGCGCGCCGTCCACGCGGCGTTGCGGGCCGAGTTCGCGACCGGGTTGCACGCGCTGAGCCTCGTGCTGCGCACCCCCGATGAGGCACGCGCGGCACCGCCCGGATCGGGGCGGGACCGATCCATGTGATTTCGCGCCGCCGACCGTGGTCGCGATGGCGCCTGCCGGTCAGGGTTCTGGCCTGCGGCGCGCTGGCGATCCTGGCTTTCCTCGCGGGGCTTGCCGCCTTGCTCGCCACCGCGACATGGACCGCTCGCCCCTTCGTGTTCCTCGCGACCGGCTGGGCGACGTTCGCGCTCGGGCTCGGCGGCGCCCTGCGCCTCGCCATCGGGCCTCGCTGGCGTTGGTCGGTGGTGGGCGGGGCGGCGGCCGTGCTGTCCGCGCTTATCGGTGGCGCCCTGCTCTGGCCGACGAGAACCATCCTGGTGCCGGCCCCCGCGGGCGTCGCCTGGGTGCGGCTGCCGAGCGGTGTACGGTTGGCGTATTTGCGGCTGCCTGCCGCGCACCCTGCCCACAGGACCAAGGTGATCTTCGTCCATGGCGGGCCGGGGCTGGCCGACATGACGGGCGATGCGCGCTACCTGCGCCGTCTCGCCGCCGATGGCTATGACGTCTACCTGTTCGACCAGCTCGGCGCCGGGCAGTCGAGCCGGCTGGCCAATCCCGACGATTACACCCTGGCACGCGGCGTCGCCGATCTCGAGTTGTTCCGCCGGGCGATCCATGCGCGCCACGTCGATCTGATCGCCTATTCCTGGGGTGCGAGACTGGTCGACGCCTACCTCGTGAAGCACGCGGAACATGTCGACAAGGTGGTCTTTGTCTCGCCCGATGCCGTCGCCGGCGAGGTGACCGACCCCACCGATCTCTGGCGCCGGCTCGATGGCACAAACCGCCGCGCGCTGCTGCGCCAGGCGCTGATGCCACGCGCGATGCTGGCGCTGCTGCTGGTCCAGGTAAATCCGCGCGCCGCCCACGCCTTCGCCGGCGATGCCGAGATGGATGCCTGGTTTCGGGGGGTGATCGCGGCTGGCGAGCCCGCCTTTTATTGCCGTCCGCCGCCGGCGGTGAGCGGCGGCCATCCCGGTTTCTATGTCCTCGCGATGCTTACGGGCCGGCGCGCCTGGCGCGGTGTGGACCCTCATGTTGCGTTGCGCCGCCTGCGCACGCCGGTGCTGATCCTCAAGGGGCAGTGCGACTTCCTGAGCTGGGCGAGCGCCATCGACTACCGCGACACCTTCGCCAACTCACGCCTGATCTACGTGCCGGGCGCCGGGCATCGCCTGTTCGCCGAGCGGCCGCGCGCCTTCGCCACCATCGTGGCGGCGTTTTTCGCGGGCCAAGCCCTGCCGATGGCCGCGGCGACCGGCTCCCACCCGCCGGCCGGCTATGACGGTCCGGCCGAGGCCCTGCCCGACGCCGGCATCGGCGGCTGATCCGGCCTCGCATCAGCGCCAATCGCCTCAGGGCCGGTATAGAGATGCGGCCAGCGGTCGCGCACCACCGGCCCGTTCGCGGCATACGCGAAGCAGGAGTTGAGCAGCCGCGCCGAACCATCCTCGGCCGAGGGCAGCACGGGCGTCTGCCCGGTCTTGCGCGCCGCCTCCGCCGCCGCCCGCTCGCGCTGGATACGCACCGGAAACAGCGTCTGGAACGCCACCGTCGCCATCTGCTGGATCAGTTCGCGCAGATGCGTGCAGCCCTCGGTGCCATGCACCCGCCCGATCGCCTCGCGCAGGAACCCGGCCTTGATGGTGAGCCCCGCGAGGCGGGAGAAGTTTGCCGCCCCGCCGCTGCAATGCGCGAACGGCCCGAACTCGGTCACCGCCTCGCTGCGGTGGATCAGCATGCGGTCATCGAAGGTGATGCGGAATTTCATGCCATGCAGCTTGTCGCCCGGCGCGATCCAGCCGCGGTCGCGGTTGGCGAAGCCCTCCGCGCGCATGTCCGCGAGTTCCGCCTCCACGTCATAGAGCCCGTCATCGCGCGCATAGCCCTGCACGGTGATGGCGCGGGTGTGGAAGAGCCGGCGCGGAGCGGGGTCGCTGAGGGGCATGCGTCAATCCATTTGCTGCGCCGCATCATATGGATGGCGCGGCGCCACGGATCAAGCAAGTGGGCGCGCGGCGCTCACGCCGGCGGCTCGCCCGCGACCGGCTCGATGCCAAGCTCGCGGATCATCGCCGTGACCTCGGCGATCGCCGCCTCGGCCTCGGCCGCGTCGGTGCCCTTGGCGACGATGGCAACCCCGTTTCCGCCCGGCCGGTAATAGGGGTAGCTGCCGATATCGAGATCGGGATGCCGCGCCTGGATGGCGCCCAGCGGCGCGGCGAGGCGCCCCTCCAGCAGCCCCTGCCCGTGCACCGCGCGCGAGAGGACCGGCTTGCCGCCCGGCAGCGTCGGCGCCAGCGCCTCGAACATCGCCTGCATGATACGTGGCACGCCGGCCATCACGTGCACGTTGCCGATGGTGAAGCCGGGGGCGATGGAGACCGCGTTCTCGATCAGCGTGGCGCCGCGCGGCATCGTCGCCATGCGCTGGCGCGCGGCGTTGAACTCGCCCGGCTTGTAGGAGGCTTCCATCTTCGCCCAGGCCAGTGGGTGCGGCTCCCAAGCCACGCCGAACGCCTCGGCGACGCACTCGCTGGTGATGTCGTCATGCGTCGGGCCGATGCCGCCGGTGGTGAACACATGGTCGAAGGCGGCACGCACCTCGTTGACGGTTCTCACGATCACCGCGCGGTCGTCGGGAATGACGCGCACCTCGCGCAGCGGCATGCCGATCTCGCCGAGCCGCGTCGCAAGAAACTTGATGTTGGCATCCTGCGTGCGGCCGGACAGCACCTCGTTACCGATGACCAGCAGGGCGGCGGAAGGGTTCGTTGTCATGGCGACTCGCTGCGCGTGGGGGACGCAAGCCAATAGCTTCCCGCGCGCCGTTGGGCCAGAGCCGGCGGCGGGCGTAATTCCGCATGATAATCGAGTGAAGGCCAGGAAATCGCGTGCGCGGATTCGCCGTGCCGTGCCAGTCTGGTCGCATCGAGTCCCGGTGTGGCATGCCGCCGCGCCGGGCCTCTGTCTGTCACTTGTCCGCCACTCACCCATCCGCCACCACGTGGAGATCGCCGATGACTGTCCTTGATGTCACGCTCTCATCAGGCTTCACCAGCGAAGTGAGCGGCGCCGGCAATGGCATGTGGGTCTATGCCATCGCCTACGACACTTACGACACCGCCGGCGTGATCACGACGCTGGTGGCCGACGGCTCGGTCCAGGGCGCTGGCAACACCGTTCCGGTGACGCTGCTCAACGGCGCGGACCCCACCGACACCGCCTTCGTCTCCGGCAAGGTCTATTTCGTGGTGCAGGACTCCGGGGCGACCTCCAGCATCGCCTCGCAGGTCACCCTGCAGGCCGAACTCAACATCCACAATGCCGCCACCGATCACTTCGTCTACGACAGCGTCGAGATGAACCTGACCGGGGTGCCGGGGCAGAGTGGGTTCGACGTCGCCAACCTGACCTCGGTCGCCGGCTTCGCCCTGCCGATGGAGATCAGCGCCGCCGGCGCGTCGGTCGGCTACAACGTCAGCGCCTCGAACCTGATCTCCCAGTTGCAGACCAACGAGGGCGGCGTCACCACGGATACGAGCTATTTCCTCACCGGCCCGCTCACCGCCGATTTCCCGACCGCGCTGTCGCCGTCCGCGGTCATCTCCGCGGCAACCCCCAATCCCACGGGCGTGACGTTCCAGTCCTCGAACTGGGCGAGCTACGTCGCGGCGATGGCGGCCCAGGTCCAGTCGGCGCCGACCGAGATCGTTCTCTCCGGCCTGGTCAACGGCGCCAAGGACGTGAACGGCGTCTTCCACAACGCCGGCTATTTCGCCTACGACGTCACCTACAATCCCTCCGCGACGCTGAACGTGAACGGCACGGTGGAAACCGGCGTCTTCATGCTGGTGCCGACCGAGAGCAGCCAGATCCTGGGCGTGATCGCGATCGATACCGCCGACCTGCAGCAGAGCATCTATTCAACCCTCGGCACCGCGGAAATCTTCGGCTCCACAGCCGACGTGCTGAGCGGCGCCGCGCCCCAGTACACGATCGGCACCGGCGCCAACGACCAGTGGGGCGGGGTGCTGCGTTCCTTCCTGGTCGGCTTCACGGCGGGGTATTACGGCGGCGAGGGCAAGCCACTGAATCCGCAGCTCACCGCCTCGATCGATTCGATCGATCTCAACAACAGCATCAACTGGGACCCGACCTACGCCTTCGGCGGCATCTACCATGCCGGTACCTCCAGCGAGACACTGGTCACCCGGCAAAGCGGGTACGGCACGGTCAGTCAGATCTATGACCCGTACGCCCAGGCGTTTTACGCCAACACCAACTCCTATGGCTCCGGCTATTCCGACGCGCTGATGAACGCCTATGAGGTCGGCGGTCCGTTGCTTCCCGTCCAGACTAACGGCACCGATGTCCCCACCATCGACCTGACAATTTTCGGCCAGAGCGAGACACCGACCGGCTACACCGCGCCGGAGCTCTACAACTACATTGCGCCACCGAAGGGGGGGTACGCGATTCCCAGCGCGAGCAGCCTTGGCAACGACAATATCGGTCTGAACTTCGTCGCGACCGAGCCCGACGGCGCCGGCATGATCCTCGCCGGCACCGAGGCCGTGACCCTCAGCATCATGACCTCCGACGTCGGCAACACCCCGACATGGACCACCGTGACGCTCGGCGGAGGCACTGCCAGCCCCTGGCAGCTCTGGGACCTGTCCTATAATACCACCACCGGCACCTACGCCGCGACGTCCGGCGGGACGAAGCCGGCCGGCAACATGCTGATCGATCTTCCGGTCGCGCAGTCCGGCACGGCCTGGTACCAGATCGGTGTCGCCGGCAAGACCTTCAATCTCTACACGGTCATGCAGAACGGATCGTTCGAGAATCCGAACTATGCCGGCGCCAACCAGAAGGGCGCCCTCGCCGTGGACGGGCTGGCGGCGATCGCGACGAACCCCAGCACCGTGGACGCTACGCTCAACACGTTCAACGTCAACTTCCTCACCGGTGCCGGCGGCGTCGGCATCGCGCCGTCGGCGCTGACGGTCGACACGGGCAATTTCTCCGGTGTTGGGACGCCGGACGCACCGGTGGCCGGCTCGCTTCCCGGCACGACACTCGAGGCCTTTGCCGGGCAGACGAACCAAGTCACCAACACGATCACCATCCCTGATCAGGGGGTCGCCTTCGGCTGGACCGGCACCAACAACAGCACGGGTTCCGGCACCGCCTCCTGGATCTCGGGCTTCACCAGCAAGGTCGGCGCCGACGACATCGTGGTCGTCACGGCGGCAAGCGCCGGATCAACGCTCACGGCGACGGCGACCGCCAATCTCGACGGGGAATGGCAGACCGGCATCATGGGTCTGGGCGTCGGCACCTACGACGTGACGATGCAAGGGTTTCTCCCCTCCGCCACCAGCTTCACCAATGCTGATGCCGTGACGCCGGTGAGCAGCGCGCTCACCCTCGACGTCGTGGCCTGCTTCGCCTCCGGCACGCGCATCCTCACCGCGCGCGGCGAGATCGCCGTGGAGGAACTCGCGGTGGGTGACCTCGTGTGGTCGCGCGGTGCCGGCCTCACGCCGGTGCGCTGGCTCGGGCGGCGCAATCTCGATTGCCGCCGCCACGCCAGGCCGCGCGACGCCGCACCCGTGCGCGTCCTGGCCGGTGCCTTCGCACCCGGCGTGCCGCATCGCGACCTGCTGCTCTCGCCCGACCACGCGGTGTTCGCCGAGGGCGTGCTGATCCCGGTTCGCTACCTCGTCAACGGCCGCACCATCCGCCGCGAGGCGGTGGGCAGCGTCACCTACCATCATGTCGAGCTGGCGCGCCACGACGTCATCCTCGCCGAGGGCCTCGCCTGCGAGAGCTATCTCGACACCGGCAACCGCGCGATCTTCGAGAATGCCCCGGGCGAGAAGGCCGACGACGCGTTCGCCCTCGGCGTGTGGGAGACGGATTCCTGCGCGAAGCTGGTGCTGAAGGGCCCGGAACTCGCCACCGTCCGGCGCCGGTTGCTGGCTCGCGCGGCCGAGCTTGGCCACGCGACGACGCAGGATCCGGCGCTGCGCCTTGTGGTTGACGGCCGTGTGCTGCGCCCGTCCAGCGCGGGGCGGGTCGCGCGGTTCCGCCTGCCGCCCTCGGCACGCGACGTGCGTCTGGTGTCGCGCAACACGATCCCGGCGCAGACCTCCGCCATCGAGGACCATCGGCTTCTCGGCGTGGCGGTCGCCCGTATCCGTCTCGACGACAAAACGATCTCGCTCGACGATCCGCGCCTCTTGGCCGGCTGGAACGGGGTCGAACGCGACGCCGCCGGTTCTGCATGGCGCTGGACCGAGGGCGATGCGCGCCTCGCACTCGGCGGCGGCCGGCTGCTCGAGGTCGAGATCGCGATGACCGAGGCCTACTGGCACGACGCCACCTCACCCGCTGCATAACCCGCTGGTGCTTGGCCGGCCGTCCCGATCAACCTCGCCGGTCAGCCGCCGAGAAAATCCCGCAGCAGCGGCACCAGCGGCCGGTCGGCCTGTGGCATCGGGTAGTCACCGAGCCGCGCCGGCGCTACCCAGGTCAGTTGCTGCCCCTCTTTCGGACGCGGCGTGCCACGCCAGCGACGGCAGAGATAGAGCGGCATCAGCAGATGAAAATTCTCGTATTCGTGCGAGGCGAACGCAAAGGGTGCCAAGCAGTTGGTCGAGACGTCGATACCCAGCTCCTCCGCCAGCTCGCGGATCAACGCCGTCTCCGGCGTCTCGCCGGGGTCGAGCTTGCCGCCGGGAAACTCCCACAGCCCGGCCATGCGCTTGCCCTCGGGCCGCCGCGCCAGCAGCACGCGCATGTCGATGTCGATCAGCGCACAGGCGGCGACCAGCAATAACGGCTTGCCGCCTCGCTGGCTGCCCGCTTCGCCGCCCATCGGCGCACCGGCCGGGCTGCCGATCGGGCTGGCGGCATCGGCAGCCGGCTCCGGCGCCGGCGTATCGCCGAACAGGTCGCGCCGTTCGGCGGCGAACATCAGCACCCGGTGCTCGGTGCCGCGCGCCATGAAAAGCTGCGTCGACTCACCGATCGAGTGAAAGCCGATATGGCCGAGCACCGCGATCGAGGCCTGGTTGTCGGTGGCCACCGTCGCCTCGATCCGGTCGAGGTCGAGATTGGCCATGCCCCAGCGCGCGAGTCGGCCAGCGGCCTCGCGCGCATAGCCCTGCCGGTGGAACTTGCTGCCGATCCAGTAGCCGAGCCGGCCGAGCCGATCCGCGCGGTCGAGCCGCAGGCCAACGCCGCCTATCAGGGGGGCGTCGTCGCCGGCGCCGACAATGGCGAGATGATAGGCGCTGCCGGCCTCGATCTCGGCGCGGGTTGAGGCGATCCAGCCCTCCGCCTTCGCGAGATCATAGGGAAAGGGAACGGCGGCCAGCGTGCGCGCGATCGCGTATTCCATCAGCCGGTGCAGCATCGGCGCGTCGGTCTCGCGCCAGGGGCGCAGCCGCAGGCGCGGCGTCGCCAGCGGCGCAAACCCCAGATCGTCCATGCTCGCGGACAGGCCCACGCCTAGCCAGTGCCGCAGCCTCGGTTGCGCCGCAAGAGGGTGCGGACGCCTGCCGCCCGAATGTCGTCAGCGTCGCCCAGCTTCAGCTTGGCCCAGCTTGAGCTTGGCCGGCCTTCAGCTTCGATAACTGCCGTTGATGTCGATGTAGCCGTGGGTCAGGTCGCAGGTCCACACCGTCGCGCGCCCGCGTCCCAGCCCGAGATCGACCTCGATCGCGATCTCGCGCCCGCGCATATGCGCCACCACCGGCGTCTCGTCATAGCCGGCGACCACCCCACCATCCCGCGCCATCCAGACACCGCCGATGGCCACCGAAAGCCGGTCGCGGTCCGCCGGCTCCCCGGCCTTGCCCACCGCCATGACGATGCGGCCCCAATTCGCGTCCTCGCCGGCGATTGCGGTCTTGACCAGCGGCGAGTTGGCAATGGCCATCGCCACGCGCTTCGCCGAGCCCGCCGAGACCGCGCCGGCGACATCGATGCGGATCAGTTTCTGCGCACCCTCGCCGTCGCGCACCACCGCGAGCGCCAGGTCGTGCAGCACCTCGCCGAGGGCGCGCGCAAAATCGCGCAGCATCGCTCCGCCCTCGGCCGGTACGCGCGCGTGCTTTGCCTGGCCCGTCGCGAACAGCAGCACCGTGTCGGAGGTCGAGGTATCGCTGTCCACCGTCGTTGCGTTGAACGTCGTGCGTACCCCGCGCGCCAGCAGGTTTTGCAGTACGGCAGAGGGGATTTTCGCGTCGGTGGTGATGAAGCACAGCATCGTCGCCATATCCGGCGCGATCATGCCGCTGCCCTTGGCGATGCCGTTGATGGTCACCGTCGCATCGCCGATGCGGGCACTGCGGGTCGCGGCCTTGGGGAAGGTGTCGGTGGTCATGATCGCCCGCGCCGCCGCCGCCCAGCCATCCGCCGCGACCGCTTTGTGCAGGCGTGGCAGCGACGCGGTGAGGCGCTCCACCGGAAGCTGCTCCCCGATCACCCCGGTGGAGGCGACGAAGACCTCGCGCGGCTTGCAGCCGGCGAGCCTGGCCGCCGCCTCCGCCGTGGCGCGCGCCACCGCCGCCCCGGCCTTGCCGGTGAACACATTGGCGTTGCCGGCGTTGACCACCACGGCCCGCGCCTTGCCGCCGGCCAGCGCCGCGCGGCACCAGTCCACCGGCGCGCCCGGGCATTTGTTGCGGGTGAAAACGCCGGCCGCGGTGCTGCCGGGTGCCAGCTCCATCAGCAGCACGTCGTCGCGCCCCTGGTAGCGGATGCCGGCGGCACCGGCCGCAAGGCGCACGCCGGCCAGCGGGGCGAGCGCGGGGAGGGGGATAGCGAGCGGCGAGACGGGTTGCGGCATGGCGTTTTCTTGTTGTCTGGACGTTACGTTTTCGGGCGGGTTATCGGTCCGGCCCCTTGCTCGGTCGTTCGGGCCCCATCGTTTCGGGCACCGGCGGCATGCGCCCCCGGCCGCTTCAGGGTTTGGCGGGCGGGGGGCGCGCGGTGTCGGTCGCGCGGGGTACGGACCCGTCGGGGTTGAACACCTGCACCTTGAGACCCTTGCGCGCCAGCGTCACCTCCCGCTGCACCGCCTGGGTGATCATCTGCTGGCGGATCGTGTTCGCCACCTGCTTGAAGCTCGGCGCCGGTGCCTGGCGGCGCGCGACCACCTCGATCACGTGCCAGCCGAACTGGGTGTGTACCGGCTGCTCGGTCCACTGGCCGGGTTTCAGGGCGAAGGCGGCATCCGCGAACGGCGCCACCATCTTGTCCTTGGTGAAGAAGCCAAGATCCCCGCCCTGCGCCGCGGTGCTATCGATGCTGTATTTCTTTGCCAGGGTCGCGAAGTCGGCCCCCTTGTTGAGCAGTGCGATGATCGCCTGGGCCTGGGCCTTGGACTTCACGAGAATGTGGCGGGCGTCCACCTCCTCCGGCCCCGGCTTGCCAGTGTAGTCCTTCTGATAAACCGCGAGGACCTTGGCCTGTGTCACCTGGGGCGCGATGACCTTGGTCAGCAGCGCGTTCTGCAGGGCTGCTTCGGCCGCGACCTTCATGGCGCTGGCGACGGCGGGGTCCTTGTTCAGGCCCTGCTTGCGGGCGAGCTGGGACAGGGCGGCGCGGTTCACCGCCTGCGTCAACAGCAACGGGTAGAGGGTGGATTGCGGCAGACGCTGCAATGTGGGCGGCAGCGCGTGGGCAAGGGCCGCGAGGTCGGTCGCATGGATCGCCTCGGTGCCGACGCGCGCGACGACGGGGTTGGCGACGACGGGGTTGGCGGCGGGCGCTGCCGGTGCCGTGCCCTGCGCGAACGCGGCGCCGGGCGCTACCAGAGCGACCAGCGGGGCCGTCACGACGGCGGCAAGGAACGCGGCAGGGAACAGGGCAGGGCGCATCGCGGCCTCTTGGGGTGATGCGCGGGTTGTAGGGCCCAGCCCCCAACCGCGCCAGCCCACGCCGCCCCCAAAAACCCATCAGGCACGCCCCGGTCGTCCCACCGCTCACCCCACCGGTCGTCCCACCGCTGACCCCACCGGTCACCCCACGCGGCAGCCCGCCGCACACCCCCCGCCGCCCGGCCCGGCATGGACCGGAGTTCACGTTGACCCTGGGGGGGTGTGAGCCTATCTCTCCGAGGCATTTTTTCCCGGAACCGCATGTTCGCCCGCCTCGCCCGCGCCGTTCTCGGCACCGCCAACGACCGCCTCCTCAAGGCCCATCAACGCCGCGTTCCCGCTATCAACGCGCTGGAGCCGGCGATGCAGGCGCTGTCGGACGAGGCGCTCGCCGCGAGGACCGTCGATTTCCGCGCCCGCCTCGCCGAGGGCGCCAGCCTCGACTCGCTGCTGCCCGAGGCCTTCGCCGTGGTGCGCGAGGCGTCGCGCCGGGTGCTCGGCATGCGCCATTTCGACGTGCAGCTGATCGGCGGCATGGTGCTGCACGAGGGCAAGATCGCCGAGATGAAGACGGGCGAGGGCAAGACCCTGGTGGCGACCCTGCCGATCTACCTCAACGCGCTCGCCGGCAAGGGCGTGCACCTCGTCACCGTCAACGACTACCTCGCCAGCCGCGACGCCGAGTGGATGGGCCGGATCTATCGCTTCCTCGGCCTCACCGTCGGCGTCATCGTGCACGGCCTGGAGGAGGACGAGCGCCGCGCCGCCTATGCCTGCGACATCACCTACGGCACCAACAACGAATTCGGCTTCGACTATCTCCGCGACAACATGAAATTCCGCCTTGAGGAGATGGTGCAGCGCGACTTCTCCTACGCCATCGTCGACGAGGTGGACTCCATCCTCATCGACGAGGCGCGCACGCCGCTCATCATCTCCGGCCCCGCCGAGGACAGCTCCGACCTCTACGGCCGCGTCGACGAGGTGGTGAAGGCGCTGGTCCGCGACGAGAGCACGTATGAAAAGGACGAGAAGCAAAAGACAGTGACCCTCACCGAGCCCGGCTCGCACACCGTCGAGGCGATGCTGACCGAGGCCGGGATTCTCACCGAGGGCAATCTCTACGAGACGTTCAACATCACCGTGCTGCACCACGCGCTGCAAAGCCTGCGCGCGCACACGCTGTTCGCCCGCGACGTGGACTACATCGTGCGCGACGGCAAGGTGGTGCTGATCGACGAGTTCACCGGCCGCATGATGGAGGGAAGGCGCTACTCCGAGGGCCTGCACCAGGCGCTCGAAGCCAAGGAACACGTGGAGGTGCAGCCGGAGAACCAGACGCTCGCCTCCATCACCTATCAGAATTATTTCCGCCTCTATCCGAAGCTCGCCGGCATGACCGGCACGGCGATGACCGAGGCCGACGAGTTCGCCGAGATCTACAATCTCGACGTGGTCGAGATCCCGACCAATGTGCCGGCGATCCGCGACGACCAGGACGACGAGGTCTATCGCTCGGCGGCGGAGAAATACGAGGCGGTGGCGAAGCTGATCGAGGAGGCGCGCGGACGCGCCCAGCCGGTGCTGGTCGGCACCACCTCGATCGAGAAGAGCGAACTCCTCTCCGGCATCCTCAAGAAGAAGCGCGTTCCCCACCAGGTGCTGAACGCCCGCTTCCACGAGCAGGAGGCGGTGATCGTCGCAGAGGCCGGCGCGCTCGGCGCCGTCACCATCGCCACCAACATGGCCGGCCGCGGCACCGACATCAAACTCGGCGGCAATCTCGAGATGCGGCTCAGTCGCGAACTTGAGGCGCTGGAGGGCGAGGCGCGGGAGGCGCGCGAGGCCGCGATCCGCGCCGAGATCGCCGAGGCGCACGACCAGGTGATGGCGGCCGGCGGCCTGTTCGTCATCGGCACCGAGCGCCATGAAAGCCGGCGCATCGACAACCAGTTGCGCGGCCGCTCTGGCCGCCAGGGCGACCCCGGCGCGAGCCGGTTCTTCCTGTCCCTCGAAGACGACCTGATGCGCATCTTCGGCTCCGACCGCATGGGCGGGATGCTGCAGAAGCTCGGGATGAAGGAAGGGGAGGCGATCGTCCATCCCTGGATCAACAAGGCCCTGGAAAAGGCGCAGAAAAAGGTCGAGGCACGCAACTTCGACATGCGCAAGAACGTCCTCAAATACGACGACGTCATGAACGACCAGCGCCGCGAGGTCTATGCGCAGCGCCGCGAGTTCATGAAATCCGCCGATGTCTCGGAGATCGTCGCCGACATGCGCGCCGAGGTCATCGACACCGCGGTTGCCGCCCGCATCCCGGAAAAGGCCTTCGCCGAGCAATGGCAGACCGCGGACCTCGCCGCCGATGTCGAGCGGCTGTTCGGTCTCACCCTGCCGGTGGTCGAATGGGGCCGCGAGGAGGGCATCGACGAGCACGGCATCACCGAGCGCCTCAACGCCGAGGCGGATCGGCTGATGGCGGCGAAGGCGGCTAATTTCGGTCCCGATCTGATGCGCTTCATCGAGAAGAGCATCCTGATCCAGGTGCTCGACCATGTCTGGAAGGAGCATCTTCTCGCCCTCGACCACCTGCGCCAGGGCATCGGCCTGCGCGCCCATGGCCAGCGCGACCCGCTCAACGAATACAAGGCCGAGGCCTTCGCCCTGTTCAACGCCATGCTGCAGGAGCTGAAGGAGCGGGTAACGATGATGCTCGCGCGCGTCGAGGTTGGCGCCGAGCCGGCCGAGCCGCAGCCCATCACGATGTTCGAGCAGCATGCGGAACCGGCGTTGATGGGCGCCGGGGCCGAGTTCGGCGACGCCGCGGCGGCGATGACGGCGACGGTGGCCACGGCCTCGGTCGCGACGGTGCGTGCCGCGGTCGATCCCGCCGATCCCTCGACCTGGAGCCACTCGCCGCGCAACGCGCCGTGCCCGTGCGGCTCGGGGCGGAAATACAAGCATTGCCACGGCCGCAACGTCTGAACGGGAGTCACTTGATGCGCGTCTGCATCCTCGAGAACGACGTTCTGCCACCGGGCTGGGCGCCCGCCGGCGTGCGCGTCGCCGACTACTTCATCCGCATGCTGCGCGCCGCGGACCCCGCCATCGTCTGCGACGTCTTCCACACGCCCGCGGGCGAGTATCCCGACGATTTCGCCCGCTACGACGCGGTGATGCTGACCGGCAGCCATGCCGATGCGTTCGCCGACGACCCCTGGGTGGTCGAGCTGCGCCGGCGCGTCACGGCGCTGATTGCGCGGCGGACGAAGCTCATCGGCATCTGCTTCGGCCACCAGGTGCTCGGCCTTTGCCTCGGCGCACCGGTCGGCCGTGCCGAATGCGGCTTCACCATCGGGCGCGTCGCGTATCGCTGGCACGATGCGAGCGCAACGCCGTCGGCCGCCGCCGGCTACGCGCTGCTCGCCTCGCACCAGGACCAGGTGAAGGCGCTGCCGGAGGGCGCGACGCTGCTCGCCAGCAGCGATGCCTGCCCGATCGCCGGATTCACCTATGGCGGGCACGTGCTGAGCCTGCAGCCGCACCCGGAGCTTGATGAGGCGATCGTCACCCGCATCGTCGAGAGCCGCCGCGACCGCCTGGGCGAGGCAGCCGACGCAGCGCTGGCCAGCATGGCCGCCCCGCACGAGGGTGCGGCCATTGGCGCGCTGATCGCGTCCTTCATCCGCGGCGACGCGGCGCGCCAGGCTGCCTAGAGTCCGGACCTATCAAATGGCTGGCGCAGTGCCGCGTTTTGTCATTCGTAGGCCAACGCCGCGCCAGGGACGCCATACGGATGTCGGGGCAACAGCACACAACGGTGCGGCCGCCGCGATGGGGAAGTGCGCCACCGCGTGCGATGCATGATGCGCGGAAGCAGCCTGTGTCAGCGACGTGGCCTGCTGCCGGTTTGGTGGAGACACAGTCTAGCCTGCGGTGGCGTACCAATCGGTCGTGCCGGCGTGACAGCCCGGTTGATCGCGCCGCTCGTTCTGTTGTTGCTCTGTGCCCAGCCGGCCTGGGCCCAACATTTTCACTTCGACCCTGCCAGCTGCAAGCACGACACAGGGCACATGTACATAGCCTTTGGCCGGACGGTGCTTACAGTACCAACGCCCAAACAAGCTGATGCGGTTGTCGATCCAATACACCCAGGTGAGGCGCATCTGACAGCACCTGACCCCACCGATCCTACAGGATGTTCCGGCAATCCTCTACAATCAGATAGTTATGCATCGTTCGATTCGATAACCCTGCTGGGGGCGGCGCCTGAGAATACGGAGCTCGGCGTCCCAGACCTTCTGTTGATTGTCAATTTGAATAGAGGTGTCTCGTTAAGTGCTCAGGATGGAGCGTGGGCTCCACAGAGAGATAATCATGATATTGCAGAAGAGTTATGCCGTACAGCCACCGTAAGAGAACAACTACCAAATGGTCTTATGGCATGCCGGGTCAAGCCGACAGAGCCGGCAAATGCACCAAGGGTGGATTGGGGAGCCAGCTACATAGCGAAGAAAAATGTTTACTCCGCACCACTTGGAAGGACTTTCGTGGTCATTTGCTCCCCAGGTCTATACAGTGACGGAATTGGATATTGCAATGTAACCTACCAAATTAGCCATGATATCGGACTCACGTACAGATTTCAACCACATCTGACGACCCATCCAATTCCCATCAGCCAAATTATCGCATTCGACAAATCGCTGCGTGTCGCGATCGAAAACGCGATCGTAAAGAACTACCCGTGGCCCCGCTGACACGTGAGGTGAAGCGGTCGGGCCGGTGCTGATGAATGTTGTTGGACGTTTTCGGGGTGTCTTGCCTGCTGTCTATTCGGTCAGCACCCGGCTCGGCGTCACGGGCATCGGCTCGGTCTTGGCCTGCGGCGGCGGCGCGGGCACACGCGGGCGGCGCAGCCCGGTGCCGACGCGCTGCGGGCGGATCGCGGTGGCGTCGATGCCGCGCACGTCCTCGGCCGAGGCCCTGGCGATGGCGGCGAACAGAATCGGCCACAGGCCACGGCCGCACCAGCGGTTCCACCGGTTATAGACCGTGGTCGGCGGGCCATAGACCGAGGGGCAATCCTGCCAGCGCGTGTTGCTGCGCAGCATATAAAGAATGCCGCTGATGATACGTCGGTCGTCGTCCCGGCTCGCGCTGAGCCGATGGCGCGGCAGCAGCGGCAAAATCGCCTGCCAGCCTGCCTCGCTCAACCAGTAGGGCTCTGTCCCGGTAGATCCTGCCATGGATTCAAACCTCCTCAACTGGGAGTTGAATCACAGGTCGGACTCCGATTCCTAGGGGTTTCGAACGCCGGCCTCCCGCCCTTGGTCAGCCGCCGTCGAGCCGACGCAGCGGCATCGTCCACGCCATGACGGCGCTGATCGCCGGAAAGCAGGCGATGGTCAGGAACGCGGCGCGGAAAGCGCCCGTGAACTCGCCCTTCACGGCTGCGAGCCGCGCCGGCGGCAGGCCGGACAGTGCCGCCGGACCCGCCTCGACCACGCGGGTGAAGAGATGCGCCGTCACCGGGTCACTGAGCGCGATCATCGCAAACAGCACCGCCCCGGTCAGCGCCGCCCCCACCGCGGAGCCGACGCTGCGCGAAAACTGCACCCCCGCCGCCGCGGCACCGAGCTGCGCCCGCCCCGCGACGAGCTGCACCGTCAGTTGCACCACCGACATCGTCGTGCCGATACTCAGCGACAGCCAGGCGAACAGGAACGGCAGCTCCCGCACCGTCAGGTCCGGTGCGGCGAACGCCAGGAACACCAGCCCGATCGCCACCAGCGGCAGCCCGATCGAGGGAAAGATCGCGGTGCGCCCGGTGCGCGCCATCAGCCGGCCCGTCACCAGCGAGCCCACCGCGATCAGCGCGGTCAGCGGCAGCAGCAGCAGCCCGGTGGTGGAGGCATCGACGCCGCGCACCACCCGCAGATAGATCGGCAGGAACGTGACCAGCGAGACCACCGTGGCGCCGCTGCACAGCGCCATCACCCCCGCCCGCCAGATCGAGGGGTTGCGCATCAGCCCCACCGGCAGCAGCGGCTGTGGCGCGCGGCGCTCATGGCGGATCAGCAGCCCAAGGGCCACGGCGGCAAAGGCCGCGAGCCCGGCGGCGAGCGTCAGATCGTGCACATCCATCCGCTGCGCCTTCTCGAGCGCCAGCAGCAGCGGCGCGATGAACAGCGCGAATAGCACCGCCCCCGGCGTGTCGAAGCGGAACCGCCCGGCCGGTGCCGCCGCGCGCGGCAGGCGGGTGACGAGGGCGATCGCGACCAGGCCGAACGGCACGTTGATCAGAAAGATCGAGCGCCAGCCGAAACTCTGCGTGAGCCAGCCGCCGGCGACCGGGCCGAAGGTGGAGGAGCAGACGAAAATGGAGGAAAGCCAGCCCTGATAACGCGCGCGCTCACGCGGCGGCACCGCCTCGCCGAGCAGCGCCTGGCACAGCGTCATCAGCCCACCGCCGCCCGCACCCTGCAGCACGCGCGCCGCCGCGAGCAGCGTGACGGAAGGTGCGGCCGCGCACAGCACCGAGGCGCCGATGAAAATGCCAAGCGCCACGAACATCATCCGCTTGCGGCCGAGCGCGTCGCCAAGCCGCCCATAGACCGGGGCGGCGATGGTCGCGGCCAGCAGGTAGCCGACGACGATCCAGGCGATGCGGTTGAGCTCGCCCATCTCGCCGGCGATGGAGGGCAGCGCCGTCGAGACGATGGTCTGGTCGATCGCCGCCATGAACATCGGCAGCATGATCGATGGGAAGACCGCGTAGAACAGCCGGCGCGACTGGGCACGGTCGATCGGTGGCGCGCCGGCGGTCGGTTCTGGTTGTGGGGTGTCGGCGGCCGATACGGCGGAGGAGGGTGACATTCCTTACAGTCTCCGCCTCGCGCTTCGGCCTGTCCAGCGCGTGGCGGTCAGATCAGAGCCCCCGGATTGGCGCGTCGGGATTGGCGCCTCCGGATTGGCGCAAGTCAGACCGCGGCGTCCTGGCCGATGGACAAAAACTTGTCGCGCCGGCGGGTGCGCAGCGCCGCGCCGTCGAGCTCGGCGAGCGGGGCGAGCGCCAGCGCGATGGCGTCGCCCACGGCGGCAACGGCGGCCTCGGGGTCGCGATGCGCGCCGCCGAGGGGCTCGGCGATGATCCGGTCGATCAGGCGCAGCCGGCGCAGGTCCTCGGCGGTCAGCTTCAGCGCCTCGGCGGCGGCCGCGGCCTGGGCCTGGTCCTTCCACAGGATCGCCGCACACCCCTCGGGCGAGATCACGGAATAGATGCTGTGCTCCAGCATCAGCACCGCATCGCCGGTGGCCAGCGCGATGGCGCCGCCCGAACCGCCCTCGCCGACGATGGTGGCGACCAGGGGCACCGGTGCCGCCAGGCAGGCATCGATCGACCGGGCGATCGCCTCCGCCTGGCCGCGCGCCTCGGCCTCGATGCCGGGAAACGCCCCGGAGGTGTCCACCAAGCTCAGCACCGGCAGGTTGAAGCGGCCCGCCAGCTCCATCAGGCGCCGCGCCTTGCGATACCCCTCGGGTTTGCTCATGCCGAAATTATGCGCGACCCGGCTCTCGGTGTCGGAGCCTTTTTCGGTGCCGAGCACCGCCACCGCCCGGCCGCGAAACCGCCCGATCCCGCCGATGATCGCGGCGTCGTCGGCAAACGCCCGGTCGCCGGCGAGCGGGGTGAAGTCGGTGATCAGCCCGGCGACATAATCCGTGGCCTTGGGGCGGTCCGGGTGACGGGCGACCTGGGTCTTCTGCCATGGCGTGAGGCGGGCGTAGGTGGCGCGCAATTCTCGCTCGACCTTGACGGAAAGCCGGCCAACCTCGTCGGCGATGTTGAGCCCGCCGCCCGGACCCTGGGGCTCGGCCATCTGCCGCAGCTCGTCGATCTTGGCCTCAAGCTCGGCGATCGGCTTTTCGAAGTCCAGGAAGTGTCGCATGCGCCCGGGGCTAGCATCTTTCAGCGCGCCGGTCAGGGGGGGAGGGGGCAGGTGCGGGCCTGGGGTCAGCCGCGCTCGGTTCGGCGGGCGAGCGGATGGTGCGCCTCGACGAGCCTGGCAAGGCGCTCGGCCTGGACGTGCGTGTAGATCTCGGTGGTCGCGATGTCGGCGTGACCGAGCAAAAGCTGTAACGAGCGCAGATCCGCGCCACGCGCGAGCATGTGGCTGGCGAAGGCGTGGCGCAGCACGTGCGGCGAGACCCGGGCCGGGTCGAGCCCGGCGGCGAGCGCCGTGCGCTTCAGCATCAGCCAGAAACCCTGGCGGGTGAGCGGGCGCGCCGGCGCACGGCCGGGAAACAGCCATCCGGAACCATGGGAGCCGGCCGCCGGCAGGCTTCGCGCCGCCGCCCGTGCCGCCTCCGACAGCGGCACCATGCGGTCCTTGCCGCCCTTGCCGCGCACCAGCAGCATCCGCCCCTCGGTGTTCAGCGCGGCGCGGCGCAGGCCGAGCAGCTCCGAGACCCGGAGCCCCGTAGCGTAGAGCAACTCCAGCGCCGCGGTCATCGTCGCCGCCTCGCCGGGCTCCGGCAGGGCGCGGGCGGCGGCGAGCAGCGCGTCCACCTCCGCCTCGGTCAGGAGTTTCGGCAGGCGGCTGGGCAGGCGCGGCGAGTCGAGCCCGGCGGCGGGGTCGTCGGCGCGGACCTGCTCGCGCAGCAGGTGTCGATAGAACTGTCGCAGCGCCGAGAGCTTGCGCGCGGCACTGCGCGCCGCAATCCCCTCCGCCTCAAGTTGCGCGAGGAAGCCGCGCAGGCTCGCCTCGGAGGCGGTGGCGAGCTCCTCGCCCCGCCCCGCCGCAAACGCGGCGAACCCTTCGAGGTCGCGGCGATAGGCCAGCAGCGTGTTGCGCGCCGCCCCGCGCTCGGCGGCGAGCATTTCGAGAAAAGCCTCGAGGTGGCGCAAGCCGCTCATCGCTGCGTGTCGCCCGTCCCGCGCAGTGATACGAAGCTCTTGAGCAGGATACGCCGCATCGCTCACTCATAGCATGAGGAATCCCCTGGGCCACCCGATAATCCGTCTGGGTGCAATCGCCGCCACCGTGCTAGAGCCGCGCGGATGAACGACGACAGCGCCCTCGCCGAGAGCCAGGCGTCACCGGCCGCGGCCAACCTGCCCGCCGGGCGCAGCATCGTGCTGGTCGGCATCATGGGCGCGGGCAAGACCTCCATCGGCCGTCGCCTGGCCGCCCGGCTCGGCCTGCCGTTCCGCGACGCCGACCTCGAGATCGAGCAGGCGGCGGGATGCTCGATCGCGGAAATTTTTGCGCGTTTCGGCGAGCCGGCCTTCCGCGACGGCGAGAAGCGCGTGATCAAGCGTCTGCTCGCGGCGGAGCCGATCGTGCTCGCCGCTGGCGGCGGCGCCTATATGGACCCGCAGACGCGCGCCGTGATCCGCGCCAGCGCTGTCTCGGTCTGGCTGCGCTCCACGCTGCCCGTGCTGCTGCGCCGCGTCGCGCACCGCACGCACCGCCCGCTGCTCAACGCCGACGACCCGGAGGTGGTGCTGCGGCGGCTGATCGAGCTGCGCTACCCCGTCTACGCCGAGGCCGACATCACCGTCGATTGCGGCGACGAACCGCCGGAGGCGACGACCGAGGCGGTGCTGCGGGCACTGGCCGAGCACCGCCCGCCGCGGCGCCTGCCGGTCGCACTGACGGGCGGTGGCTATGACGTCACGGTGGGCGAGGGGTTGCTCGCGAAGGCGGGCAGCCTGCTGGGGCCGGTGCTGCCGCAGCGCCGCGCGGTGGTGGTGACGGACGACCATGTGGCCGGGCTGCATGCAGGTGCGCTGCTCTCGGGGCTCTCGCAGGCCGGGTTCGAGACCGGCGAGCCGATTGTGCTGCCGGCGGGGGAAACCACGAAATCGGCCGAAGCGTATCTGGCGCTGGCGAGCGAGTTGCTCGACCGGCGGGTGGAACGGCGCACCGCGGTGATCGCGCTGGGCGGCGGCGTCGTCGGCGACCTTGCCGGCTTCGCGGCGGCCACGGTGCTGCGCGGCCTGCCGTTCGTGCAGGTGCCGACGACCCTGCTCGCCCAGGTCGATTCGAGCGTCGGCGGCAAGACCGGGATCAACACCCGCCACGGCAAGAACTTGCTCGGTGCGTTCCACCAGCCGCGGGCGGTCCTCGCGGACATGGGCGTGCTCGCGACCCTGCCGGGGCGCGAGCTGCGCGCCGGCTATGCCGAGATCGCCAAGGCCGGGCTGATCGGCGATGCGCCCTTCTTCACCTGGTGCGAGGCCAACGCCGCCGCCCTGCTGGCGGGCGATGCTGGCGTACAGGCGGAGGCGGTGTGGCGGGCCTGCGCCTTCAAGGCGCGCGTGGTCGGCGACGACGAGCGCGAGGAAAAGCCGAATGACGGCCGCGCGCTGCTCAATCTCGGCCACACGTTCGGCCACGCGATCGAGGCCGAGTGCGGCTATGGCCAGGTGCTGCACGGCGAGGCCGTGGCGGTCGGGCTCGGGCTCGCGTTCCGGCTTTCGGCCCGGCTCGGCCACTGCGACGCCTCACTGGCGGACCGCATCGAGGCGCATCTGGAGGCGTGCGGCCTGCCGGCGACAACCGGGCATCTCAACCGCCGGCTTTCCGCCGACCGCCTCGTCGCCCACATGGCGCGTGACAAAAAGATACGCGACGGGCGACTTGCCTTCGTGCTCGCGCGCGGTATTGGCAAAGCGTTCACCAGTACCGACGTGCCGCCGGAAGCCGTGCTGGAGGTGCTGCGGGAGCAGGGCTGCGCCGACTGACGGTGCTACATTTCGCGAGCGGAAGGGTACGATTACCCATGCGTATCTCGGTTTTCGGAATTGGCTATGTCGGCGCCGTCGCGTGCGGCTGTCTGGCGCGTATGGGCCACGAGGTCGTCGGCGTCGATGTCGCTGGGGCGAAGGTGGCGTTGCTCGGCTCCGGCCGTTCGCCGATCGTGGAGGCGCAGATCGGTGAGATCATTGCCGATGCGGTATCTTCCGGCCGCCTGACCGCGACCAGCGATGTCGAGGCGGCGGTGGCGCGAACGGAGCTTTCCTTCATCGCCGTGGGAACGCCGAGCGGACCCGACGGTGCGCTGTCGATGGCGGCCGTCGAGCAGGTCTGTGCAGCGATCGGACGCGGCCTGCGCGATAAGCCGACACCGCACGCTGTGGTGATGCGTTCCACGGTCCCGCCGGGTACGGGGGACGAGCGGGCGTTGCCGATACTGATCCGGGAGTCCGGACGGGCGCCCGGGCAGGGTCTGGACTATTATTCCAATCCCGAGTTTTTGCGCGAGGGAACGGCGGTCGCGGATTTCCACGCGCCGCCAATGACATTGATTGGCGCCGTGGCGGGTGACGATGCGGCGGTCCTCCGCGCGCTCTACGCCCCGATTCCCGGGGCGGTACACGTAGTGCCACTGCGGGTCGCGGAGAGCGTGAAATACCTCTCCAACGCCTACCACGCGGTGAAGCTCGCCTTCGCCAACGAGGCGGGGCAGGTTCTCGCGGCGCACGGGGTCGATGCGCCGGAGGCGTTCCGCCTGTTCCGCGAAGACCGGGTATTGAATGTTTCGCCGGCGTATCTTCGCCCCGGCTTTGCGTTTGGCGGATCCTGCCTGCCCAAGGATGTGCGCGGCATTCTGGCGCTGGGTGCGATGAAGCACGTCGCGACCCCGTTTCTATCGAGCGTGCTGCCGAGTAACGATGCACTGGTGGAGAGCGCCTTTGCGCGCATTGCCGCGGGCGGGCGGCAGAAGATCGCGCTGTTCGGTCTGGCCTTCAAACCCGGCACCGACGATCTGCGGGAGTCGCCGTTCGTGGCGCTCGCGGAACGTTTGATCGGACGAGGGTACGAACTTGCGATTTTCGACCGGCATGTGCAAGTCGCGCGGCTGGTCGGTAGCAACCGCGCCTATATCGAACGCGAAATCCCGCATCTGGAGCGGCTTTTGGCCACCGATGCGGCAGTGACCGCGCGCGATTGCCGCACCGCGGTGATCGGCCATGTCGGGGATGCGGATCTGCCGGCGCTCTGCGCCGCGCTGACCGACCAGCGGGTGATCGACCTCGCTTGTGTGCCGGCCCTGCGGAGCCTGACGGGTATCGCCTATGAGGGTATCTGCTGGTGATTGGGCGGATCGGGTGAGGGTGGGGTGAGCCGGCCGCGGCTGCTGTTTGTCTCACCGCGTTTCCTGTTTCCGCTCGACCAGGGCGGGCGGATCCGCACCGCGGGCATCCTGCGGGCGATGAAAGGTGGTGCCTTCGAGGTCACGCTCGCCTCGCCGGTGCCGGCGGATGTAGAACGATTTGCGGGCGAGATCGACGGCGTGTGCGACCGCTTCGTTGCCTGGCCAGAGCCGCGTCGTGCGGCATTTGCGCGGGTGATGATGCTGGCTGGTCGTCTGCCGGTCGCGGTGGCGTGGGACCGGTCAGCTACGGCCAGCCGCGTGGTCGCCGAGGCTCTGGGGCAGACAGACCTTCTGGTCGCCGACTTCCCCCACGCGGCGGTGCTGCTGGAGCGGGTGCCGGCGCGGTCGGTGATCTTCACGCATAACGTGGAGGCGGAGATTTTTGAGCGCCACGCGAAAGTTGCGCGCTGGCCGATGCGACGGGTCTGGGCGAGCCAGGCGCGCAAGATGCGCCGGTTCGAGGGTGAGACGCTGCGCCGGTTTGCGACCGCGATCGCGGTCTCACGGCGCGACAGCGAGGTGATCGCGCGCAACTACTCGCATCCCCGCGTGCGGCCGATCGCAACCGGCGTTGATCTGGATTTTCACGCCTACACGGAGCCGGCGGCAAGCGTGCCGACCGGGGGCGGCGTGGTGGTGTTCAGCGGCGCGATGGATTGGCCCGCCAACATCGACGGGTTGCGTTTTCTGATGGAGGCGGTCTGGCCGATCGTGCGTGCCCGGCGGCCATCGGTGCGCGGTGTCGGGGTGGGACGCAATCCGTCCGCTGCGCTGCGCGAGCAGGGGGCCAGGCTGGGCTGGAGTTTCACCGGGTATGTTGATGACGTGCGCCCACATGTGCGGGCGGCCGATGTCAGCGTGATCCCGCTGCGCGTCGGCAGTGGTACACGGCTCAAGGCATTCGAGGCGATGGCGGCGGGGCGGCCAATGGTCGCCACGACGCTGGGCGTCGAGGGGCTCGACGTGACTCACGGCGAGCATCTGCTGGTGGCCGACGATGCGCCGGCATTCGCCGAGGCCATCCTGCGCCTGCTGGATGACGACGCGCTGCGCCTCGGCATGGCGCGTGCCGCGCGTGGCCTGGTGGAGGCGAAATTCGGCTGGGACGTGGTTGGTCGCGCCTTCGAGGCGATCTGCCTGGAAGCGCTCGAGACCTGACGCATATCGAGCAGTTGCCCCGAAACGCGGATGGGGCTTGCAACGGCGCCGACCGCAACACAAACATGGCGCAAATGGGCGGCGGCGCCCACCTTATAGACAAGTTTCAGCCTGACCGTGTCCGGCCGAGCCCGATCCAAGCTGTTGTTAGGGCTAGCAACCTCATCAGTCAGCCCGTTTTCGGTCTGACTGCTATTGCTCTAGCCGCCCGGGTGATTCATGCCGCTTTTTTCGCGGCCGCGCGCAGTACGCGCCGCTTCAGGGTCAGCGCCTCGGGCGGCAGCATGCGGTCCGGGGTGGCGAGCAGAAAGGCGTCGATGCCGCCGTTGCGTTCCACGGTGCGGATGCCGCGGGTCGACAGTCGCATTTTCACGGCGTGACCGAGCACGTCTGACAGCAGCGACGTGACTTGCAGATTGGGCAGAAAACGCCGGCGCGTCTTGTTGTTAGCATGGCTGACATTGTTGCCGGCCTGCACGGACTTACCGGTGATCTCGCATCGGCGCGACATCGGAGAACCCTCGATAGCATGAATGAAGACCGGACTTATTTCAGAGCGGCGGGCAGGCGTCAAGCAAGCGCGCGGGGGGGCTCTTATGCCGGCCCGTCTCGTCCGGCCCGGTGTCCGTGTGATCCGGACTGCGCTTTGCGGCGCGCGGTTTACGTCAGGAACCGTGGCCGTGGTTCAGTTCGCCGGAGCGCACGGCCGCGATGGCGTTCTCGAGCACGGCGACGACGGCTTCATCGGCCATCGAACGGCTCATCATGGCGAGCGCGCCGCCGAGCAGCGCCGAGGCAATCGCCGGCTCCCCGAGCTTCTGCCCCACCATGTACTCCACGGCCTTATCGACCACCGCACCGGCGTGGCTCAGCTCGGCATCAGGGGCGGGTGAATCGGACATCCGGGTTTTCCTGCGGGGTTGCTCGGGTCATAGTTAGCCCCGCGGGCAGAAGGGGGAAAGCCCATGCAGGCTGATCTGGCCGGGCGACAGGCCGATCCAGTGGACGCGGCACGGCGGCTCGTACCCGCGATCGCCGCCGCCGCGGCCGAGATCGAGGCCGGCGGCCGGCTACCCGCGCCGCTGATGACGGCCCTGCTCGCGGCGGGGCTGTTTCGCTCGCTGCTGCCGGCGCGCTTCGGGGGCGCGGAGGTCGCGCCCCGGCACTTCGCCACCGTGATGGAGACGATCGCGGCGGCGGACGCCTCGACCGCCTGGTGCATCGGCCAGTCGTGCGGCTGCTCCATGGCCGCCGCCTGGATGGAGCCGACCGCCGCGATGCAGGTCTTCGGCCCGGCCGACGCCGTGCTCGCCTGGGGCACCGGCCGCGGCGAGGCGCGGGAGGTCGAGGGCGGCTGGATCGTCTCCGGCAACTGGGCCTTCGCCAGCGGCAGCCGCAACGCCACCTGGCTCGGCGGGCATGTCCAGCGCGAGGAGCATGACGGCCTGGTGGAGCGCAGCATGCTGTTCCCGCGCGCCCGCGCCAGCATCACCGAGGACTGGAACGTCGTCGGCCTGCGCGGCACCGGCAGCGACGCCTATGCGGTCCACGACCTGTTCGTGCCGCGCAGCCATTCCGTGGTGCGGCTGCGCGCGGCGGACCGGCGCGAGTCCGGGCCGCTCTACCGGTTCAACACCACGCATCTCTATGCCGCGGGATTTGCCTCCGTCGCCCTCGGCGTGGCGCGCGCGATGCTCGATGCCTTCCTCGACCAGGCCACCAGCAAGGCGCCGCGCGCCACCGGCCGGCCGCAGCGCGAGAGCACCGCGGTGCAGCGCGAGGTCGGGCGCGCGGAGGGCCGGCTCGGCGCCGCCCGCGCCTTCCTGCACACCGTGCTCGACGAAGCATGGCAGGAGGCGCGCATCGCGGCCGCCGGGGGCGGCGAGCTGTCGATGGACGCGCGCATGCGCATCCGCCTCGCCACCACCTTCGCCGCCGGCGAGGCGCGCGCGGTCTCGGAGTTCGCCTATGCCGAGGCGGGCGCCGGGGCGATCTTCACCGGCGGTCCGTTCGAGCGGCGGATGCGCGACATGCACGCGATCTGCCAGCAGGTGCAGGCACAGGCGACGCATCTCGAAACCTTCGGTGCGTGGCGCATGGGGCTGCCGCCGGCGCCTCGCTTCGTCTAGCTTCCGGGCCAAGGAGATTCGCCATGCTGCCCACCCTGTTCCTCAGCCACGGCTCGCCGATGACGCCGCTGGTCGATATTCCGGCGCGGTCTTTCCTCGCGGGGCTTGGCGCCACGCTGGGCCGCCCGCGCGCCATCCTCGTCGCCTCGGCGCATTGGGAGACCGAGCGGCCGGAGGTCAACGCCGTCGCGGTCAACGAAACCATCCATGATTTCTATGGCTTCCCGCGCCCGCTCTACGAGCTGACCTATCCCGCGCCGGGCGACGCGGCGCTGGCGCAGCGCGTGCTGGCGCTGCTGACGGCGGCGGGCCTGCCGGGGACGCTCGACCACCAGCGAGGACTCGACCACGGGGCCTGGGTACCGCTGCTGCTCGCCTATCCCGAGGCGGATATTCCGGTGCTGCAATTATCGCTGCAATCGCATCTGGGTCCGGCGCATCACCTGGCGCTGGGGCGCGCCATCGCCGCGCTGCGGACGGAGGGCGTGCTGGTGATCGGCTCGGGGAGTTGGACGCATGATCTGCGCCGGTTCCGCGGAGCGGCGATCGACGCGCCGGACACGGCGGATGTGGTGGCGTTCAGCGACTGGATGAACCAGGCGCTGCTGGAGGGGCGGACCGAGGATCTGCTCGCCTATCGCCGCCTCGCCCCCTATGGCGCGCAGGAGCATCCGACGGAGGAACATCTGCTGCCACTGTTCGTCGCCATGGGTGCCGCGATGGCAGGCAGCGCGGCCGCGAAGGCGGAACGGATCCATGTCAGCGGCACCTACGGGTTCCTGCGCATGGACGCCTACGCGTTTCATTGAAGCGCTTTTTCCCATCGAAACATCCGTTCCCCTATCGCTTGCGGCCCGACCCCGCGCCGTTCCGCGCCGTGATTTGTCACAGGAGAGAGTGCGATGCTGCAAACGCCGCCAGCCACGCCCGGCATGCGCGAGGACGAGATCGATACGCCGGCGCTGGTGCTCGATCTCGATGCGTTCGAGGCCAATCTCGCGACCATGCGCGACATGCTCGCGCCGACGGGGGCCAGACTGCGGGCGCATGCCAAGACGCATAAATCGTCGGTGATCGCGCACCGCCAGATGGCGCATGGCGCGATCGGGCAGTGCGTGCAGAAAGTCGGTGAGGCGGAGGTGCTGGCCTGGGGCGGCATTCCCGACATCCTGGTCTCGAACGAGGTGGTCGGTGCCGCCAAGCTGGCGCGGCTCGCGGCCCTGGCGCGCATCGCCGAGGTTGCGGTCTGCGCCGACGACCCGATGCAGGTGCGCGCGGCGGAGGCGGCGGCCGAGGCGGCCGGCATCCGGCTTCGGGTACTGGTCGAGATCGATGTCGGCGGAGCCCGCTGCGGCGTCGCTCCGGGGCCGGACGCGGTGGCGTTGGCCCAGCTCATCGCGGCATCGAAACATCTGCGCTTCGGCGGCCTACAGGCCTATCACGGCAGCGCGCAGCATCTGCGCCGGGCGGAGCAGCGCCATTTCGCGATCGCCGCCGCGGCGGAGAGCTGCCGGCGCACCGTCGATATCCTGCGTCAGCAGGGGCTCGACTGCCCGATCGTCGGCGGCGGCGGCACCGGCACGTTCACGCTTGAAGCCGGCAGCGGCGTCTATAACGAAATCCAGGCCGGAAGCTACGTGTTCATGGACGCCGATTACGGCCGCAACCTCGATGCCGCGGGGCGGGAGCGCTCGCCGTTCCGGCAATCTCTTTTCGTTCTGGCAACGGTGATGAGTGCGGCACTGCCCGGTGTCGCGGTGCTCGATGCCGGGCACAAGGCGGTGGCGGTGGATTCCGGCCTGCCGCTGCTCGCGGGGTGGGAGGGCGTCAAATACGCCGGCGCGTCCGACGAGCACGGCAAGCTCGTCGCCGAGGGCGCAGCACTGCCGAAGCTCGGCGAGAAGGTGCGGCTGATCCCCGGGCATTGCGACCCCACGGTGGATCGTTACGACTGGTATGTCGGCGTGCGGGGCGGGCGCGTGGAATGCGTCTGGCCGATCGGCGCGCGCGGCATGATGGCCTGATCCCGATCGGCGTCGCCCCCGCTCAGCAACGCCCCCCCGCTCAGGAATGCCGCCGCTCAGGAGCGGGTGATCAGCAGCGGCGGCGCCTGCGCTTCGCTGGGGCCCATCAGCAGGCCGAGCCGCAAGCCCTCGCGCGCCGCGAGGAGGGCGGTCAAGGGGGGCAGCAGCGCGCGTGGCTGCAGTGTGCCCGAATGCTGGCGCAGGCGCGCGAGGGCGGTCGCGGGGTTGGCGATCGCCTCCGCCGTGCCGGCCGGCCAGGCCGCTCCCAGACCCGCCAGCATCACGGCGACCTCCACCTCCGGTTCGCCGTGCAGGGCGACGGTGCCGCCGCGCGGCATGCCCTCGGCGCCGAGCAGCACGATGTTGAGAATCACGCGGCCAAACTCCGGGCGCAGCCGCGCCTGACCCGGCAGCCCCGCGACGTCCAGCCGCACGCGCCGATGCGCCAGGCCCTGGGCCAGTGCCGCCAGCTCCGCGACGCCCGTGGGACCGGCGCCCTCCGCCCAGGCGGCGCGGTAGAGGCGCAGCCGGTGCGCCAGGTCCGTCGTTGCCTCCCGCGCCAGGGCCAGCGCCTCGGCATCCGCGTGCTCGGCCAGGTCGAGCGCGCCGGTGATGGTCCCCAGCGGGCCGGCAAGATCATGGCAGAGCCGGGCGGCGAGTGCTCCAGCCAGCAGCAGTGCGTCGTTGTCGGGGTTACCGGTCACAGACACTCCTCTGGCGCGAGCGCGCGGCAGGACTATGGTCGAACAGAAATCGGAAAGCTGACAATCGGCAGGGACGGTGCTGAGGCCGTGGGAAGCACGAATCGATGGCTCGCGCACCCCCTCATGGGCGTGTCTACGGATCAATTTCGAGATTCTGCGTCAATTTATTTGGAGTTCTCAATGCTGCGACGCGGCGGTCAGGCTTGGCTGGAACCCGGCGTGCATGTCCGTCACCCCAGCAAGCCGGATTGGGGGCTCGGACAGGTGCAGTCCGTCGACGGTGACCGTGTGACGGTTGGTTTCGAGCATGCCGGCAAGGTGCTGATCAACACCGCGGTGGTCACGTTGGAGCCGGCCGAGGGCGAAACGCGGTAAGCAGGCTTCGCGCCGGCCCGGGTTGCGCGCGGCGGGCTTCGGCACGATGTTGCGCTCGATGAACGCGATCTCGCCCGCCACGCCGCAGTCCCCGGCCCCGGTGCCGGCTCAGACCGGGGCCACGCCCATGCGCGACCCGTTCGGCCGCGCCATCACCTACCTGCGTGTCTCGGTGACGGACCGCTGTGACCTGCGCTGCAGTTACTGCATGGCGGAGGAGATGACATTTCTACCGAAGCGCGAGGTGCTGTCGCTGGAGGAGCTGGAGCGGCTCTGCGGCGCCTTCATCCGCCTTGGCACCCGCAAGATCCGCATCACCGGCGGCGAACCGCTGGTGCGCCGCGACGTGATGCGGCTGTTCGACCGCCTGGGAGCGCGCCTCGGCGACGGGCTCGACGAGGTGACGCTGACCACCAATGGCACGCAACTCGCCAAGCACGCGCAGGGGCTCGCGGCGGCCGGTGTGCGGCGGGTGAATGTCAGCCTCGACACGCTACGCCCCGACCTGTTCCGCGAGATCACGCGCCGCGGGCGGATCGAGCCGGTGCTGGAGGGCATCGCCGCCGCCGCCGCGGCAGGCCTCGCGGTGAAGGTCAACGCGGTGGCGCTGCGCGGGATGAACGAGGACGAGATCGACGACCTGCTCGCCTGGTGCGGCGAGCGAGGCCACGATCTATGCCTGATCGAAACGATGCCGATGGGCGAAACCGGCGGCGACCGCAACGAGCACTACCTGCCTCTGTCGATGGTGCGCGCCAGGCTGCGGCGGCGCTGGACGCTGTCCGAGACCGCTTATCGCACTGGCGGGCCGGCGCGCTATTACGATATCGCACAGACCGGCACGCGCATCGGCTTCATCACGCCGATGACGCATAATTTCTGCGAGAGCTGCAACCGCGTGCGGCTCACCTGCACCGGCACGCTCTATATGTGCCTCGGCCAGGAGGACAGCGCCGATTTCCGTGCGGTGCTGCGCGCCGACGCGGATGACGCGGCGCTGGAGGCGGCAATCCGTGCCGCGATCGCGCGCAAGCCGCGCGGCCATGATTTCGTGATCGACCGAAGCACCAGCGCGCCCTCGGTCTCGCGGCACATGAGTGTCACCGGCGGCTGAGGTTGTCTTATGCCCGATCAGGCGCGTGCTCAGCCCACTTCCACGCTGACATCCACGTCCATGGCCAGGAAATCCTGGCGCCGGCCGATATAGCCGCCGGCGACGGGCAGCGCCTGTTCGGCGGTGCGCGCGACGCAGACCCGCAGCAGGTTGCGTCCGGCGATCAGCCCGTTGGTGGGATCGAACTCCACCCAGCCCGCGCCCGGCAGATAGACCTGGCACCAAGCATGCGTCGCGCCGCCGCCCACCATGCGCTCGGCACTGTCCACGAGCGCCTCGTCGTAGAGATAGCCGCTGACGAAGCGCGCGGCGAACCCCAGCGCCCGCACCGCCTCCATCATCAGCACCGCGAGGTCGCGGCACGCGCCTTTGCGCTGGTCGAGGGTGACTAGCGGCGGGTTGGTGCCCTCGGTGGTGCGGGCCTCGTAGGTGAAATCCTCGCGGATCGCCTGGGTGATCGCGGCCAGCAGGTTCAGCGTGCGGATCGGCGTGCCGCGGCGCAGGAAGCGGCGGGCCCAGGTATCGAGCCTTCGGTCCGGGTCCGGATATTGCCGCTCGATCAGCCGTCCGAGATCCGGCATCTCGTCCGCGGCGTAGCTGAACGGATAGGTCTCGGCGATCGGGTCGAGCGTCTCGCGCGGCAGGGTGGGCCCCGAGGGATAGTGCTCGCAATCGAGTGTCGATACGATCTCAAGATGATCCGCCTCCGCGCCGTTCCAATCCACGTAGCAGACGGAGTTGGCAAAGACGTCGTGTGCCCAGCGGATGGCGGCGGCCGGCGGGTCGATGCCGATGGTGGCGTCGAGCAGGCGCAGATCGTGGCTGTCGCGCGGGCGCAGCATCAGCCGGTGCGGCGTGAAGCGCACCGGCCGCGCATAGCGATAGGTCGTCGCGTGGGTGACGCGGACGTGGGGCATCGGGATGCGCGGGTTCAGGCGGCGCGGCGTGCCGGGCGCTGACCCGTGAGCCGTTGGCGGAGCTGGCCGATGCGCGCGACGTCCCGCAGCCGGCGGTCGAGGAAGGCCATCGTCGCCGCGTCGTCCGGCGAGTCGTCGCGCAGCCAGAACAGCATCGTGGCACTATGGACACCGGCAAGCGTCGCCCGCTTCGTGTACCAGGAGAAATCGGCCGAGCGGTCGCCGGCGACCCGCCACAGCGCATCCGCGGTGCGCGCGGCGACGCGGGCCGCGAGTGCCGGATGCGCGGCGAGCAGGCCGGTGCC
>JAJXXT010000049.1 GCA_021780935.1 Pseudomonadota bacterium
GATCTCGAAGCCAGCAGCCTGCTCGCCTCCCTCGCCGGCCAGCCGGCGGCGGTGACGAGCGCCGCGCGCGATGCGCTGACCGCGATCCAACGGCAGCGTCAGCTCTGGGATATCGCACAGAGCGTGTTCTACGGCCTCTCCCTCGGCTCCGTGCTGCTGCTCGCCGCCGCCGGGCTCGCCATCACTTTCGGCGTCATGGGCGTGATCAACATGGCGCATGGCGAGATGGTGATGCTGGGCGCCTATACCACCTTCGTCGTCCAGGAGGCGATGCGCGCTTACGCGCCCGGCCTGCTCGGCGCCAGCCTGTTTGTCGCTGTGCCGGCCGCCTTCCTCGTCGCCGGCGCCGTCGGCATCGCCATCGAGCGCGGCCTGATCCGCTTCCTCTATGGCCGGCCGCTGGAAACCCTGCTTGCGACGTGGGGTCTTTCGCTCATCCTGCAGCAGGGGGTGCGTTCTATCTTCGGCCCGAGCAACCGCGACGTGAGCACGCCGGCGTGGATGAGCGGGGCCTTCCCGCTCGGCGGCCTGACGATCACCGCCAACCGCCTCACCATCATCGTCTTCGCGGCGCTGGTGTTCGCGGTGCTGATGCTCGCGCTGCGCCGGACCGCGCTCGGCCTGCGCATGCGTGCCGTGACGCAGAACCGGTTCATGGCCGCGGCGATGGGGATCCGCACGCCGTGGATCGACGCGCTGACATTCGGGCTCGGCTCCGGCGTCGCCGGTATCGCCGGCGTGGCGCTGAGCCAGATCGACAACGTCTCGCCCAATCTCGGCCAGAGCTACATCATCGACAGCTTCATGGTGGTGGTCTTCGGCGGCGTCGGCAATCTGTGGGGCACCGCGCTCGGCGCCCTGACGCTCGGCATCGTCAACAAATTCCTGGAGCCGGTCGCTGGTGCGGTGCTCGGCAAGATCGCCGTGCTCGTCCTGCTCATCGTCTTCATCCAGCGGCGCCCGCGCGGCATGTTCCCGCTTAAGGGCCGGGCGGTGGAGGCATGAGACGCATCACCGTCGGCGACGGGTTGACGCTGGTCGCGGTGCTCGGCGGCGCTGTGCTGATCGCCGCGCTGAACCTCGCGACCCCGCCCGATGGGGCGCTGCACGTGCCGAGTTTCGTGCTGCCCCTGGCCGGGAAATATCTATGCTACGCGATGCTGGCGCTCGCCGTCGATCTGGTGTGGGGCTTTGCCGGGATCCTCAGCCTGGGCCACGCGGCATTTTTCGCGCTCGGCGGCTATGCCATTGGCATGTACCTGATGCGCGAGATCGGCACGCGCGGGGTTTATGGCAACGCCATGCTGCCGGACTTCATGGTGTTCCTCAACTGGACCCGGCTGCCCTGGTACTGGCACGGGTTCGACATGTTCTGGTTCGCCTTCCTGATGGTTCTTCTGGTGCCCGGCGCGCTGGCATTGGTGTTCGGCTACCTCGCGTTCCGCTCGCGCGTCTCGGGTGTCTATCTCTCGATCATCACGCAGGCCCTGACCTACGCGCTGCTGCTCGCCTTCTTCCGCAACGACATGGGCTTCGGCGGCAATAACGGGATGACCGATTTCAAGGACATTCTCGGTCTGCCGCTGCACGCGGACGCGACGCGGGCGGGCTTGCTGGTTCTGACTGCCGCGTTCCTCTCCGCCCAGCTCCTTCTCGCCCGCGCGCTGGTGCGCTCGCGCTTCGGCAAGGTCCTGGTCGCGGTGCGCGATGCGGAAAGCCGTGTCCGCTTCCTCGGCTACCGGCCGGAATCCTACAAGCTCGTGGTCTGGGTCATCTCCGCCGTGATGGCGGCGATCGGCGGCGCGCTCTACGTGCCGCAGGTCGGCATCATCAATCCGTCGGAATTCTCGCCGGCGAACTCGATCGAGGCGGTGATCTGGGTCGCGGTCGGCGGGCGCGGCACGCTGATCGGCGCCATCCTCGGCGCGGTGCTGGTCAATCTCGGCAAGACCTACTTCACCGGCGCGCTGCCCGAGCTCTGGCTCTACGCGCTCGGGGGTCTGTTCGTCGTCGTGACCCTGCTGCTGCCGAACGGGGTGCTCGGTGTCCTGCGGCGTCGTGGCACAGGCGACGGCGTGGTACCCAAGCCGCTGCCGGTCGGGGAGCAGCCGACATGATCGAACCGATCGGCACCGTCGCCGACACGCTGCTCTATCTCAACGGCGTGACCGTCAGCTTCGACGGCTTCCGCGCGCTGAATGGCCTCTCCATCGTGCTCGATCCCGGCGAGATGCGCGCCGTGATCGGGCCCAACGGTGCCGGCAAGACGACGATGATGGACGTCATCACAGGAAAGACCCGCCCGGACGAGGGCGACGTGATCTACCACGAGCATACCGACCTGACCAAGCTGGACGAGGCGGATATCGCCGCCCTCGGCATCGGGCGCAAGTTCCAGAAGCCGACCGTGTTCGAGATGCACACGGTGTGGGACAATCTGCTGCTGGCGCTGGCCGGGAACCGCAGCCCGGCGCACACGATGTTCGGCCGGCCGCCGGCGCACGAGCGGACCCGTATCGAGGAGGTGCTGGCGACGACGCGGCTGGTCGAGCACCGCGCGCGCCGCGCCGGGGACCTTTCGCACGGCCAGAAGCAATGGCTGGAGATCGGCATGCTGCTCGCGCAGGAGCCGCAGCTTCTCCTCGTCGATGAGCCGGTCGCCGGCATGACCGACGCCGAGACCGAGGCCACCGCCGAATTGCTGCGCGAGATCAACCGCACGCGCAGCGTCGTCGTGGTCGAGCACGACATGGCGTTCGTGCGCGCGCTCGGCGTCAAGGTCACCGTGCTGCACGAAGGTGCGGTGCTGTCCGAGGGCTCGATCGACCATGTATCGGCCGATCCACGCGTGATCGAAGTCTATCTGGGGCGCTGACGCATGCTCTCGGTGGAAACCGTCGACCTGCATTACGGCGCCGCCATCGCACTGCGCGGCGTCTCGCTCAAGGCGGAGATCGGCGCCGTCACCTGTCTGCTCGGACGCAACGGCGTTGGCAAGACCAGCCTGCTGCGCGCCATCGTCGGCGCCCACCCGCTCACCCGCGGGGCGATCCGCTGGGAGGGGGCGGACATCGCGCGCCTGCCGATCTATGACCGCGCCCGGCGTGGCATCGCCATCGTGCCCCAGGGGCGCGACATCTTTCCGCTCCTGACCGTGCGCGAGAATCTCGAGACCGGCTTCGCGGTGTTGCCACGCGGCGCGCGCCGCGTGCCGGAGGACGTATTCGAGCTGTTCCCGGTGCTCAGGACGATGCTGAGCCGGCGCGGCGGCGATCTCTCCGGCGGCCAGCAGCAGCAGCTCGCCATCGCCCGCGCGCTCGTCATGCGCCCCCGCCTGCTGCTGATGGACGAGCCGACCGAGGGCATCCAGCCGAGCATCATCAAGGATATCGCCCGCGTGATCGCGGCGTTGCGCGCGCGCGGGGATATGGCCATCCTGCTGGTCGAGCAGTATTTCGATTTCGCCCATCTCCTCGCCCAGCACATCGCGGTCATGGACCGCGGCGAGATCGTGCTCGACGGAAGCAACACGGAGCTCGACCCGCAGGATGTCCGCCGCCGCCTCTCCGTCTGAGTCCCTCCAGCGCGCCCGCGGCCGGTTGCGGATCGGCCTCGCCCGGCGGGAGGAGTGGACGGTGCTCGCCCGGTTGCGGCAGGAAGGCTGCCTCAAGGCCCGCATGCCCCGGCCCGACCCTGGCGGCTGGACCGAAGTGGTGACGATGAACAGCTCCGGCGGCATCGCCGCCGGCGACGTGCTGGAGAGCGCCGTCACCCTCGGCCCCGGTGCGCGCGCGAGCCTGGTGACGCCGGCCGCGGAGCGGGTCTATCGCGCGCTGCCGGGTTCCGCCCCGGCGGCGCTGGCGACCACGATCACGGTCGGCGCCGGCGGCGCCGTCGAGTGGCTGCCGCAGGAGACCATCCTGTTCGACGGCGCGCTGCTGCAGCGGCGGCTCTCGGTCAGCCTGGCGGCGGATTCGTTTTTCCTCGGCGCCGAGCAGGTGATTTTCGGCCGCACCGCGCGCGGCGAACGGGTCCGATCGGGCGGCTTCACCGACAGCGTGCGCATCGTCCGCGACGGGCGGCTGGTGCTCCACGACGCGATCCGCCTCGGCGGGGCGCACGGCGAGCCGATCGCGGCGGTGCTGGCGCGCGCCGCGGTCGCCGCCGGCGCGGCGGCGCTGGCGACGCTGTGGTTCGTCGCCGCAGAGGCGGCGGCGGCGGCGGGCCCGCTGCGCGACGCGCTCGGCGACGCAGAGGCGGGGGTTTCGGCCTGGGACGGGATGCTGGTGGCCAGGATTCTCGCGCCCGACGGGGCGACGCTGCGCCGGGCCGTCATCGCGGGCTTGCAGGCGCTGCGCGGGCAGCGGAAACTGCCCCGCGTCTGGCAGTGCTGACCGGGGGAAGCGGATGAACCTGACACCGCGCGAGAAGGACAAGCTGCTCATCGCCATGGCCGCCACGGTGGCACGGCGGCGCCTGGAGCGCGGGGTGAAGCTCAATCATCCCGAGGCCATCGCGCTGATCACGGATTTCGTCGTCGAGGGCGCACGCGACGGGCGGAGCGTCGCCGACCTCATGGAAGCCGGCGCGCATGTACTGACGCGCAATCAGGTGATGGAAGGAATCGCCGAGATGATCCACGACGTGCAGGTCGAGGCGACATTCCCCGACGGCACCAAGCTCGTCACCGTGCACGAGCCGATCCGATGATCCCCGGCGAGATTCTCACCGCGCCGGGCGAGATCGCGCTCAATGCCGATCTGCCGCGCACCGTGCTGACCATCGCCAATACCGGAGACCGGCCGATCCAGGTCGGCAGCCACTACCATTTCGCCGAGACCAACCCGGCGCTGCGCTTCGACCGCGCCGCCGCGCGCGGCATGCGGCTCGACATTCCCGCTGGCACCGCGATCCGCTTCGAGCCTGGGCAGAGCCGCGAGGTGACGCTGATCCCTTATCGCGGCACGCGGACCGTGCAGGGCTTTCGCGGCGACGTGATGGGAAAGGTCTGAGCCGATGGCCCGTCTGCCTCGCTCCGCCTATGCGGACATGTTCGGCCCGACCACGGGCGACCGCGTGCGGCTGGCCGATACCGACCTGTTCATCGAGGTCGAACGCGATCTCACCACATACGGCGAGGAAGTGAAGTTCGGCGGCGGCAAAGTGATCCGCGACGGCATGGGCCAGTCGCAAGCGTCCCAGGCGGAGGGCGCCGTCGATACGGTCATTACCAACGCGCTCATCCTTGACCATTGGGGCGTCGTCAAGGCCGATGTCGGGCTGCTGCATGGCCGCATCGCCAAGATCGGCAAGGCTGGCAACCCGGATGTGCAGCCTGGCGTGGACATCGTCATCGGTCCGGGCACCGAGGTGATCGCGGGCGAGGGCAAAATCCTCACCGCCGGCGGCATCGACAGCCACATCCATTTCATCTGTCCCCAGCAGGTGGAGGAGGCCCTGGCATCGGGCATCACCACGCTGGTCGGCGGCGGCACCGGGCCGGCGACCGGCACGGCGGCAACCACCTGCACGCCGGGGCCGTTCCATCTGGCGCGCATGATCCAGGCCGCGGAGGGGCTGCCGGTCAATCTCGCTTTTGCCGGCAAGGGCAACGCGTCCCGACCGGGGGCGCTGGAGGAGATGGTACGCGCCGGCGCCGCCGCGCTGAAGCTGCACGAGGACTGGGGCACGACGCCGGCGGCGATCGATTGTTGCCTGTCGGTCGCCGACCTGTTCGACGTGCAGGTGATGATCCACACCGACACGCTGAACGAATCCGGCTTCGTCGAGGACACGATCGCCGCCTTCAAGGGCCGCACGATCCATGCCTTCCACACCGAGGGCGCGGGTGGCGGGCATGCCCCCGATATCATCAAGGTCGCAGGCCTGGCCAACGTTCTGCCGAGTTCGACGAACCCGACGCGGCCCTACACGGTGAACACGCTCGACGAGCATCTCGACATGCTCATGGTCTGCCACCATCTCGACGCGTCGATCCCGGAGGACATCGCTTTCGCCGAGAGCCGCATCCGCCGCGAAACCATCGCCGCGGAGGATATCCTGCACGATCTCGGCGCACTCTCGATGATGTCTTCCGACAGCCAGGCCATGGGCCGCGTCGGCGAGGTGATCCTGCGCACCTGGCAAACCGCGCACAAGATGAAAACCCAGCGTGGCGCGCTGCCGGGCGACGGCGCGGCCGACAATGCGCGGGCCAAGCGCTACATCGCCAAATACACCATCAATCCGGCGATCGCGCAGGGCATGGCGCGGGAGATCGGCTCGATCGAGCCGGGGAAGCTGGCGGATCTCGTGCTGTGGTCTCCCGCCTTCTTCGGCGTCAAGCCGGATCTCGTGATCAAGTCCGGCAGCATCGTGATGGCGGCGATGGGCGACCCCAATGCGTCGATCCCGACACCGCAGCCGGTGCATTACCGCCCGATGTTCGCCGCGTTCGGGCGCGCGCTGGCGGAATCCTGCGTCACCTTCGTCTCCGCGGCCGCCCTGGAAGCGGGTCTTGCACGCCGGCTCGGCCTCTCGCGACGCCTCGCCGCCGTCACCGACACGCGTGGGGGGATCGGCAAGAAGAGCATGATCCACAACGACGCCACGCCGGTGATCGAGGTCGATGCCGAGACCTACGAAGTGCGCGCCGATGGCGTGCTGCTCACCTGTGAGCCGGCGGCCGTGCTGCCGATGGCCCAGCGCTATTTCCTGTTCTGATGCGCGCCACCGAGATCCTTCGTGCCGGCACCTGGAACCAGGCGGATGCGGCCGACCGGGTGCGGCTCGACCATGACCATCGGCATCGGCGCCGTATTCTCTTGCGTGCGGAGAGTGGCGGGGAGCTGCTCCTCGATCTCGCCGCTGCGCAGCATCTGCATGATGGTGACGGGCTGCTGTGCGAAGACGGCAGCATCGTCCTCGTCGTCGCCGTGCCGGAGCCATTGCTCGAGATCGATGCGGCCCCGTCCGTCCTGCTGCCGATCGCGTGGCATCTCGGCAATCGCCACCTGCCGGTGCAGTTCCTGGCTGGCCGGCTCCGCGTGCGGGCCGACCACGTCATCGGCGGAATGGTGGAAGCGCTCGGTGGGCACGCCCATGCGATCGAGGCGCCGTTCGATCCCGAGCCCGGCGCCTATGCGGGGACGCCGGGCCATCACCATGATTGATCCGCGATGACCGCGCCACGCGCGCTGCTGCACCTGCTCGCCTGGTTCTCGCCGGGCTTTCCCACCGGAGGCTTCGCCTATTCGCACGGGCTGGAGTGGGCGGTGGAGGTTGGCGACGTCGCCGATGAGGCCGGCCTGCGCGCCTGGGTCGAGGCCATCCTTCTGCACGGCGCCGGACGCAGCGACGCGATCCTGCTGCGGGCAGCGCACGCGGCCGCCGCGGACGAGGGAAGGCTCGCCGCCATTGCCGAACTCGCCCGCGCGGCGGCCCCGGCGCGCGAGCGCCAGATGGAAACCGTCGCCCAGGGGACGGCCTTCGCCGCCGCCGCCGCGCCCTGGGGCGGCAGCTACGCCGGCGCCTATCCTGTCGCTGCCGGCGCGCTGATGGGCCGCGAGGGCATCGACGCCGAGCACGCCGTGCTCGCCTATCTCCACGCCTTCGCGGCCAATCTCGTCTCCGCGGCCGTACGACTGATCCCGCTCGGCCAGAGCGCGGGGCTACGCGTGCTCGCAGCGCTCGAAGCCGCGATCCTGGCGGCCGCCGAGGAGACCCGGGGTGCGCCGCTCGACGCGATCGGCGGCGCCTGCTTCCGGTCCGACATCGCCGCGATGCGGCACGAAACCCAGTACACGAGGTTGTTCCGCTCATGACAGGTTCTGCGCACGGCCCGCTGCGCGTCGGCGTCGGCGGTCCCGTCGGTTCCGGCAAGACCGCGCTGATGGATGCGCTATGCAGGCAGTTCCGCGACCGCTACGAGATCGCGGCGATCACGAACGACATCTACACCAAGGAGGACGCCGAGTTCCTCACCCGCGCCGGTTCGCTGCCGCCCGAGCGCATCCTCGGCATCGAGACCGGGGGCTGCCCGCACACCGCGATCCGCGAGGACGCCTCGATCAATCTGGCCGGCGTCGCTGATCTCGCGACCCGCTTCCCCGCGCTCGATCTCATCCTGATCGAGAGCGGCGGCGACAATCTCGCCGCCACCTTCAGCCCGGAACTCGCCGATCTGACGATCTATGTCATCGACGTGTCCGCCGGCGACAAGATCCCGCGCAAAGGTGGGCCGGGGATCACGCGCAGCGATCTGCTGGTGATCAACAAGATCGATCTCGCCCCGCTGGTCGGCGCCAGTCTCGAGGTGATGGAGCGCGACGCCAGGCGCATGCGCGGCGAGCGGCCGTTCCTGTTCGCCAATATCCGCGCCGGACTCGGCGCCGCGGAGGTGGCCGCCTTCATCGAACGGAGCGGCGGGCTGGGCTCCGTATAGCAAGCTCCGACCTGATCAAACCATCAGGTCGGACCGGGCTCTGCCCCATTCAGCCCGGCGTAAACACCGGCACCCGGAAGCCGCCTTCGGCCTCGCGCAGCTCCACGCGTACCGCCTGGCCGATGGCGATTTCATCGAAGTCGCAGCCGACGATGTTGGTCATCATCATCGGCCCTTCCGCGAGCTCGACATAGGCGATGGCGTAGGGCTGCGGCGCGCGGCGCATGATGCTGAAGGAATAGATCCGGCCTCTGCCGGACGCCTCGCGCCACTCGGTCGCGTCGGCAAAGCAGAGGGGGCAGAGCGCGCGCGGATACCAGTGCGCGCGCTGGCATTCCTTGCAGGTTTTGACGAGGAATTTTCCGGCTCGCGTGGCGGCCCAGAAGGCCTCGGTTTCGGGGGTGGGGGTGGGAGCGGGAAGCGTGCGTTCGGTCATTGGGTTCACTCCCGTTCCATGATGAGCGTGCCGCTGCCGTGCCGCGTGCCGAGTTGCCCGCCGGTGCCGTGGGCCAGGGCCAGCGTGCAGTTGGCGACCTGCACCTTCGGATGGGCCTCGCCGCGCACCTGCCGCACGGCTTCGATCACCTTGGTCATGCCGCCGCGATTGGCGGGGTGGTTGTTGCACAATCCGCCCCCGTCGGTGTTGAAGGGCAGCTTGCCGACGCCCGAGATCAGGTTGCCATCGGCGACGAAGCGCCCTCCCTGTCCCTTTTCGCAAAAGCCGAGATCTTCGAGCTGGACCAGGACGGTGATGGTGAAGCTGTCATAGATCGAGGCGTACTGGATGTCCGCCGGCGTGACCCCAGCCTCGTTGAATGCCGCCGCGCCGGAGACGCGGGCGGCCGAATAGGTGAGGTCGACGGCTCCGCCCATCTGCCCTTTCGTCGCCTCGCCGGCGCCGATCAATTTCACCAGCGGGCGCTTGAGGCTTTTCGCGATCTCCGGCCGGGTGACGATGAGGGCACCGCCGCCATCGCTGATGACGCAGCAATCCAGCCGATGCAGCGGATCCGCGACCATCGGCGAGTTCACCACCACCTCCACCGTCACCACGTCGCGCAGCATGGCGTTGGGGTTGTACTGGGCATGATGCGAGGCGGCGACCTTGATCCAGGCCAGTTGCTCGCTCGTCGTGCCGTACTCGTACATGTGCCGCATGGCGACCATCGCGTACATGTTCACGACGGTGGGGCCGTAGGGGTATTCCCATTGCAGGTCCGGTTGCGCCGGGTTGCCCTGGCGTGGCGCGGTGCCGGTGGCCATGCCCTCGCTGCGCGGCCGTCCGGCGAGGGTGATCAGCGCGACATTGCACTTGCCAGCCGCGATCGCCTCGGCGGCATGACCGACATGCACGAGGTACGAGGAGCCGCCGGTATCGGTCGAGTCGACGTGGCGGACACGCAGGTTGAGATAATCCACCATCGAGATCGGGCCCATGCCGGGGGCGTCACCGGCGCAGAAATACCCGTCCACGTCTTCCTTGCTGAGGCCGGCATCGGCAAGCGCGCCGGCCGCGACCTCGGCATGGAGTTGCGCCACCGATTTGTCGGGCGCCTTGCGTGTCGGATGCTCATAGGCGCCGACGATGTAGGACTTCCCTTTGATGCTCATGGCCGCCTTCCGTCCCTGGGATGCGCGGCAGGCTAGCCGCCGCGCCGGCTGCCGTCGAGCCCCGCGCGCGGATCAAACGCGCAGTTGAGGATTGTCGAATACGGGATTGCGCCAGCGATGCAGCGCCTCGCCCAGAGCTGCGGCGAGGTCGCGCTTCTCGGTCTCGCCGAGGCTGGCAGCGATCTCCTCGGCGACGCCGCGCGTGCGCAGCATGAGTGCGGGAACCCGGCCCGGCCGGTCTTCGAGTTCGACGCGGAGCCAGGCCGGATCGAGGTGGCGCTCGGTGCGCCGTCCGCTGGCGTCCCGGCGCTGGATGCACACGCCGTCGCCGGTGAGCAGCACGATTTCGCTGCGCCGGAAGGAACGGGCGTGGAGCTGGATGAGCACCGCCGCCAGACCGAGCTCCACGCCGGAGAAGCCGAGCACGGGCCAAGCGCCGAGGGCCCAGAACAGCAGCCCGGGACCGAGGAACGCGATGGCGAGCGCGACGGCCAGAATTCGGACGCCACGGCGCGACAGGCTGCGATGCGGCGTGATGACGGCCTCGAACAGCAACCCCTCCGGCTCCGCCGTGTCCCGAGACAGGCTCCGCATGTGCCCCCGCTCCATCGCCTCTCACGGCGATCTGCTCCCTTGTCAATATCTGGGGCGCTTGCCAGAAACCGCCATGGCCAGAATGCGATCGCCGCCCCCGCCGGGAGACGCCGCGCCGACGATGACAGCGCGCGCCGTGCGCCGGTTTATCGAGGCTCTGGCTGCGGCCAATCCCGCGCCGCGCAGCGAGCTTGCCTATCGCGATCCGTTCACCCTGCTCGTCGCGGTCGTGCTTTCGGCCCAGGCCACGGATGCGGCGGTGAACCAGGCGACGCGGACGCTGTTCGCGGCGGCCGCCACCCCGGCCGCGATGGCTGCCCTCGGCGCCGAGCGGGTCGGCGAGCATATCAGGCGGATCGGCCTCTGGCAGGGCAAGGCGCGCAACGTCGTCGCCCTGTCTCGGCTGCTGATCGAGCGCCATGGCGGGGAGGTTCCCCACGACCGGGCCGCGCTGGAGGCGTTGCCCGGGGTCGGGCGCAAGACCGCCAACGTGGTGCTCAACGTCGCCTTCGGCGAGCCGACCATGGCGGTCGATACGCATATCTTCCGTCTCGGCAACCGCACCGGCCTGGCGCCCGGGCGCGATGTGCGCGCGGTGGAAGATGCGTTGTTGCAGCGCATTCCAGCCGAATTCCTGCACCAAGCGCATCACTGGCTGATCCTGCACGGGCGCCACGTATGCAAGGCGCGAAAGCCCGAATGCTGGCGCTGCGTCGCTGCCGCGTGGTGCCGCTATCCCGCCAAGACCCCGGCCCCCGAAACGGCGCTCAGCCGTAATCCGCCGCCGTCGTGACGTCGAGGTGCCGGTCCGGCGCCAGCGCGTTCAAGAGCACGGAGAGCGCCGCGGCCACCGCGACGTTGACGAGCACGGAATAGAGCGCGGCGTAGCCGGGAATGGTGATGCCAAGGACGTGCAGCGGATAGACCGAAGCCCGGAAGTTCAGCATCGCCGCCATCCATGTGCCGGTGACGATCCCCGCCGCCCAGCCGGCGAGCAGCGCCCAGCCGTTGAAGAAGCGGAAGAACAGCCCCAGCATTACCGCCGGGCCGGTCTGGATGATCCAGACGCCGCCGAGCAACTGCAGCTGGATCGCGTATTGCTGGGGCAGGAAAATGATGAAGAACAGCGCCCCGACCTTGACCACGAGCGAGACGATCTTCGCCACGCCCGCCTCCTGCGCGTCGGTGCAGGCGGGGTTGAGGAATTCGCGCCAGATGTTGCGGGTGAAAGTATTCGCGCTGGCGATGGACATGATCGCGGCCGGCACCAGCGCGCCGATGGCGACCGCGGCGAAGGCGACGCCGACGAACCAGGAGGGGAAGGCGGCGAGGAACAGCGCCGGGATGGCATAGTTGCTGCCATAGCGGCGGAAGCCTTCGGCATAGGCCGGGTTCTGCGCCACCCCCATGGCCAGCACCATGAAGCCGAGCAGCGCCAGCAGGCCGAGCACGAAGGAATAGGCGGGCAGGATGGCGGCGTTGCGGCGGATCACCCCGGCGCCGCTGGACGAGAGCACGCCGGTGATCGAATGCGGGTAGAGAAACAGCGCGCAGGCCGAACCGAGGGCGAGCGTCGCGTAGGCGCTGTAGCTGCCCAGCGAACCGGCCGGCGGCGTCGGCAGGGTGAGCTTGGCCACCGGCACGGCGGCGAAGATCTTCGCGTAGCCGCCCAGCTCCATCGGCACCACGATGACCGCCGCGATGACCGTGATGTAGACCAGCACGTCCTTGACGACCGCGATCATCGCCGGCGCGCGCAATCCGCTCGTATAGGTGAAGGCAGCGAGGATGACGAAGGCGATGATCAACGGCAGATCGGCGGCGAACCCCTCGGCCTGGAAACCGAGCGCGCCGATGACCACCTCCATGCCGACCAGTTGCAGCGCGATATAGGGCATGGTCGCGAGCAGCCCCGTCACCGCGACCGCCAGCGCCAGCCAGCGATTGCCGAAGCGGCCGCGGACGAAGTCGGCCGCGGTCACATAGCCGTGCCGATGCGCCACCGCCCACAGGCGCGGGAACACGACATAGAGTATCGGGTAGACGACGATGGTGTAGGGCACGGCAAAGAAGCCGAGCGCCCCGGCGCCGAACACCAGTGCCGGCACGGCGATGAAGGTGTAGGCGGTGTAGAGATCGCCGCCGAGCAGGAACCAGGCCACCATGGTGCCGAAGCGCCGCCCGCCCAGCCCCCATTCATGCAGGAGGTCCAGATCCCCCTTGCGCCATTGCGCGGCGAAGAAGCCGAGCGCCGTGACGAACAGGAACAATGCGATGAAGATCGTCGTCGCGGTCCAGTTCATCGCCGCTCACTCCCGCCTTCGACGATGTAGACCACACCGATCAGCGCGCTGCAGATCAGGATCCAGAGCAGCTGATACCAGTAGAAGAAGGGCAGGCCGAACAGGTGCGGTTCGGCGAAGTTGAATGTCGGCACGGCGAGCATGGCGACAAAGGGCAGGAGCAGCAGCAGGCGGACCGGCCGCGCCCGGTGGGGTTCGGCGGGGGGCGGATCGGGTTCTGCGGCCGTCTTGATCGTCGCTTGCATCCTCGCTTCCTCCCTTGTCATGGCTTATCGCAGGACATCGTCTGCGTGAAGGGGTGGCCCGCGTGAACGCGCGGGGGCGGGGGGAGGCTTGCCCCGCCACGGGGCTTCATGTGACATTGGAGGGTCATCAATGGAGGTGGGTCACTCGATGCGCCGAACTGCGAATGCAGGGTCGTTGGCGTCCGGCCGGCGTACGGCTCGGGCTGCGGTCCTGGCAATGGTCATGGCCCTGTCCGCTGCCGGTCTCGCCGGGGCGCCCGCCGCCCACGCGGATGTCGAGGCGATGGCGGCGCAGGCCGCGCCGGACGACGACATCCTGATGATCGTGAAGGGCGTCACCTACCCGTTCTCGAAATTCGGCCTGATCCGCCGGCTCAAGCAGATTCCCTCGGTCGAAGCGGTATGGTTCGATCTGCAGCACGGCATGGCCCATATCCGCCTCAAGCCGGGCGGCGACGTGCCGGATGCCGAACTGCGCCGCGCCATCGTCAACGCCGCCTATACGCCGGGCGAGATTTTCCGGCCCAAGGTGCAGGCGGGCCAGTCCGCGCCGGTGCTGCGCTGAATGCGCCCTCCGCATGGCTGCCGCGGCCGGATCCGCGCGTGTCTCCCCGTCTGTCTGGTCCTGCTGGCCTGGGTGCTGGGCGCTGAGCGGGCGCGCGCCCAGCTGACCTTCCCCTCCGCTTCGCCGGTCTCCGCGGGAAATGTCGTGGTGCGGCTCGAACCCGAAATCACCACCTTCAGCGGCAATGCATCGAGCGCCGGCCTGCTTGCGGTCGGGCTTTACGGCGCCTCGCCCGACTGGACGGTGATCGTCCAGGACCACACCCTGGTCTCAAACACCGCACCGGTGACCGTGGGCGGCCATACCGCCAACCGTACCGCCACCGGTCTCGGCGATACGCTGATGGAACTGCGCTACACTTTGTACAGCGTCGATGACGTCGGTTCGACCTTCCGTATTGCCCCCTATTTCGGCATTTTTGCCCCCACCGGGACGGACAATGCCAATCCGGCCATGCCGCGCGGCCTGCAGCCAGGCACCGGTGCCTGGGGCCAGCGCGAGGCCATTTCGGCAACCTGGAGCAAGCTGTTCTGGAATGCCGAAGCGCAGGTCGGCTATGAAAACTATGCCCAGTCCGCCGGCTATACATTCGGCGACAGCTTCTATGCCGATGCCGGCTTTCATTACCTGCTCTGGCCGCGGAATCTCGAGGGCGATGTCAACGCCGAGGTCTTTGCCTCGCTGGAGACGAACTACACCGCGACCAACAAGGACCGCATGATCGGCGCGACCGTTCCCGGCTCCGGCGGCCAGCTATGGACCGCGGATCCCGGGATCATCTACACCACCCCGCGCTATTCGGTGGATGCCACCGCCCTGCTGCCCGTTTATCAGCATATCTCGGCGGGTGGCCGCCGCTATGCCTGGGGTGTGCTCGGCCTGTTCCGCTACGCATTCTTCACCGAGCACCACTGGTAGCGGCGGCCCGCTGGGGGCCGCTCGCTTCAGCTCGTCGGTCCCGCGCCGCTTGCGTCGAGCAGCGAGTTTTGGCTTGCGCCGCGGGCGTGAGGCGCCTATTTCGACGACAGAGATGTCGGGTCCGGCATCTTGGCCCGCTGGCTGGGTCGGCGGGATTGGTTCAACAAACTGCAAGGGACGCAATGAAACCGCGATCTAGTTCCGGGTCCGCGGAGTGCCATAGTCGTCGCGTTCGCGACGTCTCACGGCAATCCACGGTACCGGTCACCAGCTCGGGGCTTTCCTTCCTTGCCAGCAGGATCGGCGCAGTCGCGCTGACCTGAGGGCGGCGAGGGCGCTCCGGGCTCAAGCCAACCGCTTGAGTGACAGGAGGCCCCGATGGCCGCCATCATCGATTTTGCCGTTTTCCGCCGGGTCGTTTTCCGCCGGACCGAGGCTGCCGTTCGCGTCGAACGGTACGCGCTGCTGCCCGAGGGCCGCTCTTCAGCGTGCCTGAGCGCCAACTGGCACCTCGACCCCGAGGGCCGGCTGGTCTGCTCCTGGCAAGCCGCCCGCCCCTGATATCCAGAGCGCACATCCCACACGGGAGCAGACCCATGACCGAACTCCAGGCCGTCGCTGTGCTCGACGAGGCCCATGTCGGGGATATCCACGGGGCCCTCGGCACCATTCGCCACCATGATACCGGCCCGCGCACCCATGTATGGGCGCGGCTCAAGACGTTGCTCGCCATCATCGGCCCCGGCCTGATCGTGATGGTCGGGGATAACGATGCCGGCGGCTTCGCGACCTATGCCCAGGCCGGACAGAATTACGGCTACACCCTGCTGTGGACGTTGGCGTTGCTGATTCCCGTGCTCTACGTCAATCAGGAAATGGTGCTGCGTCTCGGCGCGGTTAGCGGCGTCGGGCACGCGCGGCTGATCCTGGAGCGGTTCGGCCGCTTCTGGGGCGCCTTCAGCGTCATCGACCTGTTCCTGCTCAACGCGCTCACCATCATCACCGAGTTCGTCGGCATCGACTTGGCGCTGCGCTATCTCGGCCTGCCCGAGAAGCCGGGTGTCGCGCTCTCCGCAGCCCTCGTCACCATCGCCGTCGGCACCGGCAGTTTCCGCCGGTTCGAGCGGCTGGCGCTGACGCTGTGCGTCGGTTCGCTTGCCCTGGTGCCGCTCTACTTCTGGGTCGGCCCGCCGCTCGGGGAGGTGGCGCGGCACTTCGTCATCCCGGGTCTGCC
>JAJXXT010000021.1 GCA_021780935.1 Pseudomonadota bacterium
AGAGAGCCTGGGCATGACGACCGTAAATTCCTGGAAGCCGTCCACTACTTCACGGTGCATAGCATAACGTGGCGTGCACTCCCCGGCGAATTTGGCAAATGGAACAGCGTGTGGAAGCGGTTCTGGCGGCTCAGCCGCTCCGGGGTATTTGAGGCATTCTTCCAGTTGCTGGCGGAATGCAGCCAGACGGCACACCTGGTCCAGTTCTTCGACAGCACGACAGCGCGCGCCCACGTCTCGGCCGCCGGGGCAAAAGGGGGCAGGATCGCCAGGCGTTCGGCCGCTCGCGCGGCGGCTTCTCGACCAAAATCCACCTCAAGACCGATCTCGACGGCAACCCTCTCGACTTCCATCTGACCGGTGGCGAGGCCAGCGACAGCACACAGTTTGAGACCTCGCTCGACATCGGCCCCGACATCCGCCCGCGCATCGCGATGACCGACAAGGGGTATGACAGCCAAGCCAACCGGATGGCGGCACTCGCACGCGGCATCACACCGGTTATCCCGCGCCGCGAAAACTCCAAGCAGAGAGGACGGTTTTTCCCAAAACGCCTGTATAAACTCCGGGCACGCATCGAACAGACAATCGGCAAGCTCAAGCGGTTCAAACGCGTCGCGATGCGGTGCGAGAAGACCGACATCAGCTACTCAGCCATCATCAGTTTTGCGTGCGGGATGATGCTGGTTAAATCCGTCCACACGGCCTAGGCCAGCGCGGACGCGAGATCCACGATCGTCTTTCCCGTGGAGACGATGCCGGCGAGCATGATCACGCCCTCCGTGCCCTTGGCGGCGTGGCCCAGGGCCTTGCCTTCGAGGGTTCGGTAGGTGTCGTAGCGGTTCTTGTAGGCGGCGTAGAATCCGTCATATTCCGAGCTCTTGGCGTTCAGGTCGGTGATCTTGTCGAGCAATTCCGTCGTCTTGGTGCCGAGCGCCTTGACCGCCTTCTGTAGCTGTGGGTTGTTGTCCTGGCTCGTCTTTTCGATCACCTCCATCAGGTTCTTGGCTTTTTTCCAGAGATCTTCCGTGCTTTTGTCCTTGACCGCGATCTTGGCATTGTATTCGGTCAGAAGCTTGCCCAGCCCGCTGATGCTCTTGACGAACGGCGCGCCGAGCGCGGCCGCGAGTTCGCGCCCGGTCTGCTTGGCGCCGACCGCCTTCTCGGTCCAGACCTTTGCCAGTACGATATCGGTCTCGATGATGTCGTTCTCGGCTTTCGAAATATCGCGGGCCTGGTTGTAGATGTCGGTGCCGATGCTGACCACCGTCTTGGCGATGCCGAGAATCGCCACCGCCGAGGAGGCGCCGAACGTCATCACCGTGTGGGCGACGTTGGCGGCAACCGAGATCACACCGAGGCCGAGCCGCGCCGCGAACAGCGCGCGATACTTGGTGAGCGCCTTGTTCTTCTTGACGTAGGTCGCCCACTCCGCCTCGACCGCCTTGGTCGCCTTGCCGCCCTGCGCCTCCGCGATCTGACGGCAGATGACGTTGAGGGTCTTGACCCGATCCTCCGCCTCCTTTTCGTCCTTTGGCGGCTTCTTCTCGAAAATCTCATCGGTCGCGATCGCCGCTTCCTGGAAGGTCTTCTTCGCCTCGTTCAGGGCCTCGAAGGCGGTCTTAAGCAGCTTCTGGCCAATCAGCTTGTCCTTGTCGAAGGCCGCCTCAATCTCCTTTGGTGCGTTGCTGAGGACGACCTCGGCCATCATTTTCGGCACAGCGAGATTTTTGACCTTGAGCCCTTGTGCGAGGTCGATGCTCGCGATCTGAATGTCCGCCATATATTACCCCCCAAATGCTACTGACATGCGGTGAAAGCCTCTGGCGCAGCGCAGGCGCGTGGGCAAATCCCATCGCACGCGGGATTGCTGCCGCGCCTCCCGATTCGACCGCCCATCTGTTAATTTCAGCCAAAGACAATTATGAGGATACGCAAATCCGCGGACGACCCGCAACTGTCGGGGTGGCACATCGGCGGAGTGGATGAGGAGCCGCAGCCTTGCGTCGATTGATCGCTGGAAACTGGAAAATGAACCTGCTGCGCGCGGAGGCGGAGTCGCTGCTCGCGGGCTTGCGCGCCGGCGCGGCGGGACTCGCATGCGAGCTGCTGGTCTGTCCGCCGGCGACACTTCTGAGCCTGGCCGCGAGCGCCCTTTCCGGCTCCTCCATCGCGCTCGGCGGACAGGATTGTCACGCCGCGGCCAAGGGCGCGCATACCGGGGACATCTCTGCGCCCATGCTGCGTGACGCCGGGGCGCGCTACGTGATTCTCGGTCATTCGGAGCGCCGCGCCGACCATCACGAGAGCGACGCCGACGTGCATGCCAAGGTCGAAGCGGCGGTCGCGGCCGGGCTTGTGCCGATCGTCTGCGTCGGCGAGAGCGAGTCCGAGCGGGTCGCCGGGAAGGCGGAGAGCGTCGTGGCGGCGCAACTGGAGTTCAGTCTCCCCGATGGATTCGCCGGCGCCATCGCCTATGAGCCGGTCTGGGCCATCGGTACCGGGCGAATCCCCAGCGCAGAGGATGTCGCGTCGATGCACGCTCATATTCGCGCGCGGCTGACCCAGCGCTTCGCCGCTGCCGGCGCCGCGGTGCGCATTCTGTATGGCGGTTCGGTGAAGCCGGAAAACGCAACGACGCTGCTGCGCCTGCCCGAGGTCGGCGGCGCGCTGGTCGGTGGAGCGAGCCTGGACGCGGCATCGTTCCTGGCGATCGCGCGCGCGGGCTGAGGCCCGCCTGATCAGCGCGGCCTCAGGCCCGGTCGCGGGTCAGGCCGATCGAGCGGTGCGCGGCGGGCTTGGATGGTGCCAACAGCCGGTTGCGCGTTCCGCCCTCGAACGGGGCGACGCGTCCAGACATCGAGGTGGCATGGCGCCGATCGGAGAGATCCCGCCGACCGGGGCCCGAGTGCGCGGCTCCGCTATGCTCGAACCGTCCGCCATGGCAGCGTGACGCATGCCAGACGGCCGCCGGCGATCCGGCGCGCGCGAAGTTCGTCTACTCAGGGAGGGACATCATCGAGCCCCAGCAGGACAGAGCGGTGACGGCGCGGATATCCCGGCCCGCGCGGGCGGCCGGAATGACGGCTGAGGATATCGCGGCCATCGTCGCCGGGTGCCACCCGGATCCGTTTGGGGTGTTGGGGCCGCACCAGACCGCGCGGGGCATCGAGCTGCGCGCATTCCTGCCGGCCGCACGGGCGGTGACGCTGCATGCCGGCGGCCACTCGGTCGTCATGGCGCGGCGCCATCGGGCCGGGTTTTTCGTCGGCCGGATGCCGCCGGGCGCCGCATCGCCGGATTACACGCTGCGGGTGACCACGGCGGATGGCAGGCGCGAGCAGCGCGATCCTTACGGATTCGGCCCGGTCCTCGGCCCGCTCGACGATCACCTGCTGCTCGAGGGCACCCATCAGCGTCTTTATGACCGTCTCGGCGCGCACGTGCTTCACCATCAGGGAACCGACGGCGTGCATTTCGCGGTCTGGGCGCCGAACGCACGCCGCGTATCGGTCGTCGGCGATTTCAATCGTTGGGACGGGCGCTGCCATCCGATGCGCAAGCGCCACGACAGCGGCGTATGGGAGATTTTCGTTCCCGACCTGGGCGAGGGGACGGTCTACAAATACGAGCTGCTGGGCCCGGACTGCGCGTTGCTGCCGTTGAAGACCGACCCGTTCGGCTTCGCCGCCGAGTGCCGTCCGGCCAACGCGTCGGTGGTGGCGCGTACCGACGCTTTCGCGTGGACCGAAGCGACCCGGCTCCCGGGCGGCGACTGGCACCGCCGGCCGATGACGATCTACGAGGTCCATCTCGGCTCCTGGCGCCGCGCACCCGACGGTGGCTTCCTGAGCTACGAAGCCCTCGCCGACGCCCTGATCCCCTACGCCGCCGGGCTTGGTTTCACCCACCTCGAGCTGCTGCCGGTGACGGAGCACCCGCTCGATGCCTCGTGGGGCTATCAGCCGATCGGACTCTTCGCGCCGACCAGCCGTTTCGGCGATCCGGCCGGCTTCGCCCACTTCGTCGATCGAGCCCATGAAGCAGGGCTCGGCGTGATCCTCGATTGGGTACCGGCGCATTTCCCCACCGACAACCACGGCCTCGCCCGTTTCGACGGCACGGCGCTCTACGAGCACGCCGATCCCCGGCGCGGCTTCCAGCCGGACTGGAACACCGCGGTCTACGATTTCGGCCGCCGCGAGGTGGCGAATTTCCTGCTCGCGAGCGCGCTCTTCTGGCTCGACCGCTACCGCATCGATGGGCTGCGCGCGGACGCGGTCGCCTCCATGCTCTATCTCGATTACTCGCGTCCCGCCGGCGGCTGGGCCCCCAACCCGGACGGGTCGAACGACAACCGTGACGCGGCTGCGTTCCTGCGCATGGCCAACACCCGCATCTATGCGCAGCATCCTGGCACGACGATGATCGCCGAGGAGTCGACCGCCTGGCCCGGCGTGTCGCGTCCGGTCGAGGCCGGCGGGCTCGGCTTCGGCTTCAAGTGGAACATGGGCTGGATGCACGACACCCTGAGCTATCTTGCCCAAGATCCAGTGCATCGGCGCTGGCATCACCGGCGCATGACCTTCGGAATGCTCTACGCCTGGTCGGAGAATTTCGTGCTGCCGCTCTCACACGACGAGGTGGTGCACGGGAAGAGGTCGCTGCTCAGCCGCATACCCGGCGATGCCTGGCAGCGCTGCGCCACCTTGCGCGCCTATTATGGCTTCATGTGGGGGCACCCGGGTAAGAAGCTCCTGTTCATGGGGGGGGAGTTCGCGCAGGAAGCGGAGTGGAACCACGACCGGGGGCTCGACTGGCAGCTGCTCGATATGCCGGCGCATCGTGGCGTGCAGTCGCTGATCGGAGATCTGAACCGGGCCTATCGCGCCCATCCGGCGCTGCATGCCCGCGATTGCGAGCCCGATGGGTTCCGCTGGATCGAGGCGGACGATGCCGATGCGTCAGTGTTCGCCTGGCTCCGTCTGGCTCCCGATGCGCCGCCGGTCGCAGTGCTGTGCAACTTCACCCCGGTGTCGCGGCACCGGTACCGCATCGGCCTGCCGGCGGCGGGGCGCTGGCGTGAAATTGTCAACACCGATGCCGAAATCTATGGCGGCACGGGTCTTGGCAACCAGGGGGCCGTGTTGGCTGAAGCCAGCCCCTGGCGGGACTTGCCTGCTTCGGCCGAGATCCTGCTGCCGCCGCTCGCCACCGTTTGGCTGCTGTGGGATCCGCAATGAGCGCACCTCGCGTCACGCCCGGACGGGCCGAGCCGCTCGGCGTGCGGGTGGATGCGGACGGGCTCAACATTGCCGTGTTCTCCGCCCACGCCGAGGCGGTGTTCTTCTGCCGGTTCGAGGGTGATCGGGAGGAGGACCGGATCCGTTTGCCCGCGCGTACCGGCGATGTGTTCCACGGGCACATCGCCGGCCTCGGCCCCGACACACGCTATGGGCTGCGCGTCGCCGGCCCCTGGGCGCCGGCGTCGGGCCATCGTTTCGATGTGGCGAAGCTGCTCGCCGATCCGTGGGCCAGCCGTTTCGACCGCCCGTTCCGTCTGCATCCGGCGCTGCTGCCGGGCGGGGGCGACAGCGCCGATGCGGTCCCGAAAGCGATCGTGGAGGCCGATCCACCGCCGCCTCAGGTCCCGCGCTTCGCCTGGGACGGCGGCGTGATCTATGAACTGAACGTCGGCGCCTTTACGCGGCGCCACCCGTCGATCCCCCCGGCGATTCGCGGTACCTTCGCCGGCCTCGCCCACCAAGCTGCGATCGCCCATCTGCGCCGGCTCGGCGTCGCCGCGGTGGAGTTGATGCCGCCGACCCCTCGGATCGAGGCGCCGCATCTGGCGGCGCTCGGGCTTGCCGATGCCTGGGGCTACAACCCGGTGACCTTCGCCGCCCCCGACCCACGCCTCGCGCCGGGCGGCTTTGCCGAGGTGCGTGCCGCAGTGGATGCGCTGCACGCGGCCGGTATCGCGGTGCTTGTCGATATCGTGCTCAACCACACCGGCGAATATGACGCCTCCGGTCCAATCCTGTCGCTGCGCGGGATCGACAACGCCACCTATTACCGGCTCGACCCAGCCGATCTGTGTCGATATCGAGACGACACCGGCTGCCGCAACACGCTGGCGCTGGACCGGCCCGCCGGCGTGCGGCTCGCCATGGATGCGCTCCGCACCTGGGTGTTGCGGGCTGGCATCGACGGATTTCGCTTCGATCTCGCGACCGTTCTCGGCCGCGGCGAGGCGGGGTTCGACCCGGCTGCAGCGCTGCTCAGCGCGATCGAACAGGATCCGCTGCTGCGCGTTCGGGCTCGCATCGCCGAGCCATGGGACCCCGGTTCGGGCGGCTATCGCTTGGGCGCCTTTCCGCCCGGGTGGGGGGAGTGGAACGATCGCTTCCGCGACACGCTGCGCCGGTTCTGGCGTGGCGATGCTGGCCAGTTGGGGGCGTTCGCGACCGTGCTCTGTGGTTCCGCCGATCTGCTTGCGCCCCGGCACCGGCCGCTGACGCGCTCGGTCAATTTCGTGACGGCGCATGACGGGTTCACGCTCGCAGACCTCGTTGCCTACGCCGCAAAGCACAACGACGCCAACGGCGAAGGCGGCCGGGATGGAACCGACACGAACTGGTCCTGGAACCACGGCGTGGAAGGCCCCACCGACGATGCCGCGGTGCGCGCCGCGCGTGCGGCCGATGCCCGCGCGCTGCTCGCCTGCCTTATGCTGGCGCGCGGTACGCCGCTGCTGGCGATGGGTGACGAGTGCGGGCGGACCCAGTGCGGCAACAACAACGCCTACGCGCAGGACAATGTGCTGTCCTGGTTCGACTGGGAGGGGATGGACCGCGCCCTGCTGCGCTTCGTCCGCCGATTGGTGCAACTGCGCCGGCGCTGTGCCATTGCGCGCGGGGACGCCCCGTTGCGTGGGTCCGAGGTGGCCTGGCGGACCCCCGAAGGCGCGCCCATGACCCCGGCGCTGTGGCAGGAGCCCGAGCGGCGCAGCGTGGTCGCGGTGCTGGCAGGCGCGGCAAGCCAGGTCTTGCTGGCGGTTCACGCCGGCACCGCCCCGCTCCGGATCCGGCTGCCGGACGGCCAGGCAGGCCGCGGTTGGCGTGTGATCCTGGATACGGCGGCACCGGGACGGCGCGGGCCGTGCGCGGGATGGCTGGAATTGGCGGGGCGGTCGCTCGTCCTCCTGGCATCCTGAGCGCCGATCGCGCGGCCGCGCAGCAGCCGCGTTCTCTCTCGTTGCTTGATCGCGCAACGTCATCCAATCAGCCGATTTTGTCTGATCGGCCGTTGCTCTACCCGGTCGCCAGCACCCGCGTCTGGCCCTTGGTTCCGTCCGCCATTTGCCAGCTCAGCGCCACCGCACCGCCGCTTGGCACGGCCTCCGTCCGCAGCACCGCCGCGTGCACCCCGAACCCGGCGGAGAGAGTCGCGCGCTCGCCGCCGAGCGTGTCTGCGGACCAGCGCACCTGCGCCGGCTGTGGCAGGACCACCACCAGCCGCGTCCCCGCGCTCATCCGGCCGATCGGGGCCCAAGGTGTCCAAATGCTGCGGACCGCCGTCCGGCGCTGCGCCCGGTAGCGCCGTGCCACTGCGCCCGGCGCATCCACCGGCCGTCCGGCGTGGCGGGAGATGACCAGCTTCACGAATTCCGCATGGGCCCAGGCCAGCGGTGTGGCCGAACCGGTCGGCCGGCCGGGAAACAGGAAGCGGCGCGGGATGGCCTCCGCATCCCACACCTGTTCCGGGATCATCCCGCCCTTGCCGGCCATCGCCGCCATCGTCTCCAGCAGCGGCAGGGGGTCGCGCCCGGCGGCGAGCTCGTACTGGCCGCGCTCGCCAGCCAGCAGGGGCCAGGCCCGGCCGCGCCCGGCCCCTGTGAAGGGCGCGCCCGTCTCGGTCTCGCCATAGCCGTCACCGGTGTAGCGGTGCCAAGCGGGGCCATTCGGCGTATCGGTCTTCAGCAGGGCATCGGCAAGCCTCACGCTGTCCGTGATCAGCGGGTCGTCGGCGCGGCGCAGCCCCATCCGCACCAGGGCGAGAAAATCGAGCGAGATCAGCTCCGCCGCCGGCACGGCGCGCGGTTCCGGCTGGTTGTGCAGCGGAATAGGGCGGGAGAGCGCGTCGGCGTCGTCCAGGATCGCGGCTGGTGCCAGGTGCACGTAATGCGCCGCGATCCCCAGTTCGGCGGACAGCCGCCCACCGCGCACCACCAGCCAGCGGTCGATTTCGGCGTTCCAGAAATCGGCCGTCAACAGCGCGAGCCAGCGCAGCCGCAGCGGCAGGAACGCGGCGCCAGCCACCAGCGCGGCGATGGCGCAGGCGAGCGTATAGGGTGTGAGACCAGCGCTCTCCTCCCAGCGGTCCTGTTCGCTCACCGGCCCGGTTCGAAGCAGATAGCCGAGCGCGGCGCCGATCACGTCGCCGACCTCGGTGCCGCCCAGTGCGTCGCGCTCGGCCAGCAACGCGGCCAGGATCACCGGGCACGCGGTCTGATCGAGCTGCCGGCCCTGCCAGTACGGTCGCCCACCGAGCCACTGATTCTGCTCCCAGTGCCCGTCCTCGCGTTGGGTCGCGATCAGGTAGCGGAGCGCGTCGCGCGCCTCCTCCTCGGCCCCGAGCGCGAGCAGCGCGGTGGCGCACTGCACGAGGTCCCGCGGCCAGACGAGGTGATAGCCGCCGCGCTCGGTGCCGCGATCCCCCCACGGGATCGACAGGCTCGCCACCATCGCGCCGGGATAGGTTTTGTCCAGATGGCTGCGCAGGACCATCGCCGAGGTCAGGAACTGCGCGCGCAGCCCCTCTGGCGCGTCCCAGCGGATCGGATTGCGGCGGTTGGCGCCGGCGTACCATGCCTGCCAGTCCGAGATCTGGCGCAGCAGCACCGCCGCGAAGGGTTCCAGCAGGCTCGTTGCGGCGAGCGTCGCCGCCGCCTGCTTGGAGGCGGCGAAGCCAAGCGCCAGCACCGCCTCCGCCGGGAGCGCCGCGATCAGCGCCACGTTACCCGGACCGGCCCGCTCGTAGCACCAGGTCAGCGCGCCGTGCGCGGCGAAATCCTGCCAGCCGTCGCTATGACCGACATAGCCCACGCTTGCCGCGCCGATCGCGTCACGCTGCCGCGCATCGGCCGCCAGCAGGGCGAGGCCGAAGGGCCCCTGCTCGGCCCACAGCACCTGCCGGCCGCGATAGCGGCGCACCTCGGCCATGTTGCCTTCGCCGGTGGCCCCGAGCCGCGGAGCCATGAGCGCATAAAGCCTCAGCGTGGGATCGCCGGTCAGTGAGGTCTGCACCAGCAGCACGTCGCGTGATGGATCGGGCGTGATGCGCAGGCGCAGTTGGAATCGTGGATGGCGATGCAGGATCTCCACCGCCGGCACACCGGGGGCGAGCAGGCTGACCTCATAGGCGCCGAGCCGCTTCACCTCCACCCAGAACCCGGCGTCGTCGGCGACGATGAAGCCGAGATCCCGGATCTGCGGCAGATCAACGCGTGGGTAGTAGACCTCGGTGACGATGCCGAAGCCGAGCGTGAACCAAAGCCGCGCCGGGCCGAGCGAGCCGCCGACCACGTCCTTGGCGCTCGAGGTCCAGGTCGGCGCGACGCCGGGCCGGCCAGGCGCGTCGGCCGGGGAGGCGGTTTCGCTGCTCACGAGACGGTTCGAGTCGAGGGGCATATGCGACCGAAAATGCCATAAAAGGATTTGCAGCACTCTAACACCACGGCAGTGGCCCGCCAGGAGAGCGATCAGGATGTTGCCCGAAGCGGACGAAGCGATGATCGCGCGGCTGGCGGCGCTGGCCGGGATTTCCTCCTCCTATCACGACGCCGATGGACGGCTCAGCTTGCTGACGCCGGAAATCCGCGCGGGCGTTCTGCGCGCGCTGGGCCATGATCCCGACTCGCCGGGCGCGGTGCGCGACGCCGTGGCGGCCCTGCAGGCGGCGCCGTGGCGCGCCCTGTTGGCGCCGATGGTGGTTCTGCCGCCGGCAGAGCAGGTGCCCACGCTGACATTGGTTCTGCCGGACCGGGTCGTCCCCGGGGTCGTGGCATGGCGGGTCGAGCAGGAGGACGGCACCCGGCGGGAGGGGTGCGCGGCGTTGGAGACTCTGCCGGTTCGCGAGCGCGCCCCGCAGGAGGGGCGGCTCAGGCTGGCGCTGCCCCTGCCCGGCGCGCTGCCGCCCGGCTATCACCGGGTGGAGATCTCGGTCGGATCCGCCACCGCGGCGAGCACATTGGCGCGACCGCCGCCGCGCGCCTGGTGGCCCGACTGGCTGGCGCAGGGCGGGCGGGAATGGGGGATCGGCGCGGCCCCGTTCTCCCTCTGGTCGCGCCAGAGCTGGGGGATCGGCGATTTCGGTGATCTCGCGCAGCTGGCACGGCTCGCCGGCGATTGGGGTGCACGCGTACTGGGCATCAACCCGCTGCACGCGCCGATGCCGGGGATGGCGGCCGATCCCAACCCGTACCGGCCGTCGAGCAGGCAATTTCTCAATCCGCTGTATCTCGATCTGGCCGCACTGGAGATCGCCGCGCCGATGGCCTGGCCACCGCCCGAAGTCGGCGTGGACTACGCGCTGGTGCACCGCCGCAAGCATGCGGCGTTGGCGGCGGTTTTTCAGGACGGGCGCTGGGACGCGGGCGCGTTCGCGGTGTTCCGCGCCGCCGCCGGCGCGGCATTGGAGCGCTTCGCCTTGTTCAATGCGCTGGCCGAGCATTTCGCGCCACGCCCATGGCGCCAATGGCCGGCCGAACTGCGGCGCCCGGATGCCCCGGGCATCGCAGCCTTCCGACGCGAGAACGCCGCGCGCATCGCCTACCACGCATGGCTGCAATGGATGGCCGAAGGGCAGCTCGAGCGGGCAGCGTGGGGCGGGGCCGCGCTGTATCGCGATCTCGCGGTGGGGGTGGATCCGGATGGAGCCGAACTCTGGGAAGCCCCGGACCAGTTTCTGAGCAGCGCGAGGATCGGCGCGCCGCCCGATGCGTTCAACCCTGGAGGTCAGGACTGGGGCTTGCCACCACCCGATCCGCGCGGCCTCACCGCCTCGGGATATGCCGGATTCATCGCCGTGTTGCGTGCCAATATGCGCCACGCTGCGGCCTTGCGCGTCGATCACGTGATGGGGCTCGAGCGGCTTTACGTGATCCCGGCCGGCGCGACGGCGTGCGACGGTGCCTATCTGCGCTATCCGCGCGAGGATCTTCTCGGCCTGCTCACGCTCGAAAGCCACCGCCATCGCTGCTTGCTGGTCGGCGAGGATCTCGGCACCGTACCGGAGGGCTTCCGCGAGCGATTGGCAGCCGCGGGCATCCTGTCCTATCGGCTCCTGCTGTTCGAGCGATGGCCGAGCGGTCTGTTCCGTCGTCCCGGCGCCTATCCGCGTCTCTCGCTCGCCGCGTTCGCCACTCACGATTTGCCGAGCTTCCGCGGCTGGTGGGCCGGATCCGACCTCCCGCCGGGAGAGGCCGCGGCCCGCCAGCAAGAGCGGGAATGGCTGCTGGCCGCGCTGCGTGATCGTGGCTTGGCGCCGGCAGGTGTCGAGGCGACCGCGCAGCTGGACCCCGCTTCGATGGCCCGCCTGCTGGCCGCGGTGCACGCGTTTCTGGGGCGCGGCCCGGGCGCGCTTGTGCTCGCTTCGCTTGGCGATCTGCTCGCCGAGTGCGCTCGCATCAATGCTCCCGGCGCTGACAATGTGGTAAACTGGCGTCATCGGTACAACCTGCCGATCGAGTCCTTGGACGAAACTCCAGTGTTGCGGCAGATCCTCGTGGCGCTCACCGCGGCGCGCGCGGGACCAGCGGAGACGGATGCCTAGGCCGGAGCGGACGCAGAGCAGAGAGAAGCGGCCCTGGAGTCGCATTCCTTCAGCGCCCGACCGTCCGTCCTGATGATTCCATCGGCTCGAGCGGTGCTCTCGATCAGCATCGGACGGCCATGTGCCACCGATTTGATCCACATCAGCGACGCGGCTGCATCGATGGACTTTCCTTTGCGCAAGACAGGAAAATCAAGGCTGCGGGGAAACAGGAAATGGACCAGGAGCGCTATCGCCCGCCCGGTCGTCGCATGCGGGTGCTGTTCGCCACATCGGAGCTCTTTCCCCTGGCAAAGACAGGCGGCCTCGGCGACGTGTGCGCCGCGCTGCCGGCAGCGCTGGGTACGCTCGGCGTCGAGGTCAGAGCCATCCTGCCAGGCTACATCTCAGCGCTCGACGGTGCGCGCCGCAAGCGGACCATTGCCGTGCTCCCCGATGGCGGCAGACTGTTGCTGGGCGACACGCCCGATACGGGCCTGCCGGTCTATCTGATCGATCGGCCGGAGCTGTTCCGCCGCGCCGGCAATCCATATCTCGGCCCCGACAAGCGGGACTGGCCCGATAATCTCCGCCGCTTCGCCGCGTTCTCCGCCGCTGCTGCCACACTGGCGCTACAGGGCGACGGCGCAGGGTGGCAGCCGGATCTCGTGCACGCGAACGACTGGCACACCGGGCTGATCATGGCGTTTCTGGCGCTGCACGGTGCGCCGCGCCCATGCGGCATGTTCACCATCCACAACCTCGCCTATCAGGGCAACTTCCCATTGCAGGAAGCCCGTGCGCTGGGTCTGCCCGAAGCGCTGCTGGTGCTTGAGGGGGCAGAGTTCTTTGGCCAGCTTTCCTGCATCAAGGCTGGCATCAGGTTTGCCGACAGCATCACCACGGTCAGCCCCACATACGCGGGCGAGATCCTCACCCCCGAACACGGTGCCGGGCTCGATGGTCTGCTACGGGCCCGCGCGGCCGACCTGACCGGCATCCTGAACGGTATCGACAATATCTCCTGGAACCCGGCGAAGGATCTCGATCTGCCCGCGCCGTACGATGCGGAGCACCTCGGCGGCAAGGCGATCGACAAGGCGGCGCTGCGGCAGGAACTGGGCCTCGACCCCACCGCGCCGGGGCCGCTCGTCATCGGGGTCAATCGGCTGACGCACCAGAAAATGGCTGACGTCGTGGCCGATGCGCTGCCGATGCTTCTCGAGCAGGGATGCCAGGTGGCGCTGCACGGGCAGGGAGACCGCGAGCTGGAGGGCGCCTATGTGGCCGCGGCGGCCGGTCACGAGAGCTGCCTCGCGGTGCGGATCGGCTATCAGGAGGCGTTGGCGCACCGCATGCAGGCGGCTGCGGACATCGCACTGACCCCGGCGCGGTTCGAGCCCTGCGGACTTACCACCATGTACGCGATGCGCTACGGCACGCTGCCGGTGACCCGCCCGGTTGGCGGGCTGGCCGATTCCGTTGCCGATGTGGATACCGGCGGCTCCTGGGGGCGCGGTCCCGGCTTCCTCTTCGCCGAGCCCACGGCCGACGCACTGGCCGCCGCTGTGGGCCGTGCCGGCACGATGTTCCACAACCAGGCCGCATGGCGCGCGCTGCAGCGCCGCGCGATGCGCGAGGAGTTTGGCTGGGCGCGGCCGGCGCGCCGCTATTTAGCGCTGTACCGCCAGCTGCTGTCGTCCGAGGGGCGGCCATGTTCGCAAACGTGCGGCCGACCTTGGGACGACCGGTCCGCAACGCTGCACGAGGTGGAACCGGTGGCGGCGTGATGTCCGTGCAAGGGGCGGCGGACGTCCCCGGCTCAGCCGGCCAGGCCACGCCACCACTGGCCGCGCTACACGAACTCGCGCTCGATCTGCGCTGGACCTGGAGCCATTCCGCTGATGCCCTTTGGGAGCGGATCGACCCCGCGCTGTGGCAGCGAGCCCACAACCCGTGGGCCCTGCTCGAAGACGTGCCGGCGACGCGGCTCGCAGCGCTCGCGAACGACCCCGAGTTCATCGCCTCGCTGACCGAGATTGCCGCGGAGCGGGCGGCATATCTGGCGGCACCGGGCTGGTTCGCGGAAACGCATGGGCCGGCGGCGCTCGGGGGGGTGGCCTATTTCTGCATGGAGTTCGGGCTCGGCGATGCCCTGCCGCTCTACGCGGGCGGGCTCGGCGTGCTGGCGGGCGACTATCTCAAGACCGCCAGTGATCTCAGGGTGCCGGCGATCGGCATCGGGCTGCTGTACCAGGAGGGCTATTTCCGGCAGATGATCGATGCCGCCGGCTGGCAGCAGGAGGCGTACCCCTACAACGAACCGGCGATGATGCCGGTCGAGCCGGTGCTGGATGCCTCGGGCGGCCGTCTGCACATCTTGCTCGACCTGCCGGGGCGTCGGCTGCGCCTGCGTGTCTGGCGCGCAAAGGTGGGACGCACCGCGCTCTATCTGCTCGACAGCAACGACCCGCTCAACGCGCCGGTCGATCGTGGCATCACCGGCAAGCTTTATGGCGGCGGCACCGAGTTGCGGCTATTGCAGGAAATCGTGCTCGGCGTCGCCGGCTGGCGCCTGGTCGAGGCGGTCCATCCGCAGGTCGAGATTTGCCACCTCAATGAGGGCCACGCCGCCTTCGCACTGGTGGAGCGCGCGCGCACTTTAGCCGTCCGGCTCGGGATCACCTTCGAGGCGGCGCTTTGGGCGGCCCGCGCCGGCACCGTGTTTTCCACCCACACGCCGGTGGAAGCCGGCTTCGATCGCTATCCGTTGCCACTGCTGGCGCAGTACCGCCATGCGGCGATGGGCGCGAGCGCGGACGCCGCCGCGGCCACGGCGCTGAAACTGGCGGGGACCGAGGCCGGCGGATTGTTCAATCTGGCGTTCCTGGCGCTGCGTGGATCCCATGCCGCGTTTGCTGTCAGCGCGCGGCACGAGGCCGAGAGCCGGCAGATCTTCCAGCCGCTCTTCCCGCGTTGGCCGGAACGTGAGGTGCCGATCGGCCATGTCACCAATGGCGTGCACATGCCGAGCTGGGACTCACCGGAGGCGGACACGCTCTTCACCATCGCGGCCGGGAAGGAGCGCTGGCGGCGCATGGCCGAGCCATTGCAGGACGCGATCGCCGAGGTTGGCGACGCATCGCTGTGGGAGATGCGCGGCCGATCGCGCCAGCGCCTGGTCGGCGTGGTCCGGGAGCGGTTGCGCCGGCATCTGACCGGCCGCGGCCGCGACCCCGCCATGGTTGCCCGCGCCGAGAGCGTGCTCGACCCGAATATCCTCACGCTTGGGTTCGCCCGCCGCTTCACTGCCTACAAGCGGCCCAACCTGCTGCTGTTGGACCGACCCCGGTTGGAGCGGCTCTTATCGGACCCACACCGCCCGGTGCAGCTCGTGGTGGCGGGCAAGGCGCATCCGGCTGATGCCGAGGGCAAGCGCATGATCGCCGAATGGGTGGCCTTTGCCGCTCATCCCGAGTTCCGGGCGCGGGTGGTTTTTCTCGAGGACTACGACATCACCCTGGCGCAGGAATTGGTGCAGGGCGTGGACGTCTGGATCAACACGCCCCGCCGGCCCTGGGAGGCGTGTGGGACCAGCGGCATGAAAGTGATCCCTAATGGGGGGATCAATCTGTCGGTGCTGGACGGGTGGTGGGCCGAGGCCTTCAGGCCTGACCTTGGCTTCGGGATCAGCGCCGGCGATCAACCCGACCCCGCTGCACAGGACGCGGTCGACGCGGCCGAACTCTATGCCACGCTGGAGCGCGAGGTGCTCGCGGAGTTCTATGCCCGCGACGGCGCCGGCATTCCGCGCGCTTGGATCGCGCGCATTCGCCGCAGCATGGCGGTGCTGTCGCCGCGCTTCAGCGCCACGCGGATGCTGCGCGACTATCTCCAGCAGGCCTATCTGCCCGCCGCGAAGGCGCTGCGCCTGCGCCTCGCCGACGGTGCGGCGCAGGCGCGCGCGCTCGCGGACTGGGAGGCGCGGCTGCGCCGGTCCTGGCCCCGGCTGCACATCGGCACGCCGGAAGCGGCGGTGACGTGTGA
>JAJXXT010000018.1 GCA_021780935.1 Pseudomonadota bacterium
ACCCGCCGCTCGATCGAGGAAACGGCTGCGACGGTGGTGCAGCTCATGGACGCCTGGCACGCGCGCCGCCGCAAGCAGACCGAGGCCGCTTCCGAGCCATGACCATGCCGTCGCTGCAATCGCCGATACCACCGCTGATCCTGGCCAGCGCCTCGCCGGCCCGGCGCGCCTTGCTCGCGGCATGCGGGCTGGACTTTCGCGCCCTTCCCGCCGCGGTGGACGAACAGGCCCTGAAGCAATCCGCCCGCGGCGAAGGGTCCAGCGCCGGCGAGGCCGCGCTGCTGCTCGCCGAAACCAAGGCCCAGCGCCTGTCGCGGCGCCATCCCGAAGCACTGATCATCGGCGCCGACCAGATCCTGGTCCAGGATGGCACCTGGTTCGACAAGCCCGCCGACGAAGCGGCCGCGCGCGCCCAGCTCCGAACCCTGCGCGGCCAATGGCATATGTTGGAGACGGCGCTGGTCTGCGTCGCTGCCGGTGAGCGCGTCTGGCACCATCTGGCTCGGCCCCGGCTGCATATGCGGCCATTCTCCGAGGCCGCGCTCGAGGCCTATCTCGCGATCGAGGGCGAGCATGTCACCGGCAGCGTCGGTGCCTATCGGCTGGAAGGCCCGGGCGCGCTCCTGTTCGACCGCGTGGAGGGCGAACACAGCGCCATCCTCGGCCTGCCTCTGCTGCCGCTGCTCGGGTTCCTGCGTCAGCGCGGTGTGCTGCTCGACTGATATTCACCGCTGCAGGGATGCGCGCCGGGCTGGCGGGGGGCGGCGCGCGAAACCAAGACCCGATACCAACCTGCCGAGATGTGTCAGCACCTCGGCGGGTTGGTAAGGCGCCGCGTCACCCTGGTTCGGTCGCCAGCACCGGCACCGGTGCGCGGCCACGCCCGATCAGCATCACCAGCACCGAGGCGAGCAGGCACAGGCCGCCGGAAATGGTGAAAGCGAGCGCGTAGGTACCGAGACCGACGCGCGCGAGCCCGGCGAGCCAGGCCGCAGCGGCCGCGCCGAGCTGGTGCGAGGCGGCGATCCAGCCGAAGAATACCGGCGCCCGCTGTTCGCCGAAGCTGCGCGCCGCCAGCCGGACGGTCGGCGGCACGGTGGCGATCCAGTCCAGCCCGTAGAACACCGCGAACAGCGACAGGCCCCAGAACGACCACTGAAACGCGAACGGCAGGTAGAGCAGCGACAGGCCGCGCAAGCCATAGTACCAGGCCAGCAGCGAGCGGTTGTCGAGCCGATCGGAGAGCCAGCCCGAGCCGGTGGTGCCGGCGAGGTCGAGGATGCCCATGGCCGCCAGGAGACTCGCCCCGGTCACGGCGGGGATGCCGTAATCGATGCAGGCCGGGATCAGGTGCGTGCCGATCAGGCCGTTGGTCGAGGCGCCGCAAATGAAGAAGCTGCCAGCGAGCAGCCAGAAATCGCGGCTCCGCGCCCCGGTCGCCAGGGCAGCGAGCGCGGTGCCGATCGGGTTGGCCCGGCGCGGCGCCGGTTCCACCACCGCCCCGCCATAGGGCGGGATGCCGAGATCGGCCGGCTCGTCGCGCATCAGCAGCGCAACGAGCGGGATCAGCGCCGCCGCCGCGGCGGCAATGGTGACCGATACCGCCCGCCAGCCATAGGATTGGGCGAGGCGCGCCAACACCGGCAGGAAGACGAGCTGGCCGGTCGCGGTGCTGGCGGTCAGAACCCCCATCACCAGTCCGCGGCGCACGGCGAACCATCGCGCCGCCACCGTCGCGCCCAGCACCAGCGCGATCACCCCCGAGCCGATGCCGACGACGGCCCCCCAGAGCAGGGTGAGCTGCCAGGCCGCTCGCATCTGCGTGGTGAGTGCGACGCCGGTAGCGATCAGCGCCAGCGCGAGCACCATGCAGCGGCGCAGGCCGAAGCGCTGCAGCAGCGCCGCCGCGAACGGGCCGGCGAGGCCGTAGAGTAGGATGTTGAGCGCGATGGCGAAGGAGATGGTCGCGTTCGACCAGCCGAATTCGTGCTCCAGCGGCACGATGAGCACCCCCGGCGCGGCGCGGGTGCCGGCCCCGACGAGCAGCGTGACGAAGGTGACGGCCATCACCACCCAGGCATAGTGCAGGCGCGCGCGCCCCTTCATGCTCAACCCCCCACGCCCGTCATCCATCGCCATCCGCCATACCAGAAAATCGGCGGCAGGACGTTGGCGCGCGTGCAGGTTTGCCATGGCCCAAGCGCGGGGCACGGCGACGGCGGACCATCGCCGTGCCCCGCGCCCAGGCGAGGGATCACGGCGCCGGGGCGTAGTCGCGGTAGCGTTCGCGCAGCGTCAGCTTGTGGATCTTGCCTGTGGCCGTCATCGGAAACGCGTCGAGGAATTCCACCGCGTCGGGCAGCCACCAGCTCGCCACTTTCGGCTGGATATGCGCGAGCAACGTCGCCGCGTCCACCGTCGCGCCCTCGCGGCGGACCACGAGCAGCAGCGGGCGCTCCTGCCATTTCGGATGCGGCACCGCGATCACCGCGGCGAGCAGCACGTCCGGATGGCTGGCCGCGGCGTTCTCGAGCTCGATCGAGCTGATCCACTCGCCGCCCGACTTGATCACGTCCTTGGACCGATCACGCAGCGTGACATAGCCATCGGGATCGATCACCGCCATGTCCCCGGTGATGAGGTAACCCTCGGGGTCGAGCGCCTCGCCGCCCTTGAGGTAGCCGGACGCGATCCAGGGCGATTTCACCCGCAGATGGCCGAGCGCCTGGCCGTCCGCCGGCAATTCCTGCCCGGCATCATCGACGATGCGCGCCGAGACGCCGCAGGCGATGCGGCCGGACTTCATGCGCAGATCGATGCGGGTGTCGAAATCGTCCATGTCGCTGCCGGGCTTCGGCGTCGGCATCGTCGCCATCAGCGCCTCGGTCATGCCCCAGGCCTGGATGTAGCTGACGCCATAGTCCCGATCCAGACGTTCGACCATGCTGCGCGGTGGCGCCGAGCCGCTGGAGAGCGACATCCGCAAGGTCGAGAAGCGCTTGCCGCTGCGCCCGAGCCAATCGAGCAGGATCAGCCAGAAGCTGGGCACGCCGGCGGTGATGGTGACACCCTCGCCCTCGATCAGTTCGTAGAGTTTCTCCGGCTCATAGTTGCGCCCGGGAAGCACGAGCTTGGAGCCGGTGTAGCAGGCCGAGAACGGCATGTTCCAGGCGTTGCCATGGAACAGCGGCGCCATCGGCATCATCACCTCGCGCATGCCGTCGCGGTGATCGGGGAAGAAGGCGAAGGAACCGCCCACCAGCGTCTGCAGCACCAGCGCCCGGTGCGAATAGACGACGCCCTTGGGGTTGCCCGTCGTGCCGGAGGTGTAGCAGATCGTCGCCGCGCTGCGCTCGTCGAACGAGGGCCAGGCGAAATCCCGTTCATCCTCGGTGGCGATCAATGTTTCGTAGCAATGGACGTTCGGCAGTTTCGTTTCCGGCATGTCGTCGGCATCGGCCATGACGACATAGCCGACGATGCTGGTGAGCCGTGACGCGATCGCCTCGGCAATCGGTAGCGTCAGCCGGTCGACGAACAGCCAGCGATCCTCGGCATGATTGATGATGTAGACGAGCTGTTCCGGGAATAGCCGGGGATTGACCGTGTGCAGCACGGCGCCGCTGCCCGGCGCGGCGTAGAACATCTCGAAGTGCCGGTACGTGTTCCACGCCAGCGTCGCGACCGGCGTGCCCTCGCCGACGCCGAGGCGGCGCAGAGCCTTGGCCATGCGCTGCGTCCGCCGATGGACCTCGGCGTAACTGCTGCGATGGATGCGGCCGTCGATCTCGCGCGCGACCACCTCCGTGGCCCCGTGGTAGCGCCCGGCATGCTCGATGAACATGGACAGCAGCAGAGGCGTGTCCATCATCAGGCCTTGCATCGTCATCATCCCCCCGCGAGTCCAGTTCCGGTTCAGGTGCTCGGTCTTGCCGCAAGCCGGTCGACCCATGCGCTCGGCCCCTGCGCGGCGAGGGCGCGGCGATAGCCCTCCCGTGCCGCGAGGCGGCCCCAATAGGCCGCGACCGCATCGGAGAAATGCGTGTCCAGACCGAGAATTTCGGCCAGCATCAGGGCGTAGCCAACGGCGATGTCGGCGGCGGTGAAGCGCCCGGCAGCGAGATACGGTTCGGTCGCCACCACGGCATCGATGCCGCGCAGGCGGCCGGCGAACCAACGCGCATAATCCTCCGCCACGACCCCGAGCCCGCGTCCGGCCTCCAGCCGCGAATAGCGCAGCACGAGGGCTTGCGGGAACGTGAGCGATGCCTCGCCGAAGGCGAGAAAGTTGAGGAAAGCGCCGTAGCCGGGCTCGTCGGCCGCGACAGCGAGTGGCGTCGGGCCGTAGCGGGTGACGAGATACTGGCAGATCGCGGCCGACTCGGTCATCCGTGTCGCACCATCGATCAGCAGCGGCACGGTTCCGAGCGGATTGATCGCGAGATAGGTCTTCTGGTGCACGCGCGGCGGGAACGGCAACAGCTCCAGCCGATAGGGCAGGCCGAGCTCTTCCAGCGCCCAGAGGACGCGAAAGGAGCGCGCGCTGGCGCAGTGATAGAGCGTGATCATGCGCCGCACTCCGCCGCGATCGCGGGCGGCACCGGAATCGGGTAATCCATCAGCATTTGCGCGAAAGCCTTGCCCTGCGGATCGTTGCGCAGCGACGCCACGCCGCCGCCGCCGAGCACCTGGTGCAGCAGGAAGTTGAGGCCGTTGATGCCTGGCAGCTCGAAGCGCTCGACACGGCCGCGCAGATGATGGGCAAAGAATTCGGCCACCGCCGCCTCGGTCAGCGCGGCGCGGATATAGGGCAGGAAGTCCGCGCGGCGTGCCATGACACCGATATTGGCGCTATCCCCTTTGTCGCCGCTGCGGCCCCAGGCGAGCGCGATCAGCGGCACCGTCGGCGCGTCCGGCGGGGTAAGCGCGATCTCGCCGGGAGGGTCGGGCGGCAAGGCGGCGGGATCGAAATCCCCGGCCAGCGTCGCCGGCGCGGCGGTGGCGACGCCGGCGATTTCGACCGTCACCGGCACATCGGCCTTGGGCACCAGGCAGGAGAACAGCCGTACCACCGGCATTACCTTCGGCCGGTTGCCGCCCATGCCGCTGATCCCCGGCGCCATCGAGGTGCCGGACGAGGTCAGTTCCCGCACCAGCAGTTCGAGCGCCTTCGGGTCCGGATGGCGCGCGCCGAGCTTGAGGTTGACCTCCCGCGTGCCGCGCGCGCGCGAATGCGGGCCATAGGCGGCCTCGGCGCCGATCACCTCGACGCTGGTCTCGGTGTAGGGCGGCAGGTTCATCGCCATCAGCATCCGGCCGCACCGCCGCAGCACCGCATCCGCCACCGCTTCGGCCTTCCGTGCCGCATCCAGCCCCGCGATGCTGAGAAAGGCCCCGACCCGGTAGCCGTCCTGATAGGTGGCGCTGACCTTGTAGCTGGCCGTGGGCGGGCGGCCGCTTGCGTTGCTCACGCGCACGCGCTCCGGCCCGGCGGACTCGATGCTGACCCGGGTGAAGTCGCAGCTCACATCGGGCAGCAGATAGGCGCGCGGATCGCCGATCTCGTAGAGCAGCTGCTCGCCGACGGTCGCCGGGCTGACCAGCCCGCCGGTGCCGGGCGGCTTGGAGACGACGAAGCTGCCGTCGGCGGCCAGCTCGGCCACCGGATAGCCGATATCGGCCCAGTCCCCGGTGCGCTCCCAGTCGGTATGCAGGCCGCCCGTGGCCTGCGCGCCGCATTCGAGGATATGGCCGGCGAGCGCACCGCCGGCCAGCGCATCGAAGGCCTCGGGCGGCCAGCCGAACGCATGGATGCCGATGCCCAGTGTCACCGCGCTGTCGACACAGCGGCCGGTGATGACGATGTCCGCGCCGCGGTCGAGCGCGGCGGCGATCGGGCGCGCGCCGAGATAGGCGTTCATGCTCCACAGCGCCGGCGGCAGCGGCGCGCCCGTATACATCTCGCGCGTGCCGGCGGCCCGATAGGCCTCGGCGCGGTCCAGCAGATCGTCCCCGAGCACGAGGCCGACCTTGAGCCGGCTGCCCGCGGCGGCGATCTTTGCCTCCAGCGCGCGGGCGCAGGCCCGCGGATTGACCCCGCCCGCGTTGGCCACGACCTTGACCCCAGCCGCCTCCAGCCGCGGCAGCACGCGCGCGATCATGCTGACGAAATCATGCGCGTAGCCGGCCTCCGGGTCCTTCGCCCGGGCGCGGGCCATGATCGACATGGTGACCTCGGCCAGATAGTCGAACACCAGGTAGTCGATCCCGCCGCCGGCCAGAAGCTGCGGCGCGGCGATGGCGCTGTCGCCCCAGAAGCCCGACGCGCCGCCGATGCGAACCGTGCGTGGTGCCATTCCGTCCTCGCTCACGATGGGTCTGCCGCGGTGATGGCCGGGGTGGGGGCTGCCCAGGCCGGGCGGCGCTTTTCGGTGAAGGCCCGCACGCCTTCCTGTCCCTCCGACCCGCGCAGACAGGCGCTGAAGGCCTGCGCCGCCTCCTCGCGATAGGCCGCCGGGTCGGCCTGGAGTGCGCGGCGCAGCAGGGACTTGGTCACCGCATTGGCCTCCGGCGCGCAGTTTCCGACATTGGCGAGGATGGCGCCGAGCACGGGCGCGATGTCCGCCTCGCTCACCGCGCAGGCATCGGCCAGCCCGATCGCCAGCGCCGCCGGCCCGTCCAGCCGCCGCCCGCTCAGCGCCAGCTGTCGCGCCAGGCGCAGCCCCAGCCGGCCGACGACGTAGGGCGCGATCTGCGCCGGCGGCAGGCCGAGCCCGGTCTCCGAGAGCGCGAAGCGGGCGCGGGGCCCGGCGATGACGAAGTCCGCGCAGCAGGCGAGGCCGAAGCCACCACCGAACGCCGCGCCGTCGACCACGGCGATGGTGACGAGCGGGTGGGCATCGAGTGCTGCGAACAGCTCGCCGCCGCGCCGGTTCGACGTCAGGATCGGATCATATTCCTCCGACGCCACGTTGCGCTCCCCCTCTGGGCGTACGCGGTCGGCCCGCTTCAGATCCGCGCCGGCGCAGAAGGCGCCGTTCGCGCCCTGCAGGATCAGCGCGCGCAGCGAGCGGTCTGCGCGCGTGGCCTCCAGGATCGCCCACAAATCGTCGGTCAGCGCGGCGGTCATGGCGTTGCGGGTCGCCGGGTCGTCGATGGTGGCGAACAGCCGCCAGTCCTGGCGTTCGAGGCGGATCACGCGGGTTGCGGGAAGCGTCATGGACCTCACCATCCCATCTGGCGCGCGGCGAGCTCGCGCATGATCTCCTCGGCGCCGCCGCCGATGGCGTTGACGCGCACCTCGCGGTAGACGCGTTCCACCTTCGCCCCGCGCACGTAGCCGGCGCCGCCAAAGGTCTGTACCGCCTCGCGGGCGCAGAATTCCAGCGTCAGTGTCGCCTGGTTCTTCAGCAGGCAGATCGACGCCACGGGATTTTCGCCCTGCATCACCTGCCAGGCGAGCTGCTCGAGATAGGCCTGGGAAGCCTCGATCCGCATCGCCATGTCGGCGAGCTTGTGGCGCACCACCTGATGGCCGATCAGCGGGCGGCCGAAAGTTCGCCGCGTCCGGGCATAGTTCACCGTCTCCTCCAGGCAGAGCCGGGCACTACCGATGCAGCCGGCCGCCATGCCCAGCCGTTCGCGGTTGAAATTGTGCATGATCAGCCGGAAGCCATCATTCTCCCGCCCGATCAGGTTGGCGGCGGGCACCCGCACCGCGTCGAAATAGAGCGTCGCCGTGTCGGAGGCCCACCAGCCCATCTTGCGCAGCTCGGTGCGGCTGAAGCCGGGCATGCCGGCCTCGAGCAGCAGCAGCGAAATCCCGCCGCGTCCCTCGCCGCCGGTGCGCACCGCGACGGTGATGTAGTCGGCACGCATGCCGGAGGTGATGAAGGTCTTGCTGCCGTTGACGATGTAGTCCTCACCGTCGCGTCGCGCCGTGGTGGCGATGGCGGCGACGTCGGAGCCGCATCCGGGCTCGGTGATGGCGAGCGCGGCGATGCGCCGCCCGGCGAGCACCTCGGGCAGCACACGCTGTTTCAGCGCCTCTGACCCGGCCAGCGCCACCGGCGGCAGGCCGATCGTATGGCTGAGCAGGGAGGCGGCGACGCCGCCGCTGCCGGCGCGGGCCAGTTCCTGCGCGGCGATGATGCCGTAGAACGGATCCGCCTCGACGCCGCCATACGCCGCCGGAAAGCCGAGCTGGAGCAGGCCGACATCGGCGGCGCGCTCATAGAGGCGGCGCGGGAAGCCGCCTTCCTCGTCCCAGCTGTCGGCGAAGGGCTCGATCTCGCGCGCGACGAAGCGGCGCATCGTGTCGCGGAAGGCGAGATGGTCCGCGGTGAGGAATGGGCTCGGCGCGGGCTCGATCGTCAGCGGCGCGGGAGAGTCGGGCACGGTCTCCATCCCCCGCGTCCCGCTCAGCCGGCCGGCTCGATGCGGCCGAGAATCTGCCCCAGCGTCACCTGCTCACCCGGCGCGACGGCGAGCACGGCGAGCCGGCCAGCCAGGGGTGCCGGCAGGGCGACCTCCATTTTCATCGCCTCCAGCGTGAGCACGGTGGCGCCGCGCTCGATCGGGTCCCCGGGCGCGGCGGCGAGCTGCACGACCCGCCCGTTCATCGGCGCGCGCAGCACGCCATCGCTGCCGGCCTCGCCCGGCGGCCGCACACGGCTGGTCCGGCTTCGCGCGACGAAGACGTGATCATGGGCGCCGAGTTTGAGCCACAAGGCGTCGTCCTGCCAGGCAAATCGGTAGCGGACGGCCACACCGCCGACGCGCGCGCGGCAATCCGCCCCGGCGGCGGGGGCCGGCGTGCCTTCGATGGCGGTCTCCACGCCGTCCATGCGGATCACCGCCCGCCCGCGCCCGATCTCGGCCTGGCCGCTGCGCTCGGCCGCGACCGGCGCCAGCGTCGCGAGGCGCCAGGGCCGCGGCAGCGGCAGGGCGTTGCTCCAACCGCGCCACGCCTCGGACCAGGCGGCGGCTTGCGGGGAGGCGACGGCGGCGAGCCAGGCGGCCAGCGTCCAGGCCGTGTCATCGGGCGGGGCGGCGCGGGTGGCGTTGTCGGGGAAATGGGTCGGGATGAAAGCGGTCGAGACCGTGTCGCCGGCGGCGAAGGCGGGGTGGCGAAGCAGGCGGATGAGGAAATTGCGGTTGGTGGGAACGCCGAGCAGCACGGTCTCCTCCAGCGCCCGCACCAACCGATCGATCGCCTCGGCGCGGGTGGCGCCATGGGCGATCAGCTTGCCCAGCATCGAATCATAGAAGGGGCTGATGGCAAGTCCGGGCGCGAGCGCCGCGTCGCAGCGCGCGGCGTGGCCCGGCTCCCAGAACAGCACGGTGCCGGTGCGGGGCAGGAAATCGTCCGCCGGCTCCTCGGCGCAGAGCCGCACTTCCACCGCATGGCCGGCATGGCGGATTTCATCCTGGCGCAGCGCCAGCGGCTCCCCGCCAGCGATGCGGAGCTGCCATTCGACGAGATCGAGCCCGGTCACCCGTTCCGTCACCGGGTGTTCCACCTGCAGCCGGGTGTTCATTTCCATGAAGTAGAAGCGGCCGTCGCGATCGAGCAGGAATTCGACGGTGCCGGCGCCGACATAGCCGATGGCGCGGGCGACCGCGATCGCCGCCGCGCCCATCTCCGCGCGCAGCGCCTCGGTCAGCGCCGGCGACGGCGCTTCCTCGATGATCTTCTGGTGCCGGCGCTGCACCGAGCAGTCGCGCTCGCCGAGATGCACGATGTGCCCGGCGGCGTCGGCGAAGACCTGGATCTCGACATGGCGTGGCGCGATCAGCGCCCGTTCCAGGATCAGCCGCCCGTCGCCGAATGCGGCGGCGGCCTCGGCCGCCGCGGCGCGCAGGGCAACCGGCAGCGCTGCAGGTTCGGCGACGAGGCGCATGCCGCGCCCGCCTCCGCCGGCCGCGGCCTTGACCATGATCGGGAAGCCGATGCGCGCGGCCGCCGCGGTGAAGGCGGCCTCGGATTGATCGGCCTCGTCGTAGCCCTCGATCACGGCGATGCCGGAAGCCGCCATCCGCCGCCGCGCCGCCGCCTTGTCGCCCATCGCCGCGATCGCCGCCGCCGGCGGGCCGACGAAGACCAGGTCGGCGGCGACGACCGAAGCGGCGAAGGCGGCATTCTCGGCGAGGAAGCCGTATCCCGGATGGATCGCCGCCGCGCCGGCTTGCCGGGCGGCGGCGATGATGGTTTCGGCACGGAGATAGGACTCCGCCGACGTTGCCCCGCCGATCGGGATCGCCATGTCACAGGCGCCGACGTGCGGGCTGGCACGGTCGGCGTCGGAATGCACGGCGATGGTGGTGATCCCGAGGCGACGTGCGGTGCGCGCGATGCGCAGCGCGATTTCGCCGCGATTGGCGATCAGCAGCGGCGAGACGCCGCGCGCGGCGGCGAGCGGGGCCACCAACGAAGCCTGGTGCAGCGGATCCGGGGCATCCTCGCGCGGCATCGGCGTCACATCCTCCCCACGCCGAAGCTCAGGGGCGAGAGCGCGCGGCGGCGCGCCGCGCGGCAGATATCGAGCGTGAAGCCGAGCACGGCGCGCGTGTCGCGGGGATCGATCACGCCATCATCGAGCACCGCGCCGGAGGTGTAGAAGGCCGAGGTCTGGCTCTCGAAGGTTTCGATCACGCGGGCGCGGGTGGCGGCGATGGCGGCGGTGTCCGGCTCCGCGCCGCGCGCCCGCGCGGACTCCTCGGCGACGATGGCCATGGTCAGCGCCGCCTGCTCGGCGCCCATCACCGCGGTGCGCGCGGAGGGCCAGGAGAAGATGAAATCGGGCCCGAGGCCGCGTCCGCACATGCCGTAATTGCCGGCCCCGTAAGAGGCGCCGCAGAGGATGGTGATCTGCGGCACGGTTGCGTTGGCGACCGCCTGGATCATCTTCGAGCCGATCTTGATCATGCCCTCCCGCTCGGACTGCGTGCCGACGATGTAGCCGGTGGTGTTCTGCAGATACACCAGAGGTGTGTCGGTCTGGCAGCAGAGCTGGATGAATTGCGTCGCCTTGTTCGCCCCGGCCGGATCGAGCGGGCCGTTGTTGGTCAGGATGCCGATCTCCTGGCCGTGGATGCGCGCCTGGGCGCAGACCGTGCCGGGGCCATAGAGGGGTTTGTAGTCGAGGAAGTCCGAACCATCGACGAGACGCGCGATGACCTCGCGCATCTCCACCGGCTTGCGGCCGTCGCGCGGCATGATGCCGAGCAGATCCTCCGCCGACAGCCGCGGCGGCGGCCCGCTCGGCGGCCGCTCCGCACCGCGGTCCCAGCCGAGATGGGCGACGACCTCACGCAAGATGCGAATGGCGTCGACATCATCCTCGGCGAGGTGTTCGGCGAGGCCGGAGACCGTGGCGTGCATCGCCGCCCCGCCGAGCGCTTCGTCGGTGGCGATCTCCCCGGTCGCCGCCTTGAGCAGCGGCGGGCCGGCGAGGAACGCCTTGGCGCGGTCGCGCACCATGATGACGGTGTCGGCAAGCCCGGTCATGTAGGCGCCGCCGGCGGTGGAGGAGCCGTGGGTCAGCGCGATCACCGGTATACCGGCGGCGGATAGCCGCGCGAGGTTGGCGAACAGCGCCCCGCCGCGGACGAAATCCTCCACCTTGTAGTCGAGCAGGTTGGCGCCCGCGGATTCGACGAGATGGACGAAGGGCAGGCGCTGGCGCAGCGCGATCTCCTCCAGGCGGAGGAATTTCTGCCCGCCCATCGGGCGCGCCGCGCCAGCGCCGATGCCGCTATCGTCGGCGACGATCAGGCAGCGCACGCCGGAGATGTAACCGATGCCGGCGATGCCGTTGGTGCCGGGAACCGACTTCGACGGATCGGCGCTGTCGCGCAGATAGCCGGCCAGCGCACAGAGTTCGAGGTAGGGCGCGCCGTCGTCGAGCACGAGCGCGAGCCGTTCGCGCGGCAGCAATTGGCCGCGGCGGGCAAAGCGCGGCGCGGACGCGGCGGAGGCCGTTCGCGCCCGGTTCACCAGCGCCGCCAGCTCGTCGAGCAGCGCGCGCATATGGGCGGCGTTCTCCTCATAGGCCGGCCCGGCGGCGACGAAGCCGGTCTGGAACGCGCTCATCGCCCGGCTCAATGGTTGCGCCGCTGCCCGGGCAGCAGACCCATGCCCTTGGCGATGATGGTGAGCATCACCTCGTCGGCGCCGCCGCCGATCGAGGTCAGCCGGCCGTCGCGATACATGCGCGAGATCTCGCTCTCGCTCATGAAGCCCATGCCGCCCCAGTACTGCAGGCAACTGTCGGTGACCTCGCGCATCAGCCGCCCGGCGGTGAGCTTGGCCATCGAGGCGAGCTGGGTGACATCCTCGCCGCCGAGCATGGTCTCCACGGCGCGATAGATCAGCGAGCGCAGCAGCTCGACTTTGGTCTGCAATTCGGCGAGGCGGAAATGCACCACCTGGTTGTCGAGCACGGAGCGGCCGAAGATCATGCGGCTGGCGGCGTATTCCGCCGTCATGGCGATCGCCCGTTCCATCTTGCGCAAGCCCCCGGCCGCGCCCCAGAGCCGTTCGATCTGGAACTGCTCCATCTGATAGATGAAGCCTTTCCCCTCCTCGCCGATGCGGAAGCGGCGCGGGACGCGGACATCGTCGAAATGGATCTGCGCGGTGTCGGAGGCGCGCATGCCGAGCTTGTCCAGCTTGCGCGCGACGGTCACACCCTTGGTCCGCATCGGCAGGCAGATCAGTGACTTGTTGCGATGCACCGGGCCGTCCGACGTGTTGGCCAGCAGGCACATCCAGTCCGCCTGGGTGCCGTTGGTGGTCCACATCTTGCCGCCATTGATGACGTAGTCGTCGCCGTCGGTGCGCGCCGTGGTCTTGATCGAGGCGACATCGGAGCCGGCGCCGACCTCGGAGACGCCGAGGCAGGCGACGGACTCGCCGCTGATCGAGGGGGCGAGGAACTCGCGGCACAGCTCATCCGAACCGTGCCGGGCCAGCGCCGGGGTCGCCATATCCACCTGCACGCCGACGGCCATGGCGACCGAGGCGGTGCGCACATTGCCGAGCGCCTCGCAGAATGCCAGGCCATAGGAATAGTCAAGCCCGAGGCCGCCATAGGCCGCCGGCTTGGTGATGCCGAGAAACCCCTGCGCGCCCATTTTGCGGAACAGAGCATGGGCCGGGAAGATGCCCGCCGCCTCCCATTCCTCGGCGTACGGGTCGATCTCGGCCTGCACGAAGCGGGTGACGCTGTCCATCAGCGCGCGATGCGCCTCGGCATAGATCATCGGCGTCTGCTCCCTGACGGACGGGCTGGCAAAGGCCGCCGCCGCCGCATAAAGTTTTTCGGTCGCGTTGCGTCCATAATGAAGGGAACGGCCGGACCATGCAAGACGCCGCCACACCGCCCGTGGTTCGGACCCCAGTTGTCGGAACCCGAGTTGTCGGAACCCCGGCGCGGCCGGCGCGCGGGCGGCCACGGGACCCGGGGCTGGAAGCGCGGGTGTTCGATGCTGCGGTCGCGCTCTATGCCGAGGCCGGCTGGCCGGGTTTTCACTTCGACGCCGTGGCGCGCGGCGCCGGCGTCGGCAAGGCGGCGCTCTATCGGCGCTGGGGGACGCGGGGCGCGCTGCTGCGCGCGACGCTGGAGGCGCGATGGTATGCGGTGGCGCAGATCAACACCGGTTCGCTGCGCGGCGACCTGCTGGCGCTGGCGCGGATGTGCTTCGACAAGCTCACCGGCCCTTATGGACGGGTGGCGCTGCACCTGCACGCCGATGCCGAGCGGTTTGGCGAGATGCGCGCCTCGACCGGCCCCTGGGGCGAGACTGTGGTGCGCCAGAGCCGGCTGATGGTCCGTCGCGCCATCGAGCGCGGCGAGATCCCCGGCGGCGTCAATCGTGGCCTGATCATCGATGCCGTCGTCGGCGGCGTGACCAACCATGTCGCCGCCACGCCGGAGCGGTTGCGCCCGGCGATGCTGACGCAGGCCGAGGGCTTCCTGGACGAACTCGTGGCGCTGGTGGTGCGCGGCGTCCGCGGCTGAGGCCGGCGTTCGGACCATTAACCAAACGAACATCCGCCGATGGTGGAATGGCGCCCGGGGGCGAAAGGCCGGCCGCCCCGGGAACGCGCGATTGGCCAATGATGGGGACAACGATGCCGCGCTGGTTGAAGGACATCCTGCCGTCGCTGCTGCTCAGCCTGTTCGCCGCCGCGGCATTGGCGCTGCCGGCGGCGGCGCCGGGTGCGGCGCCGGACCGGCTGGTGGCGGCGATCTTTCCGCCCGGGACCGCGCCGGCCGCGGTGCTGGACGCGGTCACCGCGGCGCCGCCCGAGTGGCGATTGATCGGCTTCGGGCCGGCGTGGCCGGTGCGCGTCGCCGTGCTCGTCCGCCAGGCGGCGGGTGGCGGCGCGGATGGTGTGGAGACATTGCGTCGGGCCACTGGGGCCTGGTTCACCGTGGAGGCCGGTGCGATCGCGGGCTGCCTCGGATGGCATTCTGACGGGGGCAAATGAGCATGGACCTTTCAATCGTTCGCGGCCGCGTCGGGCGGCTGCTGCAGGTGGCATTGTGGGGGTTCGTCCCGCTGGACTTCGTCACCGGACTTCTGGCCGGCACTCCGGCCGGCCTTGCCGCGGGTGTGGCCGCGGTGGCGGCGCTGGCGGCGAGCCTCGCCGGGTGGCGTGACCCGGGCGCGGTGATCGCGCGCAACACCGCGGCGGCGGCCCTGGTCGCGTCGGTTTCGACGCTGGTCTGGGTAGCCCCGCCGGCGCTGCGGCTGGACATGCACATGGCCTATTTCGCCGGCCTGGCGCTGTTGGCCGGCTTCGTCGATATCCGCCCGATCGCGGTGGCGACGGTGGCCACCGCCCTGCATCATCTCGGGCTGGGGCTGCTGCTGCCGCTCGCCGTCTTTCCCAGCGCCGACGGTGTGCTGCTGCGCGTCGTCGTCCACGCCGTGATCCTGCTCGCCGAGGCCGGCGCGCTGGCCTGGGTGGCCTTCTCCATCGCTGCCGCCGCCGAGGCTGCCGTCGGCATCGCCGACCGGCGAGCCGAGCAGGCCAGGCGGGAGGGCATGCAGGCGACGGTGGCGGCCCGCGAAGCCGAGCTCGCGGCGGGCGAGAAGGCCCGCACGGCGCGCCTGGCGCTGGCGCAGCAGGTCGAGGCCGAGCTGGGTGGGATCGCCGGGGCGCTGACCGAAACCTCCCAGCAGCTCGCCGGGGCAACGGAGACCCTGACCAGCGTTTCCCACGTGGTCGAGCGCGAGAGCGAGACGGCGTTGAAGGCGGCCAGCGGGGCGGCCGTGGATGTCGATTCGGCGGCTGCCTCGGCCGAGGAGCTGGCCGCTTCGATCGCCGAGATCACCCGGCAAGTGACGCGGGCGACCGGCGTCGCCCGCCGCGCGGTCGAGGAGGTGCGGGCGACCGACGCGACCGTCGGCGGCCTGGCCGAGGGGGCGCGCCGGATCGGCGATGTCGTCCGGCTGATTTCCGAGATCGCGGCGCAGACCAACCTCCTGGCGCTGAACGCGACGATCGAGGCGGCGCGTGCCGGGGAGGCCGGCAAGGGCTTCGCGGTGGTCGCCTCCGAGGTGAAGAACCTGGCCACCCAGACGGCGCGCGCGACCGAGGAGATCACCAGCCAGATCGGCGCGATCCAGGGCCGCACCGAGGAAGCGGTGACGGCGATCCGCAGCATTGGCGAGGTGGTCGGCGAGGTCGAGGAGACCGCGGCCGCGATCGCCGGCGCGGTCGAGGAGCAGCGGGCGGCGACCCAGGAGAGCGCTGGGGCGGTGGCCCGTGTCGCCGAA
>JAJXXT010000133.1 GCA_021780935.1 Pseudomonadota bacterium
GGCCCGAGGGCGGCGGCGCGGGGGGCGTGGGCGGCTGCGGTCCGGCATCCTGCGGCGGCGCGCGGAACGCCAGGGCACGGAGAAGGGACAGGGGGAGTTTCATCGCTGAGCCTCAGCCGGTGAACGGGATCGATGAGGAGGCACGGGGCAGCATGACGGTTTCCTTTGTGATCGGTATCGAACCGATGAACGAGGAGCCGACGGTGGGCGTGTAGGTGTAGGCTGACTGCACCAGGATGTAGCTGGTGTTCGGTGTGTCGAAGCCGGCGGGCATGGTGACGCTGCTGCCCTGGGCGAGAGCGGTGCCCTGGAACGCCTGGCTCCAGGTGACGGTGGCGTTGCCGTTGCTGTCGGTGGTGACCTCGGAGAGCACGATCGACATCGCCGCGGTTGGGTAGGGGGCCATGATCGTCGAGGCGGCGCCGAGGACGGTGTTCACGTCGGTCTGGCTCATCGTTGTGTACTGGCTGGTGATGTTGGCGAGCTCGACCGAGGTGTCGGTGACCTTGCGGTAGACCATCGCGGCGTCGAGCGTCGTGAAGCCGCCGAAGAAGACGGCGATCAGCATCGGCGCGATGACCGCGAACTCCATCGCGGCGACGCCGCGACGGTTGGTGAACGGGCGCTGCCACCAGCGCCGGACGATGGGCTGTTTCATGGGAAGGGCTCGTTCTTGAACACCGCGGTGCCGATCAGCAGGCGGGTGTTGCCGGGTTGGTTGGAGAGGCCCGGGATGAGCGCCGACAGGACCACCGGCCAGTTGTACATGACGCGGACGATGACGACGTCGTCCGGGCCGCCGGGGTTGAAGCTCCAGTTGTTGTTGGGCTGGCCGTTGCTGCCATAGGTGATGGTGGGCGGCGTGGTGCCGAGGGTGCTGTAGGCGCCTGAGGATTCCACGTCGACCATGACCTGCGCGCAGGAGAACAGGCCGGAGAGCGCGTTGCAGACCGCCTGCTGGAAGGCGGACTGAGTCATGCCCGATTGCTGCACCTGCCCGGTCATGATCTGCCGGCCGACCGAGGTGGCCGCGCCGTCGAGCGCCTGGTTGGCGAAGTAGATGAGCGGGATCTGCAACGAGACCAGCAGCAACGCCGCGAAGGGGCCGAAGATCAGAGCGAATTCGAGGGCGGTGGCGCCGCGGCGCTCGCGCTTGATGCGGCGCATGCGCCGAGCCAGCGCGCCGAGCAGGCCGCGCGGTGCCGGCTGCGTCTGGCCCGATGAGGGGGGGTGCTGGTGGCGTCCTTCCTGCGCTGCTGTCGGGTTCGGCATCGGGGTGGTCCTGTTGCTGGTCGTCACTTTTGTGTCAAAGATAAAACAAAGTCACGTCAACAAAGATGGAGTGACTGAGCCGGGCAGTGCCACATGGGGGAGTGCCGGTGGGGGAGTGCCACGGGCGGGTGAGTACGGGGTGGGCGCCGAGCTGGCCCCGGACGCCACGCCAGCACGCGCCACGCCGGCGCGCGCCGGGTGTACCCGCGGCGCAGGCGGGCGCCGGGCGAGCATGGTGCCGGGCGCGCGTGGTGCCGGGGGCACGTGGCGCTGGACGGGCAGGGCGCCGGGCGAGATGCAGGCTGGGATGGACCAAGCGACAACTCCGGGTTGTGTACATCGAGCGCGTGCGCCGCGTGCCGCGGAGCACCAGATCAGGCCGATGAAACACCCCGTCTCCGGAATGGGCGCCAGAACTCGGTGCCCGCGGAGATGTCGTCACGCTTATTTGCACACGGCGCGGGCGGCTTCAAGCGGGATCATGCCGATGTCACGATCGTAACCTTTGGTGCCGGGTCCGGGCAGTCAATTTCGCAACATCGCCCCCAGGCGCGGAACGGGGCGCGGAACGGGGCGCGGATATGTGGCGCGGACTGGTGGCGCGGACTGGGTCGCGCTGGGCTTTGTGATGTTGTGTGAAGTGGGCGCCACCCTGATCGCGACGCCCGACCGCGGCAGCGAAGGAGGAAGCGGGTGGTGGGGCGGTGGCGCGTTCTGGCGACCGGGCTTGGCGCAGCCCGCTCCGATAGCGTGACAAAAACCCGTGATGCCAGGCTGGAGAATGCGGCGGAGCGAGAGATCGTAACGCTTCACCAACGCAATGCCGGGTTTGTGAACAGATGTTGACGGGAGCGGCGGAACGATGCCGCAACGAAACCGGCTGGAGACCGCGGGAAAGCGCGGATTTCCGGGGGTTCACGATAAGACTCCCGGATGATGTGGTTGTGAGTCGATGGACTCCCATATTCAGTGTTCCGGCGGAGGAGATCACTGGATCGTTAACAAGGCGAGCCAAAAGTGACCCGTTGTTAACTGCGACAAATGTTCACCTGTTGCATTTTTGCGGCACCTGCCCGTTTGGCGGGACGGCGTTTCAGGGGCTGGGCGGAGGAATTGGCATGGGCTGCCGGGAAATCAGAACCGGGACTCCCAGAAAATGCGGGTGAACAGCCGTTTGACTCCCACATCTAGCGTTCTCTCAGGAGACGAGCGGTGAATGCTGTTTTAACGAATGTCTAGCATCGTGTGAAACGGTGGCCACAGAACGTGTCCCGACTGTCTCACCGCGGGATGGTCCAGGTGAAAATCTCCTTGACTTTGTTCAACGTTCCGATTCATGTCTGGCAACGAAGCGAAAGGGTGCAACAGCGAAACAGTTGCACATTACGTTTCGGACGACACCCACTGTCTCGGCCGCGTGGTGCGGCCGGGATGACAACCCGGAGAGGATACTGGACATGCTGAACACCCTGACCTCCATGTATGGCGCGATGTACGCTCCCCGCCTGACGGCGCGCGTGACGGCCATTCTGAACGACCGCAAGGGCGTGAGCGCGATGGAATACGCCGTGCTCGCCGTGGCGATCGTGGTCGCCGTCGGTGCGGCCGCCACCGCCCTGAGCGGCGCGTTCACGAAGACGATGTCGACCGTCACCGGCGCGATGTGATCTGACGCGCCGAAACCGGCGCAGGAGGAGAAACGACCGGCGCGTGACACCCCGCGCGCCGGTCCATCCCCCCCCGAGGCGTTTCGGTGCACCCGATCACGACGATCGGCCACGGCCGATCCATCACAAGGAGTGGACACTCATATGATTTCGACCCTGACTGATATCTACGCTCACATGTATGCCCCGCGCCTGGTCGCGCTGTTCAAGGACCGCAGGGGCGTGAGCGCCATGGAATACGCCGTGCTTGCCGTGGCGATCGTGGTCGCCGTCGGTGCGGCCGCCACCGCCCTGAGCGGTGCGTTCTCGACGGCGATGGGGACTGTCACCGCGACCGTTACCAAGCCGTGATCTAGCGCGCCGAGGCCGGCGCAGGAGGAGAAATGGCGAGTGCGTGACACCCCGCGCACGAGCCACCCTCTCCGCGGATTGAGTAGGAGACCCCGGCTTGCGGCCGGCACGCCCCGTCCCTCCCGACCGGATCACCCACCGGAGAGGACCAGGCAGGGAGCCAGGCAGGGCCTGACGGGGGATAACGAAGTAGCCGCTATCGCGGTTCCGATCTGAAGCACGAATTTCGCCACCAGCCCATCCCGATATGGTGGCAGACCGATCGGATTCGCCACAGGAGTTTGCGCTTCGCTCGTTGACTTTTGTTTACGTTGATCGACTACAGACTGAACGCTTCACGCTTGGTTCCACAACCCGGGGACCTGACATGTCGACGCTTCTCGCGCCCATTGCGATGGGCATTCTGGTCGTTGCCGCCTGGAACGATGTCGCCACGAGGACCATTCCCGATGGTCTGTCGCTGGCCCTGGTGGCGATCGCCCTGCTGCTGCGCCCTCTCAATGATGGGCTTGTGCCGCTCGCCTGGTCGCTGGGCGGCGCGCTGATTCTGTTCATCCTGCTGGCGCTGCTGCATGCGCGCGGCGTGTTCGGCGGCGGCGACGTGAAGCTTGCCTGTGCCATGGCCTGTGTGCTGCCGTTGCCCTGGCTCGGCCAGTTCCTTGCCGCGACGGCGATCGCCGGCGGCGTGGTGGCGGCCATCCATATAATACTGCGTCTGCTGCCGGGCCCGATGCCGGCGCCGGCCGGTGCGGCGCTGCCGCGGCGGGTGCTTGCCGCCGAGCGTTGGCGCATCGCGCGGCGCGGCTCGCTGCCCTACGGCGTCGCGATCGCCGCGGGCGGCTGGGTGGCGCTGCTGGACGCGACCGCGCGCGGACGGTTGCTGGCGGAGCAGGCCTGGTCGGCTCACCCGGTGGCGCTGGTCGCCTGGCGTGCCGTTTCGATTCACATGGGTTCCATCCACTTGGAAGCCGGGAGCTGAGCCATGTCGCTTCGTCTTGTCGTTGTCGGTCTCATCCTCACCACCATGATGGCGCTGGGCATGATCGCCTGGCGGCTTTCGGCGCCGCCGGTCCAGGTGGTGGCGCACGGCAAGGGACCGGTGAAGCCGCTGACCGAGAATTATCTGGTGGCGGCGCATGTGCTGCCGGCCGGGACGCTGGCGCGTTCCACCGATCTCGCGGTGCGCACGGCGCCGGTCGGGCACCTGCCGAAGGGGGCGATCGCTGACACGCCGTTCGCGCGGGCCTCGATCGAGGGGGCGCTGATCCGCGCCTACACCAGTGCCGGCGCGCCGATCCTGCAGGCCAACGTGCTGCGGCCGCGCGACCGCGGGTTCCTCGCCGCGGTGCTGCCGCCGGGGATGCTGGCGGTGGCGATACCGGTCGATCAGGTTTCCGGCGTGGCTGGGCTGATCTGGCCCGGAGACCATGTCGACGTGATGCTGACGCAGATCTTCAGCAACACCGGCAAGACCGTGGTGCAGCCGGGACACCAGGTGATGACGCAGACCGTGCTGTACAACGCGCGGGTGATCGCCGTTGATCAGGCGATCGTGCAGGGTGCCTCGCCGACCGCGGGGGTGACCGGGCGACTGGCGCACACGGTGACGCTGGAGGTCGATGCGCGGAATGCCGAAAAGCTGAACGTCGCGGAAAATCTGGGTCGGCTGTCGCTGGCGATCCGCGCCGTGGACAGAAGCAAGATACCGCAGCCGCAAATCCGCGGCTCGGTCTATGCGAGCGACGTTTCACCGTCCCTGGCGGTCGTCCAGGGCGCCAGGGTCTCCGCTGGGAAGAGCGTGCAGGTGATCCAGGGCTCCACGCGCACGGAGGTTCACTTTCCATGAAGCGTTTCATCGAAATCGCCATTGCCCTGGCGGTGATCGTCGGCGCCGCGACGGCGCATGCCCAGACTTTGCCGGGTGCGAGCTTGCCGGGCGGGGGAACGGCCGAGCTGGCGCCGAGCGTGAACCCGGCACCGGTGCACCGCACCATGGCGGCACCGAAATTCGCCATTCCCGTGGTGACGCCGGCGACCGTTCGGGCGGCGGCGCCGCTGGTGGCGAACGCGAGGCCGGTGCAGCCGACACCCGCGCAGCCGACAGCGATCGGATCGGCGGTGCGTGACGTGGCGGCGCCGCAGATGGCGCCGAGCGCGGTGGCGATGACGGCGCCCGATCAGTCGCTGACCATGGCGCCGAACGTCTCGCCGTTGCCGTTGCCGCCGACGCCCGCGCCGGTGCTGCGCGCGCCGACGCCGCTGCCGGGCGGCACCGTCGCCATTCCGGCTGCGACGTCCATTCCCGCGAGCACGATGGCGGCGGCGACCAGCGCCGCGGCGCCGATGTCGCCCACGCCGATGTCGTCCGCGCCGATGCCGACGGTGATCACGCCGCCGGGCTCCTATTACTCGGCGGCACCAGTGCCGCTACCGATGCCGCAGGCGCAGCCGGCGGGGATGACGCCGATCACGCTGGAGGCGGGGACGGGCCAGCTGCTGCGCCTGCCGGTGGCGGCGGCGACGATCATGTCCGCGCAGCCCACCATTGCGCGGGTGCAGCCGGCATCGCCCACCAGCCTGTTCGTGATGGGCGTGGGGCCGGGGCGGACGACGGTGATCGCGGCGCGGCCCGACGGCACGCCGATCGCCGAGTATGACGTGATGGTGACGCCGGGGATGCAGACCGGCGCCACGCTGTCCACGGCGGCGCAGCAGCCCAAGGCGGCCACGCCGACGACGGTGACGCCGGCGCTGGCGAGCGCGGCGCAGGCGGCGATCAACCAGTCGGTGCCGGGCGCGCAGGGCGTGCTGGGGCGTGCCGGCGGGCATTCGCTGATCCTGACCGGGACGGTGGCGACGGCGCAGATCGCGCAATCTGCGGTCTCGATCGCACAGGGCTATATCGGGCCGGCGTTCAAGGTGAACAACCAACTGACGGTGCTGGGCAGCATTCAGGTGAATGTGCGGGTGCGCATCGCCGAGATCGACCGGAACATCACTCGCCAGCTCGGGTTCAACTGGCAGAATTTCTCGACCAACGCCGCTTATCATAAGTCTGGCTGGCTGCTCGGGCTGGCCGGGGGTGCCGTCGCGGCCCTTTCCTCCGACACGCCCTATTCCATTCAGGGTGTCGCCACCGGAGCGTTTTCAAAGTCCGGCTATGACGTCAACGGCGTCATCGACGCGCTGGCGCAGGATAACCTGGTAACGATCCTCGCCGAGCCGAACCTGACGGCGCAGTCCGGCGAGACGGCCAGCTTCCTGGCCGGCGGCGAGTTCCCGATTCCGGTTGCGGCGCAATCCTCGAACGGCGCGCCGACGGTGACCATCGCGTTCAAGCAGTTCGGCGTCAGTCTGGCGCTGGTGCCGACCGTGCTGTCGCCGAACCGGCTCAACCTGCGCATTCGCCCGGAGGTGAGCCAGTTGTCGACGCAGGGTGAGGTGAGCGTGCCGTTTGGCACCGGGACGCTGACGATCCCGGCGCTGACCGTAAGACGGGCAGAGACGACGATCGAGCTGGGCAGCGGGCAGAGCTTCGCCATCGCCGGGCTGCTGCAGAAGACATCGACGAACGCGACCAACGCGCTGCCGGGGCTAGGCGAGCTGCCGATCCTGGGGGCATTGTTCAAGTCCAACGCCTTTCAGCGCGGCGAGAGCGAGCTGGTGATCATCGTGACGCCGTATATCGTCCGGCCGGTTTCCGACCCGACGGCACTGCGGACACCGACCGATCATTTCCGGCCCGCAACGGATCTCGGCCGGATTCTGTTTGGCCGGCAACTGGCGACAACGCCTGCGGGCACGTCGGCGCTCGATGCCGGCTTTATTCTGAAGTGAGGGTGCGATGAAGCGGCTGCTTCCCATGAGCCTGCTGCTGGCGCTCGGCGCCTGCTCGCTCGCGCAGGACCCGTTCTCCCAGCCCGGCACCTGGTCGCCGACCTACGACAACCGCGCCAATCTGCGCGCGATGGTCGCCGACCCGCATGACCTCATCGCCGGCCGGCCGATGGACGGCGCCGTGGGCAGCGAGGCGGCCTCGCCGGTGGCGAAGCTGATCGCCGGCACGCGGGCGCATCTGCCGAACACCTCGGCTGATTCCGTTTATGGTTCGGGCGGTTCCGGCGGTTCCGGCGGTTCCGGTGGGTCGGGTGGCTCAGGTGGTGCGGGAGGCAGCAATGGGGGCGGTTAGCACGGGCGCGGTGGCCGAGGCGCCACGCAGCAGCGCCGAAGGTTCGGGCGGGCTTGGTCGCAAGATCGTCGCCTTCCTCGCCGACGAGGAGAGCGCCAACATCCTGCGCCAGGGCCTGCAGAGCATCGCAGACGAGCTTGACGTGCGGCGCGGCTCGCTGTCGCAGGCGATGAAGTTCTTCGAGAAGGACGCGACCGCGGAGACGGCGATCGTCGATGTTTCGGGGCTCGAGGACCCGCTGGCGGCGCTCGACGCGCTGGCGCGGATCTGCCCGCCCGACATCAAGATGCTGGTGATCGGCGAGAACACCGATATCGCGTTCTATCGCCAGGTGGTGCAGGAGCGGGGGGTAACGGACTACATGCCCAAGCCGCTGACGCGCGACAGCGTGCAGCGGCTGCTGTTGCCGCATCTGACGGATGTCGGCGAGCTTCCCGCGGGCGGACGCGGCGGGCATGTGGTGGTGGTGTGCGGCGCGCGCGGCGGCGTGGGGTCGACCACGATCGCGGTGAACACCGCGCTCGAGATCGCGCATGTCAGCAAGGCGCATGTGGCGCTGCTCGACCTGCACCTGAACCATGGCACCGCGGCGCTCAAGCTCTCCGCGCGGTCGGGGCCGGGGCTGCGCATCGCGCTCGAGGACCCGGAGCGGGCGGACGCGCTGTTTCTGGAGCGCACGGCGATCCAGATCGAGGAGCGGCTGCGGCTGATCTCGGCCGAAGAGCCGATCGAGGCGCAACTGCGCATCACCGAGGAAGGTGTGGCGCGGGTGATCAAGCTGCTGCAGCAGAAGTTCAACTATATCGTCATCGACCTGCCGATGCCGATGCCGCGCGAGATGCGTGAGGCGGTGATACCGGCGCGGCATGTGGTGACGGTGCTGGGCCCGGATATCGCGAGCGTGCGCGACACCCAGGCGATCAAGCGGATGATGCATGGGCTGTGCGGCTCGGAGCGCGTCTTCACGGTGCTGAACCGCGCCGACATGAAGGGCGGGCTGTCGCTGGCGCTGGTGCAGAAGGGGCTTGAGGGCGGACCGGACGCGGTGATCCCCGATCTCGGGCGGAAGATGATCGAGACGATGAATCTCGGGGTCGCGGCCCGCAAATCGGTGCCGGCGATCAGCAAGCACCTGGCGCCGCTGGTGCGCGAGATCGTGGGCATGCGGGTGGCGGGGGAGAAGCCCTCGCTGCTGCAACGGTTGATGAAGCGGTGAGGGCAGGCGGATGAAGGTCTTCGGCAGGCGCGAGATGGAGGCGGTGCACCCGTCGGCGACGGCAGCTTCCGCGTCGGCAGGGGCGAAGCCGGCTCCCGCCGCGGTCGCGCGTGCCGCCTCGGGGGCAGGGGAAAGCCCGGCCGCGACGGTGGCGGCGATGATGCCGGTCGCGCCCGCGCCGGTCGAGGCCGTTGCCGCCGCGCCGACCGCCTCGATGGTGCTGGCGCCGCTGCGCGAGCGGGTGCTCAAGCAGATCGACACGAGTGTGGCGACGCTGCTGCCGGCGGCGGAGCTGGCGCGCCAGATCGAGCAGATCATCCACGAGATCGGCAACGAGGACCGGCTGGAACTTTCCGCCAAGGAGCAGGCGGCGCTGGCCGAGGAACTGGCCAACGACATGATCGGCTACGGGCCGCTCGAGTTTCTGCTGCGCGATGATTCCGTGGCCGATATTCTGGTCAACGGGCCGACCAACATCTATGTCGAGCGGCGCGGCAAGCTGGAGCGGGCGGATATTCGCTTTCGTGACGCGCAGCATATCACCTCGATCTCCCAGAAGATCGCGACCCGGGTGGGGCGGCGCATCGACGAGAGCAGCCCGATGGTGGATGCGCGGCTTGCCGACGGCAGCCGCGTCAACATCATCTTTCCGCCGCTGGCGATCGACAGCCCGTGCCTCTCGATTCGTAAGTTCACCAAGAAAAAGCTGGATTTCGATGCGCTGGTGGCCTACGGCGCGATGACGCCTGGGCTGGCGCGGCTGCTCGGTATCGCCGCGCGCTGCCGGCTCAACATCATCGTCTCGGGCGGCACGGGTTCGGGCAAGACGACGATGCTGAACGCGCTGTCCAACATGATCGAGCATTCCGAGCGGATCATCACGGTCGAGGACGCGGCGGAGCTGCAGCTCCAGCAGCCGCATGTGGTGCGCCTGGAGACGCGGCCGGAGAACCTGGAGGGCAGCGGCGCCATCACGCAGCGCGACCTGGTGCGCAACGCGCTTCGTATGCGCCCCGACCGCATCATCATCGGCGAGGTGCGCGGCGCCGAGGCGTTCGACATGTTGCAGGCGATGAACACCGGCCATGACGGCTCGATCTCGACCATCCACGCCAACACGACGCGCGACGCGATCGCGCGTATCGAGAACATGGTGCTGATGGGCTTCAACCTTCCGATCCGCGCCATTCGCCAGCAGATTGTCGGCGCGCTCGACCTCATCATCCAGATCCAGCGCATGCGCGATGGCGGCAGGCGGGTGGTGCAGGTGACGGATGTGGTGGGGATGGAGGGCGATGTGGTGACGATGAGCGACATCGCGGCGTTCGAGTTCGATCGCGAGGATGCGCGCGGGCGGTTGCAGGGCCATTACACGATCGGGCCGGCGCGGCCCTCGTTCTGGAGCCGGCTCGAATATTTCGGGTTCGACCGGGCGTGGAACGAGGCGATCAAGGAGGCGTGAGATGGGCATCGGCCTGATCGTTCCGCTGATGATGCTTTTTGCGGTGCCGCTAGTGGCCGTGGTGGTGCTGCGGACAGACGGGCAGGGGCGCAAGCTGGAGGCGCGGGTCGCGGGACTGGTGGGGCAGGCGCATGCCGGCGCGATCGAGGCGCAGACGCGACGCCTGCGCCTGGTGGAAGCGCGCAGCGGCGGCATCGCATCGATTCTGCGCCGGCTCGTTGCGATGCCGGAGAACCTGCCCGAGGCGCGCAAATACCCGATACCCGTGGTGGTGCTGATATCGGTGCTCGTCGGCACGATGACGGTGGTGTTTCTCAACCTCTATCTGCCGCTGACCGTGGATATTCCGATCGGCATCGTCGTCGGCATGATGTTCCTGCGCTCGATCTTCACCTCCGAGATGCGTGCCTATGGGCGCAAGCTGCGGCGGCAGATGCCGGACATGATCGAGCTGATCGTGAGTTCGACGTTGGCCGGACTGCCGGTGGCGGAGGGGTTTTCCAGTGTGGCGCGCGAGATGCCATCGCCGACCAAGGAAGAGTTCGCACGCATCAGCCGCGACATCATGCTCGGGGTCTCGGTGGATGAGGCGCTGATGCGGATGTTCCGGCGCACCAAGGTTTCGGAATACGCGATTTTCGCGGTGACGCTCGGCGTGCAGGGGCGCAGCGGCGGCAAGCTTTCCGAGGTGATCATGCGGCTCGCGGACACCATCCGCCAGCGCATAGCGATCTCCGAGCGGGCCGGCGCCATGGCGGCGGAGGCGAAGTTTTCCGCCTATGTGCTGAGCGTGCTGCCGTTCATCGGCGGCGGCATCATGGCGACGACCCAGAAAGGGTTTCTGGGGCCGCTGATCAACACCACGCGCGGCAATCATCTGCTGTTCATCGGCGGCGTGTCGCTGATCTGCGGCTGGTTCACGATGAAGCAGATGATCACCAAGGCGACATCGGAGTAGGTGGGGCAGGGACGATGGACCAACGCGTTCTGCTGTTCATGTTTCTTGGCTCCGGCATCGTGCTGCTGGTGGCGGCGGCGACGGTGATGCTGCTGCGTGAGGCGCGGGTGAGCGACCTCGAGGGACGGATCATGCGGCTGTCGCTGGCCGCGCCGGCGGGCGGCACCGATATGCGGGTCAAGCAGGGCGTGCTGACGCGCCTGTTGCAGGGGCTGGGCCAGGTGGTGCGCAACCGCACCAAGATTTATTCCGATAACGATCTGAAAGTGATCGAGGCGGTACTGGAGGCGTCGGGGCTGAACGCCAAGCGGCTGCTGCCGGTGGTGATCGCGGTCAAGGTGCTGGGAATGGTGCTGACGCCGATCGCGGTGATCATCTGGGGTGTGTTTGCGCATATGCCGATGATGCGCATCGTGGTGTTTGCCGCGATCGGCCTGGCGGCGGGAATGCTGGTGCCGGAGATGGGGCTGAAGCTGCTGCGCGGGCCGTATGTGAAGGCGCTGCAGCGCGGCGTGGTGGATGCGCTTGACCTGCTGGTGGTGTGCGCCGAGGCGGGGATGGGGCTTGAGGCGGCGCTCGAGGAAGTGGCGAAGCAGATGCGCCAGTCCAACAACGCCATGGCTTCCGCCCTGACGCTGCTGATCAATGATCTGCGGGTGCTTTCGGACCGGCAGCAGGCGTTCAATAATTTCGGCGAGCGTTCCGGTGTCGATGGCGTGCGGCGGATGGCGAGCATCATCGCCCAGTCGATGCGGTTCGGCACGCCGCTGGGCCAGGCGCTGCGCGCGGTTTCCAACGAGCTGCGGCGCGAGCAGATGACGAAGCTTGAGGCGAAGGCGGTGAAACTGCCCTCGATGCTGATCTTTCCGCTGGTGCTGTTCATTCTGCCGGCGCTGTTCATCGCCCTGCTGGGCTCGCCGATGATGCGGCTGATGGACACGATGTACGGCGCCGGACACAAGGCGAAGGCGCAGCAGGCGACCGGGGTGCGCCCGCTCAAGCCCGCTAATTTCCATCCGATCGTTACACATAAGTGAAACGATATCTATCCGTAACGGAGCGTGCCATGACGACGCTTTCCCTCCAGACGCTGCGCCGGCTCGCGATCATGACCAGTTGTGCCGCGGTTTCGGCCTGTGCGGCGGGCGGGACGGCGCAGCCGCAGCTCACGGCGGCGAGCCGGATGCATGTCGCCGAGGCGGCTGCCGCGGCGGGTAACGTGAAGCTCGCCTCCTCGATGTATGGCGAGGCGGCGGCGATGAACCCGTCCGACAGCAAGCTTCAGGTTCAGGCGGCGGACGCGATGGCCAAGCTCGGGCAGATCGGGCCGGCGCGGGTGCTGATCGATGCGCGGCTGAACGCGCGCCCGAACAATCCCGAACTGCTGACGGCGGCGGCGCGGCTGGCGATCGATGCCGGGGACACGCGCGAGGCGCTGGCGATGTATAACCGGCTGCTCGCGGTGCGGCCGGGCGATGTCGATGCCAAGGTGGACAAGGCGGTGGCCCTCGACCTCGTCGGGCGGCACGAGGCAGCGCAGGTGCTGTATCGCGAGGCGCTGAAGCGGCGCGCCGGTGACCCGGTGATCAGCAACGACCTGGCGATGTCACTGATGCTGCAGGGGCATGTGCGCCAGGCGACCGCGGTGCTGGCGCCGGTGGCGAGCGCCTCGGACTCGCCGGGGCGGGCGCGCGACAATCTCGGCCTGCTCTATGCGTTGCAGGGTGACAAGGAGCAGTCTCAGGCGCTGATCGGCAACCGGCTTTCGGCGGAGGACGTGGCGCGGATCGCGCAGGCGGTGGACGGCCGTGCGGCTTCCGCGGCACCGCCGATGAAGCTGGCGGTGCAGCGCTCGGCGACGGTGCCGGTGGCGACGGCGGCGGTGGCGCCGGCGCATATTCCGGGCACGGCGATCGCGCTGGTCGAGCCGTCCTCGGCGCAGCCGGGCGCGGCCATGCCGGCTTCGGGTGAGGCGGGCGCGGTTCCCTATGCGGCGGCGAGTGGCGACGGGGCGGTTGGCGTGCCGTTCCTCACCGACCCCACGCATCACCATCATAAAAAATACTGGATACGCGCGGAGTACACCCGCTCCCACATGCCGCTGCCGCCGCCGCCTCCGGCGGCTGGGGGCTGAGACGCACGGGCGGCGCGAAGGAGCGTCGCCGCCGACGACGGACGAGACGGATCGAGCACGGACGAAGGCCGGACAAGACGAAAGCGGAACGAGACGGACGGAGAACGATATGCCTGCCGCCTAACGCCTAACGCCTGACGATACCCACGACACCCACGACACCCACGACTTTCCGGATTTCAGGAACGAGGCATGAGGCATTTGTTGCGCGCCGGCAGCGGCGCGGCGCTGCTGCTGTTGGCTGCTTGTTCGAGCGCGGTGCCGGTGGCGCCGACGGCGGATGCGTTCCTGCCGTCGCCGGGGGAGAGTGCCACCGCATTTGAGAACCGGTGCCTCGATTTTGTGAGCCAGCATGCCTCGTTCGGCGAGGCGGCGACGTGCATGAACCGCGCCGGGCGCATGCGGCGCCAGGATGGTGGAAGGCCGCTGGCGCAGGGGTCGATGACCGCAAATCTGGCGACGTCGGGAGTGAGATCGGCGGCGCTGCCGACTGGGCCGACGCCGCTGGCGCCGATGCCTGTCTCGGCCCCCACGCCCGTGCCTGCCGTGGTGTTGCCGTCTGGCGGCGCGCGTTCTGGTGGGCTGCCCAGCGCGGGATCGCCCGGCTCGGGGCTGCCTGGCTCGCGGTCCCCGGGGACGGTGGCGCGAGTGGTGGCGGCACCGGCGCGGGTCTGCGGCACCTCCATCACCGAGGGCAGTGGCGATGGCGGGCGGACCGTCGGCGTGACGATCAGCGGCATGATCACGCTGGGCTGCCAGGCGCGGCTCCAGCGCGTGGTGGCGACGGCACGCGCGCACTATCCCAAAGGGCAGCTTTATTTCGTGCTGAACTCGCCGGGGGGCGCGTTGCAGACGGCGATGCGGATGGGGCGGATGGTGGAGCTCGACCGGCTGCCGGTGGTGGTGCCGCCGGGGGGGATGTGCGCCTCCGCGTGTTTTCTGATCCTGGCGGCGTCGCGGACGAAATACGTTTCGCAGACCGCGCATGTCGGCGTGCACAGCGCGGCGGAGAGCCAGCCCGGGCATGAGACCGAGGGATCGAAGGCGGTAACGACGGATTTCGCGCGCATCCTGGCGCAGCTCGGGGTGCCGTCCTCGATCGTCGGGCATCTCGTGGAGACGCCGCCGGGCAAGATCTACTGGCTGACCCCCGATGAGCTGATGGCGATGGGCGTGCGGCTGCTGCCGACATGAGGAGATGCGGGCGATGACGGCCGATTTCGTGACGTTGGGCGGCTTGAGGCGAGGTGTGGCGAGGCGTGTGCTGCGCCACGCGCCGGTGCTGCTGCTCGCGGCGATGACCGCGGCGTGTGCCGGGCAGCCGATGACCGGCGCCGTGGCATCGCTGCGGGATGCGGCATCGGCCCCGGCGCCCGCACCCGCGCGAGCACCGGCCCCGGCAACCGCGTCGATGCCGCTCGCCGCGACGCCGATGCCGGTAACGGCCACGTATATGACGGTGGCGGGCGGGGTGCCGAGCATGCCCGCGATATCAAGCCAGGCGATCGACGCGGTCGCGGCGCCGTGCCGGATGCGGATCGGCTATCGCATGTCGGGCGACCGGCGGACCGCCTTCGTGCATATTGATGGCGTCATGGCGGATGCCTGCGCGCACCGCATCGTCGCGATGTTCGGCAGGCTCGACCGGGACTATCCAAGCTCGCAGCCGGTGCTGGTGGTGAACTCGCCAGGGGGCTCGATAGCCTGGGCGGAGATGTTGGCAAAGGTAGTTTTGCAAGTGGGGTTGCCGGTTGTTATTCCGCCGCACTCGATGTGCGCTTCTGCATGCTTTCTTGTTTTGGCTGCGTCACCTCTCAAGATCGTGGCCGCGTCCGCGCATGTCGGCGTTCACAGCGTATCAGTCGCCAGCGGAAGGGAGACGATAGCAACCGAAGCGGTTACGACGCAGATCGCGCGGGATTGTGCGGCGCTGGGCGTGCCGTCCGAGATCATCGGCCACATGATCGTGACCCGGCCCGGGGCGATCTACTGGCTGTCGCCGGCGGAGCTTGCGAGCATGGGGGCGCGGCTTGTACCTTCTTGACGGGGGATCAACGAGCGGGGCGTGACGGGGAGGGCTGGTGGGCCGGGACCGATAGCGATGATCACTACGTTTACGCCGTATCCCTGTGATCTGGTATTTTGTAGCGGCTCAGGCACCCAATCCCATGGCGCCGTCAGAAGCGCTCAAGTCAAAGGTCTTCATGAATCTCCGCCCGCTAAATCGGAAGGCTCGCGCAAAATCTGTCATCCTTAAGTGGTTCGACGAAACCGGCCAACCACCCAAAATGCGCGGCAAACTCGCGTCGGGAGTGGACCGCTTCGTTGACGAGATAGCCAATCGCGACTCTTGGTTGGAATGCATGACGATCCTGCTCGGCGATCACTCGGCCCCCCACTTCCATGCTTCCGGCTGGGGTTGGCGGGTAGCCGCCTGCCAGAAAGGGCTGGCGGTCAGCACAGTCGTTCCGGGGTGGGGTTTCGGCTGGCGTACGGCCTTCCGCGATGAATATGTCTACGACGTGCTCTCGTGGTTGGGGCATTACGCGCGTCAGTACATCCATCGTTCGTATGTCGCTAAGGTATTGATGATCGCTTGGGAGAGAGACCGCGTAGTTCTTCACCCATTCGGTTCGGAAGTGCATAGTCGACGCTACAGAGCGGTTACTCCTCCGGTCTTGCCAAGAAAAGCGCTTTCGGCCGGGATTGAGGACAGTGTTAGCCGATGGGGAGGAGTCGAGGCGGTACCTCGCAGCCGATCCCGCTGGACACTCCGAAACACATTCGATCCGGTGGTTCATCAGGCTGTGTTCCATTTTCTACGCGGCCGGTCACTCTTGTCCTCCGGCTTCGGACTCGAAGCCCTGGTAGCCTTTGACTGCGTGTTGCAATCGTTGCAGACGATCGGCTGGACCAACGTGGTCGGCGATCCTCGGCGTAGCCGCTCTGATCTGATCGCGACGCTGGACCTGCACCAAGATGATGCACGGCTAGCGGACGATGTTTACTTCCTTCGGAACGAGTTCGCCGCGCACGCGGGCGGCTGGCGTTGGTGGGACACAGGCGAGTATGTGGATGACGAGTTCATGGGAAGAGCGTCCGACATGGCTCTCCGTGTCCTCAACCATGCAGCGGACGCGGAGCCGGCCGCCCGACGAATTAACCCAGAACCTGACAATTGGAGCGACTGGCTAATGGACAGCTTTCCGCTCGTCTTCTCCGCGATCTGGTTTCGAGCTGGGCAACGCCTCTGACGCGATCAGAAATTGACGCGGCGGCAGCGCTCATGGTCGGTCGGATGAGCGCGGGGCACTTTGGCGTGCTCCAGCGTAGGATGGCGGGGCAGGATTTCGCTGGGCGGGGGTGGTCGCTGCGGGAATCCTTGGCTAGGTTGCGCGCCCCTGCAACCGCTGGACAGCGCCATGTCGATCATCGCCGAACGCCTCGACCGTATTTCCCCAAGCCTGACCATCGCCGTGGCGACCAAGGCGCGGGCGCTGAAGGCGGCGGGGCGGGATATCATCTCGCTCTCGGCCGGGGAGCCGGATTTCGACACGCCGCAATTCGTCAAGGATGCCGCCTGTGCGGCGATCCAGCGCGGCGAGACCAAATACACCGACGTCGCCGGCACGCTGGCGCTGCGCCGGGCGGTGGCCGAGAAGTTCCGCCGTGACTCCGGGCTCGACTACAAGCCCGAGGAGATCATCATCTCGACCGGCGGCAAGCAGGTGATCTTCAACGCCATGGTGGCGACGCTGAATGCCGGCGACGAGGCGATCATTCCGACGCCGGCCTGGGTGAGCTACCCGGACATCGTGGCGCTGGCGGACGGCAAGCCGGTGCTGGTGCCGTGCGGGCAGAACAACGGCTTCAAGCTGCGCGCCGAGGACCTGGAGGCGGCGATCACGCCGCGCACCAAATGGGTGTTCATCAACAACCCCTGCAACCCGACCGGGGCGGCCTATTCGCGCGAGGATCTGCGGCCGATCTGCGACGTGCTGCTGCGCCACCCCGATGTGTGGGTGTTCACCGACGATATCTACGACAAGCTGGTCTATGACGGGTTCCGCCCGGCGACCATCGTCGAGGTGGAGCCGAAGCTGCGCGACCGCACCATCACCATGAACGGCTGCTCCAAGGCCTATGCGATGACCGGCTGGCGCATCGGCTTCGCCGGCGCGCCGCTGGCGATGATCAAGGCGATGGACAAGCTGCAGAGCCAGAGCACGTCCAACACCTCCTCGGTGAGCCAGGCGGCGGCGCTGGCGGCGCTGGAGGGGCCGCAGGATTTCATCGGCGAGATGGTGGCGGTCTACAAGCAGCGGCGCGACCTCGTTGTCGGCATGCTGAACGCGGCGCCGGGGATTACCTGCCATCGGCCGGAAGGTGCGTTCTACGTGTTCCCGAGCGTGCATGGGTGCATCGGCAAGACCTCTGCGGCGGGCAAGAAAATCAACAACGACGAGGATTTTACTCTCGCGTTGCTTGAGGAAGAGGGGGTGGCGGCGGTGCATGGTGCCGCGTTCATGTACCCCGGGCATTTCCGCATCTCCTACGCCACCGACACCGAGAGCCTGCGCGAGGCCTGCACCCGCATCCAGCGCTTCTGCCAGGGGCTGCGCTAGGGCATGCCGGCCGAGGCGGCTGAGGAGGGAAAGCCGGGGTTTTCGCGGCGGCTCGGGCGGGCGCGGGTGGCGGCGACCGTCGCGATGACGGTGCGGGCGCGGGCGCTGCGCGAGGCCGGGCACAACGTGATCATGATGACGATCGGCGAGCCGGATTTCGCGACACCGCCGCATGCGATCGAGGCGGCGCATCGGGCCGCGCTGGCCGGCGAGACCAAATACCCGCCGCAGGACGGCACGCGGCGGCTGAAGGAGGCGGTGCAGCGGAAATTCGCCCGCGAGAACGGGCTGGAGTTCGGGCTCGACCAGATCATGGTCGGCAATGGCGGCAAGCAGGTGATTTTCGATGCCTTCATGGCGACGGTGGACGAGGGCGACGAGATTGTCGTGCCGGCGCCGTACTGGGGGGCGTATCCGCTGATGACGCGCCTGCTGGGGGCGACGCCGGTGGTGGTGAATTGCTATCAGAACAATGGGTTCAAGCCGCGTCCTGAGGATATCGAGGCGGCGATCACACCGCGGACGAAGTGGCTGGTGCTGAACCTGCCGAACAACCCCACGGGGGCGGCGTGCGACGCGGACGAGCTGCGCGCGATCGCGGACGTGCTGGCGCGTCACCCGCATGTCTGGGTGATGTCGGATGAGATGTATGAGCATCTTTCCTATGGCGAGGCGCCGATTGCCTCCATCGCGCGCGCGGCGCCGGCGATCGCGGACCGGGTGCTGACGATCTCCGGCGTGTCCAAGACCTATGCGATGACCGGCTGGCGGATCGGGTTCGGGGCCGGGCCGCGCGAGCTGATCCGCGCGATGGTGACCATGCAGGGCCAGGCGACGGCGGGGGTTTCAGCGGTGGGCCAGGCGGCGGCGGCGGCGGCCCTCGACGGGCCGCAGGAACTGGTGGCGGAACGGGCGGCGCTCTATCGGCGGCGGCGCGACATCGTGGTCGATGCGCTGAACGCGATCCCGGGCCTGGCGTGCCACCGGCCGGAGGGGGCGTTTTACGTGTTCCCGAGCATCGCCGGCTGCCTCGGGCGGACCAGTGCGGGCGGGCGGCGGATCGAAACCGACCAGGATTTCGCCGAGGCACTGCTGGAGGAGCAGTATGTCGGCGTGGTGGGCGGGGCGGCGTTCGGGATGAGTCCGTATCTGCGGCTGTCCTATGCGACCGACGAGGCGAGCCTGGTGGAGGGCTGCCGGCGGATCGGGGCGTTCGTCGCCGGCCTGTCCTGAGGTCGGCTTTCCCGCGATGAGCGTGACCGCGGTGATCCGGGCCGGGCGGGACGACGACGCCAGGGCCTATATCGCGCTGGTGCGCGAGGCTTGGCTTTCCTATCCCGGCTGCGTGTTCGACCTCGATGCGGATGCGCCGGATCTGCGCGCCTGGGCGAGCCATGTCGCGGCCGAGGGCGGGGCGGTGTGGGCGGCCGAGCAGGATGGCGAGGTGGTCGGCATGGTGGGGACGCACCCGCTGGAAGGGGCGGGCGAGACCTGGGAACTGGTGCGGATGTATGTGGCGCCGGGCGCGCGCGGCGGCGGGCTGGCGGCGCGGCTGGTGGCGACGGTGGAGGCGCATGCGCGCGCCGGCGGCGGGGCCGAGCTGGTGCTGTGGTCCGACACCAGGTTTTCGCGGGCGCATGCGTTTTATGAGAAGCAGGATTTTCTGCGCTCGGGGCCGATACGGGTTTGCAACGACCTCGCGCACACGCTGGAGTTTCGCTATCGCAAGCCGCTGGTGGGCGTCGAGATCCGGGTGCTCGACGCGATGGAGGCGGAGAGTGCGGTGGGGCGGCTCGCGGCCCTGCTGGTGGCGTGCGTGGAGGGGGGCGCGAGCCTGGGCCATGTGGCGCCGCTGGCGCCGGCCGTGGCCCTTGCCTACTGGCGCGAGCGGGCGGCGCGGGCCGCGCGGGGCGAGCGGCGGATCGCCCTCGCCTGGCTCGACGGGCGGATCGCCGGCTGCGTCATGCTCGACCTCGCGGTGCCGGCGACGCAGCGCCATCGCGCCGAGGTCAAGAAGCTGCTGGTCGCACCCTGGGCGCGGCGGCGCGGCATCGGGGCGGCGCTGCTGGCGGCGGCGGAGGGGGAGGCGGTGCGGCTGGGGCGGACGTTGCTGACGCTCGATGCCGAGACCGGCGGTGCCGCGGAGCGGTTGTATCGGGGGCGCGGCTGGGTGCTTGCGGGCAGCGTGCCGGGGTTTGCCATGGGGCCGGATGGGGCGGCGCACGCGCAGTCGCTGTTGTACAAGCGGCTGGACAAGGTGGCGGCTGGACAAGATGGCGGGTTAGGGTATTGTTCGATATCGAACAAGTTTGAGGAGAGTCGCATGGCCGAGCCGCATATCGCCCAGAAATCGCCCTACAAGGTCGAGGTCGAGGCCGGGAAATCCTATTGGTGGTGCGCCTGCGGGCAGAGCAAGAACCAGCCGTTCTGCGACGGGTCGCACAAGGGCAGCGGGTTTTCGCCGATGGAATACAAGGCGGAGAAGAACGGCGACGCCTGGTTCTGCGGCTGCAAGCACAGCAAGGCGGCGCCGATGTGCGACGGGTCGCATAAATCGCTGTGAGGTGATGCGCCGGCCTCGCCTCTCGGCGGTGGCCGGCCTGCCTTGCGATCCGGTCCGGGTCAGGCGGGCAGCAGCTCGGCGGTGGCGAGGGTGACGTGTGCGGGGATGGGCGGGCGCGGATCGGCGGGGCCGAGCCAGACGCCGGGCGCCGTCTCGCGAAAGCCCAGCCGTGCAAAAAGATCGCGGGCGAGAAAATTGGCGTCGGTCGTGACGATGCGGCCACGAACCTGACCCTCGCGGTCGGAGATTTCGCCGGCGAGGGTGAGGAGGAAGGCGATCTCCGCCTCGAGGCCGAGGGCGCGGCAGCTCATCACGAACTGACGCAGCAGGTCGCCCTCGACAACGGCGACGCCGACCAGGCCGTACTGGCTGAATTTGTCGCGGACATCGATGGCTTCGAGGCGGCCGCCGGCGGCAAGGAAGCGATGCGCCTGCTCGGTGGACCAGCGTTCGCCGGTGGTGTTGAACTGATTCGATTTGTTGACGAGCTCGAAGGCGCGGGCGAAGCGGGGATGGGCGTTGTCGGTGATGGTCATTCGCCGGACGAGCACGTCCAGCGAGGCGAGGAAGGCCTCACGCGGCATCGCCTCGCGGACACGTTCGCGCGCGATCTGTGTCTGGATCATTTCGGTTCGCCTGGCGGTTTCCGCCGTGACCGTCGTGATCTGGGTTTCCGGTGACCAGAGCAGGGTGCGGCGGATGGCGTAGAGATCGGCGCCGAGAACGCGGATGCCGGGATGAGCCTGTTGCACGCCTTCGCGCTCGACTGGATTGTCATCGATGAAAACGGCGCTGCGGGCGAGAAGGTTGCAGTCCCGCAGGATCTCGCCGACATTTTCCGACTTGGGACGCCAGTTGATCCTTATGGAACAGAAATGTTCCAGAGGCAGATGCAATTCCATGAAATGCGGCCATAGCTCGCGGATCCTGGCTTCGTCGTTCTTCGATACGATGGCCAGCAGGATGCCGCGGCGCCGCAGCCATTGCAGCGCCTCGATGACGCCGAGGGGCCAGCCCTCGATGAGCTCGGGGTTGCCGATGCCCTCCTCGGCGATGACGCCGCGCCAGAGCGTGTCGTCGAGGTCGCAGATGACGAGCTTGACGCTGTCCTGCTGCTGCACGGTGCGCAGCATCGCCTCGGCCTCGGCCCAGATGGCGAGGCGGAACTCGTCGACGGCAAGGCCCAAGGCCCTGCTGACCGGCGGTGGGCGGTGCAGGCGGGCATGGTCGTAGGCGTGGTCGAAATCGAACAGGAAGGTGGCATGGCTGCTCATCCACAGGGCGTCGTCCTGGATGAGGCGGCGCCCGATCTGGGCGGCGATTTCGTCGATGTCGAGCACGTGGACGCCGGTTCGGCCGGCACAGAACTCGGCGAGGAGGTCGTTGAGGCGGCGGACGTAGCGGGCGGGGTTGCGAATGTCGTTGCCGGCGAAGAACCGGCCCATGGGATTGGCCTGGGTCGTGAGGAAATTTGCCACGAAGCTGGTGAGGCCGTGGCGGGCGTTATAGGCCAGTGCGCCTTCGAGCAGCTGGACCAGCACGCGCTCGGAATGGGCGAAGCCGCGCTCGAACCCCGCCGTGTCGTCCCACGCGACGCGCGCCAGCAGCGCCTCGGGCATCACGCAGCGTAGCGGCGGAATGATGAGCTGGAACGCATAGTCGGCGACGGGATGGGGCGGCCGCTCCGGTAGTTCCTCACCGAGATTATGGATCATGTGATCGGCGGAGGCGCCGGGAATGACGCGCCCGATGTCATCGCGGATCATTTCGGAAAGGCAGGAACCGATCACCAGGGCGCGCAGCGGTGGGGTGGGCGACTGGCGCAGCTGCGCCGGGGCGCGGAAACGCGGGGTTTCGTTGGGGGCGCGGGACGCGATCAGCCGGGCCTTTTGCCGATGTTCGGCGGAGGTGAAGAACTCGGCGGCGACGGCCTCGATGGCATCGGGAGCGGCGCGCAGGCGGTTCATGAAATATTGGAGGCCCGCCGGGTCGGGCTCGCGGCCAAGGACGCCGAGATAGAGCGCGCGCAGCAATCTGGCGTGGTCGGCATCGCCTTGTGGATACATCCTTCCCTTCCCGTTCCTCACTTCGAGTGAATGCCACGTGGCGCTGCGAAAATCTGTCGATCTGTTGTTTGGGCGAGCCTAGCCGGGTTGGTGAATGACCGCCACCGCCTCGCGTTGCGCCGGCGGCAGGCGCCGGCGTCAGACCAGGTGCAGCAGCACGAAGGCGGCGCTGCCCAGCGCGAGCAGGGGCAGCGGCGAGATCTCGGTGATCAGCAGCAGCGCGGTGGCGGCGATGGCGATGGCGCGGGCGAGCAGGCCGCCCTCCAGCGAGGCGGTCAGCACCCAGACGCTGGCGAGGATCATGCCGGCGGCGAGCGGGCGCAGGCCGCCCTCGAGCGCGCGCTGCCAAGCGGCACCGCGATGGCGCGCCCAGATGCGCGCCAGGCCGTAGATCAGCACGCAGGTGGGCGTGAAGATGCCGATGGTGGCGGCGACCGCGCCCCAGAAGCCGGCGACCTGCCAGCCGATCAGGGTGGCGAGCAGCGAGCCGGGGCCGGGCGCCATGCGGGCGATGGCGAACAGGGTGACGAAGGCGCCGGCACTCATCCAGTGGTGCACATCGACGACCTGGCGCTGGATGTCGGCGATGATGGTCTGTCCGCCGCCGATGGTGAGCAGCGAGAGCGGCGCGAAAATGCCGAACAGGGTGGCGACGCGCGGGTTCATCTTGTATCGGGTTCGTTGCGGATACGGAAGTATTCCACGGTGACGCTGATGACGCCGCCGACCAGCACCACCCAGAGCAGCGGCACGTGCAGCAGCGCCACGGCGAGGAAGCTGAGCACCATGACGGCGAGCGGGAAGGCGCGGCGCGGCACCCGGCGCGCGGCGGTGATGCCCATCCAGCCGGACAGGCCGATGGCGGCGGCGGCGGCACCGTCGAGCGCGGGCCGGCTGAGGGAAAAGCGTTCGAGCCAGGTGAAGCCGATGGCGATGAGCACCATGAGGATCGCCGGCGGAATAACGACCGCGGTGACGCAGGCGATGGCGCCGGCGGTGCCGCAGAGCCGGTAGCCGATCCAGATGCCCATGTTGGTGACGTTCACGCCGGGCAGCGCCTGGGCGATGCCGAGGCCGTTGAGGAACTCCTCCTCGGTCAGCCAGGGGCGCTCGCGGACGAAGGCGCGCAGCATCCAGGCGCTGAGGCCGCCGCCGAAGCTGGTGAGGCCGATCTGGGCGAAGATGACGAACAGGCGCGCGGGAGTGGGGCGGACTTGTTGCGGCTGCGTCATGCGCGCAGCCTGCCCGAGGGGGCGCGTATGGCCAAGGGCGGCGGCGACAGGGTGCCCATGCGCCGGTTGTGCGGAATGCGGCGTTACCGGCGTGGCAGCGGGTGAGGTCGGTAGCCCACGGTGCCGGTGGTGACATCGTAGAGATAGTCGAAGCCGTTGAGGAAGCGGACGGTGAGGTTCACGAAGGGGCGCGGGTTATGCGCCCGGACCACCGCGCGCGGGGCGAGCGGCGAGGCGTGATGGCCGAGCGCGAAGCCGTAGCTGGCGACGGCGCGGTCGGCGGGGCCCGTGGCGCCGAGCAGGAAGTGCAGCCGGGTGCCCGACACCAGCGGCGGGCCGGGGACCGAGAGATACATCATCACCACCCCGGTATCCATCAGCGAGACGCCACAGGCGGGGGGAGACGTGGCGACGCGGATGCAGGCTGGCGCCTGGTTCCAGTCCTGCCAGCGCGGGTTGCGGGTGAGGCGGATGGTGGCGAAGCCGGCAGCGGAAGCGGGCGTGAGGCCGATGCGCACGAAGCGGCGCGTGACGATGTAGCCGCGATCGCCGCGGCCTTGCACGGCGAGGAACGGGTTGCGATCCGGCGTGCTCTGCGGCTGGTGGTCGGCCTCGCGCCCGAAGCCGATGCCGAGCATGGCGATGCCGCGCGGATGTGCGATGGGGCGGCAGTTGCGGGCCAGGCGCAGGCAATCCTCCCGCGTCACGGCGAGGACCGGGATTGGGGCGGTGGTGACGCGCTGGCCGTTGGCGCCGGTGATGGTGGCGGCGACGCGGACCCAGCGGCCGCGCATAATGCGCCCGGAACTGGAATAGGTGAGCACGCCCGGCGGGCCCGGCAGGCGGGCGAAGCCGGGGATGAGGTTCGCGGCGACGACGATGCCGGTGGAGCCGGTGTCCATCACCGCGCGGACGCTGCGCCCGCCGAGGGAAAGGGTGAGGCGCGGCGGTGCGGCGATCCGCGCGCCGTTTGGCGGGGCGTTGAGGTAGGTGAGGGTCTGCGCCGCCGCCGGGGTGTTGACGAGTGCGGCGAAGAGCAGGCCGGCGAGGGCGAGTGCCGCGGCACGCGGATGGTTGTGCGCGGTCAATGCGGCGCCTTGGCCAGGGCCGGCGTGGCGTGGTGGTGGCCGGACATTTCCTCGCCGGCGTTTTCGTCGAGGCGGGTGGCCAGCAGCGGCGCCGTCATCGAGATCGCGGAGACGAAGAGCAGGGCCACGGTGAAGTCCCAGAGATGCGGCTGGGTGTGGCCGTTGAGGCGGATCGAGACCGCGAGTGCCGCCGCCGACGTGGCGATGCCGAGCGACAGCGCCATCTGCTGGAACGTGGTGTAGAAGCTGGTGGCGGCACTCATCTCCTCGCGCGAAACATCGGCATAGGCGATGGTGTTGTAGGCCATGAACTGCAGCGACTGGAAAAAGCCGATCGCGATCAGCAGCGTGTAGATCGCCCAGATCGGCCAGCCGGGACGGAACGCCGCGGCCAGCGCCAGCAGCAGGGTGGCGAGCGCGCCGATCCACACCAGCACGTGGCGGAAGCCCATGCGGCGGATGATGCCGGGGGCGAAGCCGCGCACCGCCAGCGAGCCGAGGGAGGAGGCGAAGGTGATGAGGCCGCTCTGCGCCGCCGAATAGCCGAAGCCGAGCTGGAACATCATCGGCATCAGGAACGGCATGGCGCCGACCGAGATGCGCGACAGCGTGCCGCAGGCGAGCGAGAGCCGCAGCGTGGGGATGCGCAGCAGCGTGAAGTCCAGGATCGGGTGGCGATGGCGCCTGGCGTGCATCGTGTAGAGGGCCGCGGCGACGGCGCCGATGCCGAACAGCACGATGACCAGGGTTGGTGACCCCACGCCCTCGGACGCCATTTCCAGCCCGAACATCAGGAAAGCGAGGGCGGAGCCGGCGAGGACCAGGCCGCGCACGTCGAACGGTTCGGGATTTTCCTCCTTCATCTGCTCGATATGGATGCTGACGAGGACGAAGCCGGCGATGCCGATCGGCACGTTGATGTAGAAGATCCAGTGCCAGGAGAGATAGGTGACGAGGAAGCCGCCGAGCGGCGGGCCGACGATGGGGCCGATGGTCGCGGGCAGCATCAGCCAGGACATGGCGCGCACCAGCTCCGACTTCGAGACCACGCGCAGCATGACGAGGCGGCCGACCGGCGACATCAGCGCCCCGCCGGCGCCCTGGAGCATGCGGGCGGCGACCAGCGCCCAGAGCGTCGGCGCCTGGGCGCAGAGGATGGAGCCGGTGGTGAACAGCGCGATGGCGGTGCGGAAGACGGTGCGCGAGCCGAAGCGGTCCGCGATCTTGCCGCTGGCGGGGATGAACATGGCCAGCGTCAGCAGGTAGGCGGTCAGCGCCACGTTCATCTGCAGCGGGTTGACGTGGAACGTCTCGGACATGGCGGGCAGGGCGGTGGCAAGGACCGTGCCGTCGAGCTGCTCCATGAACATCGCGGTGGCGACGATGAGCAGGACGATGATGGTCTTGCGGGCGCGTTCCGCCGATGCTGGCGGCGCGGCTCCGGTGTTGGACGAGTCCATCGCCCGACCCTAGCTTGGCGTGGCCGCGTCGCCCAGGCGAAAACCGGGCATGGCTTGCTCGCGGTGGGCGTATGGCTGGTTTCGGGGCGGCTTTCTTCGGTTGGGGGCCGGCGTTTTGGGGAGGATGGGCATGAGCGGCAAGGACGGTGTGGCGGGCAATGCAAAAGTGCTGGGCAACACGATGGTGCTGGGCGACATCACCCTCCACCGGATCGTGGAGATGGAGGCGGCGTTCATGCCGGTGCGACAGTTCCTGCCCGGGGTTTCGGAGGCGGTGCTGGCGGAAAACCGGTCCTGGCTGACGCCCTCGGCGCTCGATGCCGAGGAGCGGGTGGTGCTGTGCTTCCAGAGCTACGTGATCCGCACGCCGCACCACGTGGTGCTGGTGGATTCCTGCATCGGCAACGACAAGGAACGGCCGACCCGGCCGATCTGGCACCGCAAGACGGATGGCGTCTGGATGGCCGGCCTGGCGGCGCTGGGGCTCGGGGTCGAGGACATCGACGTGGTGATGTGCACGCATCTGCACGCCGACCACGTGGGGTGGAACACGCGGCTGGAGAATGGGCGATGGGTGCCGACCTTTCCCCGGGCGCGCTACGTGTTTTCGGCCAGGGAGCTGGCATACTGGCAGGCGCAGCACGCGAAATCGCCGATTCCCGCGATCGAGGATTCCGTGCTGCCGATCGTGGCGGCGGGGCGCAGCGAGCTGGTTTCCAGCACGCACGCGCTCGACGACCATCTGCGGCTGCTGCCGACACCGGGCCATACGCCCGACCATTTCGCGGTGGAGCTGGGCCGGGGGCGGCGCGTCGCGGCGCTGACCGGCGACCTGATCCATTCGCCGCTGCAGGCGCGCTATCCCGAGCTGTCGATGATGGCGGATCTGGACGCGCAGCAGGCGGCGCGGACGCGGCGCGGGTTTCTGGAGGGGATGTGCGACAGCGATGCGGTCTGCTGCTTCGCGCATTTTCCCTCGCCGTCGCGCGGGCGCATCCGGCGGTGGGGGGATGGATTTCGGTGTGAAGCGGCGGGGTAGGGGGCGGCCGCGCATCGGACCGGATTTGCCCGACGCTTGGCGCGACGATCGCGCCGCCGACTACGGGGGGCTTCCACCATGGGCTGCAAACCAGGCCGCGGCTGCGGCCTGGGCGCGGGCGATCTGGGCGGGGGTCATTTTGGGCGCGAGCGACTTCATGGACTTCGACGCGACCAGATAGGGCTGCCGATCCACGACGGCTCCGGCCTTCGCAAGCTCGTACCACTTGTAGGCTTCGACATAGTCCAGCGGCACGCTCTGGCCGTACTCGTAGACAATGCCGAGGGTGGCTTCCGCCGGGGCATATCCCTGCACCACCGCTTTGCGCCACCACGCCACTGCCCGCGCATAGTTCTGCGGCACGCCCTGGCCGAGATAGTAGATGACGCCGAGATCGTACTGCGCCACGGCAGCGCCCTTCGCCGCCGCCCTGCGAAACCATGCCACCGCCGGCGGGTAGTCCTGCGACACGCCTCGGCCAAGGTAGTAGGCGCGACCGAGACTGGCTTCGGACGGGGCATATCCCTGCGCCGCCGCCCGGCGGAACCACGCCACCGCCCGCGCGTAGTCCGTCGGCACGCCCTGGCCGGTGTCGTAGGCGTCACCGAGGGCGTCTTCCGCCGGGGCATAACCCTGCATCGCCGCCCGGTGCCACCATGCGACCGCCTGCGTTTCGTCCCGCGGTACGCCCTGGCCCCTCGCGTAGGCCTGGCCCCGCGCGAACTCGGCGGCGGGTGAGAGGCTTTGTGCGCAGGCGGCACCTGCCCAGGCCGCATTGGCAACGAGCATCACCGAGAATGTGATCAGGATGCGTCGCATGGATTATTGTTTTCCCGGCTTATCCCGATGTTCGCGCGAAGAGTTCATGCGGCCGTCGATAGCATCTCCCCCGAGTCCCGGCGCGCCGCGCGCGATCCTAGCCGTATTTTTCATCGTTGCCAGGGATGGATTTTACATCATCGGCGCCGGGGCGCGGATGCTCGTCGGGCACGTCAGGCGGCTTCGGGGAAGAGGGCGCGCAGGCCGGCCGCGGTTGCCGGGCAGGTGCCGCGTTCGGTGATGAGGCCGGTGACGAGGCGGGCGGGGGTGACGTCGAAGGCGGGGTTGGCGGTGGGGGATGTTTCGGGGACGACCCGGATGGTGGTGATGGCGCCGTCCGCGGCCAGGCCGGTGAGGCTCGCGACCTCGGCGCCGTTGCGCTCCTCGATCGGGATGTCGCGGCCGCTCGCGAGCGCCCAGTCGATGGTCGAGGAGGGGACGGCGACGTGAAACGGCACGGCGTTGTCGTGCGCCGCCAGCGCCTTGAGGTAGGTGCCGATCTTGTTGGCGACGTCGCCGTTGCGGGTGACGCGGTCGGCACCGACGATCACCAGATCGACCGCGCCCTGCTGCATCAGATGGCCGCCGGCGTTGTCGGCGATGACGGTGTGGGCGACGCCGTGGTGGCCAAGCTCCCATGCCGTCAGCGAGGCGCCCTGGTTGCGCGGGCGGGTCTCGTCCACCCAGACATGGATGTCGATGCCGCGCTCGTGGGCGATGTAGATCGGCGCCAGCGCGGTACCCCAGTCCACGGTCGCGAGCCAGCCGGCGTTGCAATGGGTGAAGATGTTGACGCGGGCTCGTTTCGAGGTCGAGATGGCCTCGATGAGCGGCGCGCCGTGGCGGCCGATCGCTTCGCACTGGGCGGCGTCCTCGTCGGCGATGCGGGCTGCCTCGGCGAAGGCGGCCCTGGCGCGGTCGGCCGGCGAGGTGGCGTGCAGACGGGCGAGCATCCGGCTGGTGGCCCAGGCGAGGTTGACCGCGGTGGGGCGGGTTGCGTTGAGGCGTTTTGCCGCCTGTTCCAGCGCCGGCATGGTGGCGTCCTCGCGCGCGGCCAGCGCCAGGCCGTAGGCCGCGGTGGCGCCGATCAGCGGTGCGCCGCGCACCAGCATGGCGCTGATGGCGTGGGCGGCGTCCGCCGGTGTGCGCAGCGTGGCGGTCTCGAAGGCCCAGGGCAGGCGGGTCTGGTCGATGATGCCGACGGTCTGGCCGTCGGGTTCGAGCCAGATGCTGCGATAGGGTTTGCCATCCACCTTCATGGTGTTTCCTTGTTTCTTCCCGGTTCGGGGAGCCAAGTGAGGGGGTTCAGAGCCGTGTGTGCAGGACGCAGACCAGGGTGAAGAGGCGGCGGGCGGTTTCGAAATCGAGCTCGATATGGGCGGTGAGGCGCTGGCGGAGCAGTTCCGCGCCCTCGTTGTGCAGGCCGCGGCGGCCCATGTCGATGGCCTGGATGCGTGCCTCGCGGCCCTCGGCGATGGCGGTGGCGTAGCTGTCCACCAGCATCTCGTAGTCGCGGATCAGGCGGCGGAACGGGCCGAGGGCGAGCGCGTGGGCGATCAGCGGGTTGTCCGCCTCGTCGCGGATGTCGAACACCAGGCGGCCCTCCTGGATCGAGAGGCGCAGCGCCAGCGGTGGTACGGCACGGGCGGTGGGGCGGAAGCGATTATCCGCCAGCAGGTCGGCGACGGCCTGGGCGCGGTCCGCTTCGAGCAGCGGCGAGAGCCGCGTGAGCGCCTCGCCGGCCAGCGTCACGCGGATGAGGTCAGGCATCGTCCTTGGGCATGAGCCCGACGGCGAGCATGACGCCGACGGTGGCACCCTTGATCGGGCGCAGCAGGCCGAGCACGAGGAGGGCGGTGAGCGGCAGGAAGATCGCGACTTCGAGCCAGGTGGGTGGCGCGAAGGCGGTTTCCACCGCGACCAGCAGGGCGACGACGATGTGGCAGACGATGAGCAGGGTGATGTAGGGCGGCGCGTCATCGGCGCGCAGCCGGCCGAGCGGGATGGCGCAATGCTCGCAGGACCGGACCACGCTGAGATAGCCCTCGAAAATATGGCCCTCGCCGCAATTGGGGCAGCGGTTGGCCAGGCCGCGGGCGATGGCGGTGCCGATTTTCAGGTGCGACGCCGCGTTGGCGACGTCCTCGCGGCCCCAGCTTCGCGTGGTGCGAATGATGTCGGGCATGGCGGTCATGGCTCGCAGTATCCCTGGGTGAAGCGGGCGAGGCGGTCCATCGCCTCGTGCAGCAGCGCCGGGCTCTTGGCGTAGCAGAGGCGGACATGGCGTTCGGCGCCGGTGCCGAAGGCGGTGCCGGGGGCCATGCCGATGCCGGCCTCGGTGACGGCGCGCTTGCAGAAGGTGAGGGTGTCGGTGACGCCATCGACCGTGAACATGGCGTAGAAGGCGCCGGCGGAAGGCGTGTTGGTGATGCGCGGCATGGCGGCCAGGCGCTGGTTGACCACGGCGCGGCCCTCGCCGCAGCGGGCGGCGAACTCGGCGACGAATTTCTCGCCCTGGCGCAGGGCGGTGATGGCGCCGTGCTGGAGGAACTCCGGCGCGCCCGAGGTGTTGAACTGGATCAGCTTCTCGAAGGCGTCGGTCGTGCCCTCGGGGTAGACGATCCAGCCGAGGCGCCAGCCGGTCATCGCCCATGCCTTGGAGAAGGAGTTGACGACGAAGACCGGGTCGGTCGGCGTGGCGATTTCGAGGAAGGAGAAGGCGACGGCGCGGTCGTAGACGGTACGGTGATAGACCTCGTCGGCGAGGATCGCGATGTTGCGGGCGCGCGCGATGGCGAGCAGGGCCTGGGCCTGCTCGCGGCCGATCATCCAGCCGGTGGGGTTGCCGGGCGAGGCGAGGTAGATGACGCGGGTGCGCTCGTCGCAGGCGGCCTCCACCGCCGCGAGGTCGAGCGTCCAGCCGGCGGTGCCGGCGGTCATCGGGACCTCGCGGATGGTGGCGCCGCAGATCTGCATCGCGCGCATGATGTTGGGCCAGGAGGGGGTGACGGCGATGACGTTGTCGCCTAGTGCCACGGTGGCCTGGGCGATGAGCATCACCGCCTCCATGCCCGACTGGGTGAGCGCGATGCGGCTCGGCGGGACGGCGACGCTGTAGGTGCGGGCGAGGTATTCGCTGAGCGCCTCGCCCATGGCGGGGATGCCGCGATTGGGGGTGTAGAAGGTTTTGCCGGCGGCCAGCGCCTGGGCGGCGGCGTCGCGGATGAAGGCGGGGGTGGGCACGTCGGGTTCGCCGGCGAACATGCCGATGACGTCCTGGCGGCCATAGCCCATGCGCCAGACCTCGACGATGGGCGAGTCCTCCAGCGTCTCGATGCCCTCGCGGATGAGGGAGTGGCGGACCGGGGGCGGGTTTTCGGCGGCGTGCGGACTGTCCATGGCTGGCCTTTTCGGGGACCCTTTCGGGGTTCCCTCGCTGGGGATTCGGGCGCGGTAGGGGTCAAGAAACGCGAAACGGCGGGCGGGTCAACCTCGCTGGGTGCTGGCCAGCGAGGATGTGGGTCTTGACCGGCGAGAGGCGGGTGCCATTTTCGTAGGCCTGAGATGTTGCCGCCGGCCGTCGTGGCCGGGGGGTGAAGGAGGCGGATTTGATGCAGCAGGCCCCCCGATGAAGCACGCCCCCCGATGAAGCGGGCCCCCCGATGAAGCAGGCCCTGGTTTGCGGTGCGGGCGGGTTTATCGGCGCGCATCTCGTCCGCCGGCTGCGGGGCGAGGGGTTCTGGGTGCGCGGCGTGGACCTCAAGCGGCCGGAGTTTTCACCCCCCGCGGCGGATGAGTTCATGCTCGGCGATCTGCGCGAGGCCGCGACATGTGCGGCAGCCTGCGCGGCGGCGAACGGGCGCGCGTTCGACGAGGTGTATCAGCTTGCCGCCGACATGGGCGGGGCCGGCTATATCTTTACCGGCGAGAACGATGCCGCGATCATGCAGAACTCGGCGATGATCAACCTGCAGATGCTGGAGGCGGCGCGCGCCGCGGGCGTGGGGCGGATATTCTATTCCTCCTCCGCCTGCATCTATCCCGCCTATAACCAGGAGGACCCCGACAACCCGAACTGCGCCGAGGACAGCGCCTATCCCGCCGCGCCGGACAGTGAGTATGGCTGGGAGAAGCTGTTTTCCGAGCGGCTCTATCTCGCCTATCGGCGCAACCATGGGATGACGATTTCGGTGGCGCGGTTCCACAACATCTTCGGCCCGGAGGGGACATGGACCGGCGGGCGCGAGAAGGCGCCGGCGGCGATGTGCCGCAAGGTGGCGGAGGCACGATCGGGCGATGCGATCGAGATCTGGGGCGACGGGCAGCAGACACGGTCGTTTCTGTATGTTGACGAATGCCTGGAGGGCACGACGCGGCTGCTGCGCGGCGGCGAGGCGGGGCCGCTCAATATCGGCTCGCAGGAGATGGTCTCGATCAACCAGCTGGTGGCGATGGTCGCGGAGATTGCGGGCAAGCGGATCGAGATCCGGCATATTCCGGGGCCGCTCGGGGTGCGGGGGCGCAACTCCGACAACCGGCTGATCCGCGCGACGCTCGGCTGGGCGCCGTCGCGCCCGCTGCGCGAGGGGCTGGAGAAGACCTATGGCTGGGTCGAGAAGCAGGTGATGGCGGCGCGCGCCACGGCCTAGCGGCGACCGGGTCTCGGCCCCAGGGTGGGGGTGCCACGATGCGGGCGCCGAGGTGCCGCTGGTGGCGGTGCAGGGTCGCGCTGGGCCGCTAGGCAAGCGCGGGTTTTCGGGCGAACCTGCCGTCCCGCCGCGCATGACGGATGCGCGGCACGCAACCACAACATGGCGACCGACGAGGGGACGACAGGGCATGGCGAACACGATTTATGCGATCGGGCATGGGCGGCAGTATCGGACGGGAGTCGAGTTTCGTGTCCCCCCGGGCATCACCCTGCGCTTTGGGGTGCCGCGGTGCCACCAGTCGACGGGAACGATCAGCGGTGCCTATCTGCGCGGCGACCTCGACACCTATTCGGAAACGATCGGCGCGGGCGCGATGTGCCCCGAGCATTACCTGTGCGCCGACCTGCCCGACATGAATCTGCGCAAGCTGAACGCGTTCAAGGCCGGGATCGACAAGGGAAAGCACACCAATAGCTGGATGATGGCGGCGCGGGGGGCGAGCGATGTGAAGCTGAGCGCCATCCTGGCGCGGATCGGGGCGGTCGGCCTGCGAACGCCGATCGAGGTGGTATGGACCTGCTGCCGCAGCCCGATCAACGAGTTCGCGCTTGGTAAATGCCTTTTCGAAAACAAGAAGATGAAGATCGAACAACGGGATTCGACCGAGGCGACGCCCGAGCCCGGCACGAAGGGGCACAAGAAATATGAGAGCGACGCGGCCGGCGCTCTGACCCTCATCCACCAGACGGACATTCATGCGGTGGGGTCGCAGTTCTCGTCGAAGCTGGACCGGTCGGATCAGCTCTCGGTGATTGGCAGCGACCGGGACAAGTGTTCGCCCGAGCAGTTGTTCGGCGACCCGAAGACCGGCTCCATGGGCGCGGAATGGCTTTCATTCTGAGCGCGAGCGTTCTGGGCGCGAGCGGCCGCGGTGGGCCTCAGTTGTTGATGGCGATGGCCTGGCCCGCGTCGTCGAACCAGAGCTGACCGTCGCCGAGCATGGTGCCCTGGTCGCGCACGAACATCATGTGCGGGATCGTGGCGCGGATGCCGGCGATGAAGGCTGGGGTGAAGATTTCGTCGTAATGCGCGAGCAGCGCCGCGGCGGAGGCGAGGCGCGTGCGCTTGCCGCCGAGCGAGACGAACACCGGGTAGCGCACGGCCGCCACCACCTCGGCGCGCCTGCCGGCCAGGATCGCCGCGCGGAGGGCGACCGCCGCGTGCTCGATGCGCAGCGCGGTGGGGCTGGTGTAGTAGGCGATTTTGCGGAAGCTGGAATCCGAGGCGCGCAGCCGCACGCCGAGCGGCTTTCCTCGGCTGGCCGAACGCCAGGTGCCGGTGAAACCGCAATCCCCGGCGATCATGCGCATGCGCCCGGCGAAGTGGCCGGAGACGGCGCCGGCCGGGCCGCCATGCTCGGCGAGGGTGAGCGCTGAGCCCGCGAGCCTGCCGTCGAGCGGGATGGTGCCGACCGAGCCGGCATAGCCGTAGCGCCCGACGACCTCGCCGCCCGGGCCGAATTGCAGGCCGACACGCACGGGATAGGCGCCGATCCGGCCCTCATAGACCTGCACGGTGCCGGGAAAGTCGCGGCTGACGGGATTGCAGGCGCGCGCGGCGGCCGGGGCGACGATCGCCGCCACCAGGATGAGCATGACGCCTCGGAGGAGGCGACGCCGGGGGAGGCGAGCACGGGGCGGGCGAGCACGGGGCAGGTGGCGGGCCAGTTGCGGCTGCTTCATGCGGCTTGGTCCTCGGCGAGCGTTGCGGCGGTGGGAACGATATGGCGCGGCTTCGTTTCGCACCGGTGAAGCGGGCTGGTTCAGCCAGCGCGGGCCTCGTCCACGGCGCGCCAGAGATACCAGGCGGCGGCGGTGCGGTGCGGCGACCAGGCCTCGCCGATGGCGGCGAGTTCGCGCGGCTTCGGCTGCTCCGGCAGGTCGTAGAGCAGACGGTAGCCCTCGCGGACGCCGAAATCGTCGACCGGCAGGATGTCCGGGCGGGCGAGGGTGAACATCAGCAGCATCTCGACGGTCCAGCGGCCGACGCCGCGGATTTCGGTGAGGCGCTCGATGAGGCGCGCGTCGCTCATGCGGCTCGCCTGGCGGCGGGTGGGCACCAGGCCGCGCTCCGCGTTGAGGGCGATGTCGCGGATGGCGGCGATCTTGGCGGCGCTGAAGCCGCAGGCGCGCATCGCGGCGTCGCCGAAGGAGAGCACCTCGCCCGGGGTGGGGAAGGTGCCGCTGCCCAGCGCCACGAAGCGCGCGGTGATGGTGCGCGCCGCCTTGCCGTGGAGCTGCTGGTGGGCGATGGCGCGGACCAGCGCCTCGTAGGGCGATTGGCGATCCGTCTCGATGCGGCAGGGGCCGACGCGCCGGATGAGGGCGGCGAAGATCGGACAGGTGCGCGAGATGTGGCGGCGGGCCGCGAGCGTCATGCCGCTTGGTATCATCCTGGCGTCGCGGCGGCGAGGGTGGCGATGGCGGCCATGCGAGGCGGGGGCATTGACGCGCCGCCCGCTTGTGCAAGCCTGCGCGCCGCGAATCCCGGGGGGGCACATGCGGATCGCTGACATGGACTGGCGGATGGTGGAGGACTGGCTGCGGCGCGACGACCGGGCGGTGCTGCCGCTGGGCAGCGTGGAGCAGCACGCGGGGCTGTCGCTGGCGACCGACGCGATCCTGGCCGAGCGCGTCGCGGTGGAGGCGGCCGAGCCGCTGGGGGTACCGGTGTTTCCGGCGCTGCCATTCGGGATCTCGCCGTATTTTCAGGCCTATCCCGGCAGTATTTCGTTGCGGGTGGCGACCTATGCGCTGGTGGTGCGCGATGTGCTGGACAGCCTGGAGCGCACGGGGTTCCGCCGCATCTTGCTGGTCAACGGGCATGGCGGCAACCAGCCGGCGGCGGCACTGGCGCAGGAATGGATGGTCGATCACCCGGAATGCCGGGTGCGCACGCATGACTGGTGGCGCGCGCCGCGCACCTGGGCGCAGGCGATGACGACGGACAAGGTGGCGAGCCATGGCTCGTGGCTGGAGAATTTTCCGTGGACGCGGCTGGCCGGAACGCCGAGCGAGGGCGGCAAGCCAATGGTCGATCTCGACCGGCTGAAGACGCTGCCGCCGTTCGAGACGCGCACGCTGCTGGAGGACGGGAATTACGGCGGGCGGGTGGCGCGCAGCGACGGGGAGATGCTGGCGCTGTGGGACGTGGCGGTGCACGAGACGCGTGATGCAATGGAGGCGTGGTGATGACGGCAGTGATTTCGGAACCGATCCTGATCTGGGGGGCGGGGGCGATCGGCGGGACGATCGGCGCCTACCTCGTGCGGGCGGGGCATGACGTGACCTTCGTCGATATCGAGGCGGCGCATGTCGCGGCGATCGGCGGGAAGGGGCTGGCCATCACCGGGCCGATCGAGAATTTCAGCATCGTTGCGAAGGCGTTTCAGCCGGCCGATCTGCGCGGCACGTTTCGCCACGTGATCCTGGCGGTGAAGGCGCATCATACCGCGGCGGCGGCGCGCGCGCTGGCGCCGCATCTCGCCCCCGACGGCTATGTGCTGTCGGCGCAGAACGGGCTGAACGAGACGATCATTGCGGGGATTGTCGGTGCCGAGCGGACGGTGGGCGCGTTTGTCAACTTCTCGGCCGACTGGATGGCGCCGGGGGAGATCATGTTCGGCGGGCGCGGGGCGGTGGTGCTGGGCGAGCTCGACGGGCGGATGAGCCCGCGGCTGGCAGCGCTGCACGCGACGATGCTGGCGTTCGAGCCCGGCGCGATCATGACGGATGCGATATGGGGTTATCTCTGGGGCAAGCTTGGCTATGGGGCGATGCTGTTCGCGCAGGCGCTGGGCGAGGCGGGTATCGCCGATTGCCTGGCGCGGCCGGAGCTTCTGCCGCTGTGGCGCGAGCTGGGGCGCGAGGCGGTGGAGGTGGCGCTGGCCGAGAGGGGCGAGCCCAGGGGCTTCAACGGGTTCGAGCCGCGCGCCTTCATGAGCGGTGCGCCGGAGGCGGAAGCCGCGGCCTCGGTCGCGGCGATGGTGGCGTTCAACCGGCCCAACGCCAAGACGCATTCCGGCGTCTGGCGCGATTTGTGGGTGCGCCACCGGACGACGGAGGTGGATATCCAGATCGCGCCGATCGCCGAGCATGGCGCGAAGCACGGCATCGACTGCCCCAAGGTGCGGGCGCTGGTGAAGCAGATCCATGAATGCGAGAGCGGCACGCGCAAGATGGATGACAACAACCTTCTGGAGTTGTTGCGGGCATGAATATTCGTTTTGATGGCAAGACGGTCGTGGTTTCGGGCGCGGGCCACGGGCTGGGGCGGGCGATAGCACGCAGCTTCGCCTCGCTGGGCGCGACCGTGCATGGCTGCGACCTCCATGCGGCGGAGCTGGCGGAGACGGCGCGCGGGTTTTCCGGCATCCACACAACGGTGCTCGACCTCACGGACCGGGCCGCGGCCTCGGCGTGGATCCGTGGCATCGGGCCGATCTTCTGCCTGGTGAACAACGCCGGCGGCGTCGCGGGCCAGGTGATGCGCCCGATCGAGGAGGTGGGGGATGCGGACTGGGACCGCATTTTCGCGATCAATGTGGGTGCGGCGATGGTGCTGTCGCGGGCGGCGGCGCCGGTGATGAAGGCGGCGGGCGAGGGGCGGATCGTGAACATCTCCTCCGGGGCCGGGTTGCAGGCGTCGCTGACCGGCATTCAGGCCTATGCCAGCGCCAAGCACGCGGTGGTGGGACTGACGCGCCAGCTCGCGCATGAGCTCGGCGCGTTCGGGATCACGGTGAACTCGGTGGCCCCCGGGTTTATCCGCAGCAACGAGGCGACCGAGCGGCAGTGGGAGAGCTATGGCGCGGACGGGCAGCAGGCGCTGGTGGAGCGGATCGCGCTGCGCAAGCTGGGCACGGCGGAGGATATCGCCAACGCGGTGATTTTCTTTGCCTCTCCGCTCGCGAGTTTTGTCAGCGGGCAGATCATCTCCGTGGATGGCGGCCGATGAGCGTTGAGACCTGGATGGGCGAGCACCGCGCGCGGCTGCTCGACGAGTTGCTGGGGTTTATCCGGCTGCCGAGCGTGTCCACCGACCCCGCCTATGCGCAGGGCATTCGTCAGGCGGCGGCGTTGTTGCGGGAGCGGTTCGAGCGGATCGGGCTGCATTCGGTGCAGTATCTCAACGATGGCGGGCGCGACGCGGTCTATGGCGAGTGGCTGGGGGCGCCGGGCAAGCCGACCCTGCTGATCTATGGGCATTACGACGTGCAGCCGCCGGACCCGGTGGAGTTGTGGGAGACACCGCCCTTCGAGCCGACCATCCGGGACGGGCGGATCCATGCGCGCGGGGCCTCCGACGACAAGTCGCCGCTGTGGATCGCGGTCTCGGCGATCGAGGCGTGGCTGGCGGTGGAGCGGCGGCTGCCGGTGAACGTGAAGGTGCTGATCGAGGGCGAGGAGGAGATCGGCAGCCGCTCCCTGCCCGGGATCATGCGGCGGCATCGCGAGCTGCTGGCGGCGGATGTGCTGGTCTCGGCGGATGGCGGGCGGTGGCGGCGGGGGCGGGCGAGTGTCAACACCAACTCGCGCGGGCTCGCGGGGCTTGAGGTGGTGGTGCGCACCGCCGCGCGCGACCTGCATTCCGGGCGGTTCGGCGGGCCGGTGGGCAATGCCGCGATGGTGCTGGCGCGGTTGCTTGCCACGCTGCACGACGCCGAGGGGCGGATCGCGGTCGCGGGGTTTTTTGAGGGGCTGCGCCGGCCGGGCAACCGCGATTATGCGAGCATGGACGAACTCGGCTTCGACGAGGCGGCGTTCTTTGCCGAGATCGGCGCAAGGCCGGGGGCGATGGAGCCCGGGGTGCGGCTGCTGGAGAGTCTGTGGTTTCGCCCGACGCTGGAGGTGAACGGCATGGTCGGCGGCTATACCGGGCCGGGCGGCAAGACCGTTATTCCGCACCAGGCGAGTGCCAAGATCACCTGCCGGCTCGGCCCGGGGCAGGAGCCGCGGCGCGTGTTCGATGCGGTGGTGCAACATCTGCGGGCGCATTGTCCGGCCTGGGCGGAGCTGGAGATTCTCGACCCGCATGACGGGGCGCGGGCCTATGTGGTGCCGGAGGACGACAAGTATCTCGCGGTGGTGGAGCGGGTGATCGAGGCGGTGCATGGCAGCCGGCCGGTGCGCGTGGGCGTGGGCGGCACGCTGCCGATCTCGTCGATGGCGAAGGAAGCGCTGGGACTGGAGACGGTGATGCTGTCCTATGCGGTCGCGGATGAGCGCATCCATGCGCCGAACGAGTTTTTCCGGCTGGAATCCTTCGACCAGGGCCTGGCGGCATGGACAAGGCTGTTTCCGGCGATGGCCGCACTCGCGGTGTAGCGGGCGTGCGGGAGGCCGCCGTCAGAGCAGGCTGGCGCCGACATTGACGGAGAGGGCGAGGATGACGGTGTTGAAGAGGAAGCCGAGGAAGCCGTGCAGCAGGGCGAGGCGGCGGAATTTGCGGCTGGCGATCTGCACGTCCGAGACCTGGAACGTCATGCCGAGCACCAGGGCGAAATAGGCGAAGTCCCAGTAGTCGGGCGGGTGCTGGCCGGGGAAGATCAGGCCGCCATCGGGTTTCGCGTCGCGACGGCGGGACTGGTAGTATTCGTGGGCGTAGCGCAGCGCGAACAGCGACTGGGTGACCAGCCAGGACAGCAGCAGGGTGGCGACGATGAGCCCGATATGGGCGACGCGCACGCTGCGGGGCACGCCCTTGATGACGGCGAACTCGCCGATGATGGCGGCGAAGCTGGCGGTGACGCCGGCGATGGTGACCGCGAAAATGGTCCACTCGCCCTCCTCCTGCGCCGCCGCGTCGTGGGCGAGGTGAATCTGGTTGCGGCTTGAGAACATGACGAAGATGAGGGCGAGGAAGACCAGGGCGCCGGCGTCCCAGCCGACCAGCGCGCGGGCCAGCAGGGCGTGGCGCGCGGGTAGCAGGGCGAAGACGATCCACCCCGCGGCGATGCCGACGAACAGGCGCTTGCGGGCGAGCAGGCTGTGCAGCAGGGGCTTGGGGTTGGTGGTGGGCATGGGCGGGCTCCGCGTGGGGCGGGCAGCATAGCGGGGCCGGGCGATTCCCGCCGCGCGGCTCTGGCTCTCCGGCACGGCTGGCCGCATGCTGCGCGGGAACGGACGGATCGGGGGCGCGGCATGGATCGTGGCATGGATATCTCGGCGCTGGCGGGGGCGGTGGATGCGGCGGCGATGTTTCGCCATCTCGACGAGTTCGCGAAGCGGGTGAAGCTGTCGGGGACGGCGGAGGAACTGGCGAGTTTTCGCTATCTCCAGACGGTGCTCGACGGGTACGGCTATCGCACGGAGCTGCTGTCGCACGACGCCTATATCAGCCTGCCGGGGCGGGCGCGCATCGAGCTGGGCGACGAGCGGCCGGACTGCATCACCCATTCCTTCTCGCGGCCGTCGCCCGAGGGTGGGCTCGGCGGGCGGCTAGTCTATGGCGGCGCGGGGCGGGAGGAGGATTTCGCGGCGCTCGATGCGCGCGGCGCGATCGTGCTGCTGGACGGGATCGCCAACCCCGGGGCAAGCCTGCGTGCCTCGCGCGCCGGCGCGGTGGGGCAGGTGCATGTGAGCCCGCATGAGCATCTGCACGAGATGTGCATCTCGCCGGTGTGGGGCAGCCCGGACCCGGAACGGCTGGCGGAGCTGCCCACGACCGTGGTGCTGAGCGTGCGCCAGGCGACGGGAGAGGCGCTGAAGGCGCGGCTGCGCGCCGGCGAGGAGGTGGCGGTGCGGCTGCATGCCGAGGTCGATACCGGCTGGCGGCGGACGCCGCTGCTGGTGGCGGAGCTGATGCCCGAGGGGCGGGAGGATGCGCCGTTCGTGATGTTCTCCGGGCATCACGACACCTGGCATCTCGGCGTGATGGACAATGGCGGTGCCAACGCGACGATGCTGGAGGTGGCGCGGCTGATGCTGCGCGAGCGCGCTGCGTGGCGGCGCGGGCTGCGGCTTTGCTTCTGGTCCGGGCATTCGCACGGGCGCTATTCCGGCTCGGCCTGGTATGCCGATACGCGCTGGGAGGAGCTGGAGCGGCGCTGCGCCGTGCATGTGAATGTGGATTCCACCGGAGCCAGGACCAACACCGTGCTGACCGACGCGCTGTCGAGCGCCGAGCTGACCGGGCTCGCGGCGGAGGCGGTGCGGGTGCAGGGCGGGCAGGAGCTGGTGGGCTACCGGATGAGCCGGGCCGGGGATCAGTCGTTCTGGGGGGTGGGCGTGCCGTCGCTGTTCATGGCGATGGGCGAGCAGCCGGCGGCGGCGGCGGCAAATGTCACGGCGGGGGTGCTGGGCGGCGGCGCGCGGCGCGGCGCGGGGCTCGGGTGGTGGTGGCATACGCCCGAGGACACGCTCGACAAGATGGACCCCGCGACGCTGGTGCGCGACACGCGGATTTATGTCCACGCGATCGGGCGGTTGCTGAGCGATGCGGTGCTGCCGCTGGATTTCGGGCGGGCGGCCGCGGTGCTGGAGGGGGAACTCGATTCATTGCAGAATCGCATCGGCAACGCGCTCGACCTCGGCCTGTTGCTGGCGCGGTCGCGCCGCCTCGGCGAGGTGGCGGCGAGGGTTGCTTCGGCGGGTGGGGAGGGCGTGGATGCGGCGCTGATGGCGGCCTCGCGCGCGCTGGTGCCGATGGATTACACGCGCGGCGATCGTTTCGCGCATGATCCGGCGCTGGCGCAGAACCCGTACCCGGTGCTGGACCCGGTGCGGGCGCTGGCGGATGCGGAGGGGGATGCGCTGCGGTTCCGGCTGGTGGCGGCGCGGCGGGCGTGCAACCGGGTGGGTGCGGCGCTGGCGGCGGCGATCGTGGCGTTGGAGAGCGCCGGCGGCTGAGGGCGCGCCGCGCAGCTACTTCTTGTCGATGGAGATGTACCAGCAGCCGACGAAATCCTTGTCGGCGGCGGTCACCGAGGCGAAGGAGCTGCCCCAGCTGTAGATCGTGCCGCCCTTGCGGTAGAGATAATGGCAGAGCCCGTCATAAGGCTTCTTGGAATTATCCACGGACTTGTCATACACGCCGATGATGGCGTCGCCGCCAGGGTCCATCTTGCTGACCTTGGAGGAAAAATCCCACGCACGTTTCAGGTAGTCGCAAACCGCCTGGGGCGGCAGGGCGATGGAGAATTTCGGGTCGCCGGTGATCGCCTTGATGGTCTGGCCGGTGTCCTGATTGATGTATTTGCTGACCGAGTTGTTGATGTAGAGGATGTAGGAGCGCGGCGTGAACGTGGCGAAATCGAAACCATCGACGACGCCGAAGGAGCGGGTCAGCCGCTCGATCTCGTCGAGCAGGTCGGTCTGGTTTTCCGCATAGAGCATTTCGAGATAGGTCTTGATCTCGGCGAGGATGGTGAACGGGCGTGGCGCGTTGATGATGTTCGGCCGCGCCGTGGGGTTCATTTCGTACATGGCGTAGAGCGAGCTGGTGAAGCCGCAGATGCCCCAGCCCTCGTTGCGCCGGCCGATGCTGCGCATCGTGCTCTCGGAATAGGACATCGCGTTGCCTCCGCTGCTGCTGCTTGTTCGCCCATCGCCGCTGCTCGCCCGACGAAGCGGGCACGCCAAGCCGTAGCCGGCTTCGGCGCCCGGACCGTTCCGCCGGCAGCCTAGCCCGGTCGTGGGGTGAGGAAAAGCGGCAAGGTGGTGACGGTCAGGCGTTGGCGCGGATCAGGCCGGCCATCGGGGCGACGGACTGGCTGCCGGGGAAGACGCGCAGCAGGGCCGCCTGGTCGAGGCCGAGATGGCTGGCCAGCACGCCCTTGGCGAGGGCCCGCAGTTCGGCCGTGGGCGCGAGATCGCGGTTCTGGAAAAGCTGGTTCTGCGCCAGGCCCGGCCAGTCGGCGCGCACCCGCCCGCCCTGGATCGCGCCGCCGGCGAGGAAGGCCGTGGTGGCGGTGCCGTGGTCGGTGCCGTTGGTGCCGTTCTCGCGCACGGTGCGGCCGAACTCCGTGATCACCAGCACCGCGGTGTTGGCCCAGGCGGCGCCGAGCCCCTGCTTGAGCGCGACAAGACCATGGTCGAGGGCGGTGAGCGGGTAGCGCAGGCGCGGCACCTGGGCGACATGCGTGTCCCAGCCGACCATTTCCATCGCGGCGAGGCGCGGGCCGTCGGCGGCGGCGAGCATCCGCCCGGCGACCAGGGCGAGGGAGGGGAAGGCCTGCCGGCCACGATGGTGCTGCTGGCCCTGGACCGCGTCGATGAAGCCACGCTCGCGCAGGCCGTCGGCGAAGGCCGGGCCGGTGATCGGGTCGCGGCGGTTCAGCGCGGCGATCTCGTTGTAGAGCGTGACGGCGGGGGAGCGGAAGTTTTCCGGCAGCCAGGAGCCCGCCTGCGTGGGACCGCGCAGGATCAGCGGCATGGTGGCGGCGATGGCGATGGCGTTGTCGCCGTGCGGCGGGCGCGGGATGTTGCCGGCGACGCGGTTGAGCCAGCCGCTTTTGATGCTGTGGTCGCCGTCGCCCATTTCCATGTAGTCCTGGGCCTCGAAATGGCTGCGGACGCGCCAGACGCCGGCGATGGCGTGCACCGGCATCAGCTCGCCGGCGGCGTAGAGCCCGTGCATGCCGGTGAGGACGGGGTGCAGGCCGTAGAAGCCGCCGAGATCGAGCGGGCCGCCCGGCTGGCCGGGCCTGCCGGTCAGCAGCCCGCCGCGCCAGGTGGCGAGGTGGCGGTCACCATAGGGCACGACGGCGGAGAGCCCGTCGAGCGCGCCACGCAGCAGGATGACGACGAAGCGCCGGTCCGTGGGGGCGGCGGCCAGCGCCATCGAGGCACGGCCGAGGCTGACCGCGCCGGCGAGGCCGAGCAGGGTGGCGCGGCGGGTGAGGCGGGGCAGGCCGCTTGCCGGGTTGATCGTGGATGGGGTCATCGGCGCATGAACTCCGGCGAGGCGAGCAGCAGGGTGAGGCCCTCGCGGCGGGAGCCGGCGCGGGCGACGGCCTCGCGGGTCTGGGCCGAGAGCAGGGGGCCGAGCACCGCATCGGCGGTGGTTGCGGGGTCGAGGCGGTCGGCGCGGGCGGTGAGGTCGTAGGACCAGTCGGCGCGGCGCATCATGCCGTCGCCGCTGCCCCAGTCGGCGGCGGAGTCCGACCAGCCGTTGGGCAGGGGGGCGGCGAAGAAGGGCTGGCCGAGCCCGGCCATGGCGAACAGCACCGGGTAGCGGCGGGCGGGCGGGAGAGCGAGGGCGCGGGTGGCGGCGACGGCGTAGTCCGCGGGGGTGCGCAGCTTGGTCAGCGGCACCGCGGCGGCCGGCTCGTCGATCAATGCCAGGGAGACGGATTTGAGGTCGCCGCGGGTGGTGGTGAGCACGTGTTGCAGGTGAGCGACGGCCTCCGCCGGTGGGTGGTCGGCGATGAAATGCTGCGCCAGCTGGGTCGCGATGGAATGGTACGTCGAGGGGTGGTTGGCGAGGAAGCGCAGGGCCTCCACGCCGCCCTTTTCGCCGGGCGGGAAGCGATGGCCCATCAGGGTCTGCGCGCCAGGCTCGTGGGCGGCGGGGAAGAAGCGGAAGGCGGGGGCGCCGCGCGCCAGCAGGAAGGGCGGGGAGATGCCCCAGCCGGTGAGGATTTTCGCGAAGCTGGTCACGTCCGCCTGGGTGTAGCCGCTGGCCGGGGTGACGGTGTGCAGCTCCATGCACTCGCGGGCCAGGTTCTCGTTCAGGCCGCGATGGCGGCGGCGGCCGATGACGCTGTCGGGGCCGATGGACTGGGCGTTGTCGAGATACATCAGCATCGCGGGGTGGCGCTCGACGGCCAGCACCATGTCCTCGAAGCGGCCGGTGACGTGCGGGCGGATGGCGGCGCGGACGTAGTCGCCGAGCACCGCGGCGACGAAGGGGCGCTTGAGGCTGACGGTGAAATGGTTGAACCAGAACCAGACCAGCCGTTCGCGGAACGGCATGGCGGTATCGACCATGTGGTTGCCGATGGCGCGGGCCTCGGCGAGATACATGTCGCGCACGCGGTGCGGCTTCAGCTTGCGCTTGCGGTCCAGCATGTCGGCGTGCAGCGCCTCGAGGCCCTGGACGGCGGTGGGGCCGGGGCCGTGAGCGAGCGGGTCAGGCGCCTCGATCTGGTGGCGCAGCCAGGCCCGGGCGTCGGCCGGCAGCGCCTCGCCGGGGCGGGGGCCGTAGCCGAAGCGGATGCTGGCGGAGATGGGGGTGAGCGTCATGGCCGGCAGCATGCGCCGTTTTCATGTGACGGGATGTGACAAAGTATGAAGCCGCGATGCACGCAAGGAGGGCCCGGGGCGGGCGGGACGGGCCTGCCATGCGCCGGGCGGCGGAGCGGGAAGGCGGGCGCGCAGGCCTTCGCGCTTGCAAAATCGGGCGCGACCGGGCATTGCGCGGCCGAGATCAGAACAAGTACCGCGCGCGGACGCCATCCGGCGCGCCTTTTGCGCTACCCCTGTCGTTGTTTGCCCGGCCGCCGGCCGGGACCCCATGGAGGCCACCGTGTCCACGATCGCGCTCGACAAGATTCGCAACATCGGCATCACCGCGCATATCGATGCCGGCAAGACGACGACGACGGAGCGCATCCTCTACTACACCGGGGTGTCGCACCGCATCGGCGAGGTGCATGACGGCAACACCACGACCGACTACATGGAGCAGGAGCGCGAGCGCGGCATCACCATCACCTCCGCCGCGGTGACCTGCGAGTGGAAGAACCACCGCATCAACATCATCGACACGCCCGGCCATATCGATTTCAACATCGAGGTGAACCGTTCGCTGCGCGTGCTCGACGGCGCGGTGTTCATCATCGAGGGCGTGGCCGGCGTGCAGCCGCAGTCCGAGACCAACTGGCGCCTGGCCGACCGCTATAACGTGCCGCGCATCATCTTCATCAACAAGCTCGACCGGACCGGGGCCGATTTCTATCGCGCCTTCGCGACGCTGAAGGAAAAGCTCGACATCGTCGCCCTGCCGCTGCAACTGCCGATCGGCGTCGAGGACCAGTTTCTCGGCGTGGTCGATCTCGTCGAGATGAAGGCGATCGTCTGGGAGGGCGGCGAGCTCGGCGCCAAGTTCCATGACGAGGCGATCCCCGCCGACCTGCTGGAGGCGGCGAAGGAGCACCGGCAGACGCTGCTCGACACCGCGCTGTCGGTCGATGACGCGGCGATGGAGGAGTATTTCGACAAGGGCGACGTGGCGGTGGAGACGCTGAAACGCTGCATCAAGATCGGCACGATTTCCGGCGCGTTCCGCCCGGTGCTGTGCGGCACCGCGTTCAAGAACAAGGGCGTGCAGCCGCTGCTCGACGCGGTGCTGGACTATCTGCCCTCGCCGGTCGATGTGCCGGGCATCGCGGTCGCCGCCGAGGAGGGTGAGGACGAGACCGCCGAGCATGATCGCAGGCGCATCAAGGCCGACCCCGCGGCACCGTTCGCAGGCCTCGCGTTCAAGATCATCAACGACAAATACGGCACGCTGACCTTCGTGCGGGTCTATGCCGGCACGCTGAAATCCGGCGACACGGTGCTGAACACGACGCGCGAGGGCAAGGAGCGGGTCGGGCGCATGTTCCAGATGCATGCCGACAAGCGCGCCGAGATCAAGGAAGTGGCGGCGGGCGACATCGTGGCCTTCGTCGGCCTGAAGGACACCGGAACCGGCGACACGCTGGCCTCGCCCGACGACCCGGTGGTGCTGGAGCGCATGGCTTTCCCGGTGCCGGTGATCGACATCTCGGTCGAGCCGAAGACCAAGGAGAGTGTCGAGAAGATGACGATCGGGCTGCAGAAGCTGGCGGGCGAGGATCCGTCGCTGCGGCTGAAGACGGACCAGGAGACGGGGCAGACCATTCTCTCTGGGATGGGCGAGCTGCATCTCGAGATCATCATCGACCGGCTGCGGCGCGAGTATGGGGTGGAGGCGAATATCGGGGCACCTCAGGTGGCGTATCGCGAAACGATCAGCCGCGCGCATACCGAGACCTACACCCACAAGAAGCAGACCGGCGGCTCCGGCCAGTTCGCCGAGGTGAAGGTGATTTTCGAGCCGATGGAGCGCAACGGCGGCATCGTGTTCGAGAACAAGGTGGTGGGCGGCACGGTGCCGCGCGAATACATTCCGGCCGTGGAGAAGGGCATCCGCAACCAGGCGGAAACCGGCGTGCTGGCCGGGTTCCCGACCGTCGATTTCAAGTACACGCTGGTGGACGGCAAGTACCACGACGTGGACAGCTCGGCGCTGGCCTTCGAGATCGCGGCCAAGGCCTGCTTCCGCGAGGGCATGAAGAAGGCGGCGCCGATCATTCTGGAGCCGATCATGGACGTCGAGGTGACGACGCCGAACGACCATGTCGGCGACGTGGTGGGCGACCTCAACCGCCGTCGCGGCATGATCCAGACGCAGGAGAGCGCGGGCTCGACCGTGATGGTGCGCGCGCATGTTCCGCTGAAGGAGATGTTCGGCTACATTTCCGACCTGCGCAGCATGACCAAGGGACGGGCCTCGTTCACCATGCAGTTCCATCACTACGATCCGGTGCCGCGCAACATCGCGGACCAGATCATGGCGAAGAGCGCATGAGGGCAGGCGCCTTTTGGCGGATGGCTCGGTTGAGCGGTCGGTTTGCCGCCGGGTTGCGGGCCTGAGGATGGAGCAGCCCCGCCTGCACTGGCGGCGTGGGCGTTCGGCCCCGGAGACGGGGACGATGGAGTGGGTTGGAGTGGACGACGCGGGCGACGCCATCGCCCGCGTCGTTCGTCTTCTGGGGCCGGTGAGCGAGGGCTGGCGGATCTATGCCGCGGTGGCGCTCGACGAGGAGGCGCGGCTGATCGAGCTGCGGCCGCGGCCGCCGGAGGGTGAGGGCTGGCTCGCCTGTGTCGGCGGCCAGGTGGTGGGGCGGGCGGCGTTTCCGATGGCCGCCGTGCGCACCGCCGAGGCGGCGCTGGGCGGGGCTTAGGCGGCGATGCGGACGGTTCTCGTTGGCTTCGATTCGGCCTGGGTGGATCACCCGGATCGGCCGGGCGCGATCACGTCGGCGCGGTTCGAAGGTAACCTGGCGGTGGCGTTTCGCGCGCCGTTCCCGGCCTCGTTCGACGCGGCGGCGGATTTCATTGAGGACGAGGCGCGGGAGGCCGATTGCGTCCTTGTGGCGCTCGATCAACCGACCATCGTCGGCAACGCCACCGGTGGCCGGCCGGTGGAGCGGGTCGCAGCCAGCGTGATCTCGTCGCTGCGCGGTGGGGTGCAGCCCGCCAATACCGGAAAGGCCGGAATGTTCGGCGCCAGCGCGCCGATATGGAGGTTTCTCGCGACACTGGGCGCCTGCCAGGATCTGGAGGCGGCGCGGCGGCGCGAGAAGGGCCGCTTTCTGATGGAGGTTTTCCCAGCGCTGGCGCTGCCGTCGCTGGTGCCGGCGATTCACGAGCGGTGGCGAGCCGCCAAATACAATCCCGCGAACCGTGCGCAGTTTGATCCGCGGGACTGGCCGCTGGTCGCGGGTGGGATTGCCGAGGTCGTGCAGCCGGTGCCGCAGCTCGCCGCATGGTGCCGGGCGGCGGCGGCGATCGTACAGCCTCGAAAGGCGGACCAGGACCGGCTGGATGCGGCGATCTGCCTCACGATCGCTCATCGCTGGATGTTCGGGCCGCGCGAGGCAAGCCTGATTTTGGGAGAGTTCCGGACCGGCTATATGGTGACGCCGGCCGACGAAATGATCCGTGCGAGGCTGATGGCCGCGGCGGAAAAAGTCGGTGTTCCGTGGGACGATCCGGGGACGTTGCAAGATCCCCCACGGCGTTCGATCGAGGTTGATCGGTCAGAGAGACCCGCGCGTTCACCGATCGGGCGGCACCAGGCGGGGGATGCGGTAGCCCGTTCCGGAAGGGTCGAAACGGATGCTGTTTATGCCCTGCTGGTGCCGGCGGCGAGGGAACGGCGAACCATGACCTATGGCGAGGTGGCGGATGCGCTTGGGCTGCCGCCGCATCAGGGAACGTATGCTTCGCTGAACCGTGCCCTCAACGAATTGTCGGCGCGAAACCGTAAGCACGGCGAACCTCAGATCATGAGTCTTGTCGTTTCGAAAACGACAGGTCTCCCCAGACTCGGGTTTTATCGCACGCTCGGCGCGGAGCCCAAGGACCTGCGCGAACAGAGGGTCGTTTTTGAGTGCGAGCGAGATCGCTGCTTCGGTTTTGATTGGCCGGCCACGTGATCGCGTGCCGGTTTCCGGCCGCGGCTATTCCTTCACCCCGCCGGCGGTGAGGCCGCGGACGAGGTAGCGGCCGGTGAGCATGGTGAAGGCGAGCACCGGCAGCAGCACCAGCACGCCGGCGGCGGCGATCTTGCCCCATTCCCAGCCGGCATACTGCATGAAGTTCACGATGGCGACCGGCGCGGTCATCGCGTTGGTGCGGGTGAGGATCAGGGCGAAAAAGAAATCATTCCACGACATGATGAAGCAGAGGATGCCGGTGGCGGCGAGGCCGGGGGCGCAGAGCGGCAGCACCACGCGCAGGAACGCGCCCCAGACGCCGGCGCCGTCGATCCAGGCGGCCTCCTCGAGCGAGCGGGGAATGGCGGCGAAGAAACTGCGCATGGTCCAGATCACCATCGCGAGGTCGAAGGTGAGATAGACCACGACCAGGCCGCTCACCGTGTCGATCACGCCGAGCCAGGAGAAGGCGAGGAAGAACGGCAGGGTGAAGGCGATGGGCGGGGCCATGCGGGTGACCAGCACCCACATCGCGATGCCGCGACGCCGGCGGATGGCGCCGCGGGTGAGCGCGTAGGCCGCCGGCACGCCGAGCAGCAGCGAGAGCGCGGTCGCGACGCCACTGGCGACGATGCTGTTGGCGAACGAGGCGGGAAAGCCGCCGCCGGCGAGCGCGCGGTAATTGCCGAGCGTGGGCACGAACGTGGCGTTGGTGATCGAGGCCTCGGTGCGGAACGACATCTGCAACAGCCACAGCGCCGGCAGCACCACCACCGCCAGCAGCAGCGTGCCCGCCCACTCGGCGGTGCGCCGGCGCCTAGGCATCGTTGTCGTGCCCGAAGCCGAGGCGCCCGATCAGCAGGCTGAGCACGAACACCCCGGCGACCATCATCGTCGCGATGGCACTGCCATAGCCCCAGTAGGCGAAGTTGAAGGTCTGTACGAAGGCGTAATAGTTCGTCACCTCCGTGGCACGGCCGGGGCCGCCATCGGTGAGCACGTAGATCAGCGGGAACGCCTTGATGCTGTCGATCAGGCGGAACAGCACGGCGACGGTCAGCGCCGGGCGGATGAAGGGCAGGCGGACATGCCAGAACATCTGCGGCCCGCTGGCGCCGTCGATATGCGCGGCCTCGATCTGTTCGCGCGGCATCATCTGGAGTGCCGCGAGAACCATGAGCATGGTGAAGGGAAACCACTCCCAGGTATCGGCGAAGGCGATCAGCGGCAGCGCGGTCGCGGGGCTGGTGACCAGCGAGCCGGGACGCAGGCCGAACCAGCCGAGCACGGTGTAGGCCGGGCTGACATCGGGGGTGGTCAGCAGCTTCCAGATGATGGCGACGACGATCGGCGGCAGCACCATCGGCACCAGGAAGCCGGTGCGCAGCACCTCCATCCAGCGGCTGTCGACATCGAGCAGCAGCGCCAAGCCGACGCCGGCCAGCGTCTGCATGCCGACGGTGAGGAGCGAAAGCTCCGCCTGCAGCAGCACCGAATGGGGAAAGCTGCTGTGCCAGAGCGCCTGGGCGTAGTTGGCGAAGGGGTGGGAGAAATCGAGGCCGCTGCCCGGTGTCACGGGGGTGAGCGGGGTGAGGCTGGTGGCGACGAGGTAGATCGCGGGGCCGAGGGTGACGACGGCCAGCACGATGAGCGCCGGGGCGAGGCCACACAGGAAGGCACGGCGCTGGGCGCGGGCCCAGCCGGTGCGCGCGCTCACCCGCGGCCCTGGGCGCGCGAACGCCGGCGGCGGGCCGGCCTCAGAGCTTGACGCCGGCGCGGCGCAGCGCGGTGAGGGAGTTGCGCTGCGCGTCCGCCATCGCCTGCTGCGGCTTCTTCTCGCCCGAGATCACGCTTTGCAGGGCGATGTCGATCTGGCGGTCGATCTGCGGGTAGGCGGGGACGGTGCGGTAGGCCATGTAGCCGTGCGCCGCGATGTTCAGCGTCTCCAGGTACGTCTGTGCGACATCGAAACCGTTGAGATTGAGCTTGGCGTGGTATTCCGGCAGGTCGATGATCGAGCGGCGGGTGACCGAGCTCCAGCCCTGCTCGCGGAACATGCGCAGCAGCAGCGGCTTGGACATCGCCCACGCAATGAACTGCCAGGCGGCGTCCTTTTTGCGGGAGCCGGCGGGAATGCCCCAGCCATGTGTCGCGACCTGGGGGAAGCGCCCGGCCGGGCCCTTGGGGAACAGTGAGAAGCCGGCGGTGGGTGCGGAGGCCATGCCCTTCTGCACCATCTGGGTGACGAAGGCCTCGTTTTCGGTGGTGTAGATGGCGCGCGCCGCCTTCAACTCGGCGACGACCTGGTCGTAGGTGTAGGAGAGCGCGCCGCGCGGGCCGTATTTGCGCACCATGGTCGCGAAGAACTCCGCGGCATGCACCGCCTGCGGCGTGTCGAGCACCGGCATGAGGTCGTGCGGGGGCGCGCGGAAGATGTTGCCGCCGAAGCCCTGAAGGTAGCCGACGAAGGTCCAGCCGTAATGGTTCTCGATAGTGAAGCCGGGCAGACCATCCTTGCCGGAGACGGCGGCGAGCATCTTCGCCATCTCGTCGAAGCTGTCGGGCATGCTAAGGCCGGCCTGCTTGATCAGGTCGTAGCGCGCCGCACCGCCCATGATGACGTCGCCGATCCAGGGGATGGCGCAAAGCCTGCCCTGCGGGTCGCGGAAGGCGCCGGTGAGGCCGGGCAGGAAATCCGCCGCGTCCCATCCCGCCGGTGTCAGCTTCGGGTTGGCGATGAAGCCGTCGAGCGGCGTCACCCAGCCGGCGCCGATCCAGCGGCCGATATAGATGAAGGTGACGTTGATGACATCATAGGCGTCGCTGTGGGTTGCCAGCGAGATGTCCATGCGCTGGTTGTAGATCGGGAAGGCAGGCGTGGTGTAGATGACCCGCGCGCCGGTTTCCTGTTCGAATTCCGGGATGTATTTGCCGAGGAACTGCGGATACGGCGCGTTCCAGCAGGAGACGTTGAGGGTGACGCCGGAGAGCGGCTTGGCGGCGACGGCGGCGGGCGCCTTGCCGGGCAGCACCAGCAGCCCCGCGCCCGAGACCGCGGCCCCGGAGATCACGGCGCGACGGCGAAGCGGATGGGGCGTGTAAGGTTTGCTGGGCATGGTTCGCTCCCCGTTTTGGGCGCCGCGTTGTCCGCGGTCGCCAAGCGAAGCATGATGGACGGGGCGGCGGCGCTTGACAAGAGAAAGGGCGGCAGAGTTGCTGCGATGGTGAAATGACATCGATGACCCAGATGCCGGCTCATGAGATGCTGGCTCGCGAGATGCCCGTTCGTGAGATGTTGGCGGCGCGGCTGGCGGCGGAACTCGGTGATGGCGCGATCGCCGGCGAGTTGGCGTTGCTGGTGGAGGAGGAAGCGCTGAGCTGGACCCCGCCGGTGGTGGCGGTGGCGCGCATCCGCACGCTGTTCGGCTTCACCTTCGGCAACCGCATGGCGGCGAACGCCAACCGCGTGCCGGGGCCGGTGAACGAGGCGCTGGCCGCGGTGGCGCGCCAACTGCACGCGGCGACCGGCGCGCCGATCCTGGCGCAATGGGAGGTGGCGGAGGCCGCGGGCGACCTGCCCGATGGCGTGGTGACGCCGATCTATCCCGGCCGCGACGAGCGGGGCGAGCCGGTCTATCTCAGCACCGGCGGCGTGCTGGAGGAGATCGCGCGGCGGCGCGATCCGGCCTCGTTCGGCGTCGTCGGCATCGTCGCTTTCCGTGACCATATCGCGCGCTGCGTGACGACGGCTCGGCGGATCGGGTTTGATGCGTATGCGCCGGAGGGTGTCGCGATGCCGGCGGTCTATGACACGCAGTCCGGCCAGGCGTGGTGTCGCGACCGGCTGTCCTATCTGCTGCACGACCTGATGATCCGCATCACCGAGCGGCGCGCGATGGCGCTGTCACGCGCCGCCAGGGGCGAGGCGCCGGCTGACGTGGTGGGGCGCTAAGGCGCGTCAGGTGCGGGCCACCGCGAGCAGGTAGTGGCAGGGGACCTGGGCGGAGGCGTTGGCGAAGACGCGGTCGGTCGGGCGGCCGAGGGCGATGCAGTCGCCGGCCTCCAGGCGGTGGGTGCGCGCGGCCTCGGTGAAGTCGAGCCGGCCGGCGAGGACCCAGAGGCACTGGCCGCGCACATCGAGGCAGGCGGCGGCGGGGTAGGCGATGCGGGCGGCGGGCGGCAGCTCGACATGCGTCAGCTCCGGCACCGCGACCTCGGGCGAGACGGCGCGGCGCAGATAGCCGGTCTCGGGGTCGCGCCAGGAGGGTTGGTCGGCGCGGCGGCGCAGCAGGGCGGGGGATTCCGCATCGGCCTCGGCGCGGGCCAGCAGGGCCGAGAGCGAGAGGCCGAAGGCGGCGGCGAGACGGGCGAGCAGGACGGCGGTGGGGCTGGCCTCGGCACGCTCGATGCGGCTGATCATGGCGCGCGAGACGCCGGCGCGGGTGGCGAGGTCGGCGAGCGACCAGCCGCGTGCCTCGCGCTCGTGTTTCAGGCGTTCGGCGAGGGCGGATTCGGCGAAGCCGCCGGCGATATCTTGCATGTGCGACATTTGTCCATTATAGTGAACGGCGTGGCGAGGGACAACTCCGCGCGGACCATCGGTGATAACGGCGGGCCGCCGCTCGACGACGAGCTGCCGGACGAAGGCGCCTGCTGGCGTCTGTGGTGCTGGCGGCGGGCGCACCGGCGTGCCTGGAAGACGCCGCCCCGTGAGATCGCGCTGCGGCGGCTGGCGCGGGCGGAAGAGCTTGGCATCAGCTATCGCGACTATACGCTCGAAATCCTGGAGCGCGGGCGCCACCTCTGAGGCCACCGGGCGCTGCGCCCGGGTCGGACCCGAAATGGAGGCGACGTCATGCGCCGCCCCATTGATCCCGGCGGGCGACGGGGCCAGATTCGCGTGATGGACCGTTTTGTCATCCGCGACCGCACCATCGACATGACGCCGGATGGGCAGTTTCGTGGGCCCGTGCCCGAGGGGCCGCTGGGGCCGTCGCTCGGGACGCAATTGCTGCGGATCGCGGTCGTCGTCGCGGTGCTGGCCGGAGCGCTGGCCTTCGCGGCGCTGGCGTTCTGGATCGCGATGCTGCTGATCCCCGTGGCCCTCGGCGCGGCGCTGCTCGGCTGGGCGATCTTCCGCTTCCGGGTGTGGCAGGCGGGAAGGAGCTTCAGGCGGCCTGGCGAGTGGTCGTGATGCCGGCGGCCTCGGCGATGAGCGTGTAGCTGCGGCGGCGGGCCTCGGGGTCCGCGACGGTGGTGAGGATCGCGACTTCCTCCGCACCCAGGCTTGCGGCGAGGTGGCGCAGGTCGGCAGCGACCTGCTCGCCGGTGCCGATGATGGCGCGCTCGCGCAGGGCGGCGATGCGGGATCGTTCCGAATTCGAGTAGTTATAGGCGAGAGCGTCCTCGATGCTGGGCAGGGCCGCGTAGATGCCGCGGTCGCGGCCGAGGCGCCACAGCGCGCGGCTGGCGAAGAGGCGCTCGGCTTCCTCGCCGGTGGTGGCGGCGCAGGCCCAGACGCAGATGGCGGCCCGTGGCTCGGGCCAGGCCGGCGAGGGCTGGTAGAGGTCGCGGTAGAGGCTGAGCGCCTCCCCAGCCCCCGCGCCGTCGGTGATGAAATGGGCGAAGCAGTAGGGCAGGCCGAAATGCGCCGCGACCTGCGCGCCGTAATTGGACGAGCCGAGTATCCAGACCTCCGGGCGGGTCGGGCCCTGGGGCTGGGCGATGATGCTGCGGAACGGGTGGCCCTCGACCAGGGATTCGCCGCCGACCCAGGCCAGCAGGTCGCGGACCTGGGCGGGGAAATGCTGCGCGGCGGTGTCCGCGAGCGGGTTGAGCGCGTGGGCGGTGAGCCCGTCCGAGCCCGGGGCGCGGCCGAGGCCGAGATCGATGCGCCCCGGTGCGATCGCCTCCAGCACGCGGAATTGTTCGGCGACCTTGAGCGAGGCGTAGTGCGGCAGCATGACGCCGGCGGAGCCGACGCGGATGCGGCTGGTGGTGGCGGCGATGGCGGCGATGAGGATTTCGGGTGCGGTGCCGGCCTGGGAGAGCGAGGCATGGTGCTCGGCGACCCAGTAGCGCGCGTAGCCCAGCGCCTCGGCGTGGCGGGCGAGTGCCAGGCTCTCGCGGATGGCGGCGGCGGGCGAGGTGCCGGCGATGATGGTGGACTGGTCGAGGACGGAGAGGCGCATCACTGGCTCCGCTGCGCGATGGCGAGCCCGATGCCGGCGGTGACCAGCAGGCCGCCGGAGAGGCGGTTGCGCAGGCGGCCGTGGCGGGCGAGCAGCAGCCGGGCGCGGCCGGCGGCGACCGCCCAGCCGCCATCGAGCAGGATCGCCATGGCGAGCAGGGTGACGGCGAGAATGGCGAGCTGTGGCGCCGCGGGAAGGTTCGGCGCGATGAACTGCGGCAGCAGCACGCCGAAGAAGATCAGCGTCTTGGGGTTGCTGATGGCGACCAGCACCGCGCGGGCGTAGATCAGACGGCCCGATTTCGGCTCGGCGCTGATGCGGGTGAGGTCGATGGGGGTGGCGCGGAACTGGCGGATGCCGAGGAAGATGAGATAGGCGATGCCGCCCCAGTGGACGATGGTGAGGAGCTGGCTGACAGCGCTGAGCGCGGCACTCATGCCGATGACCGCGAGGGCGAGCTGGGCCGCCGCCCCGGTGGTGGTGCCGGCGACCGTCAGCAGACCGTAACGAGTGCCGTAGGCGACGGAGTTGGCGGTGATGAGCGCCACGTTCGGCCCCGGAATGAGCATCAGGATGGCGTTGGCGAGGATGAAGCCGAGATAGAGGTGCAGCGGGATCATGCGAGCAGGCCGCGCCGGGCGAGATTGCGCATCAGCGCGCCGGTGCCGAAGACGTGCGGCTCGCATTCATCCGTGCGGCGCATGCGGTTGACCAGGCGGCCGAGGCGTGGAGCGGCGATGGTGACGATGTCGCCGCTGTGGTGGGTGAAACCCTGGCCGGGCGCGTCGCGGTCCTGCACCGGGGCGAACATGGTGCCGCAATAGAGCACGGCGCCGTCGGGGTAGTGGTGGTGGGCGTTGAGCATCTGGGCGGCGAGGTCGAGCGGGTCGCGGGCGATCATTGTCATCGAGGAGCTGCCCTGGAGGCGGAAGCCGTCCTCGCCCTCGACGGTCAGCGTGACGGTGGTGGCACGGATGTCGTCGAGGGTGAAGCCGGCATCCAGGAAGCGCAGGAACGGGCCGATGGCGGCCGAGGCGTTGTTGTCCTTGGCGCGGCCGAGCAGGAGGGCGGAGCGGCCCTCGATGTCGCGCAGGTTGACGTCGTTGCCGAGGGTTGCACCGACGATGCGCCCGCAGGAGGCGACGACGAGCACCACTTCCGGTTCCGGATTGTTCCAGGATGAGGACGGGTGCAGCCCGGCATCGGCCCCGGTGCCGACGGCTGCCATCGGTGGCGCCTTGGTGAAGATTTCGGCGTCGGGACCGATACCGACCTCCAGATACTGGCTCCAGGCGCCGCGGGCGATGAGCACCTGCTTGAGGTTCGCCGCCTCGCGCGAGCCGGGCTTGAGGCGGGCGAGATCGTTGCCGATCGTGGCCGAGACCTCGGCGCGAAACGCGGCGGCGGCGGCCAGGTCGCCGCGAGCCCGCTCCTCGATGACGCGTTCCAGCATGGAGATGGGGAAGGTGACGCCGGCGGCCTTGATGGCGTGCAGATCCGTGGGCGCCAGCAGCCAGGGCCGGGCGGGGTCGCGGTTTTCGGGCGGGGTGTTGGCGAGGATGGCGCCGAGCGGGCCGAGCGGCTCGCCGCCGGCGGCACGCAGCGCCGCGGCGGGGTCGGGCGCCTCGCAGAGGTCGCGCATGGTGGGGAAGGTGGCGCTGATGTCGAAGGCCGCGCCGTCGCGGATGGCGACGACGCTGGGGCCGGCGGCGCCGGGGTGCCAGACGCGGCCGGCAAGGGAGGCGGTGGCGGCGTCGTCCGGCAGGGCCGGGGCGAGGCGGGCGGCGAGGCTCATCGGGCGATGTCCATCAGCAGTTGGGCGGTGGCGTCGGGGGCGGTGACCATGGCGTCGTGACCGGTGGCAAGCTCGCGCCAGGCCATGCCCGGGCGCGCCCGGGCACGCTCGCGCGAGGAGGCGAGGTTGGCGTAGATCGGCGCGGTGCAGCAGATATAAGTGGCGGGCAGCCCGTTGCCGGGCTTGTTGCGTAACGTCAACGGTGTCTGGAAGGTGCGCAGCGGGTGCGGGCAGAGGCGCGAGGCGAGCCAGTCCGCGAGCGGGCCGGGCGGGACGCCGAACGCCTCCGGTGGCGGTGCGGGGATGGTGAAGCCGCCGAACGCCCGTGCCTCGCGCTCGCGGGCGGCGGCGGTCTCGGCTAGGCCGCGGGAGAACGGCGTTTCGCCGTGTTCGAGCAGGGCGGCGTCGAGATAGACGAGGTGGCGGATGCGGCCGGGCACGCGGTCCGCGGCGCCGGTGATGGCGTGGCCGCCGAAGCTGTGGCCGACCAGGACGGCCTCGGTGATGTCCTCGTTGTCGAGGTGCTGAACCAGGTCCTCGACGAAGGTCTCCAGCGTGATGGTGCCGGAAAGCAGGTGGCGGCGCTCGCCCAGCCCGGTCTGGGTGGGGGTGGTGACGGCGTGTCCCGAGGCGCGCAGGCGCTGCGCGACGTCGCGCCAGCACCAGGCGCCGTGAAATGCTCCGTGCAGCAGAACGAAATTGGCCATCGGGGTCCTCCCGCCGCGATTGTGCGGGGGATTGCGGGGTTGGTCCAGCGGGCCCGGTCCGGCGCCGGGCGTCAGTCGTCGAAGGCGCCGCTGGCGAGCAGGACGCTCTGCACCACGTCCCAGGGGTCGTGCGGCGCGGGCGAGGGCGGCGAGGCGAAGATGACGTTCATCGGCGTGGTGGAGGTCATGGACGGCATCGCCACCACCTGGGTCGGCGGCGTGGGCGGGGTGACGATCGGCTTGGGCGCGGAGGGCAGGCCGGGGAACTGCGACTGGCTGCTGAGGTCGAGCTTGGTCGTCGTGGTCGCGGTGACCGGCAGGGCCCAGCCCTTTTTGGCGCAGGTCTCCTTGAAGAAGGCGAGGGCCGCGGTCATGAAGTCGCGGAAGATGCTGGTCTGGGTAATCGGGGTGCTGGGCTGGCCGGGCTTTTTCAGTTTCAGAAGCACACCGTCGAGCACGGCAAAATAGACGTGAACGCGGTTTTTGCTTTTGGTCGTGTCGTTGTGGCGGACCAGGGTGATGTGAACGCCGAAGCCGCCCATGTTCGCCGGTGTGTTGGGCGTGGTGACGGTGTAGTGGATTTCCTTGAACTCGTCGTTGGTGATCCCGTTTTTCTGGACGGCGGCGATGCCCATTTTCTGGTCTCCGGTTCTGGATATTTCCTGCGGGGAGGCAATCGGTGGTGGCCCGGCCAGCGTGACGATAACGCAACGATAACGAAACGATAACGCAACGGTAACACAATGGTTTTCGTCGTCGGTGGAAGTCGGGGACGGATTTGGCGACGCGGACTATGCCGCGCGCGGCGAGGCGGATGCAAGCGCGTTGTCGGGCGGAAGCGGCCTGACCAGGATGCTCGCGCAACGACGAACGGGTTCATCTCACCCGAGGGCGCCGGCCTCGTGGGTGACGGCGACGCCGATCTCGCGCAGCAGGGCGAAGAGCGTTGCCATGGGGCGGAAAATCGTCGCGTGTTCCTGGGCGTAGTTGCCGGCCTCGGGGCGGGCGCGGGGTTCGGCGTAGTCGCGCTCGGCATCGGCGTCGGGCGAGGCGGGGAAGACCTCGGCGAGGAAGTCGAGCGAGGCGGGTACGTCGAGGCGCAGCAGGCGTTGCGCGAGGCCGGCGCGGGTGATGCCGTGGCGGGGCGAGAAATCCGGGATGCCGGCCGCGAGGATGAAGATGCGCTGGATCAGTGCCACGCGCAGCGCGTGCAGCAGGGCGAGGCGGTCCGCCATGCGCGGCGCCTCTCGCCAGGTGGCGCGCAGGGCCACGTGGTCGGCCTGGATGCGGCGGAACATCGCCTGCGCCGGCGCCCAGAGATCGAGCGCCTCGAGGCTGCGGGCGACGCCGATCAGCGCCTCCCGCCGGCCGGGGATGCGCGCCTGGGCGGCGCGGTCGAGCCACATGCCGGGGTCGAGCGTTTCGACCATGGCGCGCAGCACGTCGAGGTCGGAGACGGTGAGGGCGGCCGCGACCATGTCCATCGCCGTGCGGAAGCGGGCGGAGCGGGCGCGCATCTCGGCGAAGGTCTCGGCGTGGCGCTGCGCCGCGGCGCCGATGCCGTGCGCGGTGTTGGCGAGCCAGCCGAGCTGCTGGAGGATCGCGTTGTTGGGGATGGCGCGCAGCTCGCGCGGGTGGCGGATGGCGGCGGGGCCGCCCATGCCGTCGGTCTGGCGTGCGGCGGGGCGCGAGCCGGTGCGGTCGAGCAGGGCCGGGCCGAACGTGCCGAGGAGGGCCGCGTAGCCGCGATCCTCCACCAGTTCCTGCATCGCGGTGCGGGAGGCGGCGAAGAAATCGGCGGCGAAATCCGGGTCGTCGTAGATCGGGTCGGTGCCACCGCCGGCGCGGGGCGCGAAGCCGTGCGCAAACATGCCGGCGATGGTGGCGGCGGCGCGCTCGGGGGTGGCGAAATGCAGGTAGCCGTCGCCGCCCTGGAACGCGGCCTCGGCGCGCAGTGCGAGGCCGCGCTCGGCCAGTGCCGCGCGCATCGCCGGCGGTGAAAGATAGTCGAGGCGCTGCGCCAGCGAGGCGGGATGGCCGCCGCGGCCGATGCTCTCGCCATGGGTGTCGAACAGCACCAGCTCGATATCGGCGAGGCCGTGACGGGCGAGGGCGTCGGCGATTTTGAGCTTGAGGCGCTCGATGAGATAGCTGGCGGCGGGCTGGCCGACATAGCGGCCGGAATCCGAGTAGCCGAATTGCAGGGCGATGCGGCCCTGGGCGCGCAGATAGGCCCGCCAGGCGGGGCTGCGCAGCGCCTCCTCGACGATGCGTCCGCCGCCCTCCAGCGCCGATGCGGTCTCGAACAGCGGGCAGATCTCGATTTTGTGTTCGATACCGAAATGGCGTGCCAGCCAGAGGGCGGCGAGCAGCGTGTAGCCGGTTTCGGTCTCGGCGATGAGGAAGCGGATCGGCGTTTCGCTGTCGATATGTTTCAGGATCTGGGCCAGCGTCATCATCAGGCGCGGTGCCGAGGCCTGCTCGGCGAGGATGGCGCCGAAATCGACCGGAACCGGTGCCACCTGGTCGAGGGCGGCGTTGATGCCGGCGAGCAGGACGCGGCGGCGAGCGGGGTCGGAGGGCGGGTCGGCGAGGCCGAGGCGCTGGCGGATGGCGTTGTGCACCTGGGCGGCGTTGAGCCGGGCGTGGATATGGGCGAGGCCGAGACCGTGGGCCGCGAGCCCGGCGCGGGCGACCAGCAGGTCCATGGGCTCGGCGGCGGCGGCGATGGCGGTGTCGAGTTCGGCCAGCAGGGGGGCGGTCGTGGTGGGCGCGCCGCCGACCAGGACATGGGCGAAGGCGGCGACGGCGTCGGGCGCGGGCTGGTCGGGCACGGCGGCGAGCTGGCGCGCGACGGCTTCGAGGGCGGTGGCGCCCAGGCCGGTCGCGGTGTGCAGTCGGGCGAGGGCGGCGTGCTTCATCGCGAGGCGGAAGCGCAGCATGTCGAGGAAGCCGATATCGGTGCGCCCGTCAGTGTCGAAGCCGACCCAGGAGGCGAGCAGCAGCGGCGCCGGTGCCAGGCTTTGCCAGCGGCCGGGCCAGGTGGCGCGGGCGGCCACCAGCAGCGCATGGTTGAGCGCGTCGAGCGCGTCGCGGCCATGGGCGATGGCGGACATCGCCTCGGCGAACTCGCCTGCCAGCGTCATCGCATCGGGGCGCTGACTGCCGGGCGGCGGCCTGGTGCCGGCGGCCAGCGCCCGGGCGGCGGGGGCGGCGAGGGCGAAGGTGGGATGGGCGGTGAAGACGGCGGCGAGACGGGGGCGGGCGACGGCGCCGGCGAACTCCTGGAACGGCACCGGACTGTCCGCGGGGTCCGGGCGGGCCAGGCGGGCGATGGTTTCGGCCATGCTCGCGGCATCGGCGCCGTAGCGCGCGAGGCGGGTGGCGCGGTCGGCGAAGGCGGCGTCGCGCAGATCGGCCACCAGACCGGCGAGGGCGAGCAGGGTGAGCTGGCCGCGGTCCATGCGGCGCGAGATGGTCAGCGCGGCGGAGAGAATGGGGTTGGCGAACGGGTCCTCGGCCAGGCGCTCGCGCAGGCGCGCGACCAGGGCCAGCAGGTCGCGGGCGAGGAGGCGGTTCTCCATCGCGGTGGGATTTTCGGGCGGGATGGTTGCCGGGTCCGGGAGGGCCATGGGAGAAGCATGAACCAGGAGGATTGTGCGGTGCAACAACAGATGGGGGCACAACAAGAGTCGGGGGGGCAACGAGGACCGGTGGGTGCGGCGGGGCCGCGGGCTTCGGCGGGTCCGGACGCGGATGCGGCGGCGCGGCGCAGCCTGGGGCGGCACCGGCTGGTGGCGCATCTGCTGCTGCTGCTGATGGCGGTGCTGACGGTGGCGGGGCATGTCTGGCGGTTTCCGCCGTTGCTGCTGGCGGCGAGCACGGCGGGGCTGGTGGGCGGGCTCGCGGACTGGTTCGCGGTGACGGCGCTGTTCCGCCGGCCGCTCGGCCTGCCGATCCCGCATACCGCGATCATCCCGGCGCAGCAGGCGCGCATCGGCGCGGCGCTGGGGCGGTTCATCGCCGGGCATGTCTTAACCGAGACGGAGGTTTCGGCGGCGGTCTCCAGGCTCGATGTGACGGCGATCGTGGCCGGTTTTCTGGCCGATGCCGAGGCCAGGCGGCCGGCGGCGGAGGCGTTGTCGGCGATGCTGCCGCGGCTGCTCGGCGCGATCGAGGACGGGCGGGCGCGGCGGCTGATCGGGCGCATCCTGCCGCGGCTGGTGGGCGGGCAGGGCGGCGGACGGGTCGTCGGGCGGGCGCTGCGCCAGCTGGTCGAGGGCGGACGGCACCAGGAGGTGTTCGGCTTCATCCTCGGGCAGTTGAAGACGGTGCTGGCCGGGCGCGAGGCGGCGCTGCAGGTGGCGATCGAGGAGCGGGTGCGCGAGCAGGGCGGGCGGCTGGTGGGCTGGGCGGTCGGCGCCTCGATCGCCAAGCGGGTGGTGGCGCAGATCAACACCGAGCTGGAGCGGATGGAGCCCGATGGCAGCGACCTGCGCGCCGCGTTCGACGAGTGGATGCGCCGCGAGATCGCGCGCATCGAGGAGGAGCCGGAGCGGGCGGCGGAGATCGGGGCGGCGCTGCGGCGGGTGGTGGCGCACGAGACGGTGCGGGCCTGGATCTGGGATCTTTGGAGCCGGGTGCGGCTGGCGCTGGAGCAGGACGCGGCGCGGCCGGGCGGGCGGACGGTGGCGGCGGTGGATGCGACGCTGGCCAATCTCGGCCAGATGCTGCGCGAGGACCCGGCGGCCGGCGAGCGGCTGCGGCGCGCGGTGCGGGCGCTGTCGGCGCGGCTGATGCCGGCGGGGCGCGTGGAGATCGCGCGGTTCGTCGAGGGGGTGGTGAGCGGCTGGGACACCGCGACGCTGACCGAGCGGCTGGAGCTGCGGGTGGGGCGGGACCTGCAATATATCCGCATCAACGGCACCGTGGTCGGCGCGCTGGCGGGGGCGGTGGTGCAGTTGCTGGCTTCGGTGCGGTGAGCCGCTCCGCGATGCGCGGGGCGGCGATGGCGTGAAGCGTTTCAGCGTCGGCCTGGTTGGGGCGTGGCATCTCCCGGGGGCGATCCGGCCTGCCGATGCGAACGGCAGGCGAGGGCGCGACGAGGGACGCACAACCGACGAAAGGAGAAACGACGATGAACGACATGGCGGACCAGCCCACCAGCGTGCACCGGGAATGGCTGAGGGAGCTGCTTGCCGAGCTTGGGTTCCGCCCGAAGGAGATTCCGGGCGACGCGGATGGCGACCTCACCTTCGGCTACGAGGGCAAGACGTTCTGGGTCAGCCTCGACCGGACGGACCCGGATTATCTGCGGCTGATCTATCCCGGCTTTCTGGTGCTGGCGCCAGGTGAGGAAAAAGTGGCGCTGGGGCTTTGCCACAGCATGGCGCGCGACACCAAGCTGTTGAAGCTCTGGTACGCCGAGGCGACGGCGGAGCGGCCGGCGCGGGTCTCGGCGGCGATCGACATCCTGGGCGTGGCGCGGTGTTTCGACGGTGAGCAGCTGACGCGGATGCTGCGGCTGCTGCAGCGGGCGGGCAACCGGTTCATCGAGGCGATGCCGGGCCCGGCGAGCGGCAGCAGCCCGAGCTGAGACGGCGCCGGGCCTGCCGATGGGGCAGGCCCGGCTTGCCGAGCATCCGGCGGCGCCGCAGAGTGCGGGCGGGCCAGACGGGGGAAACCATGCGCACCAATGCCGCCGACGAGTTTCTGAATCTGCACGAGTTCGTCAGGGCGGCGCGGCTGCACCTCGACCAGTTTGCCTGGGACTATCTGATCGGCGGTGTCGAGAGCGAAACGACACTGAAGCGCAACCGGCTGGCGATCGACAGCCTGGCGTTCCGCCCGCGCGTGCTCGTGGATGTGCGCGAGGTGGACATGACGGGCACGTTCTTCGGGCGCGCGGTACGGCTGCCGGTGGCGCTGGCGCCGGTGGGTTCGTTGCAGAGTTTTCACGCCGAGGCGGGCTCGGCGGTGGCCAAGGGGGCGGGGGATTTCGGCGTGCCGATGATCCTGTCCTCGGTCTCCGAGCCGGGGCTGGAGGTGGCGGCGCGGGCCGGCGGTGGGGTGAAAGTGTTTCAGCTCTACGTGCGCGGCGATGACGACTTCATCCTCGACCACATGCGCCGCGCCGAGGATGCGGGGTATGATGCGTTCTGCATCACCGTCGATACCGCGGTGCTGTCGCGGCGTGAGCGGGATATCGCCAAACGCTGGAGCAAGCCGTGGCAGGCGCGGCTTTCGGGCATGGACTACCAGGCCGGGCTCGACTGGGCGACGATCGAGCGGGTGCGGGCGAAGAACCGCATGAAGCTGATCATCAAGGGGATCGCGACGGCGGAGGATGCGGGCCTGGCCTGCGAGATGGGGATCGAGGGGATTTATGTCTCCAACCATGGCGGGCGGCAGCTCGACCACGGGCGCGGCGCGCTCGACGTGTTGCCGGAGGTGGCGCAGGCGGTGGCGGGGCGGGCGAAGCTGCTGGTGGATGGCGGGTTTTCGCGTGGCGCCGACGTGGTGAAGGCGCTGGCACTGGGGGCCGATACGGTGTGCCTCGGGCGGCTGTATCTCTATGGGCTGGCGACGGCCGGGGCGCAGGGCGTGTTCCGCGTGCTGGAGATTCTCGAGGACGAGATGCGGCGGACGATGTCACTGCTGGGGGTGACGTCGCTGGCCGGGCTGACGCCGGCGCATGTGCATGCCGCGCCGCCGGTGGTGCCGCCCGGGGTGCATTCGGCGTTTCCGCATCTGCGGCTTGATGAGGGGTATTAGGGGGCGTCGCGCACGCCGCCGGCGGCCGCGCGCGGCGTCCGGCGGGGGATTCAGCCGAGCGCCTGGGTGATGAGGGCGCCGAGGCGGGCGATGCCGGTGGCGATGCGGGCTTCGTCGTTGAGCGAGAAGCTGAGGCGCAGCGTGTTGGCGCCGGTGGCGTCGTCGTGGAAGGCCTGGCCGGGGACGTAGGCGACGCGGGCCTCGGCGATGGCGCGCTTGAGCAGGGCGCCGGCATCGAGGGCGGCGGGCAGCGTGACCCAGATGAACATGCCGCCCTCGGGGCGGGTCCAGGTGACGCCGTGCGGCATCTCGCCCTGCGGGAAGGCGCGTTGCAGGGCGGCGAGCATGGCGTCGCGGCGGGCGCGGTAGGTGCGGCGGATCGTTTCGATACCGTGCGGCATGTGCTGCTGCACCACGCGGTGCATCACCATCTGGGTGAGCGTGGGGCTGTGCAGGTCGCTCGCCTGCTTGATCAGGACCAGGCGGTGGATGACCTCGCGCGGGGCGGCGATCCAGCCGAGGCGCAGGCCGGGGACCACGGTCTTGGAGAAGGTGCCGCAATGGATGACGCGCGCCGCCTCGATGCCGCCCGCGCGCGCGCAGTCCAGCGCCAGCAGCGAGGGGACCGGTTCGCCCTCGTAGCGCAGCGCCTCATAGGCGGCGTCCTCGATCAATGGCAGGTCGGCGGCGGACGCGGCGGCGAGCAGCGCCTCGCGCTCGGCGCGGGTGAGCGAGGTGCCGGTGGGGTTTTCGAAATCCGGCATGACATAGCCGAAGGCACGGCGCGCGGCGCCCTCGGCGGGCTGCCAGTTGTCGCCGTGGCGGGGCAGGGGGGCGAACACCGGCTCGTAGGCGCGGAACGCCTGGAGGGCGCCGAGATAGGTGGGGCGGGAGACCAGCACCGCGTCGCCCGCGGCAACGAAGAGCTTGGCCAGGAAATCGAGTGCCTGCTGCGAGCCGCTGGTGATGAGGATGTTGTCGGCGGTGCAGGGGGTGCCGGCCTCCCGCATGTAGCCGGCGATCCAGGCGCGCAGCGGCGCGTAGCCCTCGCTCGCGGAGTATTGCAGGGCGGCGGCGGATTGTTTCGGGTCAGCAGCGATCTCGGCGTAGGCGGCGGCGATGGCGGCCTGCGGGAACAGCGTCGGGTCCGGGATGCCACCGGCAAACGAGATGATGTCCGGCTGGTCGAGCAGCTTGAGCAACTCGCGGATTTCGGAGGCGCCCATCTGGGCGGCGCGGGAGGCGTAGTGGCGTGACCAGTCCATGACGATTCCTCGTGGCGGCGCGGTTGTGCCGTTTGACGCCGCGGTTGCCGCAAACGGCGTCGGGGCGCAATGGCGGGGCGCGCAGGGCCGCAATGCGGGTCAGGCCGCGGCATCCTCCAGCAGGCCCTGGCGGATCAGGAGGTCGCGGTAGGGGCCGGGGCGATCGGCGAGGATGGCGGGGGGGCCGTCGTCGATGACGCGGCCGGCATCCATCACCACGATGCGGTCGAAGCTCTTCAGGGTCGAGAGGCGGTGCGCGATGGCGATGACGGTGCGGCCCTGCATCAGCACGTCGAGGGCTGCCTGGATCGCCTGTTCGCTTTCGCTGTCGAGGGCGGAGGTCGCCTCGTCGAGCAGCAGGATCGGTGCGTCCTTGAGCAGGGCGCGGGCGATGGCCAGGCGCTGGCGCTGGCCGCCCGAGAGCTTGGTGCCGCGGTCCCCGACCACGGTATCGAAACCATCGGGCAGCGCCTCGATGAAGTCGCGGCAGCGCGCGGCGGTGGCCGCCGCGAGCACCGCCTCGCGGGTTGCTTCGGGGCGGGCGTAGCGGATGTTCTCGCGCACGCTGCGGTGGAACAGCGAGATGTCCTGCGGTACGATGGCGATGGTGCTGCGCAGGCTGGCCTGGGTCACCGTGCGCAGATCCTGGCCGTCGATGCGGATGGCGCCGGCATCGACGTCGTAGAAACGTTGCAGGAGGGCAATGACGGTGGATTTGCCGGCGCCCGAGGCGCCGACCAGGCCGACGCGCTGGCCGGCCTCTATGGTGAGGTCGAGGCCGCGCAGGATGGGCTCGCGGCCGGGATAGGCGAAGCGGACGGCATCGAACTCGACGCGTCCGCCGGCGGGGCTGAGGGCGACGGCGCGCGCGGCATCGGCGAGGGCGTGCGGCGCGCAGACCGCGGTGACGGCTTCCTCCAGGCGGGCGATGTTCTGGGTGAGGTCGACGAGGGCCACGGCGAGGTCGCGGGTGCCGTGCAGGATGGTGAAGCCCATCGAGGTGATGAGCACCAGGTCGCCGGCGGTGCCGGTGCCGGCGCGCCACATCATCACGCCCCAGAACAGCAGGCCGGCGGTGACGGCGGCGGTCATGGCCGCATGCAGCAGGCGGAGTTTTTCGAGGTAGAGGAGGCTGGTGGTGCGCGCGCCCATCTCCGCCCCGAGCTCGTCGCCGAGGCGGCGGTGCTCGCGCAGCGTGGCGCCGAACGCGCGCACGACATGCATGTTGGCGATGACATCGACGAGCTCGCCATCGACGCGCGCGGCGGCCTCGGCATAGGCGCGGTGGATCGGCGTGCCGCGGCGGGCGAGGCGGTAAATGATGAGCGCCATGGCGAGTGCGACGGCGGCCAGGACGAGGCCCATCAGCGGGTTGATGGTGGCCAGAAACACGACCGCCAGCACCACCGCGAGACAGGGCGGCAGCACGTTCCAGGTGAGGGTGTTCTCGGTGAGGAAGATGGCGGCGGCGGTGGCCGAGATGCGCCCGCCCAGCGTGCCGGGCAGGCGGTCGGCGAAATAGGCGGGGGCGTGGCCGGCGAGGTGGAGGAAGAGGTCGCTGCGCACGTCGCCGGTGACGCGGGTGAAGGTGCGCGCCGCGACCCAGCCGGAGACGCGCCAGGAGAAATTATCGCCAGCGATGAGCAGGCAGAGGACGATCAGCGGCGGCCAGATGGCGGGGCCGGCGGCGGCGGGGCCGCGCGAGACCACGTCGATGAGGAATTTCAGCGCGTATTGCGTGGAGGTGGCGAAGACGACGGCGAGGATGACGAAGCCGATGATGACGGCATGCGCCGCGGCGTGGCGGCGGACATAGCGCGCGAGGAAGGCGATCGGGCGGCCCTGATAGCTCGTGAGCGGCGTCTCGGGGCTGCGCCCGGCGTTGCCGCGGGGGTTGGGGCTGGAATCCATGGCGGCGCTAAGACTATCCCAATACGGCGGTTTTCGGGCCGGTTTTTGCCATATTCGGCGGTTACCGGCCCCAGCCGCCATCGTCGCGCCCGCCCGCAAAGGAACCCGCCATGCGCATTGCCCAGATCGCCCCGCTGTTCGAGGCCGTTCCGCCGAAGCTCTATGGCGGCTCAGAGCGCGTGGTCTCGGCGCTGACCGAGGAGCTGGTGGCGATGGGCCATGACGTGACGCTGTTCGCCAGCGGAGATTCGCAGACCTCGGCGAAGCTCGACCCGCCCTGGCCGGAGGCGCTGCGGCTCGACCCCGAGATCCGCGACTGGGTGGCGACGTACCATGTGATGCTGGAGCATGTGTACCGGCGCGCGCACCAGTTCGACGTGCTGCATTTTCATATCGACTATTTTCCGAACGCGCTGTTCTCGCGCCAGTCGGTGCCGTTCGTCTCGACCATGCACGGCCGGCTCGACCTCAAGGAGTTCGCCGCCGTCTACCGGATGTTTCCGGAGGTGGCGATGGTTTCGATCTCCAACCATCAGCGCCTGCCGATCCCCGACCTCAACTGGGTGGCAACCGTGCTGCACGGGCTGTCGCCGGAGCTGCTGCACCCGGTGCCGGCGGTGCCGGAATATTTCGCGTTTCTCGGCCGCATCTCGCCCGAGAAGGGGATCGAGCGGGCGATCCGCATCGCGAGCGCGTGCGGGGTGCAGCTCAAGGTGGCGGCGAAGGTGGACCGGGCGGATGACGAGTATTTCAAGGTGAGCGTGGAGCCGCTGATCCGCGCGGCCGGGGCGGACGTGGATTTCATCGGCGAGATCAACGACGCGCAGAAGCCGGCGTTTCTTTCCGGGGCGAAGGCACTGATGTTCGCGATCGACTGGCCGGAGCCGTTCGGGCTGGTGATGATCGAGGCGATGGCGTGCGGCTGCCCGGTGATCGCGTTCCGCCGCGGCTCGGTGCCGGAGGTGATGGAGGACGGGCTGACCGGGTTCGTGGTGGAGAACGTGGAGGAGGCGATCGCGGCGTGCGGGCGGCTCGGCGAGCTGGACCGGGCGCGGGTGCGGCGGCGGTTCGAGGAGCGGTGGACCAGCCGGCGGATGGCCGAGGATTATGTGCGCGTCTACGAGAAGCTGATCGCCGGCCGCCGGGCCTGAGGCGCCGCGGGCGCGAAACGGCTCAGGCGCGCGGCCGCGCGAGAATCGGGTGGTGCCTGCTAGACTCCCGCCGGTTTTGGGAGTCGCGCGATGCGAATTGCGGGCGGAACGGTGGTGCGCGCCGCGGTGGCGCTGCTGCTGCTGGCGTTGGCGGGGTGCGCCGACCAGCACCTGGTGACGGCAGAGGCGAACGGGCGTGCTGCGATGGACGCGGGCCATCCGCAGGGAGCCGCGCGGGCGTATCGGGTGGCGTTGGCGCGGGCGGAGAGGGACCATAACGAGACGGCGGTGGCCAGGATCGGCACCGAGCTCGCCATCGCGGAGCTGAACGAGAACCGGCTTGCCCGGTCGCTTTCGGATGCGCGCAACCTGCGCGCGGATCTGGCGCGGCGGCACCGCAAGCCGCCGCCCCAGCTCGGCCTGGTGATCGCGACGGCGCTGTATCGGCAGGGCGACCTGACGCAGGCGGCGGCGGAGGCGAGGCTGGTCGCGGCCGGCCGGCCACCGTCGGTGGCGTTGCGCGGGCAGTTTCTGCTGGGGCTGATCGCGGCGGAACAGCATGACACCGAGGGCGTGCTGGCGGCGTCGCTGGTGCTCTCGGCGCATCATGACCCGTATTCGGTGGCGGACGCGACGGAGCTCGGTGCGCGGCTGGCGCTGGCGCGCGGCGAGGCGCTTGCGGCGCGCAGCCGGG
>JAJXXT010000016.1 GCA_021780935.1 Pseudomonadota bacterium
CTGCGGATGCGCTTCTCGACCTGCAGCACGCCGATCTCGGCCTCCATGTGGCCGAACACGCGCTCCAGACGCTCGCCGATACTGGCGGTCTCCAGCACCTCCTGCTTCTCGGCGATCTTGAGGTTGAGATGGCTCGCGACCGTATCCGCGAGCTTGCTCGGATCCTCGATCTGGTTGATCGAGACCAGCACCTCCGGTGCGATCTTCTTGTTGAGCTTGATGTATTGCTCGAACTGCGAAACCACCGTCCGCGCCAGCGCTTCCAGTTCACGCGCCTCGGCGCCCTCGTCCGTCACCGGCTCCACGAACGCCTCGAAATAGGCGTCCGTTTCCTTGAACGTCGCGATGCGCGCGCGCCGGCTGCCCTCGACCAGCACTTTCACCGTGCCGTCCGGCAATTTCAGCAATTGCAGGATCGTCGAAACCGTGCCGACACGGAAAATGCCGTCCGCCGAGGGATCATCCTCGGTCGCATTCTTCTGGGCGACGAGCAGAATCTGCTTGTCGTCCTTCATCACCGCTTCGAGCGCGCGCACGGACTTCTCGCGCCCGACGAAGAGCGGCACGATCATGTGCGGGAAAACCACGATGTCGCGCAGCGGCAGCACCGGCAACAGATCACCCATGCCAGGCCCCGCCTGCTCCGGATCGCCCTTCTCGGGCCGATCGGATTCCGTCATTGAAGACCTCCTTTCAGGACAGTCGCGGCACAGCCCGCCCCGGTGCACCGGCACCGACCATTGGCACGGACCACGCCGATTCGGACGATCGATTCGCCTTGCATCACGCCAGGGAGCCGCCGCCGCCTCATCATCCCCATATCGGCACCGATGCCTCGCCCGACAAGCCCCGCCCCGAAGGGCCGGGCGCCAAGGCGGGAAGCGGCCTCAGGCGCTGGTCTCCGCCCGTTCCTTCCCATACAGGAACAACGGGTTGGCACGCCCCTCGGCGACCTCGCGGTTGATCACCACTTCCTCGACCCCGTCCAGGCCGGGCAGATCGAACATGGTGGAGAGCAGGATCGACTCCATGATCGAGCGCAAGCCGCGGGCGCCGGTCTTGCGGGCGATGGCGCGGCTGGCGATCGATTTCAGCGCGTCGTCGGTGAAGGAGACATTCACCCCCTCCATCTCGAACAGCCGCGCATATTGCTTCACCAGGGCGTTCTTCGGCCGGGTCAGGATCTCCACCAGCGCCGCCTCGTCGAGGTCCTCCAGCGTCGCCACCACCGGCAGGCGGCCGATGAACTCGGGGATCAGACCGAACCGCAGCAGATCCTCCGGCTCCACCTCGCGCAGGATGTCGCCCATCCGCCGCTCGTCCGAGGACCGCACCTCGGCGCCGTAGCCGATGCCCGAGCCCTTGCCGCGCGCACCGATGATCTTCTCCAGCCCGGAGAAGGCGCCCCCGCAGATGAACAGGATGTTCGTGGTGTCGACCTGGAGGAATTCCTGCTGCGGGTGCTTACGCCCGCCCTGCGGCGGCACCGACGCCACGGTGCCCTCCATGATCTTCAGCAGCGCCTGCTGCACGCCCTCGCCAGAGACGTCCCGGGTGATCGAGGGGTTGTCGGACTTGCGGCTGATCTTGTCGACCTCGTCGATATAGACGATGCCGCGCTGAGCCCGCTCGACATTGTAGTCCGCCGCCTGCAGCAGCTTGAGGATGATGTTCTCGACATCCTCGCCGACATAGCCGGCCTCGGTCAGCGTCGTCGCGTCCGCCATGGTGAAGGGCACGTCGATGATCCGCGCCAGCGTCTGCGCCAGCAGCGTCTTGCCCGACCCGGTCGGCCCGACCAGCAGGATGTTCGACTTGGCGATCTCGACGTCGTTGTTCTTCTGCCCGTGCGCCAGGCGCTTGTAGTGATTGTGGACGGCGACCGAGAGCACCTTCTTGGCGTGCCCCTGGCCGATCACGTAATCATCCAGCACCTTGCAGATCTCGCGCGGCGTCGGCACCCCGTCCCGGGACTTCACGAGGTGCGTCTTGTGCTCCTCGCGGATGATGTCCATGCACAGCTCGACGCATTCGTCGCAGATGAACACCGTCGGCCCGGCGATCAGCTTGCGGACTTCGTGCTGGGACTTGCCGCAGAACGAACAATAGAGGGTGTTCTTCGAGTCTCCGGACTTGCTCATGGCTACTCCTGCCCCACCGTCACCAGGGCCAACCGCGAAAGACTATACCCCTGACCTCGGCCCAACAAGGGACCGAGCCAGGTCAGCCGCGCCGGGACGCCGCCAGAATATCAGACCGACGCCGTCGGCGCCGCACCGGGTGCGGGCGGGCGGCTGGCGACGACCTCATCGACCAGTCCGAAATCCCGCGCCTCCTCGGCCGACATGTAGGTATCGCGCTCGAGGCGGCGCTCGATCGCTTCCAGTGTCTGCTCGGTGTGACGGACATAGATCTCGTTCAGGCGCTGGCGAAGGGTGAGAATCTCGCGCGCCTGGATCTCGATGTCGGTAGCCTGACCCTGGGCGCCGCCCGAGGGCTGATGCACCATGATGCGCGCATTCGGCAGCGCAAAGCGCTTGCCCTTGGCGCCGGCGCACAGCAGCAGGCTGCCCATAGAGGCCGCCTGGCCGATGCACACCGTGCTCACCGGGCTCCGGATATACTGCATCGTATCGTAGATTGCCAGCCCGGCCGAGACGACGCCGCCCGGACTGTTGATATAGAAGGCGATATCCTTGGTCGGGTTCTCACTCTCCAGGAACAGCAACTGGGCGCAGATCAGCGCGCTCACCTGGTCGAACACCGTCCCGGTCAGGAAGATGATCCGCTCCTTGAGCAGACGAGAATAGATGTCGAAGGCCCGCTCGCCGCGCGCGGTCTGCTCGACCACCATCGGCACCAGCGTGTTGCCGTAGACCTCGACCGGATCGCGGTCCTTCATCGCACTCGATTCCCCGCTCTGGGCCTGACCCGACCCATCGGACCCGACCACGCCATGGTAGCACCAAAAGGGTAAATAGGATGCTGAGCCGCGAATGCCAATCCGGCCCGCGGCTCAGACCTTCTCCGGAGTCTCCGGGTCGGCGAGCAGCGTCTCCGGCGAAACGGTCTGCTCTTCGAGCTTCACCAGTTCGAGGACGAAATCGACCACCTTGTCCTCATAGATCGGCCCCCGCAGCGACTCGATGGCGCTGGGGTTCTTGCGGAAGAACTCCATCAGCTGTGCCTCCTGGCCGGGATAGCGGGACGCCTCCTGGCGCATCGCGCGCGAGAGCTCCTCGTTGCTTACGGAGAGCGTGTTGGCCCGACCAATCTCTGCCAGCAGCAGGCCGAGTCGCACCCGGCGCACGGCGATGGCACGGTAATCGGCCTTCAGCGTCGCCTCGTCCTTGCCGGCGTCCTCGGCGTCGAGCTGGCCCGCGGCGCGGTCCGCCTCGATGCGCTGCCAGATCTGGCCGAACTCCGCCTCGACCAGCGACTCGGGCACCGTGAAATCGACGCGCTCGGCCAGCGCGTCCAGCAGCGCCCGCTTCAGGCGCTGGCGCGTGGCGCGGTCGTAGTCGCGCTGGATCTGCCGGCGCACCGTGTCGCGCAGCTCGGCCAGAGCATCGAACCCCAGCTTCTCCGCCAGCGCCTCGTCCACCGGCGGCACCTCCGCCTCGCGCAGGTCGGTCACGGTGATGGCGAAGCTCGCCGTCTTGCCGGCGACCTCGCGGGCACCGTAATCCTCGGGGAAGGTCGCCTCGATCGTGCGGCTCTCCCCCACCGAGAGCCCTTCGAGCTGCTCGGTGAAGCCCGGGATGAAGCCGGGCCCGCCGACCTCGGCGCTGACGCCGCTGCCGGACCCGTTGGGCAGTGGCGCGCCGTCGACGGTGCCGGTGAAATCGATGGTCAGCACATCCCCGACGCGCGAGGGCCGCGGCTCGGCCGGGGCAACGAGCTGGCGCTGGCGGCGGGCGATCTCGGCGAGCGCCTTGTCCACCGACTCGTCGCTCGCCTCCGCCTTCATTTTCGGCAGGGTGATGGCGGCGAAGTCGGGCGGCGTGATCTCGGGAAGAACCTCGAATTCGAGCGTGAAGGCGACATCCTCGGCCGCCCCGCCGGTGGCGAGCTTCGGCGCCTCACCCTGCAGGTCCAGCTTCGGCTGCATCGCCGGCCGCAGACCGCGCTCGCTGATCACCTGCTGCGCGGCCTCGTTCAGGCGCTCCTGCAGCACCTCGGAACCGACCGAGGCGCCGAAGCGCTGGCGCACCAGCGTCGACGGCACCTTGCCAGGGCGGAAACCGGGCAGGCGCAGGGTGCGGCCGAGCTCGGCCAGGCGGGCGCTATGCCGGCCGGCGAGATCGGCGGCGGGAATCACCACGGAAAAGCCGCGACGAAGCCCGTCGGAAAGCGTCTCGGTGACCTGCATTGACGTTCGAACTCCTCGCTGACCCGGCGCGGCGCTGGTGCGGGCGAAGGGACTTGAACCCCCACGGCTTGCGCCACCAGAACCTAAATCTGGCGTGTCTACCACTTCCACCACGCCCGCAGGCGCGGCCGTGAAGCGGGGCGTGTAGCGCACGGGGGCCAGCGCGGCAAGCCGGGGCTCAGCGTTCCTCGGCGAAGGGGTTGCGCGTGCCGCGCAGGCGCAGCCGGATCGGCGTTCCAGGCAGGCCGAAGGTCTCGCGCAGCCCGTTGACCAGATAGCGCTGGTAATCCTCCGGCAGCTGCTCGGCCCGTGTGCCGAACACGACGAAGCTCGGCGGCCGCGCCTTGGCCTGCGTGATATAGCGCAGCTTCAGCCGCCGCCCCTCCACCATCGGCGGCGCGTGCCGGGCCAGCGCGCCCTCGAACCAACGATTGAGCTCCGCCGTCGGCACCCTTCGGTTCCAGATCGCATGCGCCCGCCGCACCGCCGGCAGCAGCGCCTCGAGCCCGCTGCCGCTCAGGGCCGAGACCGTCACCACCTCGACCCCGCGAAGCTGCGCCAGGCTCGTCATCAGCCGGTCGTTGATCGCTCGCCGCGCCGCCGTGCGGTCGGTCACGGCGTCCCATTTGTTCAGCGCGATGACGCAGGCGCGGCCCTCGCGCTCGATCAGCCGCGCGATCTGCAGATCCTGGTCGTGCACCCCCGCGGCGGCATCGACCACCAGCACGACCAACTCCGCCCGCTTCAGCGCCTCGATCGAGGACGAGGTCGACATGCTCTCCAGCCCCGCCTCGACGCGCGCGCGCCGGCGCAGGCCCGCGGTATCGACCAGTTCGATGATCCCGCCGCCGCCATCGTTTATGCGCACGGCAATGGCGTCGCGCGTCAGCCCGGGTTCGGGGCCGGTGATCACCCGTTCCTCGCCGAGCAGCCGGTTGAGCAGCGTGGATTTGCCGGCATTGGGCCGGCCGATGATCGCCAGGCGCAGCGTCGGCACGGCGTCGTCCGTGCCCTCCTCCCCCTCGGCTGGCGCGTCGTCGGCCGGGAGCGCCGCCGCGACCGCCTCGGCGAGCACGTCGATCCCTTCCCCATGCTCGGCGGAAACCGCGATCGGCTCGCCGAGGCCGAGCGCGTAGGCCTCCAGCGCCGCCGCGTGCCCGGCCCGACCCTCGGCTTTGTTGGCGATCAGCAGCACCGGGCGCTTCTGGCGGCGCAGCCACGCCGCGATTTCGGTGTCCGCCGCCGTCACCCCGGCCCGGGCATCGACCACGAACAGCACCACCGCCGCCCGCCGCATCGCCGCACCGGCGGCGGCGCGCATGCGCGCGGCGAGCGAGCCGGGCGCCGCCTCCTCCAGCCCGCCAGTGTCAATGACGGTCACGTGCCGGCCGGCCAGTTCGGCCTCGAACTCCTTGGCGTCGCGCGTCACCCCGGGCGTATCGGCGACGATCGCCAGCCGCCGTCCGACCAGGCGGTTGAACAGGGTCGACTTGCCGACATTCGGCCGACCGACGATGGCGATGGCGGGCGGCGCACCCATGGTCAGCGCAGCGCGGTAAGCGCGCCGTCGTCCGTCACGAGGTAGAGCGCCCCACCGGCGACGATGGGCGGCACCGCGGCCGGCGCGGCGAACTGCTCGGCGCCGAGCAGTTCCCCGGTATAGGGGCTGACCGAGAGCGCCTGACCGTTGGTCCCGGCGAACACCAGCCGGTCGCCGAGCAGCGCGGGGCCGAACCAGGCGATGGCGCCACTCTCCTTCTTCACATTGGTGTAGAGCGGCAACTGCCTCACCCAGCCGACCTCGGCGGTGCGGATATTCACCGCCGCGGCACGCTGATCCAGCGTCACGACGAACAGCCACTCGCCGGCAATCCACGGCGTCTGCCCGCCGCCGACCTCCTTCTCCCACAGCCGCCGCCCGGTATGCAGATCGTCGGCGATCAGCAATCCGCCCTGGCCGAAGAAGAACACCTGGTCGCCGCCGATGACCGGCATCGCCGTGATGGCGGCGATGGCGATGTCGCTGTCACGCGAGCCGAGGGCGGGAATGCTGTCGCTCCACACCACGTCGCCGGTCTCCGCGCGCAGGGCGGCGACGTCACCGGAGCCGAAGCCCGCAAAGACGAAGCCCGCGGCGTAGGCTGGGGCCGGGGCGGCCAGCACCGAGGTGGCGACGGCGCGCGCCTGGTGCGACCAGAGTTCGCGCCCGTCATCGGCGGCGAGCGCCACCAGGCGCTGGCCGATGGTGACCACGAACACGCGCCCATCGGCGATCATCGGGCTGGACCGCACCGGCAGATCGAGCGTGCGGCGCCAGACCACGCCGCCCTTGACGGCGTCGAGCGCGATCACGTCGCCGCGGCCGGTCGTGGCGTGCAGCCGCCCCTCGGCAACGGCGAGGCCGCCGCCGACATTGCTGCCGCGCTCGTTTTTTCCCTTGGTATCGAATTGCCACAGCGGGCCACCCGAGCGGGCATCGAAGGCGTGGATCAGGCCGGCGCTGTCCATGGTGTAGATCCGCCCGCCAAAGACCACGGGGACGGCGGTGATCTTGCGCCGGTAGCCGCCGCCCTGGCCGAGGCTGACACTGAAGGCCGGCCGCAGCACCGCGGCGCTCTGCAGATTGCCCATGTTGTGGGCCGGATTGCCGCCCGGCTGCGGCCACGCGGCATTGGCGACCGCCGGCGGCAGAACGACGTCGGGCCGCCGCCCCTTGGGCGGCTCCAGACCGTGCTCGACGCGGCCGACATCCTCGCGCTTGCCCGGCAGTGTCGTCTTGCTCGACGAGAACATATTGTCGAACAGGCTGCAGCCGGCGAGCGTGCCGGCCGCGAGCGGCAGCAGCGCGCGACGTCCGAGCCCGGCGGCGTGGGCCGTTCGCATGCGTCTTCCCGGGCCGCGCATCAGCCACCCAACCGGGCCAGCATCGCGCTGGCGCGCTCACGCACCCCGGTGGGGATGGTCACGTCCTGCGCCAGACCCTGCCACAGGGCCTCGGCCTCCTTCGCCTTGCCCTGGCGCTGGTCCAGCAGGGCCTGTGCCTCCTGGGCAAGCGGCCGCCAGGGACTGTCCGGGCTCATCAGCGGCGCGAGCCGCGCGGCGAGCAGCGACGGGTCGCCCTGGTCGATCTGATGCTGTACCCAGAGCAGGCTGGCGAGGCTGCGCAGGATGGACGACGCCGCCGGGTCGGCCGCGACCGCGTCCCAAAGCGCCAGCGCCCCCGGCAGATCCCCGGTATCGGCCCGCAGGGCGGCTTCCTGCAGCTTCGCCAGCGGCCGATAGCCGGGCGAAGCAGACGTGGCCACCCTGGCGAAGGCGGCGATTGCCGCCTTCGGATCCGGCGCGGCCACGGGTTCGGACTGCTCGCCGGCGTCGCGCATGGCGGCGAGATAGACCGACGCGACGGCGCGGTCCTGGCGCAACTGGTACCACTTCCAGGCCTGCCACGCCCCGGCGCCGGCAATCGCCAGCAGCACGGCGCCCCCGAGCCAGGCGCCATAGCGAACCAGCAGCTTCTGCAGCCGCTCGGCGCGCAGATCTTCGTCAACTTCGTCGAAGATATCGACCACGCAGTATCACCCTTCGCGCATAGCCCAGCCGGCACGGATAGCCCAGCGGGCGCGGTTTGCCCGGCGGGCGCGGACCATAGAGGGTTTTCGCCGCCAGTGAAAACGCCCATGCCGGCGCGATGGCAACCATATCTTCACCCGGTTCCGCCAGGATGCCGCCATGCGGCCCGTCCACCGATCGATCCTGCTCGTCGCCCTCCTGCTGGAGTCCGCCTGCACGGTGCCGCCCGAGCCCTTCGCGGTGGCGGCGCCGATCGAGGTGGCGAGCGTGATGATTTTCCAGCGCGACGTGCTCGACCTGATCTGGTCGAGCCTGACCGGGCGGGACTGCTCCATCGTCCGGCTCGATCAGGGCGAGAGCTACTGCCGCCCGATCGACCCACCCCCGGGGGCGCTACCCTATTGCACCCGCTCGATCGGCTGGGTCGATTGCTGGACCAGCGCCGCCGTCCTGCCGGACCCACCCCCTGGCGTGGCCGACGGGCCGAACAAATTGACCGACGTGCAGGAGTCCCGCCGCACCAAAGGCTGGCCATGATCGGCCACCCCTGACCCGCCACCGGGTCCACCGCTGCGCTTGACAGCCGGGGCCGGATCCGGGCCAACCACAGGGATGCCACGCCAGCAGGGGAACCGAACCGCGGAGGCCACCGCGACGCTGCCGTCGCTGCCGCCGTTCGGGCGCGCGGCGCTGATGCTCGATCTCGACGGCACCCTGCTCGATTTCGCGCCGACGCCGGATGCGGTCGTGGTGCGGCCAGGCTTGCCGGACGCGCTGCTGCGGCTCCGGCGCCGCCTCGGAGGGGCGCTGGCGATCGTCTCCGGCCGCCCGGTCGAGCAGGTGGATGCGCTGCTGCCGGGGGTCGCCACCGCGGTCGCCGGCGAGCATGGCGCCGCGCTCCGCCTCGCCCCGGACGGCCCCATCCTGCGCCCGGACCTGCCGGAGCCGCCACTCGCCTGGCTCGACACCGCCGAACGCCTGGCCGAGGCCCATCCGGGCGTGCTGCTCGAGCGCAAACGGCGCGGTTTCGTGCTTCATTTCCGCCGCGCGCCGGCAGCGGGAACGGCCCTGCACGACGCCCTCGCGGCACTGCTCGCCGGGAACGAGCGGCGGTTCGAGCTGATGCCGGCCGAGCTCGCCTGGGAAATCCGCCCCATCGGCGTCGACAAAGGCGCCGCGCTGCGCGCCCTGCTCGCCGTGCCGCCCTTTGCCGGCCGCACCCCGATCTATGTCGGCGACGACGTCACCGACCGCGATGCGATTGCGGCAGCGATCGCGGCGGGCGGCGTCGGTCTGCTCGTCGGCGACTGGTTTGCCGGGCCGGCGGGCGTGCGCGCCTGGCTCGCCGCCTTGGCGCAGGCGCCCGACGCGCCGCTTGGCAGCTAGGCCGAGCGCTGAGCCGGCCGAAATGCCCAGGCTCGTCGTCGTCGCCAACCGCATTCCCACGCCCCGCCGCGGCGCATCCCAGGCCGGCGGACTGGCGGTGGCGCTGCGCGAGGCACGCCTGCGGCGCGAGCTGCTCTGGTTCGGCTGGTCGGGCGAGATCGCCGAAGCCCCGGCCTGCTCGGCGCGCCTCAGCACACGGGCGCGCGCGAGCTTCGCCCAGGCCGACCTCGCGCCGGCCGAGTATCGCGGCTTCTATCGCGGCTACGCCAACGGCATGCTTTGGCCATTGCTGCATTTCCGCCTCGGCCTGGCCGAGTTCCGACGCGATGAATTCGTCACCTACCGCGGGGTGAACGAGCGCTTCGCCCGCCTGCTCGCGCCCCTGCTGCGCGCCGACGACACGGTCTGGGTGCATGATTATCACCTGATCCCGTTCGGTGCCGCGCTGCGCCGGCTGGCGCGTACGGGGGCGACGCCATGGGCTGGCCGGCTCGGCTTCTTCCTCCATGTTCCCCTGCCGCCGCCAGCGCTGTTCACGGCCCTGCCGCAGGCGGACTGGCTGCTGGCGGATTTTGCCGCCTATGACCTGGTCGGCGTGCAGACGCGCCAGGATGCGGGGTTCCTGACCGAAATGCTGGACGCGCGGGACATCCGCCCGCGAATCGGCGTGTTCCCCGCCGGCATCGACCCAGAAGGGCAGGCGCGAACGGCGCGCGAGCAGGTCCAGGGCCCGGAGGCGCGACGGCTCGCCGAAAGCCTGGGCCGGCGCGCGCTGATCCTCGGCATCGACCGGCTCGATTATTCCAAGGGGCTGCCGGAACGGCTGCGCGGCTTCGAGCAGGTGCTGCGCCGCTTCCCCGAGCACCGCGACCGGGTGACGATGCTCCAGATCGCTCCGGTCTCGCGCGGCGACGTGTCCCAGTACCGGGCCCTGCGTCGGGAGCTGGACGAGCTGGCCGGGCGCATCAACGCCGAATACGCCGAGTTCGACGGGCTTCCGCTGCGCTACCTGACACGCGGCCTGGCCCGCTCGACCCTGGCCGGATTTCAGCGCCTCGCCCGCGTCGGGCTGGTGACGCCCCTGCGCGACGGCATGAACCTGGTCGCCAAGGAATATGTCGCATCGCAGGACCCGGAGGATCCGGGCGTCCTGGTCCTGTCCCGCTTCGCCGGCGCCGCCGACGATCTGGACGCCGCGCTGCTCGTCAACCCGCACGACCCCGACGAGATCGCCGAGGCCATCGCGGCCGCGCTCGCCATGGGCGCCGAGGAGCGCCGAACGCGTTGGCAGGCGCTCGCCGCCGCGGTCACGGCGACCAGCGCCGCACGCTGGGCCCAGGGCTTTCTGGCCGCGCTGGAGCAGGGCTGATCGCCCGGTCTAGAGCGTGATGACCGTAGGTGGAATCACCGCAGGTCTGAATCACGCGCTCAAACAGAGAGATAGAGTGGGATGGCTGAGCGAAAGCGATGTCATCCCGCTCTAGGCCCCCGTCCAGCAGCCGCGGCGCCGACGCCTACGTCGGCGTCGCCGCCAGGTGGCGGGCGTAGGCCGGCCTGGCCAGCAGGCGTTCGTACCAGGCGCGCAGGTGCGGCGCGTCCGGCCGCTCGATCGGGAACCAGAACCAGCGGTGCAGATGCGGACCATAGGCCATGTCCGCCAGCGTCAGCGTATCGCCGGCGAGGAACGGATGATGCGCCAGTTCGGCATCGAGAATGGCCCACAGCCGGCCCGCTTCGGAGATCGCGGTCTCGATCGCCGCATTGTCGCGCCGCTCGGGCGGCGTGCGCACCAGGCCCCAGAACACGACCGTCTGCGGCCGGCCGAGGGTGAACAGGAAGTCCATCCAGCGATCGATATTGGCGCGCGCGCGCGGCGCCCGCGGCCAGAACGGGCTCTCCGGCGCGTAGGCGTCGCAGATATAGCGCAGGATCGCGTTGCTCTCCCACAGCGTGAAGTCACCATCGACCAGGGTGGGGACGAGACCGGTCGGGTTCATGGCGCGGTATTCGGGCGTCGTCGTACGGCCGAAATTGCCGCCGGCATCGATGCGCTCATAGGGCAGCCCCAGCTCCTCGAGGAGCCAGATCACCTTCATCACATTGCTGGAATTGGCCCGTCCCCAGAGCGTCAGCATCGCCGTTTTCTCCCCATCGTTCGCGCGCACCATAGGGCGGGCGGAACAGTCAGGGAATGCCAAGCAGCTTGTGCGTCTGCAGGCCGAGCCGCCAGAGCGGGTGGGCGAGACAATAGGTGATGGCGGCCGCAGTGTTCGCCGCCCGCGCCGGCCCGTCCATCGGCTGCAACAGGAAGTGACGGAAGCCGAGCCCGGCGAAGCGTTCCGGCTCGGCGCCGGGCTGCGGATAGACCAGCTTGAGCTCGTCACCCCGTTCGACCACCAGCGCCGCCCCCGCCTTGGGGCTGATGCAAAGCCAGTCGATCCCCGGCGGCGGCGCGATGGTCCCGTTGCTCTCGACGGCGATCTCGAAGCCCGCATCGTGCAGCGCCGCGATCAGCGGCGCATCCACCTGCAGCAACGGCTCACCGCCGGTGAGCACGACGAAGCGACCGCCGGTTCCCTCCGGCCAGCGCGCGGCGATCGCGTCGGCGAGCGGGCCCGCACCGGCGAAACGCCCGCCGCCGACGCCGTCAGTGCCGCGGAAATCCGTGTCGCAGAAGCCGCACACCGCCCGGGCGCGGTCGCGCTCGCGCCCGGACCAGAGGTTGCAGCCGGCGAAGCGGCAGAACACCGCCGGCCGGCCGGCATTGCAGCCCTCGCCTTGAAGGGTGAGGAAAATCTCCTTGACGGCGTAGCGCCGCACCGCCGGGCGACTCATGGCGCGGCGCCAACCCTCGCCCCACCGCCCGTGCGGGCGGCCAGTTTCTCGCCCGTGAGGGCGGCGAAGTCATCGCCGGCGCGACGGGGAGCCCGCGCCGGCGTGCCGTTCACTTTCCGGCCTTCTCCATCAGCGATTTCACCTCGTCCATCGCTTCCATGAAGCGCCGGTTCAGCAGCCCGAGCGCCTCGGCATTCGCGTGCTGGATGAGATCGCTCAGCTCCTTGCTGTTGGCGATCGAGCGCTCGTACGAGTGCTTGAGCATTTCGGCCTGCTTCGCCGCCTTTGCCGCCGGCGCGTCCGCCTCGCTCATCACCTTCACCGTCTCGGCGAGTTCCGAGACCATCTGCTGGAGAATCTCCATGTGCCGCCGGGCGACGGTCTGCGCGCCCTCCAGGGCGATTCGGTTGGCCTGTGAAAATACTTCGATATTCCGCCGATAAGTGCCGAGCAATGTCTCCACGTCGGGTACGTTCGGCAGCTTCATATCGGCGAACATCTTCATTGGATCGATGTCCGGGGTCTTCGGTCGCGTCGCCATCTGCGGTCCTTTCGGTTGCAGCCGTGAAGTGCTCCTCCGCGACTCTCACTATAGCCCCTCCGGCGGCGACGGAAACGCCTGGTATCGCCGGCGCCGCGTTTTATTCACGCCAGCGCGCTCAGGCCGAACGCCGCGCCGGACGCAACGCCGAAATCGCGAGCACGACCCAGCTCGCGATCAGCACCGTGCCGCCGATCGGCGCGAGCGGACCGAAACGCGGCAGGCCGAGCGCGCCGGCGGTGACCGTGGCGCAGAACAGCATGGTGCCGAGGGCGAAGCCGGCGGCCGCGAGATGGGCGATCGGGCCGCCGCGCGGGCTCCACACTGCGGCGGCCAGCAGGGCGAGCACGTGCCAGAGCTGCATCTCGACCGCGCTGGCGAGCAGCCGCGCCGCATGCCCCTCCAGCCCGCCATGGGCGCCATAGGCCGCCAGCGCCACTCCGCTCGCCCCGCCGATGCCGGCCAGCCCGACCCAGAGCCGCTGCAAACCACCGCCCGTCATGCCTCACTCTCCCGCCCCATCGGCCGCTTCCCTGGCCCGGTTCCGCAAATCGACGCGGCGTGCCAGACTTCGCCACCATGCCACGCGGTGACCTCTTTCCCGAGATCGGACCCTACGAGACCGGCTTCCTCCCGCTCTCGGATGGTCATGTGATGTATTGGGAGCAGGTCGGCAATCCGCGTGCCGCCGCGGCGCTGTTCCTGCACGGCGGCCCCGGCGCCGGCGCCGGGGCGGTGCACCGGCGCTTCTTCGACCCCAACTCCTGGCGCGTGGTGATTTTCGACCAGCGCGGCGCCGGCCGCTCCAGCCCGCTCGGCAGCCTCGTCGCCAACACCACGCCGCACCTGGTCGCCGACATCGAGGCGCTGCGGCACCATCTCGGCATCGAACGCTGGCTGCTCTTCGGCGGCTCCTGGGGCTCGACGCTGGCGCTGGCCTACGCCCAGCAACACCCCGAGCGCGTCGCCGGCTGCGTGCTGCGCGGCATTTTTCTCGGCCGCGACGAGGAGGTGGAGTGGTTTCTGCACGGGCTGGGCCGCGTGTTCCCCGAGGCCCATGCCGCCTTCCTCGGCTTTCTGCCGGAGGCCGAGCGCGCCGACCCGCTCGGGGCCTATCTGCGCCGTCTGACCGACCCCTCCCCGTCGGTGCATCTGCCCGCGGCCCGGGCCTGGTCGATCTATGAGGGCGCCTGCAGTACCTTGCTGCCCAGCCCGGAGACGGTGACGGCCTTCGCCCAGGAGCGCAGCGCGCTCGGGCTGGCACGGATCGAGGCGCATTATTTCGCCCATCGCCTCTTCCTCCCGCGCCAGGGCCTGCTCGGGCAGATGCATCGCCTGGCCGGGATCCGGGCCGAAATCGTGCAAGGCCGCTACGACATGATCTGTCCGCCGCGCACCGCCTTCGAGCTCGCCGCCGCCTGGCCCGGCGCAAGGCTGTCGCTGATCCCCGACGCCGGACACTCGGCCCTCGAACCTGGCACGCGCCGCGCGCTCATCGCCGCCGTGGACCGTTTCCGCCAGGCTGCTCCCTTCTGAGCTTCACACCGCCGCGAGAGTGACATGCCCCATCCCGCCGTGCCGCCGTTCTCCGCCGCTGCCGTCACGCTGTTCCTGGCACTCGCCGCTTGCGGGCCGATGCAGCCGTTCGGCCCCGCCGCCCCGCCGCCGCCACCCATGCCCGTCGCCCCGCCGCAGACCGTCGGGCCGCGCGATACCGCCTTCATCACCGATGCGAGCAGCGAGTTGATCGCCACCGCGGAGCTGAGCCGGGTCGCCAGCACCCACGCCCGCACGGCGCGGCTGCGCGAACTCGCCCAGCGCATCACGAGCGCGAGCGACGCCACCAACGCCAAGCTGCGCGCCCTGGCTGCGGTCAAGGATGTCGCCCCCCCCACCGAACTCGGCCAGGACGATCTCCTGGCTCAGCAGATGGTGGCCTCGGCCAAGCCCGGCGAGTTCGATCGCGCGTTCCTCGATGCGGTCGGCCCGCACCAGGAGCGGCTGGTCTCGCTGTTCTCCGCCGCCAGCCAGAGCGCCGATCCAGACATCAAGGCGCTGGCCGCCGGCGCCCTGCCGGGGCTGAAAACCGATCTGGACGCCCTGGCGCGCGCCGCGAAATGATCGATCAGCCGCAACCAGGCCGCTTCACGAGGAGAGTAGCATGAGCGCAGAACAAACGCGGGTCGGGGTGATCGGGCTCGGCTCGATGGGCATGGGCGTGGCCCTGAACCTCGCGCGCCAGGGCTTCGCCGTCTTCGGCTGCGACATCAATGAACAGGCCAGGGCGGACCTCGCCGCCGCCGGCGGCACCGCGCTCGCCAGCCCCGCGCAGCTCCCCGCCGACCTCGACGCGGTCATCGTGCTGGTGGTCAACGACGCCCAGGTGCAGACGGTGCTGTTCGGCGCCGAGGGCTGCGCCGGGCGCCTCGCCGCCGGGACCGTGGTGATCTGCTCGGCCACCGTCGCCCCCGCGGCGGCGCGGGCGACCGGCGAGAAGCTCGCCGCAGCCGGGCTCGCCATGCTCGATGCCCCCGTCTCCGGCGGCGCCGCCGGCGCGCGCGCGGGAACGATGACGGTGATGGCTTCCGGCAGCGAGGCCGCCTTCGCCGCCGCCGAGCCGGTGCTGGCAGCGATCGCGGCCAAGGTCTGGCGGCTCGGCGCGGAGATCGGCGTCGGCTCGACGGTGAAGATGGTCAACCAGCTCCTCGCCGGGGTGCACATCGCCGCCGCCGCCGAGGCAATGGCGCTGGGCATCCGCGCCGGCGCGGACCCGCAGACACTCTACGATGTCATCTCCACCTCCGCCGGCAGTTCCTGGATGTGGCAGAACCGCGTGCCGCACATC
>JAJXXT010000028.1 GCA_021780935.1 Pseudomonadota bacterium
GCGGCGCCGCCGGGCTCGCGGCCGAGCTCGCGCAACCGGGCACGGTCGAGGCCGGGCTGTACGGGCATCTCCTGGCCGAGCGCTATCTCGGCCCGGCCTATCATTCGAGCCCGGCCGACCTCACGGCCTGGCTCGCCCGCTTCCCCGACCTGCCCGATGCGCCGGCGATCTACGCGCTGCTGCGCCGGCGCCTGCCGCCGGGTGCGGTGGTGCCGCCACCACCTCCGGTGCCGGCGCCAATCGGCCAGCAGGCGGACGAGCCGCTGGCCGCGATCGATGAGGCGGTGGTGCCGCCGCTGCCGCGCAACCCCACGCTCGACCAGACCATGCGGGACTTCGCGCGCGAGGGCAGCGTCGCCCGCGCGCTGCGCCTGCTGACACGCACGCCGGGGCTGACGGCGGCGTATGGTGCGGTGCTGCGGGCGGAATTGGCCCGCGCGCTGTTCGCCGCCAATCGGGACGGCGAGGCGCTCGACCTGGCCGGGATCGCCTGGCGCCAGAGCGGCGGGGCGAGCGGACTGGCGGCCTATGTCGCCGGGCTGGCGAGCTGGCGGCTCGGCCGCGTCGGCGAGGCGCGACGCTGGTTCGAGCAGGCCGCCGGCGCCGCCGACGGGCTGCCGGCGCTCAAGGCCGCCGCCGCCCTGTGGGCCGCCCGGGCGCATCTGGGGCACGACCGCGCCGCGAGCCATGTCTGGCTCGAACAGGCGGCGGCCTTCCCGCGCAGCTTCCATGGCCAGATCGCCGCCCGCATGCTCGGCCGCGGCGAGACCGATGCGGCCGGGCCCGGCATGCTCGGCGAGGCCGATATCGCCGCCGTCGGGGCCACGGCCGAGGGACGGCGTGCCTTCGCGCTGCTCCAGATCGGCCAGACCGCGCGCGCCGCGGCGGAGTTGCGCGCGCTGGTGCTGCGCAGCCTCGATGAGCCGGTGTTTGCCGGAGCGGTGCTGCGGGTGGCGAACCGCGCCCGGCTGTTCGGCGTCGCGGCCCAGTTCGGCGGCCTGGTGCCGAGCGCGGCGCGGCTGGACCAGGGCGCGCTGCCGGTGCCGCTGCTGCGCCCGCGCAACGGCTTCCGCATCGATCCGGCGCTGGTCTACGCGCTCGCCCGGCTGGAATCGAATTTCGACGCCGCCGCCGTTTCGCCGGCCGGGGCACGCGGCCTGATGCAGATCATGCCGGTGACGGCGGGCTACCTCGCCGGGCAGGCCGAGGGGCAGGTCGAACACGTCGCCGCCTGGAAGGAGCGCCTGCGCGATCCCGGGCTCAATCTCGATCTCGGCCAGCGCTATCTGCTCTACCTCGCCGAGCACGGCGCCGTCGCCGGCGACATGCTGCGGCTGCTGGCCAGCTACAATGCCGGCCCCGGCAATGTCGCGCGCTGGAGTGCCACGATCCGCGACGAGGGCGACCCGCTGCTGTTCATCGAGGCGATCCCGAGCGAGGTGACGCGGCTCTATGTCCAGCGCGCGCTCACCTACACCTGGCTCTACGCCGCCCGCCTGCATCTGCCGGCGCCGAGCCTCGACGATCTCGCCGCCGGGCGCTTTCCGGTTTTCCTCGCCGCCGGTAGGATGCCGTTCGGCGTAGCGGCCGAGGCCGCCACGCGCATCCACTGAAGCGGAGGCGACGCATGGCGCGGATCGACGAGACGAGGCGGTTCATTCCGGTCAATGTCGCGGTGCTGACGGTGTCGGACACGCGCAGCGCGGTCAACGATACCTCCGGTGACGCGCTGGCCGACCGCATTGCCGCCGCCGGCCATCGGCTGGTGGCGCGTGCCATCGAGCGCGACGAGGCGGATGCGATCGAGCAGCGTCTGCGCGGCTGGATCGCCGATCCGGATGTGGACGTGGTCATCACCACCGGCGGCACCGGCATCACCGGCCGGGACGTGACGCCCGAGGCGTTCGAACGCGTGCTGGAGAAGCGCATCGAGGGGTTCGGCGAGCTGTTCCGCATGCTGAGCTACCAGAAGATCGGCACCTCGACGATGCAGTCGCGCGCACTCGGCGGTGTTGCCGGCGGTACCTATCTTTTTGCGCTGCCGGGCAGCCCCGGCGCGGTGAAGGATGCGTGGGACGACATTCTGCTCTGGCAGCTCGACGCTCGCCACCGGCCATGCAATCTGGTCGAGCTGATGCCGCGCCTCACCGAGCACATGAAGCCGGCGGCCGAATAGACCTGCCTCGCGGCTGCCGCCTCAGGCCGCCGCGCCCGGCTCCTCGCCGCATGCGCACCCTGGCGTCGGGCCGGCGGCGCCGCGCACCACGTGGTGGTCGATCCACTCCGCCACCAGCCGCCGCGCCTCGCTCAGCGGCGCCTCCGGGTGGTGGATGCGATAGAGGGTGGTGCAGGCCGTGAAGGCGCTGAAATCGGACGTGCCACATGCGCGCAGCTCGCGATAGGCCGTCACCACCGCCCGCTCGCAGCGCCGGGCGAACAGCCCGGATGCCTGCGCCGCGCGCTCATCCAAATCCATGCCGGCCCCCACTCGCTGCCCCCGCTCGTTGCCGCGCCGCGACGGCCTGACACGATAGCGGCATCGCGCAGGCGGCGGCAAGCGCCGCTGCGCCGGCTCCGCCACCCTCTTGCCACTCATCTTGCGCCATCGTATTGCGACAAAGGGGCCGCGTCCTGCGACCGCGTTTGTTGCACACCAGCAAAGGATGGCCAGATGCGCCTTGCGGTGCTTAGGGAGCGTCGGGAGTTCGAGGCGCGTGTCGCGGCGAGCCCGGAGACGGTCAAGAAACTCGCCGCCCTCGGCATGTCCGTCGCCGTCGAGACCGGCGCCGGGACACGGTCCGGCTGGTCGGACGCCGATTTTGCCGCCGCCGGCGCCGAAATCGCCGCCGACGCCGCGGCCGCGTTGGCCGGTGCCGGCATCGTCTTCGCGGTGCAGATGCCCGACGCCGCCGAGCGCGCCGCGATCGGGCGGGGCGCGCTGCTGGTCTCGATCTCCAACGCCTTCGCCGACCCGTCGCTGGTTCCGGCCCTGGCCGAGGCCGGCATCGATGCCGCCGCGCTCGAAATGCTGCCGCGCATCACGCGCGCCCAGTCGATGGACGTGCTGTCGAGCCAGGCGAATCTCGCCGGCTATCGCGCCGTGATCGAGTCCGCCGGCGCGTTCGATCGTGGCTTTCCGATGATGATGACCGCCGCTGGCACGGTGCCGCCGGCGCGGGTCTTCGTCATCGGCGCCGGTGTCGCCGGGCTGCAGGCGATCGCCACCGCGCGCCGGCTCGGCGCCATCGTCTCCGCCACCGATGTCCGGCCGGCGGCCAAGGAGGAGATCAAATCGCTCGGCGCCAGCTTCGTCGGTGTCGAGGATGAGGAGACCCGCGCGGCGCAGACCGCGGGCGGCTACGCCAAGGAAATGAGCGAGGCGTTCCGCCAGAAGCAGGCGGCGCTGATGGCCGAGACGGTGGCCAAGAACGATATCGTGATCTGCACCGCGCTGGTGATGGGGCGCAAGGCGCCGGTGATCGTCACCGCGCCGATGGTCGCCGCCATGCGGGCCGGCAGCGTCATCATCGATCTCGCGGCCGACGCCGGCGGCAACTGCGCCGCCACGCGGCCGGGCGAGGCCTATGTCACCGAGAACGGCGTCAAGATTCTCGGCCACCGCAACTGGCCGGCGCGCATTCCCGTCGCGGCATCGAGCCTCTACGCGCGCAATCTGCTCACCTTCCTCTCGACCTTCTGGGACAAGGAGGCGAAGGCCCCGAAGCTGCCCGAGACCGACGAGATCGTGAAGGGCGTGATGCTGACGCGCGGCGGCGCCGTCGTGCATCCGCAGTTCCTGCCCGCGCAGGCCGCCTGACCCCTGGAGAGAGCCCCACCATGAACCCGAACCAGTTGGCCGAGGAGGCCGCACGGCTCGCCGCTGCGGCCGGCGAACTCGCCGAACATGCAGGCCGCGTCGCCGCTGCCGCCGGCCCGGTGGCGCACGCGGTCGAGCCCTTCGTCTTTCTCTTCGCCATCTTCGTGATGGCCATCTTCGTCGGCTACTACGTGGTCTGGAACGTCACGCCGGCGCTGCACTCGCCGCTGATGGCCGTGACCAACGCGATCAGCTCGGTGATCATCGTCGGCGCCATGCTCGCGACCGGGCTCGGCACCAGCACCGCCGCGGTGGTGTTCGGCTTCCTCGCCGTCACGCTGGTGAGCGTGAACATATTCGGCGGTTTCGTGGTGACGCAGCGGATGCTGTCGATGTTCCGCAAGAAGGGGAAATAGCGGCGATGTCCGAGAGCCTGACCTCGCTCGCCTATCTCGTCGCTGCGGTTCTCTTCATCCTCGCGCTGCGCGGCCTGTCGCATCCGGAAACCGCGCGCCGCGGCAACCAGATGGGCATGGTGGGCATGGCGATCGCCGTGCTCGCGACGCTCCTGCATCCGCACATGGGTCTCGGCGGCTACGGGCTGATGCTGATCGGTGTCATCATCGGCGGTGGCGCGGGCACCTTCGTCGCGCTGCGCATCCAGATGACGGCGCTGCCGCAGCTCGTCGCCGCGTTCCACTCCCTCGTCGGTCTCGCCGCCGTGTTCGTCGCCGCCGCGGCGCTGAACGCGCCGGAGGCCTTCGGCATCGGCAGCCCCGGCGCGATCCATCCGCAGAGCCTGATCGAGATGTCGCTCGGCCTTGCCATCGGCGCCATCACCTTCACCGGCTCGCTGATCGCCTTCGCCAAGCTGCAGGCGCTGATGAAGGGCGCGCCGATCACGTTCCCGCTGCAGCATCCGATCAATCTCGGCATCGGCGTGGCGATTGTGCTGCTGGTCATCGCCTTCGTCGCCACCGGGGGCAGCCAGGTGGTGTTCTGGCTGATCGCGCTGCTCTCGCTCGCGCTCGGTTTCCTGCTCATCATCCCGATCGGCGGCGCGGACATGCCGGTGATCGTCTCGATGCTGAACAGCTACTCGGGGTGGGCCGCCTGCGGCATCGGCTTCACGGTGCAGAACCTGGCGCTGATCATCACCGGCGCGCTCGTCGGCGCCTCCGGCGCGATCCTGTCCTACATCATGTGCAAGGGCATGAACCGCAGCATCCTCAACGTGCTGCTCGGCGGCTTCGGCACCGATACCGGGGTCGGACCCGCCGCCGGCGCGGGCGGGGACCGCAGCGTCAAGGCCGGCGCCGCCGACGATGCCGCCTTCATCCTCAAGAACGCGTCCAAGGTCATCATCGTGCCCGGCTACGGCATGGCGGTGGCGCAGGCGCAGCACGCGCTGCGCGAGATGGCGGACACGCTCAAGGCCGAAGGCGTCGAGGTGAAATACGCCATCCATCCCGTCGCCGGGCGCATGCCGGGGCACATGAACGTGTTGCTCGCGGAGGCCAACGTGCCCTACGACGAGGTCTTCGAACTTGAAGAAATCAACAACGAGTTCCAGACCGCCGACGTCGCCTACGTCATCGGCGCCAACGACGTCACCAATCCGGCGGCGAAGACCGATCCGAAATCGCCGATCTACGGCATGCCCATCCTCGAAGTGGAGAAGGCGCGCACGGTGCTGTTCATCAAGCGCTCGATGGCCTCCGGTTACGCCGGCGTCGAGAACGAGCTGTTCTTCCGCAACAACACCATGATGCTGTTCGGCGACGCGAAGAAGATGACCGAGGAGATCGTCCAGGCCCTCGGGCACTGAGGCGGGCAGGGAGGTAATCAACATGGCGGGACGCAAAGTCATCATCACCTGCGCGGTGACGGGGGCGATCCACACGCCCTCGATGTCGCCCCATCTGCCGGTGACGCCCGATGAGATCGCCGCCGGGGCCATCGCGGCGGCGGAGGCGGGTGCCGCGATCGTGCATCTGCACGCGCGCGACCCGATCACCGGTAAGCCGGATCAGAGCCCCGAAGCCTTCGCGGCCTTCCTGCCGCGCATCAAGCAGGCGACCGACGCGGTGGTGAACATCACCTCTGGCGGCGCGCCGACCATGCTCATCCGCGAGCGCATCATGCCCTCGCTGCGCTTCAAGCCGGAAGTCGCCTCGCTCAACATGGGCTCGATGAATTTCGGCCTGTTCCCCATGCTTGGCCGGTTCAAGGAGTTCAAGCACGATTGGGAGCGGCAGCATCTCGAGGGCTCGCGCGATCTCATCTTCCGCAACACCTTCGCGGACATCGAATACGCGCTGCGCGAATTGGGCGATGCCGGCACGCGCTTCGAGTTCGAGTGCTACGACGTCGGCCATCTCTACAATCTCGCCCATTTCCTCGAACGCGGCCTGGTGAAGGCGCCGCTGTTCGTGCAGACCGTGTTCGGCATCCTCGGCGGCATCGGCCCGCATCCCGAGGACGTGATGCACATGAAGCGCACCGCGGACCGGCTGTTCGGCAACGCCTATCGCTGGTCGGTGCTCGGCGCCGGGCGCAACCAGATGCCGATCGCGGCCATGGCCGCCGCGATGGGCGCCAATGTCCGCGTCGGGCTCGAAGACAGTCTCTGGATCGGGCCGGGCAAACTCGCCGAAAGCAACGCCGCGCAGGTGCGACAGGTGCGCCAGATCCTCGAAGGCCTCGGGCTCGAGATCGCAACTCCGGCCGAGGCCCGCGAAATCCTCGCGCTCAAGGGCGGAGACAAGGTCGCTTTCTGAGGGAGACACCGCGATGCGCCGCTTCCTGCTGCTCGCCGCCGCCATCGCCCTTGGGGCCATGGCAGACGCCCACAAGCCTGACCCGAAAGTGCTCGCCTACACTCTGCCCGATCAGATCCAGTGGAAGGAATCGGCGGAAATTCCCGGCGTCGAATACGCCAACATGGTCGGAGACCCATCCAAGCCAGGGCTCTATATCCAGCTCATCCGCTGGCAGCCCTTTCATATGAGCCATCCGCATTACCACCTGCGCGACCGGTTCATCACCGTCATCTCCGGCACCTGGTGGGTCGGAACGGGCCGGAAATTCGACCCCGATAGCACCACCCCGATGCCCGCCGGGAGCTTCGTCGTCCATTACGGCAACCAGATCCACTACGACGGCGCCAAGGACGAAACCGCGATCATCGAGATCACCGGCGAGGGCCCGGGGACGCCGATCATGGTGACGGAAGAGAAGTAAGCCGAGGCGGCGCCGCGCCTCGGCCCGGGACCGCGTTCAGGCGCCGAGACACCGCGCGCGGATCGCGGCATCGAGGGAGAGCGTGCCGGCGCCGCGGGCGAGCAGCACGAGCAGCATCGCCGCCCACTGGATGTGCGTCGGCCAGGCCAGCGGATAGACGAAAATCTCGATGAAGGCCGTCATGCCGAGCAGCACCAGCGCCGCGCCGCGCGTGAACAGGCCCAGCACCAGCAGGATCGGCGTCGAGAGCTCGATGCTCGCCGCCATCACCGCCGCGATGTCCGGCGGCAGCACGGGCACCTTGTATTCGTCCTGGAACAGCGCCACCGCCGCGCCCCAGTCGGCGAGTTTGGTCGTGCCGGAGGCCCAGAACACCTCGGCCACCGCCAATCGCAGCGGAATCGCCAGCAGCGCGTAAGGGAGCCGGTCGAGCAGGGCGAGTGCGGTGCGCGGCAGCGCGAACCGGTCGGCGCGGGCGAAGGTCGTGCTCATGGCGTCAACTCCCGAGAGCGTCGGCGACAAATCCGGTGAAGCGTTCGGCGGTGAGGCAGGCGGCGAGCCAGTGCGGCGCCGCCTCGGGCGCGGCCGCGCTGGCCTGCGACAGCGTCTGGCCGCCGGCCAGCGCGGCGAGGAAATGCCATTCCGCGGCGGCGAGGCGCGCGATGCCGACGGTCTCGCCGCGGCGCTGCACCGCCAGGTGCACCGGGCCGGCGCGCACGTCCAGTGCGGCCAGCGCATCGTCGTCGCCCGCGCGCACGCCCTCCCAGATCGCGTCCGCCGGATGGGCGAGCGCGAGCAGCCGCAGCGTCGGGTGCGGCGTGAAGCGCAGGTCCGCGGCCTCGGCCAGCGCCGCCGCCAGAGCGGTCACGGAGACCGGCGCTGCCTCCTCCGCCTCGCTCGATTCGTGCATCGCCCATTCGAGCCGCGCCACGTCGGCGAGATAGGCGAGCGCGGCGGCGGTCGGGTCGGCGGCGAGGAAATCGGCGAAACCGTCGCCGTAGCGCGCCAGCAGCGGCGAGCGTGGCGGCGCGGCTTCGATGAAGCGCAGCGCGGCGGCGTCGAAGAACTCCGCGCCCACCAGCTGATCGACGATGGGAAAGGTCAGCCGCAGCGCCCCGGTCAGCGCCGCCCGCACGTTGGCACGGTAGATGCCGAGCCGCGCCGCCGGCGCGATGCCGTTCGCGCGCACCAGGCCGGCAAACGCCGCGCCATCCCCCCCGAGCAGCGCCGCACGCATCGCGGCCTGGACCTCATGCAGCGCGGGCATCGGCATCCCTCCCACGGCCGGCGGTGAGCCGCGCGTCGGCCCGCGCGGCCTCATCGATCAGGGTCGCCAGCGGCGGAATATCGTTGTCCCATTCGATCAGCGTTGGCACCGGGCCGAACAGGGCGAGCGCGGCGTCGTAGAGCGCCCACACCTCGGCGCAGACGTGGCTGCCATGCGCATCGAGGAGGACGCTGGCGCCGCCGGCCTCGATCCTGCTGTGGCCGGCGAGATGGATTTCGCCCACCGCCGCGCGTGGCAGGGCGCGCAGATAGGCGAGCGCATCCCAGCCATGGTTGCTGGCGGAGACGAAGATGTTGTTGACGTCGACGAGCAGGCCGCAGCCGGTGCGCGCGGCGAGGGCGGCGAGGAAATCCGGCTCGGCGATGGTCGAGTGGGTGAATTGCAGATAGGTGCTGGGATTCTCGACGAGGATGCGGCGCTTCAGCCGGCTCTGCACGCGATCGACATGCGCACTGACGATCGTCAGGCTCTCCTCGGTCAGCGGCAGCGGCAGGAGATCGGCGAGAAAGACGTTGTCGGCGACCGAGAAGGCGAGGTGTTCCGAGACCAGCGCCGGCGCGAACCGCTCCACCGCCGCGGCCAGGCGATCGAGATGCGCGTCGTCGATGCCATCGGCCGAGCCGAGCGAGAGGCCGACGCCGTGCAGCGACAGCGGATAGTCGGCGCGCAAAGTCTCCAGCGCCCGTGGGGCCGCGCCGCCGCCCATGTAGTTCTCGGGATGGACCTCCAGCCAGGCGATATCCGGCCGCGCCTCGCGCAACTGGCGATGGTGCGGGAAGCGCAGGCCGATCCCCCCCCGCGGGGGGATCGGCAGCGCCGGCACCGGGTCCATGACGGCCGACACCGCGTGCCTCGCCTCAGCTCGAGGACAGCTTGCCGCCGTCGATCTTGCTGCAGGCCCCGGCCGGCAGATAGACGAAGGAGTTCGGATCGCGGGCCTTGGTCGCCTGTCCGGCGCAGGAGTGCGCCCCGGCGGCGCAGTCGTTCTTGGCGTTGGCGTTGATGCCGTAGCACTTCTCCTTGGCCGCCGGCTTGTCCGCGGCCTGGGCGGGGCTGACGAGGGCGAGGCCGAGCGCGGCGGCGGCGATGGAGGCGGCGAGGATACGACGGTCCATGGGTCTCTCTCCTGTTGCGGGGCGCGATCCTGCCCCCGATGATGCTGCGGCGGAGCACGGGCGGCGGTTACACGGTTCAGGCAAAATTCCGCGCGCCGCCCGGGCCGACCTCAGGTCGCGGACAGCTTGCCGCCGTCGATCTTGGTGCAGGCGCCGGCGGGGACGTAGGTGAAGTCGTGCGAGTCGCGCGCCTTGGTGCCCTGGCCGGCGCAGGAATGCGCCGCCGCCGCGTTGCGCAGTTCCGAGGCACAGTCATTGTGGCCGGCGGCGGCGACGCCGTAGCACTTCTCCATGCCGGCGGGCGTATTGGCCGCCATCGCGGGGGCGGCGAACGCAAGTCCGATCGCGGCCGCGGCGATGGTGGTGGCGAGCATACGACGGTCCATGGGTCTCTCTCCTGGTTGCGAGCGCGATGTTGCGCCCGATGATGCTGCGGCGGAGCCCTGGCGGCCGTTACGGGGCGGGCGGAAATATTTGTCGTCCGCGCGCGTCCGTGCCGGGTGGCACGCTGCGTGCCACCGCGCCCGCACGGAGAATTTTCAGCGCCCCGACGCCGGGTCCGTGGCGATGCCCGGCTTGTCGGCCGATGCGGTGGCCTCGCCCAGCAGCCGCGCGACGAGGCCGCCCAGCGCGCCGCCCGCGATCGGGGCGACCCAGAACAGCCAGAGCTGCTGGATCTGGGCGGCGCCGGCAAACAGCGCCGGGCCGGTGCTGCGGGCCGGATTGACCGAGGTGTTGGTCACCGGGATCGAGATCAGATGGATCAGCGTCAGCGCCAGGCCGATCGCGATCGGCGCGAATCCGCCGGGCGCGTTCTGCGCCGTCGATCCCATGATGACGATGAGGAAGAAGAACGTCGCCACCACCTCCATGAGCAGGCAGGCGGCGAGGCTGTAATGGCCAGGGCTGAACTCGCCATAGCCGTTCGAGGCGAAGCCGCCCGGTTCGAAGCCCGGCTTGCCGCTGGCGATGACATAGAGCACGGCGGCGGCGGCGATGGCCCCGGCGACCTGGGCGATGACGTAGGGTGGGATGTCGCGGCCCGGGATGCGCCGACCGGCCCATAGGCCGATGGTCACGGCCGGATTGAAATGGCCGCCCGAGATCGGACCCACCGCGTAGGCCCCCGTCAGCACCGTCAGGCCGAAAGCGAGGGCCACACCGGCGAAGCCGATGCCGAGGCCGGGAAAGGCCGCCGCCAGCACCGCGCTGCCGCAGCCGCCGAAGGTGAGCCAGAAGGTTCCAAGGAACTCGGCGGCCATGCGATTCGTCATTGTCATCGGAGCGTCTCCCCCAGGGATGCTGGCGCGTGGAGCCACTTGCCGGCGCGCGGGAGCGCGCCGGTCGGGATCACGCCAGCGCCGCCCGCGGCGCCAGCAGACGCGGCAGCGCAATCGGCCCGAGCGCAGAGAATACCGCGACGGAGCCGAACTGCCAGATGATCACCGTGGGCACCGCGTCCACCCCATGCACCATGCGCAGCCCGACATCGGCGAGCGCGGTGGCGGCCAGCATGCCCCACAGCGTCGCCGGCTTGACGCCGTCCGCGGCGCCGTGGCGGATCATCACCGCCATCGCCGCCGCCGGCACGAAGCCGATCTCGGCGATCATCGGCACGCACATCGGGTCGAACAGCACCGCCAGCGCGTCCACGTGCCGCATCTGCACCGCCATCAGCCAGTGCCCGGCGAAACTCGCCAGCCACAGTGTCAGCGGCAGCAGCGGCAGGGCCAGCCGCCAGCGCGGGGTGCCGGGCACGCCGGCGGCCAGCGCCGCCCAGCCCGCGGTCAGCGCCGTCGCCGCGGCGAAGCCGATCTCGGCCAGGAAGGGCACCTCCAGCAGCATCGGCGGCAGGTCCGGGCGGATTCCCATCGCCAGCACGATCAGGCCCACGACCGGGACCGAGATGGCGAGCCAGCGCAGCAGCCGCCGGCCGGGCGACGCCAGGCGCCGCACCGGACGGAGATCGTCGACCAGGGAGTCGATGAGGCGGTCGGTGTCCATCATTCCGCCTCGCCGAGCAGCTGGCGCAGGCGCAGCAGCGCCCGGTGCATCGCCACCTTGAGGGCGCCCACGCTCTGCCCACTCTCGGAAGCTGCCTCCTGCAGCGACATTTCCTTGAGCTTCAGGAGCTCCACCGCCTGGCGCTGACCCGCCGGCAGGCGGCTGATGGCGCGGCTCAGCGTCGGCACGTCGGTGGCGTGCTCGGCGCTCGGCGCGGGGGCCGGGAGCTCGTCCACGATCGGCGTCTCGCGCCGCCCGCGCCGCTGGCCGGCGCGGCGCACATCGGAAAGGCGATGGCGCAGGATCGTGCCCGCCCAGGGCAGGAACGGCCGCCCGGGATCGAATGTGTGCCGGGCCTGATGAATGGCGAGCAAGGTCTCCTGCACGACGTCCTCGATGTCCTGTACCCGCGCCATGGTCCAATGCCGACGCGCCATGGCCCGCAACACGGGCGTCAGCGCCCGGAGCAACTCACCATAGGCACGCCGATCACCATCCTGCGCTGCGGCCATCAGCGCCGAAAACTCCGGCCCGCGCGGCTCTCCAGCCATGATCCCCCCCGGGAAGGTCACGGTCCTTCTACGCAATCCGTGCCGACCGCGCCATCACCCGACGGCGGGGAACCGCCGGGCCGCAGCTCCGCGCACCAGGTTCATGCGCCGCTGCGGTGCGGCCGGTTACGCGCTCACTTCAAAATCTGGCTCGCGGCGGCGTCCCGGCGAAGGCGCTCGGCGTCGGGCGCGAGCAGGAACCCATCCGCCTCGGCCGCGGCCGTGGCGCGCGCGACGGCGGCGACGTAGCCGTCATGGTCGCCATAGCGTTCGGCCAGGGAGGGGCGCGGGTCGGAGGCGGCGCGGCGCTCGGCCTCGGTGCGCGCGAACGGCACGAAGCTGCCGGCGAGGTAGCAGAGTTCGCCCTCCGCGAAGCCGGCGCGGCGCCGGTTCCACCCGACATAGGTGCCCAGCGGCGCGGCGAGGGTCACGGTGCGCACGCCGCCGGTCTCGTTGCCATCCGCGTCCAGCGCCGGCACCAGCACCGGCGGGGCGGCACCGGGGAGCAGCCGCGGCGGCTCGCGCAGCACGCCGGACTCATGCGCGGCGTCGAAGTCGGGCCCGCGGTCCAGCAGCGGCACGTCGTTGACGAGGCCGGCATAGGCCAGGCCCGGCACGCGGGCGAAGCCGGCGGCGTCCGCCGGCGGCGGCAGCAGCGTGGCGTCGGCGACGCGCGGATAACGGCTCGGCGGCGGCGCCGTGCCCGCGACCAGCAGAGCCTGCAGCCGCACCAGCAGCGCGCGCATCACCTCGGCCATGCCGTTCGGGTTGCCCACCAGCGCGCAGGGCGTGGTCTTCAGGCCGAGCACGTGCTGGGTCGAGGAGACGTGATAGGTGTGCACCTCCGGCGGCAGCGCCGCGTCCGCCTCGCCGGCCTCGGTGGTGTCCAGGCTGGCGCGGCTGTTCCAGTATTCCGTCGAGCTGAGCTCCTGGAAAATCTGCGGGCAGGTCGCGCTCGCCCGGCACCGCTGCAAAATCGCGTCCCAACCGAGCGGCGCATCCTGCGTCGGCGCGAGATGCTCCTCGTGCTGCATCGAGGCCGCGGAGGGCTGGGCGAAGCGCTGGTTGAGCGCGAGCTTGGCGGCGGCGATGTGGATGTTCATGGCGTCGAACACGCGCCGGCCCTGCTCGTCGCGGTTGAAGCCGAGATCGAGGAAGCTGCGCAGAAAGCGCCCGCTCTGCGAGGTGCCATGGGCGATGGCGCGCTGCACGCCGCCGGCGAGCGGGTTGGCCCGGCCGGCCGGGTCGGCGGTGGCGCCGCGCAGGAAGGCGACGAGGTCGCGCGTCGCGGCGAAGCCGATGCCCATCACCACCGGGTCGCGGGCGGTGTAGAGCAGTTCATAGACATGGTCGGTGTCGAAGCCGCCGCGGCGGCAGATGCGGGTGGCATCCGAAGTGCCCGGGAAGGGCCGCGTGCGGCAATCGGCGAATTCCCACTCGGCGCGGGGCACGCGCTGCGGCGCGTCGGCCTGGCGGATGCGCTCGGTCAGCACCGCCGATGCCGCCTCGGCGATCACCGCCGGGTAGGCGAGGCCGCGGCCGAGATCCGTATCGCCCAGGGCGAGCGTATCGGTGGGGCTGAACAGCTCGTATTCCTTGCGCACGGTGCCGGTGAGCACGCCGCCGTCCGGCGCGTGGGCGAGCGGTGCGGCCAGGCGCATCAGCGTGCCCTCGGCCGGCAGATCGCCCTGCCAGCCGCTCCAGACCAGGGTGAAGCCCTGCGCTTCGAGAAAGCCCGGCCAGTCCTGCTCGAACACGCCCGGGGCCAGCTTCCGGCCGCGGTTCAGCACGTCGTAGAGCAGCGTCCCGTTGCCCTGGGCGGGGATGGCGGGGCGCAGGATCGCCACGTCCATCGCATATTCCACCCGGCCGGCGGCGTTGCGCGGCGCGAGCGCGAGGTCCTGGATGGCGGCATTGGCCGGATCCGCCGGGTCCAGCTCGCCGCGGGCGGTGCCGGTGAGCCATTCATACTGGCCCACGGCGCCGAATGCGGCGCCGCCGAGGGCGGGATGCTCGGTGTGGGTGATCTCGAGCGCGGTGATGCGCGCCGCCGCCGGCGCGGCGATGGCGACGAGAGCGGCGGCGAGCAGGGCGGGGCGGTGCATTCCGGTGCTTCCTCCTGGCGGCGGCGAGGCAGTTTCGCTGGCATGCCGAGGCGCGATAGACTGCATCGGCGCGCCGTCCATGGCGGCGCCCTGGGGAGACGCCGATGACGGATACCACGATCTACGACCGCGACCTCGACCGCAACCCGGCGAACTTCGTGCCGCTGACGCCGATCTCCTTCCTGCTGCGCAGCGCCAGGCTGTGGGGCGCGCGCACCGCCGTCATCCACGGCGAGCAGCGCGTCACCTACGCGCAGCTGCTGGAGCGCTGCCGCCGGCTCGCCTCGGCGCTGGAGCGCGCCGGCGTCGGGCGCGGCGACACGGTGGCGGTGATGGCGCCGAACACGCCGGCGATGCTGGAGGCGCATTACGGCGTCGCCCTGGCCGGCCCCGGCGCCGTGCTGTGCGCACTCAACACCCGCCTGGACGCAGCGATGATCGCCTTCATGCTGCGCCACTCCGAGGCGCGGGTGGTGCTGGTGGACCGCGAATTCGCCCCGGTCATGGGCGCGGCGCTGGCGGCGCTGGAGACCAAGCCGCTGGTGATCGACATCGAGGACGCGCTCGCCCCGCCCGGGCCGCGCGTCGGCGCCATGACCTACGAGGCGTTCCTCGCCGGCGGCGATCCCGCCCATCCGCTGCGCCTGATCGCCGACGAATGGTCCGCGATCGCGCTCGGCTACACCTCCGGCACCACGTCGGACCCGAAGGGCGTGGTGACGCACCATCGCGGCGCCTATCTCAACGCCACCGCGATGGCGCTGGAATACGGGCTGACGCCGGAATCGGTCTATCTCTGGACCCTGCCGATGTTCCACTGCAACGGCTGGACCTATACCTGGGCGGTGACGCTGGCCGGCGCGGCGCATGCCTGCCTGCGGCGCGTGGACCCGGCGGCGATCTTTCCCATGATCGAGCGCGACGGGGTGACGCACATGTGCGGCGCGCCGGTGGTGATGACCATGCTCATCCACGCCCCGGACGAGATCCGCCGCACGCCGTCCCGCCGCATCCGCTTCATGACCGGCGGCGCCGCGCCGCCCTCGACGGTGATTTCGCGCATGGAGGCGCTGGGCTTCGAGGTGCGCCACCTCTACGGCCTCACCGAGACCTACGGCCCGGCGGCGATCAACGCCTGGCAGCCGGGCGTCGCGGAGCTGCCGATCGAGCAGAAGGCGGCGTTCATGGCCCGCCAGGGCGTCGCGCACGCGATGCTCGAGGAGGTCACGGTGCTGGACCCCGAGACCATGCAGCGCGTGCCGGCGGACGCCACCACGATCGGCGAGATCATGATGCGCGGCAACACGGTGATGATGGGCTACCTGAAGAACCCGACGGCGACGGCGGCTGCCTTC
>JAJXXT010000123.1 GCA_021780935.1 Pseudomonadota bacterium
CCCGGGGCAGGCTAGGAACCGCCCGGGCCAGCAAGCGCCGGCGCGCGGGAAGCGGACACCCCGGCGGCGGGAACGGAATCCACCAACGAGCGAACGGAGAGGCGAGGATGATCAAGGTCGGTGACAAGCTGCCGTCGATGAAGCTGTCGATGGCAACGGCGGACGGGCCGAAAGAGGTTTCGACCGACGACGTGTTCAAGGGTCGTGTGGTGATGTTCGCCGTCCCCGGCGCCTTCACACCCACCTGCAGTGCCAAGCACCTGCCGGGCTTCGTCCAGAACCTCGATGCGATCAAGGCAAAGGGCGTCGACAGCATCGTCTGCATGGCGGTGAACGACGCTTTCGTCATGAGCGCCTGGGCCAAGGACCAGGGCGTCGACGGACGCATCGTGATGCTGGCCGACGGCTCGGGTGCCTTGACCCGGGCACTCGGACTGGAACTCGATCTGGTCGCCCGCGGCCTCGGCGTGCGCAGCCAGCGCTTCGCCCTCATTGCCGAGGACGGGGTGGTCCGGTATCTCGCGGTCGAGCAGCCCGGCGGGTTCGACGTCAGCCGCGCCGAAGCGGTGCTGGCCGCGCTCTAGCGCAACCTCCGATCTGTCTGAACCGGACCGGCGCGGACAGACCGGCGGCCGCTCTAGCGGCCGGCCGCCGCCGCCGCCACCAGCGGCTCCAGGGCCAGAGGTTGGGGCGTGACCACGTAGAGCAACTCCTTGTTGCGCACGTGCGAGACGCGCCCGACCTTCTCGCCGCTCGGGTTGTAGATGCCGATGCGCGCGCCGACATAGCGGGCGTGGTCGAGCTCGATCACCCGCACATGCCCGCGCGCGGCCAGCATCGCCTCGATCGCCTCGCGGCCGAGATAGCCCTCGTTGTTGAACGAGACGACGAGCGCCTTCGCGCGCAGCGCGGCGATGGTGGCTGCCAGCGCCGGCCCGATCGCGCCGCGTGCGTTGAACGCGCTCTTGCGGCTCTTCACGTCGACCCGCTTGCAGGCGACGCCGTAGACGGGAGGCTTGTCCCAGCGGACCAACGTTTCCCAGACATGGTAGTTGGCGAGATAGGCGTGCTGGTTGTACGGCGGGTCGAGATAGGCGATGTCGGCCTCGATCGTCGCCGCGACCGCCTCCGCCTCGCCCATCAGCGCCAGGCACGCGCCCGCGGCCGGGCGCGCCAGCAGGGCGGGCATACGCAATTCGAGATCGTTGTAGGCGCGTGGCGCCCAGCGCTTCATGTAGGCCATCTGCAGGCCGGCGGTGCTGTCCACGCGGTCGGCGGCTTGCATCAGCGCCACCAGCAGGATCGCCTCCAGCTCCGGCTCGACGCCCATCGCCGCGATCGCCTCGCGGATCGCGTCCACGCGCTCGCCGTTCTTCGGCTGGAAGAAGCGCGAGCGGACGCAGAATGTTTCGGTAAAATAACCAGGCCGACCGGGCAGACGGGCAAGGTCGGCGAGCATCGCCGGCAGCTGCGGCGCCCAGCGTTCGCGATCGGCCTGGACGTAGCAGGTGGCAAGCGCCGCAGCGTAGGCGTTGTGGTCGTTGGCGATGACGCGGTAGCCCGCTGCCTTCAGCGCGTGGCCGACGCGTGCGGTGCCGGAGAAGAGGTCGGCGACGGTGATACCGCCCGCGGCATCGGCGGGCGCGATGGCGCCGATCGCGGCGAGGATGTGGCGCAGCAGCGCCCGTTTCGAACCGATATACTTGATCAACGATCCAGCGCTCGCTCCCGCGCCTCGGTCGCAAGCTGGTCGGCTCGCTCGTTCATATCATGCCCGGAATGGCCGCGCACCCATTTCCACTCGATCTCGTGCGGCTCGGCGGCCGCGAGCAGACGCTGCCATAGATCCATGTTGGCGACTGGATCACCAGCGGCGTTGCGCCACCGCCGCCGCACCCACCCCTGGCGCCAGCGGGTGATGCCGAGGCGGACATATTCGCTGTCGGTGTGCACCACGACGCGGCACGGGCGCTTGAGCGCCTCCAGCGCGATCGCCGCCGCGGTCAGCTCCATGCGGTTGTTGGTGGTGGTGGGCTCGAAGCCGGAGAGTTCCCTCTCGTGCTGACCGCGGCGCAGGATCGCGGCCCAGCCGCCGGGCCCCGGGTTGGGCTTGCAGCCGCCATCGGTCCAGATCTCCACCGTCGCGGCCGGCCTGGGCGGATCAGAGTCCATACGCGGCCGCGTCCTTCGCCGAGCGATGAAAGCGCAGCCGGCGCAGATATTCGACCGGGTCCTTGCGGGTGACGAGCGCGCCCGCCGGCGTGTTGATCCAGTCGTAGAGCCGCGTCGCCGCGAACCGCAGCGCCGCCCCGGCGGCCAGGGTGGGAAGCGCGGCCCGCTCCTCGCTGGTAAGCCATCGTGCCGCGTTGTAGGCGCCGATCAGCGCCCGCGATTTCGTCACGTTATAGGAACCATCTGCCTCGAAGCACCAGGCATTGAGGCACACCGCGAGGTCGTAGGCATAGAAATCCGTCGCCGCGAAATAGAAGTCGATGAGGCCGGAAACGCGCCCGCCGAGGAAAAACACGTTGTCGGGGAACAGGTCCGCATGGATGTGCCCGGCGGGAAGACCGGCCGGCCAGGCAGCGAGGATCGGCTTCAGGCTTACCCGCAGTTCGGCGGCGACGTTGGCCATCTCCCGCCCGGCCGCGCCGGTGGTGTCGCAACGTTCCAGCAATGGTCCCCAGGCGTCGGGCCCGAGCCCATTGGTGCGGGTGGGCGCATAACCCTCGCCGGCGCGATGCAGGGCCGCAAGTGCCGCGCCGAGCGGTGCGCAATGCTCCGGGCGCACCCGGCGTGGCCAGATGCCGGGCAGGAAGGTGGTGATCGCCGCCGCCTTGCCGGCGAGGCGGCGCAGCGCCGCCCCGTCGCGCCCGCCGACCGGACGCGGGCAGGCGATGCCGCGCGCCGCCAGATGCTGCATGAGGCCAAGAAACCACGGCAGGTCGCGCGGATCGACGCGCTTCTCGTAGAGCGTGAGGATGAAGTCGCCGGCGGTGGTGCGCAGCGAGAAGTTGCTGTTCTCCACCCCCTCCGCGATGCCGCGGAAGGCGACCAGTTCGCCGATCGCGTAGTCGCCGAGGAACGCGGCCAGCGCCTCGTCGGAAACCTCCGTGTAGACCGCCATCAGAGAACCGGCGCTGGCATCAGGCCGACAACGCCACCGGCAGCTTGAAGGTCAGGTCCTCGGTCGTGACGCGCCGCTCCTGCACGTCGAGCGCATAATGTTCCCCAAGCCGCGCCAGCAGGCCCTGGACCAGGGATTCGGGAGCCGAGGCACCGGCGGTGATGCCGATCACCGTCTCGCCCTCGAGCACGTCCCAGTCCAGCGCCTCCGGCCCCTCGAGCAACTGCGCGCGCGCGCCGGCGCGGCTCGCCACCTCGCAGAGCCGCATCGTGTTGGAGGAATTCGCGCTGCCGACCACGAGCACCAGCCCTGCCTCCGCGGCCACCGCGCGCACCGCCGCCTGGCGGTTGGTGGTGGCGTAGCAGATATCCTCCTTCGCCGGCCCCTCGATGCCGGGGAAGCGGCGGCGCAGCACGGCGACGATCTCGGCCGCGTCCTCGACCGAAAGCGTGGTCTGGGTCACGAAGGCGAGCGGACCGGGGGGCGGCGCCACCGCCTCGGCCTCGGCCAGCGACTGCACCAGCGTCATCGCTCCCAGGCGGACCTGGCCCATCGTACCCTCGACCTCGGGATGGCCGGCATGGCCGATCATCAGGATGTGGTGCCCCATGGCCTCGTGCCGCTCCGCCTCGCGATGCACCTTGGAGACCAGCGGGCAGGTCGCGTCGAAGGCGGTGAGGCCGCGCGCGGCAGCGGCGAGCGGGACCGATTTCGCCACGCCATGCGCCGAGAACACGACGGGCACGCCCGGCGGCACCTCGTCCAGCTCCTCGACAAACACCGCGCCCTGCGCGGCCAGGCCGTTGACCACGACGCGGTTGTGCACGATCTCGTGGCGCACATAGACCGGCGCGCCGTCACGCTTCAGCGCCTCCTCCACCACCCGCACGGCTCGGTCCACACCGGCGCAGAAGCCGCGTGGCGCGGCCAGCAGCACGCGCAGGCGCGGCAACCCGGCTTCGGGACGACCATCGGCGGCATCGGCGGCATTGGCGGACATGCAGGGAACGGCTCCAGCCTGGCCGCGGCTGAGCGCTGCGACCGGGGCATATGATGGATGGCGCAGACATAGAGGCCCTTCCCCTTGCCGGCAATGCACGGCATGGAGGCGCAACGGCATCATGCGAACGTGGCCGCGCGCGGCCATCACGGCGGAGGACTCATGGCAAAGCACAGCGCTACCAGGGCGATGGCACGCACGGCACGGCGACGTCGTGCGGGAGCGGGATTGGCCGGCGCGCTCGCGGCGCTGGCGCTGGCCGGCTGCACGCCGAGCGGCTTTCCCCCCGCCTGCCCGCAGCTGTCGCTGATCCAGGGCGCCTCCGACCAGATCAAAGTCGCCGGCAAGGGCAACCAGCACGATATCCGCGACCTGGTGCTCGCGGCCCGCATCGAGGCGGTGCCGGCCAGCTGCCGGTTCACCGGCCGGCGCTCGGTGGGGGCGCAGCTGCGCGCCGAGTTTGCGGTCCAGCGCGGCCCGGCGGCGACCAGCCGCACGGTGGCGCTGCACTATTTCGTGGCCGCGGCGAAGGGGCAGAGGATCCTCGATGAGCAGGACTACGTCGTGACGGGCACGTTCGCGCCGAACGTCGATCACATGACGCTGGTCGGCCAGCAGATCATCCTCAACTTTCCGGTCGGCGCTGATCAGTCCGCGGCCGGCTACCATATTTACGTCGGCTTCCGCCTGAGCAAGGCGGAACTCGACGCCAACCGTGCCAGCGGACTGTAGCGCCCCGCCTCAGCCGAACGCCGGAGCGAGGAAACGGGCCCAGGCATAGGCATTGCTCGCCGCCCCCTCCTCCATCGCGGTGGCGAGCACGGCGCGGTGCGGGCCTGAAGCCGGCGCAAAGCCGAGCACCAGGCGCTGGGTGGCGCCCGGTGCGAGCGTCCGTGTCTCGCCGGCGAGCGTCTCACCCGCCGCGTTCTCGAGAGCCACCGTGAACCTGATCCTGCCGCCGCCTGGCCCGGCATGGGCGAGCCCGGTCTCGAGCCGGCTCTGGCCCGCGAGGGTGCGGGCGAACAGCGCCCGCGCGGTCTCGCCCGGCGCCGGCGCATGCAACTGGAACCCGCCGTCGCCGGCAAGGAAGAACCCCCAGGGCTCGCGCAGCGCGCCTTCCAGGCGCAGCGGAGCCGTCCCCGGTTCCTCCTGGATCAGCGGCAGGTGCCGGGGAGCGGCCACCGGCAGGTGGCGGGGGGCGCGGCGCTCGGCAACATCGACCGGCGCGTGACGCTCGCGGGCGTGGGTGATGACCGTGAACTCGCCCGTGCCCAGATGCGGCGCATCGAGCGTCGCGGCATCGAGCGGCGCCGGAGGCTCGGCGAACGGCTCCGGATGGCGGACGATGGCAAGCGCATCGAGCGCGGCGGCCCAGGCCGGCCCGGGCACGGCGAGCAGCGTCTCGGCGGCGGCCGGAAAATCCGCGACGATGAGATCGGCGCCGGTCCAGCCCAGCATTTCGAGCAGCGCGGTGACCGTCAGCGCGCGGAAGCGCCGCGCCTCGAGCGGCAGACGATCGGTGAAACGCGCTGACCACCCGGTGGCATCCTCGCGCATCAGCCCGATGCGCGAGGCCGAGTGCCATACCGCGGCACCGATGGTGCGGATGCGCGGATAGGGCGCGGTGTTCTGCGCCAGGAGCCGCAACAGCGGCGCCAGCGGCTCCACGGCGGCCAGGTCGGCCTGCGGAAACCGGCGGGCTAGGGCCACCGTGAGATAGCCGCCGCCGGCGCCGAGCACGAGAATGCGCCGCGGCTCGCAGCGCAGCGGGAAGGCGGCGACATCGTCGAGGAAGCAGCGCGCGATGGCAGCGAGATCGGGGGCGGCACAGCGGAACGCGAGCGGATGGCCGAGCTCCGGCAGCAGCGCATGGCCGAGCCCGGTCCGCGAGCCCGCGAACCGCGCCAGCAAGCCGAAATAGGCCCGCCGCAGCCCGGCATCGGCCGGTGCCCCGAGCAGGCGTCCCGCCGCCTCATGCAGGGCCAGCAGCTCCGCCGACGGCGGCTGCGCGGCGGCCGGCGGTGGCCCAGGCAGGACGAAGTCGGTCATGGCGGTGCGGCAAGCGTGACGAGTGACGGCGGCATCGGGCGAGGATGGCGCAGCCGCGGCCCGGACTCCAGGGGGGCGCACCAGGCGCCGTGGCCGTGCCGCAACTGCGAAGAGAGGCGTCCGGTCGCCGCGGCGCATTTTGCGCCCAGGCAATTCGCTGCAGTGGATTTATCGCAGAATCATACCGTTACGGCTTCCACTTGGGAGATCGTGATTGCATCAAAACATTTTTGATCGAAAAATGTAACGATGCCCTTTCGTTGTCGGGACGAAATCTGATACATTCCTCGAAACTGAGCCCATAAGGAGACACCGATGGCTTCTGCCGTTCTGCCCGACAAACTGCCGGGCGTACTCCGCGACGCGATCCTGGGAATGGTGCGTCGTGAGGGACCAGATCTCTCGGCTCGCCAATTGGTCGTCTTCCTGATCTGCTATCTGGAAGACGGTCCGCACACAGTGCGTGGCCTCGCCGCGCGGCTCGATGTCTCCAAGCCGGCGATCACGCGTTCGCTCGACCGTTTGACCGATCTCGGCTTCGCCAAGCGCGCCGCCGATCCGGCCGATCGCCGCAGTGTGCTGGTGACCCGCACGCGCAAGGGTGAGGCTCTTCTTGCCGAGCTCAAGCGCCTGCTCACCGCGGCAGTGGCGGCCAGCAACAAGCCGGCGAAGAAGCCGGCCCGCGGCAAGTAAGCAACAGCGTGCACATCTAGCGCGACAAATAAGTCACAGGCCACGCTCCTCGCCTGGAGGGAAGCGTGGCCGGCATCCGCGAGGGCCCCATGGCCCAAGGCCCGGCGGCCAGGGTCCGGTGGCCCTCGCGACGTTTCTGTTCCCGTCGAGCCTCAGAGCAGCGCGTCGACCGCGGCCACGACCGCGGCGTCGAGCGCCCAGCCACCGGCAGCAACGTTCTGGCGCACCTGTTCGGGCTTCGTCGCCCCGGCGATGACGCTCGCCACCGGAGCCCTGGCGAGGAGCCAGGCAAAGGCGAGGTCGAGCAGGCTGCGCCCCTGCGCCTCGGCATAATCGGCCAGCTTCTCCGCACATGCCCAGTTCGTTTCGGTTAGATACCGGTCTGCCAGACGCTGCGTCTTGGCTAGCCTGGCCCCTTCCGGCAGCGGTGCGTTGCGCCGGTACTTGCCGGTGAGCAGGCCCGAGGCCAGCGGAAAATAGGGCAGCAACCCGAGTCCGTGCGCGCGCATCATCGGTATCAGCTCGGCCTGCGCCTTGCGTACCAGCAACGAATATTCGTCCTGGCACGAAACGAAAGCGGAAAGCCCCATCGCGCGCGCGACCGCGTTCGCCTCCACGACCTGCCAGGCCGGCATGTTGGAGACGCCGACATAGCGTACCTTGCCGGCGCGCACGAGATCGTCGAGTGCGCGCAGCGTCTCGGCAAGCGGCGTGCGCGGGTCCGGCTGGTGCAGCTGGTAGAGGTCGATCCAGTCGGTCTTGAGGCGCGACAGGCTGTCCTCCACCGCGCGCATGATCCAGGCGCGCGAGCCACCCTGGTGCTCGCCGTCATCCGCCATGGGCATGCCGAACTTCGTCGCCAGCACGATGCGCTTGCGCATCGAGGCGTCGATGACCTGGCCCATCGCGCTCTCCGAGCCGCCGCGCTCGCCGTACACATCGGCCGTGTCGAACAGCGTGATGCCGGCATCGATCGCGGCATGGATCACCGCGCGCGTTGCCGCGAGGTCGATGCGACCGCCGAAATTGTTGCACCCGAGCCCCACCGCCGAGACACGCAGCCCGCTCGCGCCGAGATTGCGCATTTCCATTCCGGATTCTCCCCTTCATCGAGCCGTGATCCTGCGCGCGCGGCAGCATCGCCTCAACCCCCGCGCCGCCTCGCGTTCAGCGCCCGGCGATCTCCTGGCGCAGCTTGCGCCGCATCGCCTCGGCGAAGCTCGCGAAATCCTTTGCCTCGACCACGAAGCTGCCCGGCCCGCCGATCACCTGGTCGCGGAAGTAGCGGGTGAGGCCGCCAGGCACCCGGTACGCGCCATAGAGATAGCCTTCCGGCCATTTGTTGATGATAGCGATCGCGTTGATCGCGACCCGTGCCCGCGCCGCTGCCGCGTGCGCCGCGGCGATGGCGGGGCCAGAATTATTGGCGCCATCGCCGCAAACATCGATCACCCGGCGCGGTGCCACGAACGGCGCACGGCGCAGCAGTGCCAGGGCGGCGAGGATCCCGTCACTGATCGACGTGCGCCCGGCGAAGCTGCGCGGCGCCGTCGCGACCGCCTCGCCGAAGGCACGCGCGTCGCGCCCGCGGGCGAGCACCGTCCAGCCGACCACGACGTGCTGCTGGCGGGCGCCGGCGAACTCCACATAGGCGACCGCGATGCGCCCCCGCATCCCCGAACGGATCGCCGCGACCACACCGGGATCGGCGAAGGCAGCGCGATAGCCCTGCTTCTCGAGGTGGAACTCGCCGTCATTGACCGAGCCCGAGACGTCGCTGAGCAGCACCAGCACCACGTCCACCGGCTCCGGCCGCAGGCCCGCGACAGGTCCCACGGCGGCAGGTGTCACCTGCGCCGCGGCGGGCGCCGCGACGGCGAGGCCGGCCAGCAGCAGGACAAGCCATCGCACCGGCCGAGCTTGCCTCGGAGCCGCGAGCAAGGCGAGAAGAATCCGCGTGAGCCACGACGCTGCCCGCTTCCACCCGCTGCCGCCGGCCCCGCTGCTGCGCATCGTCCGCTCCCGCCCGATGCTGCCGGCGGAGGTGGACGCGGCGGTGGAACGGCACTGGCAGGCGGCATGCGCCCGCGATCCCACGCTTTTCAACGGCGACGTATTCAGTGCCGATGCGATCGGCGCGGACGGCATCGCCGGGCACTGGACGGAGTTCCGCCGCGCCGTCGCGCAGATGCGCGAGCCGGCGTTGTTCGCCGCCCTCGGCGTACGGCCGACGGCGGTGGGCGGCGTGCTGGTCGGCGATGGTTTCGTCGTGCTCGGCCGGCGGCCGGACAATGCGGTCTATCAACCCGGGGAATGGCAGCTGCCCCCGGCCGGCAGCCTCGACCCTGGGGCCGCGCGGACGGACGGCACGCTGGACTGGCGCGGCCAATTCCTGCGCGAACTCAGGGAGGAGCTGGGGCTGCCGGCGACCAGCGTGGCGGAACTGCGCGTGCTCGGTGTCGTGGAGCATGACGGCAGCCATGTCTGCGATATCGGCATCATGGCCCGGCTCGGCGTGGATGCCGCCACGGTGCGGGCGGCGCATGCCGGTGGCAACGGAGAATACGGCGAGCTGGCCCTGGTGGCCCCCGGCGCGCTGGCGGCATTCCTGGCCGGGCGCCGGGTGACGCGCCAGACGCCCGTGTTTCTGCAGCGGGCCGGATTGCCAGGAGCCTGAGGCGCGGCCGAGTCGGGAACGCTTGACTCGGAGAGGTGGTTCGGGAATCGATGAGAACGAAGCGTGAACATAAATGCCCCGAAACCCACCCCTCACCGCCACTGCGCTCGCCGGGCTGCGCGCCGCCTTGCCGCCACTGGCCCGCCACGGGCGGCTCTCGCTCGGCCCTGCTGCGCTGGACGCGGCACTGGGCGGCGGGCTGGCGCTGGGCGCGCTGCACGCCGTCGCGGAAACGGGGCTGGCGGCCGGGGCATCCGGCGTGGGCGCCGGGTTCGTGGCCTGCATCCTCGGGCGGCTGGCGGGGCCGGTGCTGTGGATCTCGCCGCACGCGGACCTGTTCCCCGCCGGCCTGATCCGCTTCGGGCTCGATCCCGCGCGATTGCTGCTCGCGGCTCCGGCGGACGACCGGGCGGGCCTTGCGGCGATGGAGGCGGGGTTGCGCGCCGGGGTGACGACGGTGGGCGAAATCGGGATCGACAGGATCGCCGCGACAGGAAGGCGTGGATCGGCGGGAAGCCTGGGGGGACGGCGGCTGTCCATGGCCTGCCTCGACCAGGGCGCCATGGGGTTCCTTCTGCTGCGCCGGGTGTGGGCGGGCCGGGAGGATTGCGCTGCGGCCTTCACGCGCTGGTGCATCGCGCCGGCGCCCAGCAAGGGCCAGCACGGCGAGCCGGGTGAGCCGTGCTGGCACCTGCGCCTGCTCGCGGCCCGCGGCGGTGCCGAGGGGGAATGGCTGGTGGAGCCGGGAGGAGAGGATGATGCGGCGCCTGCTTTACGCCTGGCTGCCGGCCTGGGCGCTGACGCGGCTGGATCGCGGGCCCGCGCCGCCGGATAGGGCGCGCGTCCCCCACCTGCGCGTTACCGTCGCGAGCGAGCGTGGCGTGCGCCGCCTCGCCGCGATCTGGCCACCCGCACCGGGCCTCCACGAAGGCCAGCCCCTGGCCGAGGCACGGGCCATCCTGCCAGCACTCGACGCGCTGCCGGCGGACCCGGCGGCGGAGCGGGAAGCGCTGGAGGGCCTGGCGCAGGCGGCGATGCGCTTCACCCCGATGGCCGCCGCCGACCCGCCGGACGGGCTGTGGCTCGACCTCACCGGCTGTGCCGCGCTCTGGCCGGACGAGGCGGCGATGCTGGCGGCGATCGCCGCCTGGCTCGCGATCCCCGCACGGCTGGCGCTGGCCGGCACCGCCGGCACCGCCTGGGCGCTCGCGCATGCGCCGGATGGACCGGAACGGTGCATCTGCTCGCCCGGCGGCGAGGCCATGGCGCTGGCACGGCTCTCGCCGGCCCTGCTGCGCCTGTCGCCATGCGTCGTCGCGGGGCTGCGCCGCGTCGGGCTGCGGGAGGTTGCGATCCTGGCGCGCATCCCCCGCGCCGCGCTGACCGCACGCTATGGGGCAGAGGTGGTGCGCCGGCTGGGCCAGGCGCTGGGCTGGGAAGAAGAGGCCATCGCCTGGCCGCCGCCGGCGTCGAGCTGGGAGGAACGGTTGGATTTCGCCGAGCCGGCGGCGACGGCCCCGGCCTTCGAGCATGCGCTGGAGCTTCTCGCCGGGCGTCTGTGCGCGCGCCTTGCCGCCGCCAGCCTCGGCGGGCTGCGTTTCACCGCGACCTTCCGGCGCACCGACGGCTCCACCGTCCCCCTCGCCGTCGGCACCGCGCGGCCGATGCGCGACGCCCCCCGTCTCGCACGTCTGTTCGCGATGCAGCTCGACGGGCTCGACCCGGGACTCGGGATCGAAACGATACGGTTCGTCGCGGAAGCGATGGAGAATCTGACGCCGCACCAGGCGCTGCTCGGCCACGGGACGCGCGCCGCCGACCTCGCCGCACTGGCGGACTCGCTCACGGTCCGGTTGGGGCGGGGGCGGTTGTGGCGGCCGGCGCCGCGGGCGAGCCATGTGCCGGAACGCAGCCTCGGACAGGCGCCGCCGATCGAGGTATCGTCCTGGCAGGCCCCCGCGACGCCGCGCCCGCTGCGCCTGCTGGCACGGCCGCAACCGGTGCTGGTGATGGCCCCGGTGCCGGATTCGCCGCCGCTGCATTTCCGCTGGCAGGGCCGGCTCCATCTCGTGCGCGCAGCGAGCGGGCCGGAACGCATCGCCGCGGAATGGTGGCGCGACGGCGCAGCCCCGGACCGGCTACGCGATTATTATCGTATCGAGACGACAGACGGCACCCGCTGCTGGCTGTTCCGCGCCGGGTTGCATGGGGCAGCGCGTCCGCCGCGCTGGTTTCTGCACGGATTCTTCGCGTGAGGCGGCGATGGCAGCCTATGCCGAACTTGTCGCTGCGACCGCCTTCTCCTTCCTGCGCGGAGCGAGCCATGCCGGGGAGCTGGTGGCACGCGGGGCGGAACTCGGCATCGGCGCGCTGGGCATCGCCGACCGCAACACGGTCGCCGGCGTGGTGCGCGCCCATGCCGCCGCCCGCGAGCTGGGGCCCGGAGCACCGCGCATCCTGCCTGGGGCACGGCTGGTCTTTGCCGACGCGACACCCGACCTCGTGCTGCTGCCGAAGGATCGCGCCGCCTGGGGCAGGCTCACCGCCCTGCTCTCGCGCGGCAAGGCCCTGGGACGCAAGAGAGCACGCAAGAGCGAATGCACGCTGTTCCTCGCCGACCTCGAGGCCGCGGCGAAGGGCCAGGCCGCGATCCTGATCCCGCCCCCCGACATCCTGGCGGCGGGCAGGACATTTGATCCGAACCCGTTACGGAAACTGTTCGGCGCCGATCTCTCGCTCGCCGCGGTCCGGCTTTGGCGCGACGACGATGCGCGCCGGCTGCGTCACCTCGCTGGCTTCGGCATTCCCCTGCTCGCGACCGGCGATATTCTGATGCACGCCCCCGAGCGTCGGCCGCTCGCCGACGTACTCGCCTGCATCCGCGAGAACAAGACGCTGGAACAGGCCGGCCTGCTGCTCGCGGCGCATGCCGAGCGGCACCTCAAGCCACCCGGGGAAATGGTGCGCCTTTTCTCAGCATACCCCGAGGCGATCGAACGGACGATGCAGGTCGCCGATTCCTGCCGCTTCACGCTCGACCAGCTCGCCTACGAATATCCCGACGAACCGGTGCCGCAGGGCTGCACCGCAGACGGACATCTCGCGACCCTGGCCTGGGAAGGGACGGTGAAGCGCTGGCCGCAGGGCGTGCCGGCGAAGGTGCGCGTGACCCTGGAAAAGGAGCTCGCCGTCATCGCCGAACTCGGCTATGCGCGCTATTTCCTGACCGTCCACGACATCGTGCGCTTCGCGCGCCGCCGCGGCATTCTCTGCCAGGGTCGCGGCTCCGCCGCCAATTCCGCAGTTTGTTACGCCCTCGGTATCACCGCCGTCGATCCCACCCGGATCGAGCTGCTGTTCGAGCGCTTCATCTCCGCCGAGCGGCGCGAACCGCCGGATATCGACATCGACTTCGAGCACGAACGGCGCGAGGAAGTGATCCAGTATATCTACAACCGTTATGGCCACGACCACGCGGCGATCGCGGCGACGGTGATCCATTTCCGCTCCCGGCGCGCGGCGCGCGAGGTAGGCAAGGTGATGGGCTTGTCGGCAGACACGACGGCAGCGCTGTCCACCGAAAGCTGGAATCACGGCGACGTGGCCTGGCCGGACGAACGGCTGATGGCTATCGGACTCGACCCTGCGAGCCCGCCACTGGCGCGCACCGTGGCTCTGGCACGCGAGATCGTCGGCTTTCCGCGCCATCTCTCCCAGCATGTCGGCGGCTTCGTGCTGACGCGCGACATCCTTTCCGAGACCGTGCCGATCGGTCCCGCTGCGATGGCCGACCGCTTCTTCATCGAGTGGGACAAGGACGATATCGACGAGCTCGGCATCATGAAGGTGGATGTGCTCGCGCTCGGCATGCTGAGCTGCATCCGCCGGGCACTCTCGCTGCTGCGCGCACGCGGGCTGGAGTTCGACGATCTTGCCGTGATCCCGCAGGACGACCCGCTGGTCTATGCCATGCTCTGCCGCGGCGACAGCATCGGTGTGTTCCAGGTCGAGAGCCGGGCACAGATGAACATGCTGCCGCGCCTCGCCCCGCGTTGTTATTACGATCTCGTGATAGAAGTGGCGATCGTCCGCCCCGGCCCGATCCAGGGCGACATGGTCCACCCCTATCTGCGCCGCCGCCAGGGGCTGGAGCAGGCCGAATACCCGGCACCCGCCCCCGCGCACGGGCCGCCCGACGAGCTCAAGCGCGTCCTCAGGCGCACACTGGGTGTGCCTCTGTTCCAGGAGCAGGCGATGCGTATCGCCATCGAAGCCGCGCATTTCACGCCGGAAGAGGCGAACCGGCTGCGTCGCTCGATGGCGACGTTTCGCAACCTCGGTACCATCCGCACCTTCCACGACAAGATGGTCGCAGGCATGATGACGCGCGGCTACGCGCGGGATTTCGCCGAGCGCTGCTTCCACCAGATCGAAGGATTCGGCACCTACGGCTTCCCGGAAAGCCACGCGGCCAGCTTCGCACTCCTTGTCTATGTCTCGGCCTGGATCAAATGCCACCACCCGGCGGTGTTCGCGGCGGCCCTGCTGAACGCGCAGCCGATGGGTTTCTACGCGCCGGCGCAGATCGTACGCGATGCACGCGAACATGGTGTCGCTGTGCTGGGGGTGGATGCGCAGGCGAGCGTCTGGGACTGCGCCGTGGATGCGGCAGGCTGTCTGCGTCTCGGCTTTCGCCTGATCGCGGGATTCCGGGCGGAATGGGCAGAACAGTTGGTGACGGCGCGCGGGGCGGGGTTCGCGGACTTCGCCTCGCTTGCCCGCGCTATGCCACGCGCAGCACTGCTCGCCCTCGGCGAGGCGGACGCGCTCGGAAGCCTCGGGGCCGCGCGGCGCGAGGCGTTGTGGTCGGCCCTGGGCTGGAGGGGAAAGGACCGGGAGGCGGAGCGCAAGCTGCTGACGGCGGACGAAACGCCCCCCACGGCGCTGCGCCTGCCCGCGCCGCCTTCGGCAGAGTCGGTCATCGAGGACTACGGCAGCACCGGCCTGTCGCTGCGCGCGCACCCGCTGGGCTTCCTGCGCGCGGGGCTGGCGGCGGAGCATGTCATGACCTGCGCCCAGGCTGCCGTTGCCCCGGACGGCGCGCGCGCCGCGGTCAGCGGCTTGGTGCTGATCCGCCAGCGCCCGGGCAGCGCCAGCGGCGTCGTCTTCGCCACCCTCGAGGACGAGAGCGGCATCGTGAATGTGGTGATCTGGCCGGATGTCTCGGCGCGCTATCGCGCGGCCCTGCTCGGCTCGCGGGTGCTGCGCGCGGAAGGCCATATCCAGCGCTGGCAAGGCACAGACGGTACGGCCGTGGTGCACCTCGTAGCGACCCGCCTGCTGGACGAAAGCCAGGCGCTGGCACGTCTCGATGCTCCGCCGGGCCGCGGCGACGAACTGCCGCGCTCGCGCGATTTCCGTTGAAACCGGCCGCCGGGCCGGTCGCCTTGCGCCATCCATTTTCTCTCCCCGGCACCACGCTGCAAATATCCATCCAATTATCCTACTGTGAAATACTACCCGCTCAACCTCATTGAGATGGCACCAATGGGACTTTGTTGGAATTTTAGGTAGTAAATATCGAAGCATATTGGAGTGATATTATGACGCATCAGGTTACGTCGTCCGGGAAAATCATGAAGATGGAGATCATTCCATCGCATGATTTTCCTGTTGCCTGTATCAACCCCACAAGCATGGATAAGCACCGCTTATCCGTGGCCGTTGGCAGCCTTTCCCTTTCGTGGTGACGACGCCCTCCCTCGGTCAAGCCCGGCCAGTGGCCGGCGTCTCTGGCGCGCCAGGCTCTCGACCAGCAAGGTG
>JAJXXT010000103.1 GCA_021780935.1 Pseudomonadota bacterium
CCTGATCGACCACCATGTCGCGCATCCTGGTCATCAATCCGAACCGCTCGGAAGCCTGCGGCGCTGGCATTTCTGCCGCGCTCGCGCCGCTGCGTTTTACGGGTGGGCCCGCGCTCGATGTCGTGTCGCTGGCGGACGGTCCGCCGGCGATCTATTCCTGGGCCGATTGGCACGCCGCGGTGGCGCCGATCCTGCGGTGGATCGCAGCCGATGCGGCGGATGCCTATGTGATTGCCTGCGCGTCCGATCCAGGGATCGAGGCCGCGCGTGCGCTTACGTCCCGTCCGGTGTTCGGGATCTTCCGCTCCGCGGTTGCCGCCGCGGCGGCACGGGCCGAGCGTTTCGGGGTGATCGCGATCGTGGAGGCGTCGAAGGCCCGTCATCGCGCCGCGCTGCGGGCGATGGGGCTTGAGGGGCGGCTGGCGGCAGAGGTGGCGCTGAACGTGAGCATGGAGATATTGCTCTATCCCGTCGCGGCCCGCGCGGCGCTGATCGCTGCGGCGCGAGCCTGCGCGGAAGCGGGGGCGGAGACCGTGATCCTCGGCTGCACCGGCATGGCGCACCACCGCGCGGCGATCGAGGCGGCAGCCGGGGTGCCGGTGATCGAACCCTGCCGGCAGGGAGTGGCGCTGGCGATTGCCGCGCTCGCCGGCTGAGCGACACGGGAGGAGCGCCCCGGTTCGCCGACCCTGGCCCGATCCGGCCCGCCGGTGCATGCTCCCGGAATGCTGCAACGCACGCCACCCGAACTCGTGCTCGCCAGCGCGTCCTCCGCGCGGCGCACGCTGCTGGAAGCCGCCGGCCTGGTGTTCACCATCGCCCCCGCGGCGATCGACGAGGCCGCGATCCGCGACGCCGCGCGGGCCGAAGGGGCGGAGGCGACCGAAGCCGCCCTGCGGCTGGCCGAACTGAAGGCCGAGCGGGTGGCGCGCCGGCGGCCGGACGCGCTGGTGATCGCCGCCGATCAGATCCTGGTGTGCGACGGGACGTGGTACGACAAGCCCGCCAACCTCGTCGCCGCCCGCGCGCAGTTGGCCGCTTTGCGCGGCCGGGTGCACCACCTGGCCACCGCTGTGCTCTGCTGGGGGAGCGGTGCGCGGCTCTGGCACCATATCGCCGCGCCGCGCCTGACCATGCGGACGTTCTCGCCGGCGTTTCTCGATGCCTATGTGACCGCCGAAGGGGAGCGGATACTGACCAGCGTCGGCGCCTATCGGCTGGAGGGGTTAGGCGTTCACCTGTTCGATCGCATCGAGGGCGAGCACAGCGCGATTCTGGGGTTGCCGCTGCTGCCCCTGCTCGGCTTCCTGCGCCAGCACGGGGTGCTGCTGGGCTGATACGGCCCGGTCCGGGTACCAGCGCCGCGCCACGGTGTTCAGCGCTTCCAATGCGGCCATCAATTCGAAGCCGCGCGCGGTCAGCGCATAGCTGACGCGTGGGGGCGTGGTGGGCTCGACGCTGCGGCGGATCACGCCCTCCTGCTCCAGCAACCGCAGGCGCAGCGTGAGCAGGCGGGAGGAAACGCCGGGAACGGCGCGGCGCAAGGCGCCGAAGCGTGTAGCCCCCTGGCTGCCGAGCACCCAGAGAATGTAGGTGGTCCACGGCCCCATCAGCAGCGTGAGCAGGGCTTCCATCGGGCAGGGGGAGCGGGGAGCGGTTCGGGCCATACGGTTACTTTGGAATACCTACTTTCCAATTGCAACCCCCTGGCCCAGATAGCCGCCACGGCCCCCGCGTGGGGTGCAAATGCGATGGAGAACGCAACGATGGCGAAGATTCTGGTCCTCTACTACAGCACCTGGGGCCATGTGGAGACGATGGCGACCGCAATCGCCGAGGGCGCGGCGGCGGTACCCGGCACTACGGTGACGATGAAGCGGGTGCCCGAGACGATGCCGGCCGAGACGCTGGCCGCGATCCACGCCAAAACGGACCAGCCTGCACCGATTGCTGTACCGGGCGAGCTTGCGGATTACGACGCCATCATCTTCGGCACACCCACGCGCTTTGGCAACATGTGCGGGCAGATGCGTAACTTCCTCGATCAGACGGGAGGGCTTTGGGCAGCGGCGAAGCTGGTCGGCAAGATCGGCAGCGTGTTCGCCAGCACTGCGTCTCAGCACGGTGGGCAAGAGACGACGATTACGTCCTTCCACACCACGCTGCTGCATCACGGCATGATCATCGTCGGGATGCCTTATGCGATCCCCGAAATGAACCAGCTGGCCGAGGCCGCCGGCGGCACGCCCTATGGCGCCACCACCCTGTCGGCCGGGGACGGCTCGCGCCGGCCGAGCGCGGGGGAACTCGCGATCGCGCGCTACCAGGGCGGCCATGTCGCCGGCCTGGCCGCACGGCTGTTCGGCTGAGGCGGGGAGAGCGTGCGATGAACGCCGACGGAATCGATTCCCGCACCGCGCCCTATGCGGCGTTTCTGCTGCGCGTGTCCCTTGGGGCGCTGTTCCTGGCCCATGCCGGGCTCAAGCTGTTCGTGTTCACCCCGGCCGGTACCGAGCGCTTCTTCGCTTCCCTCGGCATGCCGGGCTGGGCGGGGCTCGTGGTGATCGCGGCCGAGATCATCGCTGGCATGGCCCTGATCGTGGGATTCCACGCTCGAGTGGTCGCCCTGGTGATGATCCCGGACCTGCTGGGCGCGATCGCCCTGGTGCATATCCACAACGGGTTCTTCTTCACCGCCAAGGGCGGTGGTTACGAATACCCGTTGTTCTGGGCCATGGCGCTGGCGGTTCTGGCGCTGGCGGGGGACGGGGCCTGGGCGGTCCGGCCGGGTCACACGGGGCACGAGAGAATATAGATACGAATACGCAATATATATGGCAAAAAAAGAGTGCGCAGGGTGGATCATTCCCCACCCTGCGCACCCGGCAGAATTACGGTAAACCCCTGCAGGATCTGGATATAGTCGCCACGCTCCATCCGCATAGCCCGGCCTACCGCAGCTTGGCTCATGCAGCCCCTCAGGCCCTCGACCGAGGCGAATCCACGCGCTTCGCCCCAGCGCTCCAGGCCTTCCAGCAGGGTTCGGAGATAGGCGGGGCCGTGGCGCAGCAGCGCGGCGGTGCTCATCACGGTGTCCGCCCCGACCAGCAGGTATTTGATCACCTCTTCGGCCGTCTCGACCCCGGTGCCGGCGGCGAGAGAGCCGCGCAACCGTCCGGCCAGCGCGCCGATCCAGAGCAGCCCGGGACCGATCTCGCTCCGGCTGCTGAGGATCGCCTGGCGTGACGGGCGTAACGCGGCAAGATTGATGTCCGGCTGATAGAGCCGGTTGAACAAGACAAAGCCATCCGCTCCGGCCGCATCGAGGGCACGGATCACCGCGCCCGGCGCGCTGAATGCCGGGGTCAGCTTCATCGCTACCGGCACGGAAACGGTGCGCTTGAGCGCCTCCAGCACCGCCAGATGCCGCCGCTCCACCGCTGCGCCATCCAGGGTCGGCTCGACTGGCGGGAAATAGACGTTGATCTCGATCGCCTGTGCGCCGGCCTGTGCGACCAGGCGCGCGTACTCGATCCAGCCGGACTCGGTCGTCCCGTTCAGGCTTGCGATCACCGGGATAGACAGTGCGGCGCGGGCACGCGCGATCAGAGCGAGCTGCTCGTGCGGCCCCGCTTCCGGCACGCTGCCGACGGGAAAGAAGCTGCTCGCCTCGGGAAACCCCTCGGTGAGCCGGGCAAGGCGTTCCCGTTCGGCCGTCTCGGCGGCGATCTGCTCCTCAAAGATCGAGGGCAGCACCACCGCGGCGGCGCCCGCGTCCTCCAACCGGCGCAGGTTGTCGAGCGCGCCGGTGAGCGGGGAGGAGGAAGCGATCAGTGGGCTTGCGAGCGCGAGACCCAGATAGCGTGTGGCGAGATCCATGGTGTGCTCTATGTCGCCGCTGGCACCGGCGGGTGGAAGCGTCCGGCATGCCAGCCGGCCATTTCCTCGTAGGTGCGGTATTTCTCATCGATCGCGGCCTGCGCGGCGGCGAGCAACTGCGCCGCTTCCTCCGGCCGGGCCTGCGCCAATGCGCGGTAGCGGATCTCGTTGTAAGCGTAGTCGCGGAACGGGATCGCCGGCCGCGGAGAATCGAGGCGGAACGGATTTTCTCCGACCGTCCGCATGGCCGGATTGTAGCGGAACAACGGCCAATACCCGGAGGCCGCGGCCAGATCCTGCTGGCGCAGCCCATGACGCAGATCGTAGCCGTGGGCGATGCAGTGCGAATAGGCCAGGATCAGCGACGGTCCGGGATAGGCTTCGGCCTCCCGGAAGGTCAGCAGGGTCTGCTGCGGATTGGCCCCCATCGCCACCTGCGCGACATAGACGTTGCCATAGGCGATCGCCTGTAGCGCCAGGTCCTTGCGTGCGGTGCGCTTGCCGGCGGCGGCGAAGCGAGCGATGGCCCCGAGCGGGGTGGCCTTGGACGCCTGACCGCCGGTATTGGAATAGACCTCGGTATCGAGTACCAGCACGTTTACGTCCCGCGCGCTGGCCAGCACGTGGTCGAGCCCGCCATAGCCGATGTCGTAGGCCCAGCCGTCGCCGCCGACGATCCAGACGCTGCGGCGAACGAGATGATCGACCACCGACAGCAGATCGCGGGCGGCGGGATCGTCGCCGAGCGCAGCGATGCGGGGGAGCAGCGCTTCGAGCCGCGCCCGCTGCGCGCGGATCTCGGATTCTTGGCGCTGCGGCGCGTCGAGCATGGCGGCGACGTCGTCCGCGCCGAGCCGTGGCGCCAGCGCGGTGGCGAGCCGGCGCGCCAGTTCGACATGCTGATCGACGGCAAGCCGGAAGCCGAGGCCGAACTCCGCGTTGTCTTCGAACAGGGAATTCGACCAGGCGGGGCCGCGGCCCTCGCCGTTTTTCGCCCATGGCGTGACGGGCAGGTTGCCGCCATAGATCGAGGAGCAACCGGTAGCGTTGGCGACCATCATGCGATCGCCGAACAACTGCGAGAGGAGCTTCAGATAAGGCGTCTCGCCGCACCCGGCGCAGGCACCTGAGAAGGCGAACAGCGGCTCGAGGAATTGCACGCCGCGCACGGTGGCCAAATCGACCCGCGCCCGATCGTTGAGCGGCAGATGTTCGAAAAAGTCGATCCTTGGGCGCTCGGCAATCGCCCGGCCGCCCTTGTGGTGGAGGTTGATCGCCTTCCGGCCCGGTTCGGTCGGACTGAGTGCCGGGCACGCTTCCACGCACAGTCCGCAGCCGGTGCAATCTTCCAGATAGAGTTGCAAGGTGAAGGCGACGTCGGGATACCCGCGCGCGTTGATCGGTGCCGAGAGAAATCCATCGGGTGCGTCCGCCAACCGTCCGGCGTCGTAGTATTTGGCGCGGATCACGCCATGCGGGCAGACGAAGCCGCACTGGCCGCACTGGATACAAACATCCGGCACCCATACCGGAACGTCCTCGGCGATGTCGCGCTTCTCGAAGGCCGAGGTTCCCAGCGGGAAGGTCCCGTCCACAGGCATGAGGCTCACTGGGATGTCGTCGCCGCGCCCGTCCAGCATTGCCGCGGTCACTTGCTGCACGAAGTCGGGCGCGTCGGCCGAAACCGGCGGTGGGCGTTCCCAGGTAGCGGTGACGGCATCGGGAACCGGCACTTCGGCGAGCCGCGCCAGCGTGCCGTCCACCGCCTGGAAGTTGCGCTGCACGACCTCCTCGCCCTTGGCGCCGTAGCTCTTGCGGATCGCGTATTTGATCCGCTCGATCGCCTCTGCGCGCGGCAGCACGCCGGCGATCGCGAAGAAGCAGGTCTGCAGGATGGTGTTGGTACGCCCGCGCAGACCGACGTCCTGCGCCGTGTGCGAGGCATCGATCACGAACAGCCTTAGGCCCAGCGCCCGGATCCGCGTCTGCATCGCGCGCGGCAGATGGTTCCAGATCAGATCCGGCCCGAACGGGGTGTTCAGCAGCAGCGTGGCCCCCGGCGCGGCGAGCCGCAGGATGTCGCGCCGCCCGACGAATCCCCAATGGTGGCAGGCGATGAAATTGGCCTGGGCGATCAGATAGGGTGCCCGGATCGGCCGAGGGCCGAAGCGCAGGTGGGAAACCGTCTCGGCGCCCGATTTATGGGAATCGTAGACGAAATACCCCTGGGCGTAGCGCGCACCATCCTCGGCCAGGATCTTCACGCTGTTCTTGTTGGCCCCCACCGTGCCGTCGGAGCCGAGGCCATAGAACACCGCCCGCACCTCGTCCTGCGGCTCGGGCGGGAAATCCGTCGGGACCGACAGGCTGGTGTGCATCACGTCGTCGTCAATGCCGACGGTGAAGCCGCGACGCGGCGCGGCACCGGCGAGTTCGTCGAACACCGCCCCGGCCATCGCCGGGGTGAAGTCCTTCGACGACAAGCCGAAGCGTCCGCCGATGACCCGCGGCATGATCGCGCGTGCGCCGTCCGCGAACGCCTCCGCCAGCGTGGTCACCACATCCTGATACAGTGGCTCCCCGGGTGCGCCGGGCTCCTTGGTACGTTCGAGCACCGCGATGGAACGCACCGACGCCGGCAAGGCGGCCAGGAAGGCGCCCGTGGCGAACGGCCGGAACAGCCGGATCTGGAGGACTCCGAGCTTCCTGCCGCGCGCGTTCAGTGCCGCGGCGGTGGCCCGGGCCGTTTCCGCGCCGCTGCCCATCACCACAACAACATGCTCGGCATCGGCGGAACCGGCGTAATCGAACAGTCGGTAGGCGCGGCCGGTCATCGCGGCGAGCCGGTCCATGGCGTCCTGCATATGGCCGGGCATGGCGGCGTAGAACGGGTTCACGGTCTCGCGCGCCTGGAAGAAGGTATCGGGATTGTGCGCCGTGCCGCGCACCACCGGGTGCTCGGGATCGAGCGCGCGGGCGCGGTGCGCGCGCACCAGATCGTCGTCGATCATGGCGCGGATCTGGGTATCGCTCAGGAGCTCGAGTGTGTTCACCTCGTGGGAGGTACGGAATCCGTCGAAGAAATGCAGGATCGGCACGCGAGAGGCGAGCGTGGCCGCCTGCGCGACCAGCGCCAGGTCGTGCGCTTCCTGTACGGAGCCTGAGCAGAGCTGCGCGAAGCCGGCCGACCGCACGGCCATCACATCCGAATGATCGCCGAAGATCGACAGCGCCTGGGTGGCAACTGACCGAGCCGCGACATGGAACACGGTCGGCGTCAGCTCGCCCGCGATCTTGAACATGTTGGGCAGCATCAGAAGCAGCCCCTGCGAGGCAGTGAACGTCGTGGTCAGCGCCCCCGATTGCAGCGCCCCGTGCACCGCGCCGGCCGCGCCGCCCTCGCTCTGCATTTCCTGCACCACCGGCACGCCGCCCCAGATGTTGCGCAGCCCGGCTGCAGCCCATTCGTCGGCGAGTTCGGCCATGGTGGAGGAGGGGGTGATCGGGAAGATCGCGCAGACTTCGTTCACCCGATAGGCGACATGGGCGGCCGCGGTGTTGCCGTCCATCGTGGCACGGTTCGCCATGTCAGACCTCCACCGTTTCCGGCATCATCTGGATCGCGTGGCATGGGCACTGTTCGAAGCAGGCCGCGCAGCCGGTGCACCGGGCATAGTCGTAGCGGTAGCGGTTTCCTGGGCCGAGCTTGACGATCGCATCCTCCGGGCAGGCCGCGTAGCAATTGTCGCACTCGAAGCAGACCCCGCAGGACAGGCAGCGTTGCGCCTCCCGCCGTGCCTCGGCTTCGCCGAGGCCGGCCATAATCTCGGAAAAATCGTCGCGTGCGGTAACCGGGAGCTCCCGTTGCGCCGCGGGATCGGCGTCGCTGAACACCGGTAGATGCAGCATGGGGAACGTCACGACCGGAGTGCGCTCCGTTGTGGTCAGGCTCGTGCCATTCAGCCAGGCACTGATGTGCCGCGCCGCTCGTTTGCCGTGGCCCACCGCGACGGTCACGCTGCGCGGACTGGGCACCATGTCGCCGCCGGCGAAAATCCCCGGAGCTCCGGTCATCATATCGGCGCCGACGATGACCGTGCCGTCGGAGCGGACCGAGATGCCGGGGATGCGGCGAAGGAAGTCGCTGTCTGTGTCCTGCCCGAGCGCGAGCACGACCGCATCCGCGCTCAGCGTCTCGATCTCACCGGTCGGCTGCGGACGGCCGTTGGCGTCAATGCTCATGCGCTCGACCGTCAGCGCATCGGCCGCGATGTCCTTGATGGTCGTGAGCCATCTGATCTTGACGCCTTCGGCCATTGCCTCGTCGGCCTCGAACGCATGCGCCGGCATATGGGCGCGGTCGCGCCGATAGACGATCAGGGCTTCTTCCGCACCCAGGCGACGGGCGGTGCGCGCTGCGTCCATCGCCGTGTTGCCGCCACCATACACGACGACGCGCCGGCCGAGCTGCGGCCGTTCCCCGGCGCTCACGTCTCGCAGCAGGCTCACCGCGTCCAGGACGCGGGTGGCGTCGCGTGCCGGAATCTCGACGTGGTGCGAGATCTGCGCACCGATCGCGACCAGCACCGCGTCGAACGCGCCAGCCTCGCGCGCAGCGGCCAAGTCGGTCACCTTGCAGCCAAGCAGGATACGGACCCCAAGACCCTCGATGCGCGCCACCTCGGCGGCCAATTCGTGGCGCGGCAGCCGGTAAGCGGGAATGCCGAAATGCAGCATGCCGCCAGCGACCGGCCCCGCCTCGTGGATTTCCACCGAATGTCCAAGCCGGGCGAGATGATAGGCCGCCGAAAGGCCGCACGGCCCCCCGCCCACCACCAGCACGCGCTTGCCTGAGGCGGCAGCGCTGAGCGGCAGGCGCCAGCCTTCGGCAAGGGCGCGATCGCCGAGGAAGCGTTCCACCGCGTGAATGCTCACGGCCGCGTCGAGTTCGCCGCGGTTGCAGGCGCTCTCGCAGGGATGATAGCAGACCCGGCCGTGCGTCGCGGGCAACGGGTTGTCGGCCACCAAGGCCTCCCACGCAGCCCGATAGCGTCCGGCCTGCGCCAGCGTGAGCCAGGCTTGCACATCCTCCCCCGCGGGGCAGGCGTTGTTGCAGGGTGGCAAGAGATCCCGATAGACCGGTTTCCGGGTACGGATCGGGCCCGCCCCCGGTCCGGCGGTCAGATCGAGGGCCCGCGTCATGTCCGTGCGCTTCAGCATGGCCGTGCCTCGCTCAGACGGCGGAAGCCCGCCTCGACATCCGCACGGCGAACCCGCGCGGTCCCAACCCCGGCGATCGCCGCCGCGCCGGCGGCAAGGCCCCAGTCCAGCGCCTCGATTGGAGTCGCGCCGCGCGCGAGCGCCAGTACCAGGCTGGCGAGGAACGCATCGCCGGCGCCGACCGCGCTGTGCACCGGACCCGGCAGCGGCGGGCGATGCAGGACCCCCGTTTCGGTGGCCAGGATGGCGCCGCCAGAGCCCAGGGTCACCACCACCATCCGCGCTGCGCCGGCGCGGACCAGACCAAGCGCCTCGGCCTGCTGTGTCGGCAGATCGGGCAGCGCCCGGCCGACCAGGGACTCGAATTCGCGCAGGCTCGGCTTCATCACGTCGATGCCGTGGCCGAGGGAGGCGCGCAGCGCCGCGCCGGACGTGTCGAGGACGAAGCGCCGGCCTTGCGCAACGGCCATCCGTGCCGTTTCGGCATAGGCCCAGGCGGGAACGCCGCGCGGCAAGCTGCCGCTGGCGACGACGAACTCGGCCGGTTCTTCGGCCAGCGCGGCAAGTGCCGCTCGCCATTCCGCCTCGGTCAGTTCGGGGCCTTCCGGCACGAAGCGGTATTCTTGTCCGCTCGATGCTTCGCGCACGGTGAAGGAGACCCGGGTGCGTCCGGCGATTGGAACCGGCCGGTACGGGACGCCGGCCTCGTCTAGCAGCTCGGTGAGAAAGCGGCCGGTTGCGCCGCCGGCGGCGACGACCGCCCGCACCTGCCCGCCCAGGGCATGCACCACGCGGGCGACGTTGATGCCACCGCCGCCAGGATCGACGTGCTCGTCGAAGGTGCGAATCTTGTGGGTTGGCTGCACGCCCGGCGCGGTGGACGCCAGGTCCACCGCCGGGTTCAGGGTGAGCGTCGCGATCTGCCCTGCCACGTCAGGGACGAACCTGCAGCTGATTCTCGACCGCCGCCACGCCGGCCGCTGACCATGCTGCGTTTTCTGCGATACGGCGCGCCGCCAGAGTGCGCACGCTGCCAGAAAGCGTGATCCGGGCGCCGCCCCCCGCATCCCCCGGTGCGCTCCCGAGGACGTCCTCCACCGAGACGGCGATGCGCCTCGCATCAAGGTCGGCATGGCGGGCGAAGGCACGCTGGACCTTCACCACGATATCCTGCGCCGCGACGGCGGGATGGACCAGCAGTTGGTTGTCCACCGCCACCACCCCCGAGAGCTGCTGGACCCGCGTTTCGGCTTCCTGCCTCTGGTAGTTCCAGTCCAGCACGCCGCTCAGGGTGACCACGCCCGCTTCGACCCGCACCCGGATGCGTTCATCGGGGATCAGCGTATCCCATTGCAGAACCGCTACCGCCCGCCGGGCGATCTCCACGTCGTCCTGGCGCTGGCCCGACGTCAGGCGAACCTCGATGTCTTGCGCTAATCCCAGCACGCCGTGCACATGCCAAGTCACCCGCTCGGCAGCCCTCTTCTCAGCGAGGCTCGCGACGAAGCCGCCCAGTCTGACGATGCCTTCCTGCACGTCGACGCTGACATGCGTGGCATCGACATGCGGTGCCCATTCGAGTTCCTCGCGCACCGCGTGCTCTATCGCCCGATCGTCCATGAGCGCCTCTCCCCGAATGCCACGAACACGGTAGGCGCTTGTGATGGGATGGTCCTTGACCTGGGTCAATCGCAGCCCGGCGTGGGATGCGCCCTGGCGATGGCTGTCCGCGATCCCCAAACGGCTCGGGCCGCCCGTTGCGCGCGGCGCGGAAACCAGGAAAGACTCCCGTAAACGCTCGGGAGGAACCGCCATGCCGCGCCGTCTGATCGATATTTCGGTCCCGCTTAAGGCCGGGATCGCCAGCGATCCTGCCCACATGCTGCCCCAGATTGAATATCTCGACCATCACCAGACCGCGGCTCAAATGGCCGATTATATGGGTGTGCGGGTCGATCAGCTGCCGGACGGCGAGTACGCGGCGGTCGAGAGGGTTCAGGTCAGCACCCACAACGGCACCCACCTGGATGCACCGTACCATTTCTTCTCGTCGATGAACCATGCGCTCAAGCCAGGCGGAGAGCCATCCTGGAGGATCGACGAGGTGCCGCTCGAATGGTGCTTCCAACCCGCGGTCAAGCTGGATTTCCGCCATCTGCCGGACGGCTACGTGGCGACACCGGGAGACGTGGAGGCCGAGCTCGCGCGCATAGGCCACAGCCTGCGGCCGCTCGAGATCGTGCTGGTTAACACCGCCGCCGGCACGCGCTACGGCGAAGCCGATTACGTCGATCGTGGCTGCGGCATGGGCAAGGCCGCAACATTGTGGCTGCTGGAGCGCGGCGTCCGCCTGGTGGGAACAGACGCGTGGAGCTGGGACGCGCCGTTCAGCATCACCCGTCGGCGCGTTGCGGAGACGGGCGACGCGGGTTTGATCTGGGAGGGCCATCGGGCCGGCCGCGAGATCGGCTATTCGCACCTGGAGAAGCTGCACAACCTCGAGGCGCTGCCGGGGGACGGTTTCGAGGTCGCTTGCTTCCCGGTGAAGGTCCATCGCGCCTCCGCTGGATGGACCCGCGCGGTGGCGATTCTGCCGGGCTAGGCCCGCAGCGCTGCCTCCAGCACAGCAATATTGACGCCGAGATCTCGACCGTCTGTTCGCGCCAGTTGCCGCCAGACGAGGCCGTAGGCCTCGTCCAGCCGCGCTTGCACCCAGCGCCAGGTGGCCGACTTGAACCCACCCCAGGTCGCCAGACGGACAAGGTCCGTATCGCCGAGACCGGTATAGTCCCAAGCGTTCAGCATATGGCCCCCTTCGAGGGGGCCCGGATCGCGGCGATCGTCATCCCATGGCACGCTCGAACTGGCCGCATCCATGTCGCGCGCGTGGAGACGAACGCCCCAGTAGCCGACCCCCAGGCGCGCGATGCCTGTGGCGAGGCGCGCGCGGTCGAGTGGCACCGTTCCGAATAGACCGACTAACCGCGTTTCCCCGCCGACGTCGAAACCGGCGGTGACTTGCCGCCGCAACACGTCGATTGCCACCGCCCCCTCGGTCCGTGCCAGCTCGGAGCTGGAAGCGCCGGGCATTCCCACGCAGGCCGCGTAGAGCGCCGGAACGGCGGAATCGACGATCAGAGTCTGGAACCCGTTGAGAGCGGAAACCGCCAGCGCGGCGTTTGCGAGAGCGGCGCAAGTGCAAACGGGGAGGATGTCATTGCTGAACATCCGTGGCTGGAACGCCACCGCCTGCCGGTCCACCGTCGGCGCGGGCGCCATCGCCGCGAAGCGGTGATCGGCGAGGTGCGGCGCCTGGGCAAGGGCCTGCGGGTCATGATGCAGGCGGCCAAGGCGCCGAGGGCGGTCGTCGATCACGTTTCCGGCTCTCCGAAGCATGACTCATACCGGCGTCCCGAATGAGTGACTCATCTGAAGCCAGTGAGGCCGTCGGTATCAGATATCGCTGGCGGCGCGCGGTCCCGTGCGGCTTTGCCTGCCGTGGCCCTGCGCCCTTGCGTGGACGTGGCGATGACCGAGTTTGAGGCGCCGGCGATCGCTGCACGCCGGCGAACTCAGCGCCCTGTCGTGACCCCCGCGGCGCGTGCCAGGTAGGCTTTGGCCTGGTCGGCATCGGGGAAGCGCGGCAAAGTGGCACGAAATGCCGCCGTGGGCCCCGTCCGCTCCATAGCGGCCGGCAGCGGCACCCCAGCCGAAGCGGCAAGCGCGGGCAGCACGACCTGCGCGGCACCGAGGACCATGCTGACGGCAGTCCATGTGGCGGCCAGTTGGGCCGGAAGACCTGGCGGGATCGGAACGCCGGCCGCGATGGTGATGGCTTCGTTGATCCAGCCGAGGGTCTCCTGAAGCGCGGTCCCGCTCGGCAACGCGCCGGATCGCACCTTCGTCACGGCAGCGACGATGTCGCCGTCGATCACCCGTAGCTGCGTCACTACCGCCGGGGCGACGACGTCCGCCGGCACTTTCGCGAGTGCATTCCCGAGCGCGGTGCCGATGTTGGCGATGTCCGTCAGGATCTGGCTCGGCGTCTGGCCCGCGCAACCGGAGAGGCCCAGCGGCACGGCCGATACGGCAATGAGCAGGTGGCGTCGATTGAGGATCATGGCGTTGTCGCCTTCGGCGCGACCGCCTCGGCCGGAGTCTGCGTCGTGGGTCGGGCGTTCCCAGGCCCGTGGGTGATCAGCAAGTGCACCATCGGCGCGATCAGCGTGACCAAAGCAGCGGCGACATCCGACGGGAGTGGCGTGTGGAACAGCGAAAGGATCCAGACCATGACGACCACAGCAGATCCCGCAGCCCCGCTGCTGGCCGCGCCGCTGGCAACCGAGCCTTGTGAGGTATTCATTGCTCTCTCCGTTTGGGGATATGGGCGGCCATGGGACGGGTAGGCCGCCGAGACCGGATATTTCTGGATACGACATCGTCCCGACACGATAATAGGAATGTTACGTGCATCGGGGTCCGGTGCGTTTATAGATTCGTAGGAGGTCGAAGACCTGCATGGATCGGGAGCTGATGGCAGGATTGCAACCGGGTCCGATGGCGCGCGACATCGGCTCGCCAGGAGCTTGGCGCGCGCCGTCAATCGGCGATCGTGAGCGACCGGTAGAGCAGCCTGCACAGCCGGCGCGCCCAGCCGAGGCCAAACCTCGTCCAGGTCGGCAACTCGGCCATGAATGCCAAGCGAAGCGCCAGGAACTCGATGCACATTCCGGTCAGATCCTCCGGCTGCACCGCTGCTGAGGCGACCGCAGCCAGCGTTGCAGGACCAATCACGCCATCGGGGGTGACCTTCGCGGCTTTTTGCAGCCAGGTTGTCGCTCGGAAGATACCGTTGTTCACTGCCGCATCGAACGCCAGCAGCGCAAGCCGCGGCGGCAGACGATCAGCGTAGAGCCTGTCCCAGTAGTCGCGTTTGTAGAGCGCGCGGGCTGCCTGGATCGTCAACTCCGCGATGTCGATATTGGGATAGGCAGCCGCGCTGATACCAAACTTGGTGCCCCGGCAGATGCCACAACCCGGGCTGCCGCCGGTCCAGTTGCCGGGGTCCGCCGGATCCTCGGTGAAGCCACCCTCCGCTCCAACAACGATATCAAAACAGTCATCGAACGTGTTCACGGCTCGGCGATGATTACTTGGCGTGGGTGATGAGCGTGCTCCAGCCATAGGCGATCAAGGCCAGCATCGCTGCGGTGAGCATGCTCTTCCAGAACGCCCAGTCCTCGCGGCTCACGAATTTGTCCGTGACGTCGCGCAGACTGTTCCGGAACGTTGCTCCTTGCGCATCGAGTGCGGCGCTGAAGCGGTCCGCGAGCGCGCGTAAGCTCGCCTCGAGCTCGGTGTCGCGGTTGGACAGCCGCTCCACTGACGTCACGACCTGGCGCATCTGTTCCTCGAGACGCGCCAGGCGCTCGACAAGTTCGTCGGCGAAAGAAATCGGCGGCATCGCCTTCACGGACTGATTTTGGCGCATGGCGGAAGTACCTTCGAAAGGGAATGCATGTCGGGTGCGTTGGTCAAGGGGTATCGCTCAGCGCGATCGGGGCCGCGGTCGCTGCCAGTGGGTAATCGATCGTCCAAGCGCTGCCGAGATCGCCTGCGATCGCCCATCCCGGCGGCATCGGCAGCGAGGAAAAATTGTCGGTCACCGCGTTGCCGCGGCCGATCGTACCGGTTCCATAGGGATAATAGAGCAAGCATGCGCTGCTGGAATTGACGAGCGCGCGGCCCAGGGTGATCTGCAGATGGCTTGCGTCCACACGAACGCAGGCGGTCGCTGCGACAACCGGTCCCGGGCTGATGACAGATCCACCGTCCATCACCGCGAATCCGGCGCCCTGGGCTGCCTGCAACGGAACCCGCAGATCCGTGCCAGCGTCATGCTGGATGGTCAACACGATCGTCGCCGGTCGCTGATGGTAGGCGTGCACGATCCGCGGGCCACCAGAAGCCGGCAGCGCGGGGGGGATGCTGGTCAGACTGTCGCCGCGTCCGGTTGCTAGGATGGCGCGCGCGGCCGGGGCCGCAGCAAGGTGGGCAAAGCGCTGGTTGTCCGGGCCGTCCCGATGGGCGCTGTCGCCGCCGGAGGCCAGACCAGTGGTCGGATCCCATACCGCTCCCCGCGGATTGCTGTCGCT
>JAJXXT010000118.1 GCA_021780935.1 Pseudomonadota bacterium
GCGGCGCGCGGCGGCGACGCGGCCCGGCGCCGTGGCGCGGGAGCCGGCGGCCGCCGTCACGCCCTGAGCGGCGTCCAGCCGGTTGCGAACACACGCTGCCGGGCGTGGCCGAGGTCCGGCCGCTCGATCGGGCTGAGCGGGATGTTCGGACTGACCGGGGAGGCGGAACAGAAATCCGACGCGTGCGCAGCGCCGCGAGACGGAGTATGACGGACGCATCTCAGGGCATGGGCCGCGCCACTCGACCCGCGGGCGTGTTCTATCCAGCTGTTTGATCGCCTACGTTTGTCCCATCTGCCGAGTCCGTCTGATGGGGCATGATTCGAGCCGCCGCCAAGGGAGGAATAGAGAATGCCAGGAACCAGTGCGCCCGCCGTGTCGGGCGGCCACACGCTATCTGAAGCAGAACATAGCGCTCAACTGCGCCGCGCGGTCCTCGCCAGCACGATCGGGACCACCATCGAGTGGTATGACTTCTTCCTCTACAGCATCGTGACTGGCCTGGTGTTCGCCAAGCTCTATTTTCCGAAGTCGGACCCGCTGGTGGGGACGCTCGAAGCCTTCCTGATCTATGCCGTGGGCTTCATCGCACGCCCGGTCGGTGCGGCGATCTTCGGTCATTACGGCGATCGCATCGGACGGAAATCGACGCTGATCGCGACCTTGTTGCTGATGGGGCTTGCCACATTCGCGGTGGCGCTGGTACCCACATACACGACCATCGGGATATGGGGCGCGGTATTGCTGACCGTGCTTCGCTTCATCCAGGGTGTCGGCGTCGGTGGCGAGTGGGGCGGGTCGGTGCTGCTGGCCATGGAGTGGACGCGCACCAACAAGCATCGCGGCTTCGTCGCGTCCTGGCCACAACTGGGAGTACCCGCAGGGCTGTTCATCGCCAATCTTGCCGTGCTCGTGTTCAGCGCCGTCTCCGGGGGTGACTTCCTGGTCTGGGGCTGGCGCATCCCCTTCCTGCTCAGCATCATCCTCGTCGGGATCGGGTTGTGGATCCGGCTTGGCATCCTCGAAACGCCGACTTTTCGGGGCCTGGTCGAAAACAACCGGCTGGAGCGCGCGCCGATGATCGAGGTGTGGCGCAAGCATCCCGGCGAGATCCTGCTGAGCTCGCTCGCACGCCTGGCCGAGCAGGCGCCGTTCTATATTTTCACCGCGTTCGTGTTCTCCTACGGCGTCGGCGCGCTGAAGGTTTCCCGCGACCTGCTGCTGGTCTCCGTGCTGGCGGCTTCGGTGGTCTCGCTGGTGACGATCCCGCTCGCCGGGCATCTCTCCGATCGGATCGGGCGCCGCAAGGTCTATATGTTCGGCGCGCTCCTGATCGGGGTGTTCGGCTGGCTCTATTTCGCGATGCTCGATACGAAGGAGCCGCTTTTCATTTTCATCGCCATCGTCCTGTCGCTGATCCCGCACGACATCATGTACGGTCCACAGGCGGCACTGATCGCGGAGAGCTTCACGCCGCGGCTGCGCTACAGCGGTGCCTCGGTCGGCTACCAGCTGGCCTCGATCATCGCCGGCGGTCCGGCGCCGCTGATCGCAACCGCGCTGTTCGCAACCTATCATTCGGGCTATGCCATCGCCGCCTTCATCGCCGGCTGCAGCGTCGTCAGCCTGATCGCGACGGCGTTGCTGAAGGACTACACGAACCGGGACATTTCCGCCGAGTACGACGACTGAATTCGCCACCGCTGCGGACTGCGGCCGCCAGGGCAAAGCCCCGGCGGCTCGGTCCGGCGGCGAAACCGCTTGACCATGCCCGCTGGGCGGGATCAATATCGTCAACGGAAGGCCGCCAGAACGCGCGGTCGGGGAATAAGCCAGCGCTGTCTGGTGGGAGAGAAATGATTCCGGTTCCGGGCTCGTCCTGCCTGTCCTCGCGTATGCCGGGACAATCTGCGGCGCGGTTCGCCTCCGGTGTTCGTTGGGCTCGTTATACTCAACGGGGCATAGCGGGTCAAGTGGAAATTATCGGCGGCTCGACGAGTGGTGCCTCGGCCGGCAGGACGGAAGCGTTCCGCCCATGGCGATCGCCGGTGGCATTGGGCACCACTGTGCTCTTTGCACGCACTCCGCGCGCACCGCGCGCGGGCTCAATCGGGGTACGGGGGCGGCACGCCGTCTGTCCGTCCTTTTTGCCTGTGACAACTGAACGGAGCTGATCAATGATCACTTTGCGCGTGAATGGGCAGGTGCAGGCCTACGATGGCGATCCATCGCTGCCCCTGCTGTGGTACCTCAGGGACGAGCTGGGGCTGACCGGGTCCAAGTTTGGCTGCGGTGAAGGCCTGTGCGGCGCCTGCACGGTGCATCTCGCCGGCAATGCCGTGCGGTCCTGCGCCGTGTCCATGGCGGACGCGGCCGGCCACGAGGTCGTGACCATCGAGGGGCTCGATCCGCGCGGGGATCATCCGGTGCAGCGCGCCTGGCGCGCGGTGAACGTTCCGCAGTGCGGCTTCTGCCAAGCCGGGCAGATCATGCAGGCGGCGGCGCTGCTGGCGAAGACGCCGAACCCGACGGAACAGCAGATCATAGAGGCCATGGACGGCAACATCTGTCGGTGCGGCTGCTATCAGCGCATCCAGACCGCTGTCCGCGCGGCCGCGACAGGAGTTTGATCCATGTCCCACATCGATAATCCCTCCCACATCATCGAGAATGTCAGCCGCCGCGGCGTGCTGAAGGGCGTCGTCGCCACCGGCGCGGTGATCCTCGTCGCACGCAGCCGGCCCGCCCAGGCTGCGGGGTCGCTGCCGAAATACACGACCGGCGCCAGCGCGATGCCGCATGGCACGGTGAATGATCCGCACATCTTCGTCGCCATCGACAGCGCCGGCCTTGTCACCATCGTCGCAGCCCGCGCCGAAATGGGCACGGGAGCTGCCCGCACGTCGCTGCCGATGATCCTGGCCGACGAGATGGAGGCTGACTGGGCGCGCGTTCGCATCGTCCAGGGCGAAGGCAACGAGGTCAAATACGGCAACCAGGATACTGACGGTTCACGCAGCGTTCGGCACTGGCTGTGGCCGATGCGCGAATGCGGCGCGGCGATGCGCATGATGCTCGAGACTGCCGCGGCAGCACGCTGGGGCGTGCCCGTCGAGGAGGTCGAGGCGACCAATCACGAGGTCGTGCACCACGGCTCCGGCCGTCGTGTCGGCTATGGCGTGGTGGCGGCGGATGCCGCGAAGCTTGCCACGCCGGCGCGCGAGACGCTGCGCTTCAAGGATCCGGCGGCGTTCCGTTACATCGGCACCGGCTCGATCCCGGGCGTCGACCTGTTCGACATCACCACCGGCCGGGCTACCTACGGCCAGGACGTCCGGCTGCCGGGCATGAAATATGCCGTCATCGCCCGCCCGCCCGTGCTGAACGGCAAGCTGGTTTCCTTCGACGCGACCGAAGCGATGAAGGTTCCGGGCGTCGAGAAGGTGATGGAGGTGAAGGGCTGGACGTGGCCGGCGAAGTTCCAGCCGCTCGGCGGCGTCGCCGTGATCGCGCGCAACACCGGCGCGGCGATCAAGGGCCGCGACAAGCTCAAGATCGTCTGGGATGACGGCGAGCACGCCTCGTACAATTCCGACAGTTACCGCGAGGCGCTGAAGGCCACCGCGGCGAAGCCGGGCGAGGTGGCGCGCAACGAGGGTGATATCGACGCGGCCATGAAGGGCGCGGCGAAGATCATCACCGCCGAGTACTACCTGCCGCACATCGCTCACGCCACCATGGAGCCGCTCGCGGCGACGGCGGTGGTGACGGATGCCGGGGCTGAAATCTGGTCCTCGGTGCAGAGTCCCGGCGGCACGCGCGATGACGTCGCCAAGACGCTCGGCCTGCCGGTCGAGAAGGTCGTCGTCAATAACATGCTCCTCGGCGGTGGTTTCGGCCGCAAGTCGAAGTGCGACTACGCGCAGGAAGCGGCGCTGCTTTCGAAGGCCCTGGGCGGCACGCCGGTGAAGGTGACCTGGACGCGCGAGGACGACCTGCAGCACGATTATCTGCACACCGTCGCGTGGCAGCGTATCGATGCCGCGCTCGACTCGAACAACAAGGTGATCGGCTGGCGTCACCGCAGCGTCGCGCCAACGATCTGGTCGACCTTCATGCCGGATCCGAAGCATCTGCAGCCGCTCGAGACGAGCATGGGCCTGATCGACATGCCCTTCGACATCGCCAATATCCGTTGTGAGACGGGTGAGGCGGCGGCGCATACGCGCATCGGCTGGTTCCGCTCGGTGATCAACATCCCGCAAGGGTTCGCGGTGCAGAGTTTCGCCGCCGAACTCGCGGCGGCGACCGGCAAAGACCAGAAGGAGATGCTGCTCGAACTGATCGGCCCGCCGCGCATCGTCGATCCGCGGAAGTCGGTCAAGGAGCTGTGGAACTACGGCGAGCCGTTCGAATCCTACCCGATCGACACCGGACGCCTTGCCCGCGTGCTCGAACTGGCGGCGGAGAAGGCCGGCTGGGGACGCAAGATGCCGGAAGGCCACGGGCTCGGCATCGCCGTGCACCGCAGCTTCGTCAGCTACATCGCCACCGTCGTCGAGGTCGCGGTGAACAAGGACGGCAGCTGGTCGATCCCGCGCGTGGACACCGCGATCGATTGCGGCTTCCATGTCAACCCGGAACGCATCACCTCGCAGATCGAGGGCGCGGCGGTGATGGGTCTGAGCATTGCCAAGTACGGCGCGATCACCTTCAAGAATGGCCGTGTCCAGCAGAGCAACTTCAACGACTACCAGGTCGCCCGCATCAGCGAGGCACCGAAGGTGACCAACGTCTACATCGTTCCGGCCGGCATCGAAGTGCCGCCGAGCGGCGTCGGCGAGCCGGGCGTGCCGCCCTTCGCGCCGGCGCTCTGCAATGCGATCTTCAATGCCACCGGCAAGCGCATCCGCCAACTGCCGATCGGCAATACGATCGCGATCTGACCCCGACCCGGAGCGCGCCCGCGGCAAGCGGGAGCGCTCCGGACGCGGGTTCGCCGGTCGCGGCGTCCCGACTTTGCCGCCGCGACCGTTCCTTTCGCGCCGCCGGAAACTGCTCCGGCGGCGTTTTTCTTGGCCCGAGCACGTCAGCCGGGCCGCGGCAGCGCCGCCATGAGCTCCTTGGTCTGCTCGTAGAGGCGCCGGTAGAGGCTGAACTGCGCCCCGTAGAGCGCTGCCAGTTCCGCGCGCGGCGTGACGCTGGTGCGGACCGGATTCCACGCCGCGAGGGCCGCGGGATCGGCATCGCCGACTGCAAGCGCCGCCAGCATCGCATCGCCCAGCGAGGCGCCGATGGTCTCGCGCGGCACGATCTGCTCCAGGCCGCAGATGTCCGAGACCGCCTGCATCCACACCGGGTTGCGCGTCCCGCCGCCGGCGACGAGGACGCGCCGCGGCGCTTCGGCATAGGCCGAGAGCGCGTGACGGACGGAACAGGCGACCCCCTCGAGCACGGCGCGGAACAGATGACCGCGGGTGTGCGTGAGATCCAGTCCGAAGACGCAGCCGCGTGCCTGTGGGTCGTGGATCGGCGTGCGCTCGCCAGAGAAATACGGCAACACGACGAGCCCGGCTGCGCCCGGCGGCGTGGCGGCGGCTTCCTCGGCGAGGCGCGTCATCGCCGTCTCGGCCGGCAATTCGCGGGCGAAGTGCTCGCGGAACCACTGCGTCAACGTGCCGCTCGTGGCGAGTCCGGCCTGGCTCGCATGCAGGCCAGGGCGAAGCCAGGGCGCATACCACAACCGAGCGTCGAACACCGGCGCCTCGGTGAGCAGGATGGTGAATATCGTCGAGCCATACATCAGCATCATCTCGCCTGGCGCAGTGACGCCGACGCTGAAAGCCTCGGCCGCGGCATCGATGGTACCGACGGTGACCGGCGTGCCGGCGGCGAGTCCCGTGGCCGCGGCGGCCTCGCGCGTGATCGCGCCGGCGATGTCGGTGGCCTCACCCAGGCGCGGCAAGCGTGCCGGTTCGAGCAAGCCAAGCTCAGGCGGCGCAGCCCAGACTCGGGCAGTGGCATCGTAGAGCGGGCTGAACCCGGCGGCGGTAAAATGGTCCATCACCGCCACCCCGGTCAGCCGCTCGACGAGGAAGGAGGTCGCGGTGTGGAAGCGGGCAGCGCGGGCAAAAATCTCCGGCCGGTTCCGCTGCAGCCAGAGGATTTTCGGCCCGACCGACTGCGCGGTGAGCCGGTTGCCGCCATGGGCGATGAGCCGCGCCTCGCCGATGCGCTCGGTGAGTTCGGCGATCTCCCGTGCGGCGCGGGTATCGACACCGTAGAGCACCGCGTTACCAAGCGGCGCGCCGGCAGCGTTCACGGGAAGCATGCAGGGGCCGATCGCACTCACCCCGATGCCCCGGATCTCGCGCGGATCCATGCGCGTCTGCGCCAGCAGGCGCCCCGCGATCTCGCGCAGCCCGTCCCACCAATCCTCGATCGGCCGGTGTTCGGCCCAGCCCGGCTCGGGCACCAGCATGCGGTGCCGCCGAGCGGCGTTGGCGAGAATGCGCCCGGTGGCGTCGACGAGGACACCCTTGGCCTCGAAGGTGCCGATGTCGATGCCGAGATATGCCCGCATGTCTGCCTCCGACGCTGCCATCCGGTCCGGCGGCAGCCTAGAGCACCGTCGGACCGGATGGAATTCGTCGGGTCGGACACGCCGGTGAGGGGTTGCGGCCGGCTGGACCGCACGCCTCCTCGCGGGCAATGCTCGCCGGAACGGTGACCAGGAGAGGCACACCCATGGACGGAAGCCAGCTGCAGAAGATCGGGTTTGGGCTGCAACTCGGGTTGGGAATGATCGCCGTGCTTGGCGGCGAGTGGACGCTGTTCGTCGCCCTCGGCCGGCTGACAGGGCCGGTGGCCGCCGCAGTGATCGCTCTCAACATCGTGATTGTTGGCGGGATCGTTCTGCTGGGTGGCATGATCGGCTTTCTGCAGACAAGAATCCAACAAATAAATCAACACTATAACGAACTTGTGCGCCAAAAATGACAGATATGTGACGCCAAACGTGTTTGTTACAGTTTTTCGCCATCTTGCGCGTCATTCGATCGGCACGTTAAGAATTTGCTATCGAATTGGGAAATGGGAGAGGACGATGAGACTGCGCGGAATCCAATTGCTGGCGTCGGCGTCGCTGCTGGCGCTTCTGGTGCCCGCGGCAGCGTGGGCCAACGTGGCGACCATCAATCCGGGCGACACGATCAGCGTCACCGCGACCCTCACCACCACGGATCCGAACGAAAACGGCGAGGGCGAGCCGCTCGTCATCACGGCCGATGGCGCCAACATCAACGTCATCTTCAACTACGGCATCCCGTCGACGACGACCTACACCGCCCCACCCGTCCTGACGGCGCCGGGGGCGCCGATCCCCACCACCAGCATCGGCTACTACATCCAAGGCGCCGACGGCGACGAGAGCGCCTCGTTCAGCACCGCGGTCAACGCGCCGCCCTCGGCCAAGACGCAGCAACAAATCGACCAGTGGAACAAGGATGCGGCGATCCTGGGAATCGCAGGCGGTGTGATCGGAGCGATCAGCGCGCCGATCACCCTGGTGCCCGGCTGGGGCACCATCGCCGGCATCACCGGCGGCGCGCTTGCCGGCCTGACCTCGGCGGTTGCCGGCTATTTTGCGCTGCTCGCCGCGGACCCGGTAGACCCGAACTACAAGGTCGTCGCCACCCCCGGCAGCATCACCTTGCCGGCCTCGTTGTCCTCCTCCGGCCTCGCGGCTGACGAAGCCAAGGCGATCGAGGTTGCGGCGGCGCTCATCACCTCGCTCAACCGCTATCAAGGCGCCGAAGTGGCGGGCGATTCCTACTGGAAGGCGCAGCAGCTCGCCGCCGTCGATCAATATACCGCGGAGCTCAACAGCCTGACCGGGTCGATCTCCAGCGACCTGCGGACCCTGGCCGCCAATCTCGCCGCCGTGCGCGGCGGGTCGGTCACGATCACGCCGCAGCAGGTGCTGCAGATCGAACAGTATTTCGCCAATTATGGATTGTCTTCGGAGACGATCGCACTGCTGCAGCAGCTCGGCCTGACGCCGGCCCAGATCCAGCTCGCCACCCAGAACATCTACGTGCAGAACATCAACTCGGTCGCCGGCGTCTATCCCGACGTGCTCGTCGCGCTCGCCAACGACCTCTCGCCGATTCCGGAGCCGGCAACCTGGGCGGTGTTCCTGCTTCCGCTGGCTTTGCTGCCGCTCCTGCGCCGCGCCTCGCCGCCGGCGCGCCTGGTCTGACGCGTCCGCCAGGGCAGGGTTTCATCGCCCTGCCCTTTTGCGCATGATGGGCGCGAAGCAGGGAGGCGCTCATGTGGTCGTCGCGCGGCGGGATCAGCCATCACGAGGCCGTGGTCAACGGTGTACGGCTGCACTACGCCCGCGCCGGCACCGGGCCGACGCTGCTGCTGCTGCATGGCTGGCCGGAATTCTGGCTGACCTGGCTGCCGGTGATGCAGCGCCTGGCAGACCGCTTCACCGTGATCGCGCCGGACCTGCGCGGCTTCGGCTCGAGCGACAAGCCGGACCCGGGCCCGTCCGACCAGGTCGGCGCGGCCGTTCATGCAGCCGATATCGCCGCCCTGATGAGCGGCCTCGGACTCGGGCGCGTCGGGCTGGTGGCTCACGATGTCGGCGCGTATGTCGCCCAGGCCCTGGCCCGCAGCGTCCCGGATCGGCTCGCGGGCCTGTTCTTCTTCAACTGCCCCTACCCCGGCATCGGCCCGCGCTGGGCGCGAGCCGAGCATCTGCGGGAGATCTGGTACCAATCCTTCCACCAGATGCCGTTCGCCGCCGACCTCGTCGGCTCCTCGCGTACCGCCTGCCGGCTCTATATCGGGCATTTCCTGCGCCACTGGGCGGGTGGCAATCCGCGCGCCTTCGACCCGGTGCTGGAGGAATTCATCGACAATTTTCTTGCCCCCGGGGCCCTTCAAGGCGGGTTTAACTGGTATCTCAGCCAGAACGCGGCGCGGCTGGCCACCATCCGCGGCGAGGCGCCGTCCCTGCCGTCCATCAGCGTGCCGACCTGCGTCCGCTGGGGCGATAGCGACCCGCTTTTTCCCTACGGGTGGACCGACCGGCTCGGCGAGAGCTTCACCAGCCTCGATCTCGCCCCGTTTCCCGGCGCCGGCCACTTCCCGCACGCCGAGGCACCCGACCGCGCCGCGGCCGAGATCGCAGTCTTCTTCGGCCGCCGCGACTTTGCGTGAGCCGCTCCCGCCTTGGAGGCCCCCGATCCGATTGGGCCGTTCCGGCTCGGAGGGATCGAAGTTAAGGTGCTCGAGAGTGGTATGTTTCTCGTGTCCCGCCCCCGAAATTCGCATGCGAATTTCGGGGGCAAGCGGGCCATTAACATATTGAATCTAGTGTGATTCGGATTCAGAAATTCGTACAGGAATTTCTGACTCATCACGCTAGAGCACGCTCAGGAACTGCGGCTATGGCCGACCTGTTGGCGCAGCTGGTCGATCAGCGCCTGGATGTTGCTGCCGTTGCGCTGCAGGAAGCTCATATAGTCGCTGCGCTGGGTGATGCGCATGCTGGTGCCCTCGACGATCAGGTCCTCGATCTCCGGGCGTCCAGCCACCTGATGAACGAGCCAGTCGACATGCGCCGGCTCCGAATTCGGCCGCAGGATGAGGGTCTGCACCAGGGTGCTGTCGTTCTGCGGCACGCTGCGGCCGATCGTATGGCGCACGCCCTTGTATTCGCCAAGGCGTGAAATCACCCCGTTCGTCAGCGCCTGATGGAACAGGGTGATGTATTCCTGCTGCTGCGCCTCGCTCGCCTGACGCCAGAAGCGGCCGAGACAGAAGCGGGCAATTCCGTCCACGTCCACCGCGCCGTCGAGGATGGCGAGGAAGCGTTTGCGCTTGTCGGAGGCGCTCTCCGGGCTATCGAGCACCTCCGTAAGCTGACGGGCGATCGTGTCGATGAACCGGCTCGCATCCTCCGCCGCGCCGGCGCGCGCCCGGCCAAACGTAAGCAGCATGGCGCCGCCCGCGAGCAGGAGTTGCCGCCGGAGCCATCGCGGGCCGGCCGCGCGCGGACCCGCGTCGGTCGTGTCGGTTACTGTCTGGGCTCGGTCGAGCACGGATGCAGTCATGGCTTGGGACTCGCTTTCTCCGGCTGCGGAAACCATGCCGGCACGGTCGCCGGTTCGTCGCTACTCGCCGCCACGACCTTGCTCTGCCGGTGCTGGCGGTAGAGGCTGCGCAGCGTCGCGTATGGGTCGAGCGCGTTTTTCATGATCGCATCGAGGTCATCGAGCGCGCGCTCACGCTCGTCGATGGCAAACAGACCATAGCGTACATACTCCAGATCCGTCACCACCGCGCCTTGCCCCACCCAGGTGAAGGGGTCCATCGCCGTGTCCATCCCATAGCCGATGGCGTCGCGCGGACCCGATGGGCCGAGGATGGGAAGATAGAGGTAGGGGCCCTCGCCGACGCCCCATTCGGCCAACGTGATGCCGAAATCGGTCGGGTGTGCGGGATAGCCGAGGCTGCTCGCGGGGTCGAAAAAGCCACCGAGACCGAGCGTGCTATTGATCACGAAGCGCATCAGCGTATCGCCCGCGCGGCGCGGATTGCCCTGCAGGATGTGGTTGCTGATGACGACCGGCTGGGCGAGGTTGTCGAGCGCGTTGTGGGTGGCGTTGCGCACTGGCTGCGGCAGTGCGTAGCGATAGCCCTCGGCGAGCGGCCGCAGCACCACCGCATCAATGCCCTGATTGATGTTGTAGAGCACGCGGTTGGTCGGTTCGAGCGGGTCGTTGGTCTGCTTGAAATCAGCAGCCGCCTCGGCATCGCTCGCCGGCGGCGGTGTGGCGCAATCGGCAAGGCTGAAAAGGGCCATGACCAGCATCAAGGACGCAGGAGTGCGCATCGACCACCTGGGGATGATTTCCGCCCTGTGACCAGGGCGGTCGGCTGGGGCGGTGCCCCCGGAACGGCTCCGGCAGGGCCCGTGACGATAGCCATGGCGAATTACCGGAAGCTGACCCTGAAGGCAAAAAACGCAAGCCCATCGCTGTCCCGGCACTCTTGCGGCCACGCCCGGGCTCGCTCAGAACGCAGCCTGTGAAGGAGGCCATGATGGCGCACGATGGGACTTCGAACGGCAATTCCGATAGCACCGGCTGCCCACCCGGGGCGGAACGCCGGCTGGAGCGCTGGGTCACGGGCCCGCGGGTCGCCGGCCTGCCGGTGCCCGATCTGGCACAAAGGCCGCCGTTGCTGTCCTTCGAGTTTTTCCCGCCACGCTCGGCGGCGATGGAGGCGCAGCTGTGGGCGTGCGTGCGCCGGCTGGAGACGCTGCGGCCGCGCTTCGTCTCGGTCACCTACGGTGCCGGCGGCACCACGCGCGAGCGCACCCACGCCACGGTAACCCGGCTGGCGCGCGAGACCAGCCTGGTGCCGGCCGCACATCTGACCTGCGTCGGCGCCACGCGCGCCGAGGTGGATGCGGTGGCGCGGGATTACTGGCAGGCGGGAATCCGCCATATCGTCGCGCTGCGCGGGGACGCGCCGACGGCCGGCCGCTATCTTCCACATCCGGGCGGCTATGATTTCGCCGCCGACCTCGTCGCCGGGCTGAAGCGCGTGGCGGATTTCGATATCTCGGTCGCCGCCTATCCCGAGACCCATCCAACCGCGCTGAGCCCGGAGGCCGATCTCGACACGCTCAAGCGCAAGATCGATGCCGGGGCCAGCCGGGCGATCACCCAGTTCTTCTTCGACACATCGGTCTATCTGCGCTTTCTCGACCGCTGCCACGCCGCGGGGATCACCGTGCCGATCGTTCCCGGCATCCTGCCGGTGACGAACTTCGCCCAGCTCACGCGCTTCGCCGCCCAGTGTGGTGCCTCGGTCCCGGCCTGGCTCGGCCATCTTTTCGAGGGGCTGGACGAGGACGCGGAGACCCGCCGCCTCGTCGCGGCCGTGGTCGCCGCCGAGCAGGTGCGCCTGCTCCAGGCCAACGGCGTCGACGAATTCCACGTCTACACCCTCAACCGCGCCGATCTCGCCTACGCCATCGCGCATATCCTCGGCGTCAGGCCGCGCCCCGCCGTGCGGCCAGCCGCCGGTGCAATGGGGAGAGCAGGAACGGGCTGAGATAGAGCGGCAACTGGCAGAGGGCGCAAAACAGCACCAGGCGACGATCCGCTCCGGCGGGCAGCACAGCGAGGTAGAGCGCCATGTTCCGGTTGCCCGCGGCGATGCCCGCGGCGGCCGAGAAGCGCAGCCCGATCGGGGCGAAGAGCGCCGTGGTGAGCAGGTTGGCACCGAGATTGGCCAGCACCGCCGCCAGGGTTGCCGCTGCCACCCAAACGGGATCGGCCAGCAGGCGGGCGGTCATCCCGTCCATGACGCCGATGCCGAAGGCGGCGAGGAGCCAGACCATCGCCCCGTCGATCGCTGGGCCGAACGCGGCCAGCCGCGCCGGGCCGAGCGCGACGCGCGCCGCCAGTGACACCGCCAATGGCGCGCCGACCATCACCCCGAGGCGAGCCATGAAGGCGCCGATGCCGATCGCGAGATCGATCCCGGCGAGCCGCGCGGCCAGCGGCGGGGCGGTCAGCGGTACCAGCAAGGTCGCCGCGAGCGTCACCAGTAAGGTCAGTTCCGGATCGAGCCCGCCGAGCCGCGCGAAGGCGGGCGAGGACAGCGCCGGCGAGCAGGCGGCAAACAGCACCACACCCGCGGCGATGCCGGGTTCGACCGCCAGCCCCCGGACCAGTCCATGAGCCAGCAGCGGCGAACCCAAGAGCTGGAAACCAACCAGGGCGACGAGCAGCATCGGCCGGCGGAGATGGGCCAATGCGGCGGCGATATCCACCCGCAGCAGCACGAGCGTCATCATGCCAAACACGGTCGGCAGCAGCGCGCCGCGCAACGCATGCGCGAAGGGCGGGACCGCCAGCCCGGCAAGGATGGCGAGCACGAGCAGCACCGGCCCCCTTCGGGCCGAAGCGGCGAGGAAGCGCGCTGGCATCAGCGGCCCCTCATCCGCAAACGCGCGGCGCGGCGGGCGGGTTGGAGCGGGTCGGCACGTTCTCTATGATCGCTTCCGTGTCGCACCCTGCCAATCCCCCCCAGACTCCACCCCATCCCACGCCCTATCTCGCGCGGCTGAATCCCGAGCAGCGCGAGGCGGTGGAGACGCTCGAGGGCCCGTTGCTCGTGCTCGCCGGCGCCGGCACGGGCAAGACCCGCGTCCTGACCGCGCGCTTCGCCCATATCCTGCTCACCGGCCGCGCCGCGCCATCTCAGGTCCTCGCCGTCACGTTCACCAACAAGGCCGCGCGTGAAATGCGCGAGCGCGTCGCCGCGATGCTCGGTCGCCCGGTCGAAGGCCTGTGGCTCGGCACGTTCCACGCCCTCGGCGCGCGCATGCTGCGCCGGCACGCCGACCGCACCGGGCTTTCGGCCAACTTCACCATCCTGGATACCGATGACCAGCTCCGCCTGCTCAAACAGGTGATGGAGGCGGAGCGCGTGGATGCCAAGCGCTGGCCGCCACAGGCACTGATGGCGCTCATCCAGCGCTGGAAGGACCGCGGCCTGCCGCCCGCGCGTGTGCCCGAGAGCGAGGAGCCGGAGTTCGCCGGCGGACGAACGCGCAGCGTCTACGCCGCCTACCAGGCGCGGCTCGGGACGCTGAACGCTGCCGATTTCGGCGACCTGCTGCTGCTGCCGACCGAATTGCTGCGCACCGACCCCGACATTCTGGCACAATATCACCGCCAGTTCCGCTACATCCTGGTGGACGAGTACCAGGACACCAACCTGGTGCAGTATTTATGGTTGCGTCTGCTCGCCCAGGGCCACCGCAATCTCTGCTGCGTCGGCGACGACGATCAGAGCATCTATTCCTGGCGCGGTGCCGAGATCGAGAACATCCTTCGCTTCGAGAAGGATTTTCCCGGTGCGAAAGTGATCCGGCTGGAGCGCAACTACCGCTCCACCGCCCCGATCCTCGCCGCCGCCGCGGCGCTGATCGCGCACAACGAGGGTCGGCTCGGCAAGACCCTGCGCCCGGGCGCCGAGACGGAGGCCAGCGGCCGGGCGGGGGGAGAAGCCGCGGGGGAAAAGGTCCAGCTCGTCGCGCTATGGGACTCGGACGAAGAGGCGCGAATGGTGGGCGAGCGCGCCGAGGCGCTGCGCAGGGCCGGCGAAAGCCTGGCCGAGATGGCGGTGCTGGTGCGTGCCGGGTTCCAGACGCGCTCCATCGAGGAGCGGCTGATCACCATCGGCTTGCCCTATCGTGTCGTTGGCGGTCTGCGCTTCTATGAGCGCGCCGAGATCCGCGACGCGCTGGCCTACGCCCGCGTGCTCGCCCAGCCGGCCGACGACCTCGCATTCGAGCGCATCGTCAATCTGCCCCGCCGCGGGGTCGGCGAAACGGCGCTGCGGGCGATGCACGACCGGGCCCGTGCCGAGCAGACCCCGCTCAGCGAGGCCGCGGCCCGGCTGGTGGCGGCGGGCGCCCTGCGCGGCAAGGCGCGCGAGGGTGTTGGCGGCCTGCTCGCCGGCTTCGCCCGCTGGCGCAGACAGCTCGAGGCCGAGGGCCATGTCATCGCCATGGCTACGATGCTCGACGAATCCGGCTACACCACGATGTGGCAGCAGGATACTGCACCGGACGCGCCGGGGCGGCTCGAGAATCTCAAGGAATTTCTGCGCGCGCTGGCCGAGTTCGAGAGCCTGGCCGGATTTCTCGACCATGTCGCGCTGGTGATGGACAACGAGGCGAATGCCGACGGCGAGCGGATCAGCCTGATGACCCTGCACGCCGCGAAGGGCCTGGAGTTCGACACCGTCTTCCTGCCAGGCTGGGAGGAGGGTCTGTTCCCCAACCAGCGCTCGCTCGACGAAGGCGGAGCCAAATCGCTCGAGGAGGAGCGCCGGCTCGCCTATGTCGGCCTGACGCGGGCGCGCCGGCGCGTCATTGTCAGCCACGCCGCGAACCGGCGGCTCTACTCCGGATGGCAGAGCGCCATCCCCAGCCGCTTTCTCGATGAGCTGCCCGAGTCCGAGATCGAGCGGACCGGCTCGGCCGCGCTTGGGCGCGCCACAAGCCAAGCGGCGCCGGTGGCGTTTCCGCTCCAGGCCCGGCCCCG
>JAJXXT010000056.1 GCA_021780935.1 Pseudomonadota bacterium
CGGCGACGCTGGCCGCGAGGCGGGCGCGCACATCCAAGGTCAGCGGCGCGGCATCGTCGCCGAGCGCCAGGATCTCGGGGGCATGCTCGTGCAGCCACGCCGCGAGACCCTGGCGGAATGCGTCGATGTGCTCGAGCGGCAGGGGATCGAGCACGCCGTCGGCGAGCGCGGTGAGCAGCGCCACCTGTTCGCCGAGCGACAGCGGCGCGAATTGCGGCTGGCCGAGAATCGCGCGGATGCGCCGGCCGTGCGCGATCACGCCGGCGGTGCGCTCGTCGACCATGGTGCCGAAGCGCGTGAACACCTCGAGCTCCAGGAACTGCGCGTATTCCATCCGCAGGCTGTCGGAGAGCGGCTTGAGCACCGGCGCCTGGGTCTTGCCACCGACGCGCGAGACGCTCTTGCCGACATCGACGGCGGGCTTCTGGTTTTCGTAGAAGAGGCGCGGGTCGAGGAAGATCTGGCCGTCGGTGATCGAGATCAGGTTGGTCGGGATGAAGGCGCTGATGTTGCCCGCCTGCGTCTCGGCGATCGGCAGCGCCGAGAGCGAGCCGCCGCCACGTTCCGCCGAGAGCCGCGCGGCGCGCTCCAGCAGCCGCGAATGGATGTAGAAGATGTCGCCGGGATAGGCCTCGCGGCCCGGTGGGCGGCGCAGCAGCAGCGAGATCTGGCGATAGCTCGCGGCGTGCTTGGTGAGGTCGTCGAGCACCAGCAGCACATCGCGCCCGCGCGCCATGAAATATTCCGCCATCGTACAGGCCGCGTAAGGCGTGAGCCATTGCAGCCCGGGTGGCGCGTCGGCCTCGCCGACGACGACGATCGTGCGTTCGGGCGCTCCATGGGCGCGGACCGCTTCGATGACGCGTGCGACCGCGGACGCCTTCTGACCGATTGCGGCGTAGACCGAGATCACGTCGGTCGCTTTCTGGTTGATGATGGTGTCGAGGGCGATCGCGGTCTTGCCGGTCTCGCGGTCGCCGATGATGAGCTGGCGCTGGCCGCGGCCGAGCGGGATCATGGCGTCGACAACCAGGATTCCGGTGGCGAGCGGATGCGTGACCAGCGCACGGTCGATGATCGCCGGGGCCGGCTGCTCCACCGGCGCGAAGGCCTCGGCCTCGATCGCGCCCCGGTCGTCGAGTGGGGCGCCGAGCGCGTCGACGACGCGGCCGAGCAGCGCCTCGCCCACCGGCACGCGCGCCACCTCGCCGGTGCCGTGGACGGCGCTGCCGGCCGCGACGCCAGCCGCGTCACCGAGCAGGACGCAGCCGATCGCCTCCTCGCCGAGATCGACGGCGAGGCCATGCACACCGCCCTCGAACACCAGCAGTTCGTCGAGGCGCGTGCCCGGCAGTCCCGCGACCGTCGCGACGCCATCGCCGGTCCGCAGCACCCGGCCGATCTGTTCCAATTGCGGTACGAGTGGCGTCGTAGCCAGCCGCTCGCGGCTCGCAGTCCCCCAGGCTCGCAGCGACTCAACGAGGCTGGGCATCGGCCGTCATTCCGGCCCGCGCGGCGGCGAGCTCGCTCTGCCAGGAGAAGCGCAGGATCGAGTCGGGGAAATGCAGTTCGGCGCCAGCGATGAGGTCGGGATCGATGGCGAAGGCGATCGGTGCGCCAACCGCCAGGGCCCGCCGCAGGCGTTCACGCCATCCGTCCTGCGCCGCCTCGGGCAGGGCGCTTGCGCTCACCACCGTGAGCGCAGCGCCCTCGCCGAGCTGGCGTGAAAGCGCCTCGCGCGTGGCGGCGGGCAGACCCTTGAGATAGGCCTCGATCTGCCCGATCCACGCTTCGGCGCGTGCCTCCAGGGGAATGTCGGCGAGCAGCTTGCGGGCGAAGCCGGTGCCGAGATCGAGGGCCAGAAGTCGCGCCTCGTCGAAGGCCGCCGCGCGCTCGTCGGCCAGCGTCCGGCGCCCGGCATCGAGCAGTGTCGCGGCGTCGTGCTGGGCCTGGGCGCGCAGCGTCTCGGCCATCGCCTGCGCTTCGTCCGCCGCCGCCTTGAGTGCCGCCTCGTACTCCGCCGCGATGCCGGCGCGTTCGCTCGCCAGCGCGGCTAGCTGCGCCTTCGCCTTCTCGTCGGCGGCGCCGGCGGCTTCGAACTGCCGGCGTACCTCGGCTTTGCGTTCATCGATCACCGCCAGCACCGGCTTGTAGAGAAACCGGTGCAGCAGCCAGACCAGGATCGCGAAATTCAGGGTCTGGAGCGCGATCGTCCACCAGGCGGGATGCATGACTTACCGGACATAGGGATTGGCGAACAGCAGCAGCAGCGCGATGACCAGGCAGTAGATCGCCATCGTTTCGATCATGGCGAGGCCGACGAACAGCGTGCGCGCGATGGTGCCGGACGCTTCGGGCTGGCGCGCCATCGCGTCCATGGCCGCGGCGATGGATCGGCCCTCGGCCAGCGCCGGCCCGATCGAGCCGATCGCCACCGCAACGACGGCACCGATGATGGAAACGAGCCTGGGATCCATGAGACCTCCTTAGTGCCGATACGTATCGTTCGCCGGCGGGGCGCCGACGGCGGTGGCAATGAACGCGGTTGCGAGCACGGTGAAGATGTAGGCCTGGACGACACCGACCAGAATCTCGAGCGCCATCAGCGGGATCGGCACGAACAGCCCGGCCAGCGCCAGCACCAGGCCGATGACGAACTCGCCGCTCATCATGTTGCCGAACAGGCGCACCGTCAGCGAGAAGGTGCGGGTGATCTCGGCGAGAATATTGAGCGGCAGCATGATAGGGCTAGGCTCGACAAAGCTCGCGAGGTAGCCCCTGAGGCCACGGCTGCGAATTCCGAAGTAATGCACCGAGAAGAAAACGATCAGGGAGAGGGCCGCCGGCGTCTCGATCCGCCCGGTAGGCGCCTCGACGCCGGGAAGCACGCCGGCGAGGTTGGCCACCACCAGGAAGATGAAGAGAGTGCCGAGCAGCGGCAGGAACGGGCGCGGGTCGCGGCGCGTCACGTCCTCGATCTGGTCCATGATGCCGCCGACGATGCCCTCGAGCACCGCCTGGCGGCTGCCGGGCAGGATCGCGAGCCGGCGCGTGAGGACCGGACAGAGGATGGCGAGTGCCGCCATGATCGCCCAGGTCGTCACCACCGACCGCGTGATCGCAACGGGACCGATATGAAACAGCAGCGCGCTGGTGAGCGGCGAGGACACCATCAGCCTTGCCTCCGGTCGAGCCGCAACGACAAGGCGCGGGCGGCCAGGAAACCGGCCAGTGCCGCGAGTAGCGCAACACCGCCAAGCCTGGCCGCGAACACGAGGAAGACGCCGGCGGCTGCGAACCTCCCCAGCGTCAGCGCGAGCGGCGCCGCCCAGCCCGATCCCGCGACCAGCAGGGCCGCGCAGCGCCGCAGGGAAGCGAAATAGGCCAGGCCGACCGCGAATCCCGCGAGCAGCATCAGCGCCGGGAGTTCCGGATGCAGGAGCGTGGCGGCGAGGGTCATTGGCTGTGCATCCTCCGCCATGCCATGGCGCAGCCGGCCGCCAGGCCCGCGACCAGCAGCCCGAGCGACCAGACGATTCCGCTGTGGAAGTGCCTGTCGAGCCAGCGACCGGCGAAGAAGCCGAGCAGGGTCGGGATCACGATGGTCCAACCCAGCGAGCCGATCATCGCCAGATTCTCGCCGACCGACGGCTCGCCCTCGCGCTGCCCGCGCTCGCGTCGTTCCTGGCGCTGGCGCACCGCCCGCTCCAGCCGTTCCTGCTCGTCCCGCGGCTGCGTCATGCGCGCGGCTCGGCCGGCGCGGGCGGGCTGGTGAGCCGCGGCACGGTGCGGTCTCCGGCGGGCCTGAGGAAACGATAGATCTGGCGGATCGCCGCCATATAAAGGCGCTGGGCGTCGGTGCGCGCGACCGCCTCTTCCTCGCCGGCGCGTTTGAAGCGCGCGAGCACCTCGGTGCGCAGGCGTTGCAGATCGTCCGCGGCCACGGCGTCGCGCGTGGCGATGGCGATGGCCTCGCCGCCGCTCACGGCGAGCATGCCGCCGCGCACCGCGATGTGGTGCTCGGTGCCGGCCTGGTCGCGCCAGCTCACCACCGAGATCGCCAGCGCGGTCAGGAAATCGGCGTGGCCGCGCAGGATGCCGAAGGCGCCGGTGTCGTCCTCGGCACGCAGGTGCACGACGTCCTCGGCCGTGAGGACGAGCGCCAGCGGCGTGGTAACGGTGAGCTTCATGCGGCGGGCCGCGCACTCGCGCGCTCGCGCTGGCGCGCCTCGCCGAGGTCGCCGACCATGTAGAGCGAGCCTTCCGCCCAGGCATCGGCCTCGCCGTCGAGGATGGCGCGGCAGCCGGCCAGGGTGTCGGCGATCTCGACGGTCCGCCCTTCCTTGCCGGTGAACGCCTCGGTGACCATGAAGGGCTGGGTCAGAAAGCGCATCAGCCGGCGTGCGCGCTTGACCGCCTGGCGGTCGGCGGCGCTGAGCTCCTCGATCCCGAGCAGGGCGATGATCTCCTGCAGGTCGCGGTAATGGGCGATGGTTTTGCGCACCTCCTGCGCGATCCGGTAATGCGCCGCGCCGACCAGGTGCGGAACGAGCAGGGTCGAGGTCGAGGCGAGCGGATCGACGGCGGGATACATCGCCGCGCTCGCCATCTCGCGCGACAGCACGATCGAGGAGTCGAGATGGCTGAAAATCTCGGCGACCGCGGGGTCGGTGAAATCGTCCGCCGGCACATAGACGGCCTGGATCGAGGTGATCGCGGCACCGGCGACCGAGGCGATGCGCTCTTCGAGCTCGGCGATCTCGCTCGCCAGGGTCGGTTGATAGCCGACCCTGGAGGGCAGGCGGCCGAGCAGTCCCGAGACCTCGCTGCCAGCCTGAACCATGCGGTAGACGTTGTCGATCAGCAACAACACGTTCTCGCGCTTCTCGTCGCGAAAATACTCGGCGATGGCCAGCGCCGTCAGTCCCGCGCGCCAGCGTGCGCCGGGCGGCTCGTTCATCTGGCCGAACACCAGCGCGGTGCGGGCGAGGACGCCTGATTCCCGCAGCTCCAGCAGCAGCTCATGGCCCTCGCGCGAGCGCTCGCCGATGCCGGCGAAGACGGAGATCCCGGCATGGCGCTCGACCGTGGTGCGGATCAGTTCCATGATCAGGACGGTCTTGCCCACGCCCGCGCCGCCGAACATCGCCGCCTTGCCGCCTTTGACCAGCGGCGCCAGCAGGTCGATGACCTTGATCCCGGTGTGGAAGATTTCCTGTGCCGCGCCGAGCCGGGCGAGTGCCGGCGCCGCGGCATGGATCGGGCGGCGCGGCGTGCCGGCCGGGAGGGGCGGACCGCGGTCCGCCGGCTCGCCGGTGGCGTCGAGCAGCCGTCCGAGCACGGCCTCGCCGACCGGCACACGGATCGGCCCACCAAGCGCCCGCGCCGCCGCGCCGCGCCTGAGCCCGGCGGTGTTGCCCAGCGCCACCGACCGCACGGTCGCGGCATCGAGATGCTGCTGCACCTCCGCGATCAGCGGCGCCGGCCCATCGCTCGCGATCGCGATGGCCGCATTGACGCCAGGCAATGGCGCTTCGGGGAAGCGGACATCGACGACCGAGCCATGGATCGCCGTCACCTCTCCCGCGCCGGCCTCGTCGTGCGATGCGCTCGTCACCACCCCGTCTTCCTGAGGCGGATCTTGCGGGGCCGGCCGCGACCATCGCGGCACGCCACACCAAGCTCCAAAAGCGAACAATACTAACCCATTGCCGCCCTGCGGCGCCATCCCGGACGGCCGGCCCGTTACGGGAAGTTGAACGATTATTCAGCGATTTCAGCAGTCTGACGCGGCGGCGCATAAGCTTGCCGTAAGTCGTTGCCGGTAGGGCATCGGCGTCCCTGTTCGAGCCCGATCATGAAACCTCTGCGCTACTCCCTGCTCCTCGGCACCGCTCTCGGCGCCTGCCTCGCCGCTCCCCTGCCGGCGCTGGCCCAGACGCACTACCGCGACGGCACGTATCCCGGCCCCACCTACAGCGCCTATTACGGCTACGTGCAGGCGCAGGTGACGGTGCACAGCGGCAAGATCACCGAGGTGCGGGTCCTGAAATATCCGTCCGACCGCGCCACCAGCCGCTACATCGCCTCGCGCGCGCTGCCCTACCTCGAGCGCGAAGTGATCCGCGCGCAGAGCGGGCGCATCTATGGCGTCACCGGCGCAACGCTGGACAGCCGGGCCTTCGTCGCCTCCATCGACGGCGCGCTGCGCAGCGCCTCGCACTGATGGACGCGACCCGCTTCCTCATGGGCATGCCGGTTACCGTGGACGTACCCGCCGGTACGCAGGCGGTGATCGAGGCTGCCTTCGCCCGCTTCGCCGAGATCGAGGCGCGGTTCAGCCCGTTCCGCCCCGACAGCGAGGTGGTGCGCTTCAACGCGCTGCGCCTGGTCGACGGCGAGCCGAGCGAGGAGCTGCGCGAGGTGCTGGCGCTCGCCGAGCGCACGCGCATCGAGACCGACGGGTATTTCGACATCGCCCGCCCAGACGGTTTTCTCGATCCGACGGGCATCGTCAAAGGCTGGGCGATCCGCGAGGTCGCCCGCCAGATCGAGGCGCAGGGCTTTGCCGACTACCTGGTGGATGCGGGCGGGGACATCCAGTGCCGCGGCAACGCGCCGGACGGCGAACCCTGGCGCATCGGCATCCGCAACCCGTTCGATGCGATGCAGATCGTCAAGGTCATCGCGCCGCGCGACCATGGCATCGCCACCTCCGGCACGTCCGCGCGCGGCCAGCACATCTACGACCCGCACCAGCCGGGCCGCAGGATCAGCGACGTTCTCAGCATCACCGTGATCGGCCCCGACGTTCTGGAAGCCGATCGTTTCGCCACCGCCGCCTTTGCCATGGGCGAGGGCGGCATCGGCTTCATCGAGGCGCAGCCGGGCCTCGAGGGCTATCTCATTGGCGCTGACCGCCTCGCGGTGCAGACCACCGGCTTCAGGGAGTTTGTCGTGTCATGACGGACAGCGTGCGTGCTGCCACGAAGCGTGAAACCAACTTTGCCATCACCCGCATGGCCGATGCGGTGCTCAACCATATCACCATGTACCGCCTGGTACTCGCCTACACCGGCGGGCTGCTGCTGCTCGCCTTCCTGCTCGGCTTCGCGCACCTCGTGCCGGTCGATCCCACGGCGCTCGCCTTCTCGGCGGTGGTGATCCTCGGCACGTGCTGGCTCAGCAACCGGGTCTTCGCCGCGGTGCTGCGGGTGCCGGCCAACATGGAATCCTATGCCATCACGGCGCTGATCCTGACGCTGCTGTTCGCGCCGGTGACGGCAAAGAACGGCGCCGGCGTGGCGGGGCTCGTGGTCGCCAGCGTGGTCGCCATCGCCTCGAAATTCCTGATCGCCCCGGGCCGCAAGCATATCTTCAACCCGGTCGCCGCCGGGGCCACCGCCGCGGCGTTGCTGCTCGGCCAGCCGGCTACCTGGTGGGTCGGCGGCAACGCGGTGCTGCTGCTGCCGGTGTTCCTGGGCGGGCTGCTGGTGGTGCGCAAGGTGCGCCAGTTCGGCATGCTCGGCGCCTATGTCGCGGCCAACCTCGCGGTGACGCTGGCGACCACGCCGCTGGCGATGATGCCGATGGCGCTGAACCAGACCTTCCTGTCCTCGCCGCTGCTGTTCGCCGGCTTCGCGATGCTGACCGAGCCGCTGACCGCCGCCCACGGCCGGCGTTCGCGGCTCCTTTTCGGCGCCATCATCGGCGCCATCTCGTCGGCCAATTTCCACATCGGCTCGTTCTACCCGACGCCGGAGATGGCGTTCCTCGCCGGCAACCTGTTCGCCTGGGCGGCGACGCCCAAGGGCCGCTTCCGCCTGACCCTGCTGCGGATCGAGAAGATGGCCTCGGGCTGCTACGATTTCGTGTTCCAGCCGGATCGCCGGCTCGCCTTCGAGGCCGGGCAGTACATCGACTGGACGCTCGACGTGCCCGCTCCGGACAACCGCGGCAACCGGCGCACCTTCACCATCGCCTCGGCGCCGGGGGAGAAGGAGCTGCGGCTGGGCGTGAAGTTCCATCCCGAGCCCAGCGCGTTCAAGCGTACGCTGGCATCCCTGCAGCCTGGCGACGTGGTCTTCGCGTCGCATATCGCCGGCCACTTCACCCTGCCGCGCGACCCCGCGGCAAAGCTCGCTTTCCTGGCCGGCGGCATTGGCGTCACCCCGTTCCGCGCCATGGTCGAGGAGCTGGTGGGCCGGGGCGAAAAGCGCGACGTCGTCCTGCTCTACGGCAACAACCGGCTGTCGGACATCGCCTATGCCGAACTCTTCCAGGAGGCGGCGGCGACGATCGGCCTGCGCACCGTCTACGCGGTCGCCGAGCCGGAGGAGCAGGGCTACGACATCCACAAGGGCTACATCGACGAGGCGCTGATCCGCCGCGAGATCCCGGACTGGCGCGAACGCGTGTTCTACATCTCCGGCCCCCGCGCCATGGTGGTGCGCTTCGAACGCGCGCTACGCGCCCTGGGCGTGCCGCGCGGGCGGATCAAGACCGACTTCTTCCCGGGGTTCGCCTAAAGCCGCCACCGATCTGTCCGGACCTGTCCGGCTCGGGCAGATCGGATCTTGCCCTGGCGGCACCACGACCAGGCGGGCGACCGTCGCGGTCGTGTCCACGGCGAGCATCACGGCGCGCGGCTTGATGCCGGCGCCGGGTTGGCGCGCCGGGCCGCCAGCCGCGGCGGGCACGGATCGCGCCGCCGCAGCCCAGCGTCGCGGCCGCGGCGGTTGTCGCCCGCGCAGCACACGCCTATCACAAGCAAAACCAACGAAACGAGACGCCAGGAACCATGAACAACCCGCCCCGTGGACGCCTGTTCTTTGCCAACCCGGGCCCGACCAACATCCCGGACTCCATCCTGCGCGCGATGCACCACGCGACGGTGGACTTCATGTCCGAGGACTTCCTGCAGCTTTACGACGCATGCACCGAGGGGCTGAAGCGCGTCCTGCGGACCGGGCAGCATCTGTTCTACTACACCGGCTCCGGCCACGCGGCCTGGGAGGCATGCCTCGTCAACCTGTTCTCCACCGGCGACAAGCTGCTGATCGTCGAGAGCGGCTACTTCTCCGACCATTGGGCGAAGATGGCCCGCGGCCTCGGCCTCGCCACCGAACTGGTGGCGGCGGACTGGCGCCGCGGCGTCGATCTCGCCGCCGTGCGCGCCGCCCTCACGGCGGACACCGCGCACAGCATCAAGGGCATCTGCGTGGTCCACAACGAGACCGCGACCGGGGCCACGCTGCCGCTCATCGAGTTCCGCAAGGCGCTCGACGAGACGAACCACCCGGCGCTGTTCCTCGTCGATACCATCTCCTCGCTCGGGTCGATCGAGTTCCGCATGGACGACTGGGGCGTGGATTGCGCCGTCGGCGGCTCGCAGAAGGGGCTGATGCTGCCCGCCGGCCTGTCCTTCACCGGCGTCTCGGTGAAGGCGATGGCGGCGCACCGGGCGTCCACGCTGCCGAAGCATTACTTCAACTGGACCCTGATGCTGGAGCGCCGGCACAAGAGCTTCGTCGGCACCGTGCCGGTCAGCTTCTTCTACGGCCTCAAGGAAGCGCTGCGACTGTTCGACGAGGAAACGCTGGAAGGCGTCTGGGCCCGCCACACCCGCCTCGCCGAGGCGACGCGCCGCGCCGTGCGCCATTGGTCGGGCAATAACGGCCCGGCGCTGTTCACCCTCGATCCGAGCCGGCTCTCGGATTCCGTCACCGCGGTGAAGCTGCCAGAGGGCCACGACGCCGAGGCGGTCCGCCGCACCGCCTATGACCGCTTCCGCGTCTCGCTCGGCGGCGGGCTCGGCCCGCTCGGCGGCCAGGTGTTCCGCATCGGCCATCTCGGCGACCTCAACGAGCCGATGATCCTCGGCACCCTCGCCGCGGTGGAGATGTCGCTCGCCGCCAACAACGTCCCGCACAGTGCCGGCGGCATCAACGCGGCGATGCGCTACCTTACCGAAACGGCGCCGCTGGCGCGGGCGGCCTGAGCCGATGCCGGACGCCGCGCTCCTCGCCCGGCTCCAGTCGGCGGTCGAAGAGGGCTGGTCGCGCCAACTCGCCTGGCTGCAGACGCTGGTGCGCTTTCCCAGCCTGCGCGGACAGGAAGCGCCGTGCCAGGACTGGATCGCCGGCGAGTTCGCGGCGCGCGGCTGGAGCGTCGATCGCTACACGCTGGATCAGGTCGCGATGGACCACCTGCCGGGCTTCTCCCCGGCGCCGGAGACGGACTATGCGCGCGCCGTGCAGGTGGTGGCGACGCTGCGCGCGCCGCAGCCGCCGGGAGCGCCGGGCGCCGGGCGCAGCCTGGTGCTGCAGGGGCATGTGGACGTGGTCCCGCCAGGGCCGGCGGCGATGTGGACCGAGCCGGCCTTCGATCCCGCGATCCGCGGCGAGTGGATGAACGGCCGCGGCGCCCACGACATGAAGCAGGGCGTCGCCGCCATGGTGTTCGCGCTCGATGCGCTCGCGGCGTGCGGGCTCGCTCCGGCCGGCGACGTCTTCGTCGAGACGGTGACGGAGGAGGAAAGCACCGGCAACGGCGCGCTCTCGACGCTGGCGCGCGGCTACCGGGCGCAGGCCTGCCTGATTCCCGAGCCGACCGGCAACACCATCACCCGCGCGCATGTCGGCGTGATGTGGTTCCGTCTGCGCGTGCGCGGCGTGCCGGTGCATGTAGCGACCGCGCAGACCGGGTCCAACGCCATCATGTCGGCTTATGCGCTGCTGCAGGCGCTGTACGGCCTCACCGCGGAGATCAACGCCCGGGCGCGCGAGCACCCGCTGTTCCGGCTGGTGCAGGATCCGGTCAAGTTCAATCCCGGGATGATCCGCGGCGGCGACTGGGCGAGCTCGACGCCGGCCTGGTGCGAGGTCGATTGCCGCATCGGCCTGCTGCCCGGCACCGGGCTCGAGGAGGCGCGCGCCGAGGTGGAGCGCTGCGTCGCCGTCGCGGCGCGGGGCGACACTTTCCTCGCCAACAATCCGCCGGACGTGGTGTGGAACGGGTTCCAGGCCGACGGCTATGTGCTGGAGCCTGGATCGGAGGCGGAGCGCGTGCTCGGCCAGGCCCACGAGGCAGTGTTCCAGACGCCGATGCAGGCGCGCCTGGCCACGGCGGTCAACGACACGCGCTTCTATGGCCTCTATTACGGCATGAAGGCGCTCTGCTACGGCCCGGGCGGGGAGGGGGCGCATGCGTTCGACGAGCGCGCCCACCTGCCGACGCTGCAGCGCACGACGATCGCGATCGCCGCCTTCATCGCCGATTGGTGCGGGGTGCGCCGGATCTGAGCCGCGGGCGCCGAGCCGGCTGCCACAACCATGGCAGCGGCGGCGCCTGTGCGTTGCGGGGAACCCGGGGAGGAACGGCGAATCCCGCCCGGCACCCCACTGGGCGCGCCCTGGCCGGGCACCTATGTTCGGGTTCCGTTCGCCCGAGCGCCACGTGGCGATGACGGTGCGGCTGTGGCCTGGACGCATCAGGCACGCAGCGATCTGCTACATCTAGTGGCATTTGAGTTGACGGACGCAACCTATTGCGCAGGATAAGCGAATTGCGACCGGCCGTGGGGGATCAGATCGTGCTCGACGCCATTCAGATGCAGGGACGTTTTCAGGTTCGCGTGGATCGCTCCCGCGATGCGCTGCTGACCGAATTCGGCCGCGCCACCCTCAACGACCGCTATCTCCTGCCCGGCGAATCCTACCAGGACCTGTTCGCCCGCGTCGCCTCCTACTACGGCGATGACGGCGCGCATGCGCAGCGCCTCTACGACTACATGTCGCGGCTCTGGTTCATGCCGGCGACGCCGGTCCTGTCCAATGGCGGCACCGAGCGCGGCCTGCCGATCTCCTGCTTCCTCAACGAGGCCACGGACAGCCTCGACGGCATCGTCGGGCTCTGGAACGAAAATGTCTGGCTCGCTTCCAAGGGCGGCGGCATCGGCAGCTACTGGGGCAATCTGCGCTCGATCGGCGAGAAGGTCGGGCAGAACGGCAAGACCTCCGGCGTCATCCCGTTCATCCGGGTGATGGACAGCCTGACGCTGGCGATCAGCCAGGGTTCGCTGCGGCGCGGCTCGGCGGCGGTCTACCTGCCGCTGTCGCACCCGGAGATCGAGGAGTTCGTCGAGATGCGCCGGCCCACCGGCGGCGACCCGAACCGCAAGGCGCTCAACCTGCACCACGGCGTGCTGGTGGCGGACGCGTTCATGCGCGCGGTGGAGGCGGACGAGCCTTGGGCGCTGACGTCGCCCAGGGACGGCTCGATCGTGCGCAGCATCTCGGCGCGTTCACTCTGGATCCGCATCCTCACCGCGCGAATCGAGACCGGCGAGCCCTACCTGGTGTTCTGCGACCAGGTCAACCGCGCCAGGCCGGAACACCACAAGCTCGCGGGGCTGGAAGTGAAGACCTCCAACCTCTGCTCCGAAATCACGCTGCCGACGGGCATCGACCAGCACGGCCGCCCGCGCACCGCAGTCTGCTGCCTGTCCTCGCTCAACCTTGAGACCTGGTTCGAGTGGCACGACGACAAGCGCTTCGTCGAGGACGTAATGCGCTTCCTCGACAACGTGCTGCAGGACTTCATCGACCGCGCGCCCGAGGGGATGGAGCGGGCGCGCTACGCGGCGATGCGCGAACGCTCGGTGGGGCTCGGCGTGATGGGTTTCCACTCCTTCCTGCAGTCGCTCGCCGTGCCGTTCGAGAGCGTGATGGCGAAGGTCTGGAACCGGCGCATCTTCACCCACCTCCGCGGTGCGGCCGATGCGGCCTCGCGGCGGCTGGCCGAGGAGCGCGGGCCGTGCCCGGACGCCGCCGAATACGGCATGATGGAGCGGTTCTCGCACAAGATCGCGATCGCACCGACCGCCTCGATCTCTATCATCGCCGGCAATGCCAGCCCCGGCATCGAGCCGATCGCCGCCAACGTGTTTCTGCAGAAGACGCTCTCCGGCAGCTTCACGGTGCGCAACCGGCATCTGCAGAAACTGCTCGCCGAGCGCGGGCAGGACCGCGAGGAGATCTGGTCGGCGATCACGCTCAACAAGGGCAGCGTGCAGAACCTCGACTTCCTCACCGAGGACGAGAAGGCGGTGTTCAAGACCGCGTTCGAGCTCGATCAGCGCTGGGTGGTGGAGCACGCGGCGGACCGCACGCCCTTCATCTGCCAGAGCCAGTCGGTCAACGTCTTCCTGCCCGCCAACGTGCACAAGCGCGACCTGCACCAGATCCATCTGCTGGCGTGGAAGCGCGGCCTCAAGTCGCTCTATTATTGCCGCAGCCTCTCGATCCAGCGCGCCGACGCGCCGAGCGAGAAGGTCGAGCGTCCGCAGGACATCCTGTCACTGCCTGCCAACGACACCGCGCCGGAACTGCCGCTGACCATCGCCGCCAGGCCGACGACGGATTACGAGGAATGTCTGGCCTGCCAGTAGCTGGCGTGCCAGGGCAAGCGGATCCTTGCGGAGACGGGCATGAAACTGGCTGGTGTTTTTCCCTACCTCGTCTCCCCGGTGGACGGCGACGGCAGGGTGATGGAGCAGCCGCTGCGCGATCTGGTCGCGCATCTCGTCGCGTGCGGCGTGCACGGGCTCACGCCGCTCGGCAGCACCGGCGAGTTCGCCTATCTCGACCGGGCGCAGAAGCAGAAGATCGTCGAGACCGTCGTCGCCGAGGCACGCGGGCGCGTGCCGGTGGTCGCCGGCGTCGCCTCGACCTCGACGCACGACGCCGTGGCGCAGACGCAGGCGATGATCGCGGCCGGCGCGGACGCGATCCTGGCGATCCTCGAAGCGTATTTCCCGCTCGGCGAGGACGGCGTGGAGGCCTATTTCCGCGCCATCGCCAGCGCGGCGAAGGGGCGCACCGTCGTCCTTTATACCAACCCGCAGTTCCAGCGCTCCGACCTTTCGCTCGCGGTGATCGAGCGGCTGAGCCAGGTCGATAACATCGGCTACATCAAGGACGCCTCGACCAACACCGGGCGGCTGCTCTCGATCATCGAACGGACCGCGGGGCGGATGGAGGTGTTTTCCGCCTCGGCGCATATCCCGGCCTGCGTGATGATGATCGGCGGCGTCGGCTGGATGGCCGGGCCGGCGTGCATCGTGCCGAAGGAAAGCGTACAGCTCTACGACGCGGCCAGGCGGGGCGACTGGGCGGCGGCGATGGCGGTGCAGCGCCCGCTGTGGCGGGTGAACGAGATCTTCGCCAAATACTCGCTCGCTGCCTGCATCAAGACCGCGCTCACCCTGCAGGGCTTCGCAGTCGGCGAGCCGGTGCCGCCGCAGGCGCCGCTCGGTCCAGCCGCGCGCGAGGAGATCGCGGCGGTGCTGCGCGGCGTCGGCGTGCTGTAGCGTCGCGACGGCTCAGCCCAGGCCGTCCTCGCGCGGCACCCAGACATCGCCCGCCTTGCGGTAGCGTCGCTTCACCGCGGCCCAGGCGATCCGGTGCGCGCGTTCCTCCAGTGCCGCCGGTGGCAGCGCGCGGTAGCGGGTCCAGGCGTTGTTGAAGGTGGCGCGGAAGATTTCCTGCGCGTGCTCCGGCAGATGCGCGCGCAGCGAATCCGGCAGGTCGACGATGCTCGGGTAGGGCATGGCACGCGATTCCCGGAAATCCGCGCCGCCGGTCGCCGGCGGCAGGCCGGCCGATATCGGCGGATTCCATAAGCTTGCCGAACAGGCCAATAGGTATTGTAGCCGGTGCCGGCGCATACCTACAGCATATTGTGAATCCGGCTCCTGGTTTTATGCTGCGCAAGGAATTCCGAGATCTGTCATGCCCGACACCGCGACGCCCGACGAGCAGCCTGTCCACTTCGGCCTGCTGACCGAGAACCCGGTCTACAAGCCGTTCCGCTACCCCTGGGCCTACGAGGCCTGGCTTACCCAGCAGCGCGTCCACTGGCTGCCGGAGGAGGTGCCGCTCGCCGACGACGTGAAGGACTGGCACCGCAACCTCACGGACGCCGAGCGCAGCCTGCTCACCCAGATCTTCCGCTTCTTC
>JAJXXT010000145.1 GCA_021780935.1 Pseudomonadota bacterium
TCGGCCAGTTGCAGGCTGGCCTCGATCGTCTCCGGCACCGCGTCGAAGGCACCGATCTCGTAGAGATGCGCGGCATGGGCGGCATCGCGCGCCCGGGCCACGATCCGCAGCCCCGGCCACTCCGCCCGCGCCGCGGTGATCAGCGCATCCGCCGCGCGAGGTGCGTCCAGCGTCACCACCAGCGCCTGCGCCGTATCGAGCCCGAGGCGGCGCAGCAGGTCAAGCCGCGTGATGTCGCCGAAATAGACCGGCTGGCCCAGGCCGCGTTGGCGGCCGACCTGATCGGGATCGCCGTCGATGGCGAGATAGCTCACGCGATGCGCCGCCAGCAGCGCCGCGACCGTCTGCCCGACGCGGCCGAAGCCGGCGATCACCACCCGGCCGGCGGGCGCAGCCGGCGCCGCCTCCGCGCGCAGCGACGGATCCACCGGCACCCGCTCGAAACGCTGCGCGAGGCCGGCGCCGAGCGCGCCGAGGAGGGGAATCCCGGCCATGCTCAGCGCCGCCACCAGCCGGGCGAAATCCGCCTGCGCCGCACTCAGCAACCCGTCCGACGCCGCCAGGGCGAGAATGACGAAGCTGAACTCCCCGCCCGGGCCGAGCAGCAGCCCACTCCGCACGCCCACCCGCCAGGGCTGGCGGAAGGCGCGGGCGGAGACGGCGATGACGGCGAGCTTCAGCCCGACCAGAGCGGCGACCGCGCCCAGCACCGCCAGCGGGTTGGCGACCACCCAGCGGAGATCGAGGCTCATCCCGATGGCGACGAGGAAGACCCCGATCAGCAGGCCCTTGAACGGCTCGATCGTCACCTCGACCTGCCGGCGATACTCGGTCTCGGCCAGAAGCAGCCCGGCGATCAGCGCCCCCATCGCCATCGACAGCCCCGCCGCGGCGGTGGCCAGCGCGGTGGCCACGACGACCAGAAGCGAGGCCGCCATGAACAGCTCCGGGCTGCGCGTGCGCGCCACGCCGCGAAACAGCGGCCGCAGGCCGAGCCGCCCGAGGGCGACGATCATCGCGACGGCGAACACCGCCTGGCCGACCACGATGCCGAGACGCATCATCCCGACCCCGTCGGACCCGGCCCCGAGCAGCCCGAGCGCGAACATCACCGGCAGCACGGCGAGATCCTGGAACAGCAGGAGGGCGAAGCTGAGCCGCCCGACCGGGGCGAGCAGGTGCCCGGCCTCGCCCAGCACCTGGATCACCACCGCCGTCGAGGACATCGCCAGCGCCAGGGCGAGCACGAGGGCCGCGCCCGGCGGCAGGCCGGCGGTGAGCGCGGCGGCGCCGAGCACGGCGACGGCGGCGAGGAATTGCAGCGTGCCGAGGCCGAACACCAGCCGCGCCATGCCGAGCACGCGCTCGAAGGAGAGCTCGAGCCCGATGGTGAACAACAGCAGCACCACGCCGAACTCGGCGAAGGGCGCGAAGCGGTCCGGATCGGCGATGGTGACGATGGCGAGCCACGGCACCCGTCCGGCCAGCGCGCCGAGCCCCGAGGGCCCGACGGCGATGCCGACGAGCATGAAGCCGAGCACCGGGCTGACCCGCAGCCGATGAAACACGGGAATGACCACGGAGGCGGCCGAGAGGATGAGCAGCGGCTCGCGCAGGGCCTCGGGGTCGATCGCCTGGCTCACCGTGCCCTCCCGCCGTCAGCCATCCACGCGACGTTCATTCGGCGGTCGGATGGACCTTCTCGCTCGCCGCGCAGCCGGCGTCGCAGCAGCGCCCGGGCTGGCGGCCCGCTCCATGGGAGGCGCGGCGGGCGTCGGCGGCGATGCCGCGGTCGAGCAGCCGCTCGACCAGCTCGGCGCGCTCCCAGGTCGGATAGTTGCGCCAGATCTCGCGCTTCATCGCCTCCGGCGAGCCGCCGCCATGCAGCGAGATCACCGAATACCAGCCGCCCTGGCTGGAGGCGGTGAGATCCTCCACCAGCCGCGCCAGCTCGACGCGCTGCGCCGCCGGGATGTCGGCCCGCCCGGCGAGCACGGCGGCGAGCGAGGCCGCCGTCGCCGGGTTGTGATCCTCCTCCGGGCCGGGCAGCGCGACGATCAGCCCGCCGGAAACATAGTGGGCGAGGCGGTGCATGTCGTAGATCTGATTGGCCAGCAGCAGCTTGCCGATATTGGCGAAGACCGGGTCCGGCATCGCCGACCCCGCCGGATCGGCCTGGCCATAGACCGAGGCGGCGACGCCACAGGCGAAGAACCCCTCGACGATCTTGATCAGCTCGACCATCGCCTCGCGGATATGGGGCTGGCGGTCGGCGTCGAGCCCGTTCGCCTCGCACATCAGCGCCCCCGCGCCGATCAGCAGGTCGCCGAAGCCGGCGCGCGCGCCGATGCAGGAATGGCGGTGATGGGTGGCGTAGCTGGTGGTGAGAAACCCGCCCTCCTCCGCCTCGCCGGCCAGGAACACCCGCTCATCCGGCACGAACACGTCGTCGAAGACGACGACGCCGGTGGACTGGCCATATCGGGCGGAGAATTTCGCCGCGCCCTCACCCGGTCGCCCGGCGGGGCGGGCGATGATGGTCACGCCCGGCGCGTCGACCGGCACGGCGCAGCAGACCGCGAAATCGCGCTCCGCCTCGGTCATGCTGCGGCACGGCATGACGAGGAACTCGTGCATGTAGGGTGCGCCGGTGACGATCGCCTTGGTGCCGCGAATGACGATGCCACCGGGCCGGCGTTCCGTGATGTGGACATACACATCCGGATTGGGCTGGCGGCCCGGACGCAGCGACCGGTCGCCCTTGGCGTCGGTCATCGCCACGCCGAGGGTGAGATCCTCGGCCTGCACGCGGTCGAGATAGGCCAGGAAGCGGGCGTGATACGCGGTGCCGTGCGCGGCATCGGCGCGCGCGGTGGCCTGGAAGATTGCGTTCAGCGCGTCGTGGCTGAGATAGCGCTGGGCGCAGCCGGAATGGCGGCAGACCAGGCGCACGGCCTCGAGCTTGGCGAGGAGGTCGTCCCGGTTCTCGTTGACGTGCAGCATGCGGCTGACGCGCGCGCCGGTGCGCGACTGTGTGGCGGCGAGCAGCGGCGCGCTCTCTGGGCGCAGCGCGAAATCATAGGTGATCCCGACCGCGGCGATGCCGGGGGCGAGGCGCGGCTCATCGGCGACACTGGCCACCGCGTCGCCGTCGATGAAGACGCGCGGACGCAGGCGGCGCAGGGACTCGCGATAGTCGGCGGCAGACATCAGCATCGATCGCTCTCCCCGCGCCCCGCCGCCTCAGGCCGGCTTGCCGGCGACGATGGCCCCGAGGATGTAGCGCTCCGCCGCCTCGCGGTCGCCCCAGCCCGAGAGCTTCACCCACTTGCCCTGCTCGAGGTCCTTGTAGCGGGTGAAGAAATGCTCGATCGCCTGGCGCGTGATCTCCGGCAGCTCGGCGACGGTGGCGATATGGCTGTGCTGCGGGTGGATCTTGTCGTGCGGGACGCAGACCACCTTCTCATCCGGCCCGGCCTCGTCCTCCATGTGCAGCACGCCGATCGGGCGCGAGCGGATCACCGCGCCGGGAACCACCTGCGAGGGGACCAGGACGAGCGCATCCACCGGGTCGCCATCGGCGGCGAGGGTTCCGGGAATGAAGCCGTAAGCGGCCGGATAGGCCGTCGGCGTGAACAGGAACCGGTCCACCACCACCGCGCCGGAGACCTTGTCCACCTCGTATTTCACCGACGATCCCTGCGGAATCTCGATGACCACGTTGATGTCCTGCGGCGGGCTGTTCCCGGTCGAGATCTTGGCGACATCCATCCTGACGTGCTCCGTCTGACGCGCCGGCCGAACGCACGGCGGTACCATCATGTCGGAAGCGGGGCGCGAAAACAAAGGCCCCGGATGCAGCCGCATCCGGGGCCCATCGCGACCGCGCGGCCGTCGTCCTTATCCCGCCCAGCGGGCGAGCACGGCGAGCAGCAGCAGAGCGACGATGTTGGTGATCTTGATCATCGGGTTGACCGCCGGGCCGGCGGTGTCCTTGTAGGGATCGCCAACGGTATCGCCGGTCACGGCCGCCTTGTGGGCTTCCGAGCCCTTGCCGCCGTGGTGGCCTTCCTCGATGTATTTCTTCGCGTTGTCCCAGGCGCCGCCACCCGACGTCATGGAAATGGCGACGAAGAGGCCGGTGACGATGGTGCCGAGCAGCATCGCGCCGACCGAGGAGAAAGCCGCAGTGCGGCCCGCGATCAGGTCGATGACGATGTAGAGCACGATCGGCGCCAGCACCGGCAGCAGCGAGGGGATGATCATCTCGCGGATCGCCGCCTTGGTCAGGAGATCGACGGCGCGGCCATATTCCGGCTTGGCGGTGCCCGCCATGATGCCCGGGATTTCGCGGAACTGCCGGCGCACTTCCACGACGACGGCCCCGGCCGCGCGGCCAACCGCGGTCATGCCCATCGCCCCGAACAGATAGGGCAGCAGGCCGCCGATGAAGAGCCCGACGACGACATACGGATCCGAGAGCGTGAACGATACGTTGAGCTTCGGGAAATAGTGCTTGAGGTCCTCGGTGTAGGCGGCGAACAGCACCAGCGAGGCGAGGCCGGCCGAGCCGATGGCATAGCCCTTGGTCACCGCCTTGGTGGTGTTGCCGACCGCGTCCAGCGCGTCGGTGAATGTGCGCACCTCCTTGGGCAGGTTCGACATCTCGGCGATGCCGCCGGCATTGTCCGTCACCGGGCCGTAGGCATCGAGGGCGACGATCATGCCCGCCAGCGCCAGCATGGTGGTGGCGGCGATGGCGATGCCGAACAGGCCGGCGACCAGGGAGGCCACGATGATGCCGGCGCAGATCACCACCACCGGCAGCGCGGTCGCCTCCATCGAGACGGCCAGGCCCTGGATGACGTTGGTGCCGTGGCCGGTCGTCGAAGCCAGCGCGATCGAGCGCACCGGACGATACTCGGTCGAGGTGAAATACTCCGTGATCCAGACGATGAAGCCGGTGACCAGCAGGCCGACGATGGCGCACAGGAACAGGTCGAACCCGGTCACCGCGCCGCCCTGGCTCATCGGCATCGCGGTGCCGAAGCCGACGAAGGTGGCGATGACCAGCGCGACGGCCACCACCGAGAGCAGACCGGTGACGATCAGCCCCTTGTAGAGCGCCTTCATGATGTTGCCGCCGGCATCGAGCTTGACGAAGTACGTGCCGATCACCGAGGTGACGATGCAGACGCCGCCGATGCCGAGCGGCAGCATCATCACCCAGTCGCGCACCGGCGGGGTGAAGAAGATCGCGCCGAGCAGCATGGTGGCGACGACGGTCACGACATAGGTCTCGAACAGGTCCGCGGCCATGCCGGCGCAGTCGCCGACATTGTCGCCGACATTGTCGGCGATCACGGCCGGGTTGCGGGGATCATCCTCGGGGATGCCGGCTTCGACCTTGCCGACGAGGTCGGCGCCGACATCGGCGCCCTTGGTGAAAATGCCACCGCCGAGACGGGCGAAGATGGAGATCAGCGAAGCGCCGAAGCTCAACGCCACCATCGCCTCCAGCACCGGGCGCAGCTCGGTCCCCTGCATGCCCGCGCGCAGGATGAGGTAGTAGATCGTGACCCCGAGCAGGCCGAGGCCGACCACCAGCAGGCCGGTGATGGCACCGGACTTGAAGGCGAGGTCCAGACCCGCCGCCAGCCCTTTGCGGGCCGCCTCGGCGGTGCGGACGTTGGCCCGCACCGAGACGTTCATCCCGGCATACCCGGCGGCGGCGGACAGCGCCGAGCCGATCAGGAAGCCGATGGCGACATGGACACCGAGCGCGACGCCGAGGATGACCAGGATGACGACGCCAACGATGGCGATGGTCGTGTACTGGCGATTGAGGTAGGCGCGGGCGCCTTCCTGGATCGCTGCGGCGATCTCCTGCATGCGGGCATTGCCCGCATCCGCGGCGAGCACCGCGCGGCTGGTCATCCAGCCATAGGCGATCGCCAGCGCGCCGCAGGCGATGATGATGATATAGGCCAACAGCATCCCGGAGGTTTCCTTTTGGACTGGACGGCGATTCGAGGACGTGCGCTCAGCCGAGGCAAAGCGGCGCGGAAAATGGCAGAACCATCCCGCACAGGCAACGGCACCCGGCGCCGGATGGCCGATTTCCCTCCGCTGTGGCCGCGGCGCCGCTACTCGGCGGCCGCGGCCAGATAATCGCCGGGCCGCGCGCGGCGGATGCAGGCCAGCACCAGCGCCTCCGCGTCCACGCGCTCGCCCCAGCCCAGCACCTTCACCCACTTGCCCCGCTCGAGGTCCTTGTAGCGGGTGAAGAAATGCTCGATCGCCTGGCGCGTGATCTCGGGCAGGTCGCCGATTTCGGCGACATCGGCGTGCTGCGGGTGGATGCGGTCGTGCGGCACGCAGATGATCTTCTCGTCGCGCCCCGCCTCGTCCTCCATCAGCAGGACGCCGATCGGCCGGGCGCGCACCACCGCGCCCGGAACGAGCTGGCTCGGCAGCACCTGGTTCGGCAGCAGCACCAGCGCATCGGCCGGGTCGCCATCCTCGGCCAGCGTGCCGGGAATGAAGCCGTAGGCGGCCGGATAGGCCATCGGCGTGAACAGGAACCGGTCGACGACGACCGCACCGGACTCCTTGTCGATCTCGTACTTGACCGCCGACCCCTGCGGAATCTCGATGACGACGTTGATGTCCGCAGGCGGCAGCCGGCCCGCCGCGATCTTGCTGACGTTCATGGTGTTCCTTTATGTTGCAGTGCAACAAAGCCTGCCCTGTATATCCGCCGAGCGCAGCCTTGCCAAGTGCGCGGTTTGCGGGTTCCCATGCGCCTCCCGCCACGCGCCCGTAGCTCAACCGGTCAGAGCGGGCCGCTCATAACGGCTTGGTTGCAGGTTCGAGTCCTGCCGGGCGCAGGCGCGCGGGCTGCCGCCTGATTGCCGATCGCGTCCTGCCCGCCTATTAGAAGCCCGCCTGCCATGACGCGCACCCCGGCGGGCCTGCGCCGGGAGCTGCCGAACCCCATCGGCCGGAGCTCCATCGGCGCGGCAGGCGCATCAGCGAGGAACCCGGATGGCCAGCTACCAGTACGTCTACGTGATGAAGGACCTCACCAAGGCCTATCCGGGCGGACGCGAGGTGTTCAAAGGCATCACCCTGTCCTTCCTGCCCGGGGTCAAGATCGGCGTGCTCGGCGTCAACGGCGCCGGCAAATCGACGCTGCTGCGCATCATGGCCGGCATCGAGAAGGAGTATGGCGGCGAGGCCTGGGCCGCCGAGGGCGTGCGCGTCGGCTATCTGCAGCAGGAACCGACCCTGGATGCGACCAAGACGGTCGGCGGCAATGTCCGCGGCGCCTTCGAGGCGCTGCACCAGGCGCTCGAGCGGTTCAATGCCATCTCGGAGGCCTTCGCCGAGCCGATGGACGAGGAGCGGATGAACGCGCTGCTCGCCGAGCAGGCCGAGTTGCAGACCAAGATCGACGCCGAGGATGGCTGGGACCTCGATCGCCGCGTCGACATCGCGCTCGATGCGCTGCGCTGCCCGCCCGCGGACAGCGCGATCGACACGCTCTCCGGCGGCGAGCGCCGCCGCGTCGCGCTGTGCCGGCTGCTGCTGGAGAAGCCCGATCTGCTGCTGCTCGACGAGCCGACCAACCATCTCGACGCCGAAAGCGTCGCCTGGCTGGAGCGCACGCTGCGGGAATACCAGGGCACGGTCATCGTCGTCACCCACGACCGCTACTTCCTCGACAACGTCACCAACTGGATCCTCGAGATCGAGCGCGGCCGCGGCATCCCGTACGAGGGCAATTACTCCTCGTGGCTGGAGCAGAAGCGCAAGCGGCTCGCCCAGGAGGAGAAGGAGGAGAGCGCACGCCAGCGGGCGCTGGCCGCCGAGCAGGAATGGATCGCCGCCTCGCCGCGCGCCCGCCAGGCGAAGAACCGCGCCCGCATCGCCCGCTACGAAGACATGCTCGCCCAGTCCCAGGAGCTGGCCGGGGGCGTCGCCGACATCGTCATCCCGCCCGGGCCGCGCCTGGCGAACACCGTCATCGTCGCCGAGCATCTGACGAAGGGCTACGGCGACCGGCTGCTGATCGAGGATCTCAGCTTCAAGCTGCCGCCGGGCGGCATCGTCGGCATCATCGGCCCCAACGGCGCGGGCAAATCCACGCTGTTCCGCATGATCACCGGCAACGAGACCCCCGATGCCGGCGGGCTCACCATCGGCGACACGGTGAAGCTCGGCTATGTCGACCAGAGCCGCGACAGTCTCGATGGCTCCAAGACGGTCTGGCAGGAGATCAGCGGCGGCGAAGAGGTGATCCAGCTCGGCAAGCGCTCGGTCGCCTCGCGGGCCTACGTCGCCGCCTTCAACTTCAAGGGCTCGGACCAGCAGAAGCGCGTCGGCATCCTCTCCGGTGGCGAGCGCAACCGGGTGCATCTGGCCAAGATGCTGAAATCGGGCGCCAACGTCATCCTGCTCGACGAGCCGACCAATGATCTCGACGTCGACACGCTGCGCGCGCTCGAGGATGCGCTCGGCGCCTTCGCCGGCTGCGCCGTGGTGATCAGCCATGACCGCTGGTTCCTCGACCGGCTGGCGACGCATATCCTGGCCTTCGAGGGCGACAGCCATGTCGAATGGTTCGAGGGCAATTTCCAGGCCTACGAAGAGGACAAGCGCCGCCGCCTCGGTGCCGACGCCACCGAGCCGCACCGCATCAAGTATCACCCGCTGACCCGCTGAGCGGTCCGCCCGCGCCCGCGCCGCTGGCCATGCATCCGGCCCGGGTCATCACCACCGGCCGGCTGGTGCTGCGCCCGGTCGGCTTCGCCGACCTGCCGGACCTCGCGGCGCTGAAGGCCGATCCGCGCGTGTTCGCGATCATGCTGGGCGGCGTGCGCACGCCGGAGCGCACGGCCGAGGAGCTGGCCGAGGAGATCCGCTTCTGGGGCCAGCATGGCGTCGGGCTGTGGAGCGTGCGGGGACGCGAGAGCGGCGCCTTTCTCGGCATCGCCGGGGTGATGGAGCGGCCGGACGGGCTCGGGCTAGCGCTGCGCTTCGCGCTGTGGCCGGAGATGCGCGGCCAGGGCCTGGCGCGCGAGGCAGCCGGAGCGGTGCTGCGCTACGCCCATGACGTGGCCCGCATTCCGCGCATCGTCGCGGTGGCGCGGGAGGACAATTTCGCCTCCCGCACCGTGCTCGGCGGCATTGGCATGACCGAATGCGGCCGTTTTACCCGCGACGGGCACGCGATGCTCGTCTATGAGAGCCGCGCCCGCTGATCCCTGCCCGCCGTCGTGGTTTCCGCTGTCGTGGTTTCCGCCGGGCACCGAATCCCTTTATCCTGGGGCCCGATGCTGACCAACCTGCCCAACCTCCTGACGCTCTCGCGCATCGCCGCGATCCCGCTCCTGGTCGCGCTGGTCGCCACCGGGCAGCCATGGGCCGATCTCGCCAGCAGTGTGATCTTCGCCATCGCCGGCATCACCGATTATCTCGACGGCAAGCTGGCGCGCGAATGGCGGCAGATGTCCGATTTCGGCCGCATGCTGGACCCGATCGCCGACAAGCTCCTGGTCGGCGCAGTGCTGATGATGCTGGTCGGCCGGGCGCGGCTGTCCGGCCCGGGCCTCTATCCCGCCGTCGTCATCATGCTGCGCGAGATTCTGGTCAGCGGCCTGCGCGAATATCTCGGCAGCGTGCGCGTCGGCCTGCCGGTGACGCGGCTGGCGAAATGGAAGACCGGCGTTCAGATGGTCGCGCTCGGCACGCTGCTCGCCGGCGACAGCACCGCGGCGCTGCTCGGGCTGGGCCGCCTGCCGGTGTCGGCGATCGGCGAGGCGCTGCTCTGGATCGCCGCTCTGCTGACATTGGTCACCGGCTGGGACTACCTCACCGCCGGGCTGCGCCATGTCTCGCCGCCCGCGCGCCAGGCGCCGAGCGGGACCTCGCCAGGCCAGTGAAACTGCTCGGGCTGATCGGCTGGTCCGGCAGCGGCAAGACGACGCTGCTCACCGCGCTGCTGCCGCGCTTCGTGGCGCGGGGGCTGCGCGTGTCCACGGTGAAGCACGCCCATCACGGCTTCGACCTCGATCGCCCCGGCAAGGACAGCTACCGCCATCGCGAGGCGGGCGCGCACGAGGTGCTGGTGGTCAGCGGCCGCCGATTCGCCCTGATGCACGAATTGCGCGGCGAGGAGCCGCCGCTGCCGGCGCTGCTCGCCCGGCTCGACCCGGTCGATCTCGTGCTGGTCGAGGGCTTCAAGACCCACGCCTTCGCCAAGATCGAGGTGCACCGCCCGTCGCTGGCGAAGCCGCCGATCTGGCCGGCCGAGCCCGGCGTCATCGCGGTCGCCGCCGACGCGCCACCGGCGACGATGCCGCCGGTGCCGCTGCTGCCGCTCGGCGATCCCGCCGCCATCGCCGAGTGGATTCTTGCCCGGCTTGCCGATTTGCCCGCGCGCGCCGATCTTTCCACTTCCGCACCTTGAGCCGCGGGCACGGCCTTGGCACAGTGCGGGCCCGCAAGGCGAGCCAGATAGGAACCGACCGCATGCGCCGCTCCGCCATCGTTCTTCCGCTGCTGCTCGCGGGCTGCGGCTTCGATGATTTCTTCGGCAATACCCATACGTTCCGCGCAACGCCGAACGCTCCGCTGGGCGAAAGCGAGACGATGCTGAACGCGCGCGGCGTCATCACCGAGGAGGCGCCGCTGCAGCCGGAGCCGGGCAATATCTGGCCGGGTCCGATCAAGCCCATCCCGACGCTGAGCGAGCTCGAGCAGCAGGAAAACGAAGGGATGAAGAAGCTCCGCCCGATGGAGACACCGCCCACCAGGGGCGCGCCGCCATCCTCGGCCGGCCAGCCCGTGGTGATCCCCAACGGCGACGGCACCAGCACCGTCATCATGCCCGACGGCACCATCCGCACCATCCCGAGCGCCTCCGCCAAGCCGTCCCAGAGCCAGACTTCGTCAGGCAAGACCTCGTCCGGGAAGACCCCGTCCGGTCAGTCCCCATCCGGCCAATCCCCTTCGGGCCAGACCAACCCGCCGGCGGAGATGCCCGGGGTCGATACCGCCAAGCCGGCGCAGTAGCGGGCCATGCGCGCGCGGTCGCTGCACATCCTCTATTTCGCCTGGCTGCGCGAGCGGCTCGGGCTCGGCGAGGAGTGCCTGGCCCTGCCCGACGGCGTGGACAGCGTGGGCACGCTGATCGCCTGGCTGCGCCGGCGCGACGATCGCTATGGCGCCATCTTTGCCGAGGGCCGGCTGGTGCGCTGCGCCGTCAACCAGGAATTCGCCGGCCCGGACACGCCGCTCGCCGCCGGCGACGAGGTCGCCTTCTTCCCTCCGGTCACGGGCGGCTGAGATGGCCAGGGTCCTCGTGCAGGACGGGGCGTTCGACCTCGCGGCGGAATTCGCCGCACTCACCGCCGGGCGCTGCGACATCGGCGGCGTCGGCGCCTTCGTCGGCACGGTGCGCGAGATCTCGGGAGGGCGGCGCCTGACGGCGATGACGCTCGAACATTATCCGGCCATGACCGCCGCGGCGCTCGCCCGCATCGCCGCCGAGGCGGAGCGGCGGTGGGACCTGCTCGGCTGCACGCTCATCCACCGCATCGGCCGCCTCGAACCGGGGGCGCCGATCGTTCTGGTCCTCGCCGCCGCTGCCCATCGGGACGCGGCGCTCGCCGCCACCGCCTTCCTCATCGACTGGCTCAAGACCAGGGCGCCGTTCTGGAAGAAGGAATGCTTCGCCGACGGCGAGGCGCACTGGGTCGAGGCCCGCGCCGAGGACGAGGCGGCCGCGGCGCGCTGGAGCGGCGAGCCGGGCTGAGCACCGCCTCAGGCGGCGAGCATCATCGCGGCGCGCAGGGTGAGCACGATGCCCATGCCGAGGATCAGCAGCGTCGTCGCCACCTGAACCCGGGTCAGCCAGATACTGTCCAGCCAGCCGAGCACCCGCTCGCCGATCTTGGCCGCGACCACCCCGACCAGGGTCAGGGCGGCGGCGAAGCCGATGCTGAACACCAGCACCGTCAGCAGCCCCAGCACCACCCGGCCATTGCCCAGTGCCGCGAGCAGAATGGCCAGCGCGGTCGGGTCCGGCAGCAGGCCGCCGGCGATGCTCAGCGTCAGCAATACGCCGAGCTTGGGCCGGTTGTCGGTGATGACGTCCAGCTGGTGCGCGTGCGCGCGGCCCCAGCCGTGGCTGTGCCACACGGCGCCGCCGGGCTCGTGGGAATGGTCATGGTCGTGGTCGTGGTCGTGGTCGTGGGAATGGTCGTGGTCGTGGTGACCGTGCCCGTGATGATGCCCGAGGGCGGCGGGCGGCAGGCCGAGCGCGACACGGACCAGCGCGCGCTGCGTCCACAGCATCCACAGCCCGAGCACGACGACAACCAGCCCCATGGCCAGCGCCAGGTCCACCTCGATCCGCTGCGGCACGAGCCAGGCCGAGCCGATCGAGGCCGCCACACCGACCATCACGATGCCCGAGACGTGCGAGAGGGTCACGAACACGCCGAGAATGACGGCGTCGATCGGCTTGCCGCGCGCGCCGACAATATAGGCCGCGGCGATGGTCTTGCCATGTCCCGGGGTGGCGGCATGCACCGCGCCGGTCCAGAAGCTGGACAGAAGATAGAATAGCGTCTCTTTCATGGGCCGTTCACTCCCTGCTGCGTTCATGCCCGTCCTGACATGCAGAGTCCACCGGGGCCGCCGCACGCTTCCTTCACCGTTCCTGGTTTTCACGAGCCGACCCAGCCATGCCGCGTCTCATCCTCGCCGCCGCCCCGGCGCCTGCGCTGCTCGCCGAGACCTGGCAGGCGTTGGAAGCGCGCTCGGACGGCTCGTTCTTCCAGGGCTGGAGCTGGACCGGCTGCACCTATGCCGCCCGCTTTCCGGATCCCGTCCTGCTGCGGGCGGAGGAGTCTGGCCGGGTTCTGGCCCTCGGCCTGTTCAACCGCCGCCCGCGCCGGCTCGCCCGCTCGTGCCTGCATCTCGGCGAAAGCGGCGACGCCGCGCGCGATGCCGTCTTCATCGAGCATAACGGGTTCCTGATCGATCGCGCCGCGCCGGCGGGGCTCGCGGCGGCCTGCCTGCGCGCGGCGCTGACGCTGGCGCTGCCGGACGGCGGCACGAGGCGTCTGGTCCTGAGCGGGATCGGCGATGATCTGTTCGCCGCGGCGCGGTCCTTCGCGCCCCGCGTCACCGCCACGCGCCCGGCGCCGTTCGTCGATCTCGCCGCGCTGCGCGCGCGCGGCGGGCCCTATCTGGACCGGCTCAGCGCCAACACCCGCTACCAGCTGCGACGCTCGGCGCGCGCCTACGCCGCCCGCGGTCCCCTCGCCGTCCAGCGCGCCGCCAGCCTCGCCGAGGCGCTCGATTTTCTCGATCGCCTGGCCAGGCTGCATCAGCGCACATGGCAGGCGCGGGGAAAGCCGGGCGCCTTCGCCAACCCCGCCTTCCGGGAGTTCCACGCGGCGCTGATCGCCCGCGGCCTGCCCCGCGGCGAAGTGGACCTGCTGCGCATCGCCGCCGGCGGGGATGCGATCGGCTATCTCTATAATTTCCGCTACCGGGACCGAATCGCCGCCTACCAGAGCGGCTTCGACTACGAGGCTGCCGGCGCCCACGCCAAGCCCGGCCTGACCTGCCATCACCTCGCGATCGAGCACTATGCCGCCACCGGCGCGGTGGCCTATGACTTCCTCGCCGGCGGCGACCGTTACAAAGCCAGCCTCGCCGATGCCGCCGCGACACTGCACTGGATCGAGATGTCCCCCACCGCCACCCTGCCCGGCCTGCTCGACCGGGCCCGCAGCCTGGCCCATGCCTGCCGCGCCCGGTTTACATGAGCGGCCCGCCCTCCCTGCTCCTCGGCCTGATCGGCGCCGGCATCCAGGCCTCGCTGACCCCGGCGCTGCATGAGCACGAGGCCGGCGCGCAGGGGCTGCGCTGCCTCTACCGGCTGATCGACCTGGACCGGCTCGGCCTCGACGGTGGCGCCCTGCCCGATCTGCTCACCGCCGCCGAGCGCATGGGCTTCACCGGGCTCAACATCACCTATCCGTGCAAGCAGACGGCGATTCCGCTGCTGCACGCGCTGTCGGACGAGGCGCGCGCACTCGGCGCCGTCAACACGGTGGTGCTGCGCGACGGCCGGCGCGTCGGTCACAACACCGACTGCTTCGGCTTCGCCGACAATGTGCGGCGCCATTTCGGCGATTTCAGCGGCGCGCGCGTGGTCCAGCTCGGCGCCGGCGGTGCCGGCGCGGCGGTGGCCCACGCCACGCTGACGCTCGGCGCCGACCATGTCGCGCTGTTCGACATCGACGCCGCCCGCGCCGAGCGCCTGGCCGCCGAGCTCGCCGCCCGCTTCGGCGACGGGCGGGCCACGGCCATCGCCGATCCGGCCGCGGCGCTGGCCACCGCCGACGGGCTGGTCAACACCACGCCCATCGGCATGGCCAGGTTTCCCGCCCTGCCGCTGGACCCGGCCGCGCTGCGCCCGGCGCTGTTCGTCGCCGACATCGTCTATGTCCCGATCGAGACCAAGCTGCTCGCTGCCGCCCGGGCCCAGGGCTGCCGCACGCTCGATGGTGGCGGCATGGCGGTCGCGCAGGCGGCCGAGGCGTTCCGTCTGTTCAGCGGCCGCGCCGCGGACCTCGACCGAATGGCGCGCCATTTCGCCTCGCTCCGCGACGCACGCGGCACCTGAGGGTCCCGAACGCCGGCGCGCCGCGGCAGCCTGGCTGGCCGGGACGAGCCGGCGCCGGTCAGGCCGCGCGGCCCGTCACCGGCTGATTCGGGAAGGCGAGCTCATGGCGCGCGCGCCACTCGGGACGGACATAGTTGATGATCAGCGACCGGCGCACGCCGCTGATCGGGCGGCGGGCAAAACCGTGCCAGGTATCGGCCGCGGGGACGAAGATCAGGCCGCTGTTGGCCGAACCCGGAGCGCGGCCGAGCACCTCCCCGGCCGGGCTCATC
>JAJXXT010000167.1 GCA_021780935.1 Pseudomonadota bacterium
GGAAAAGGGGCTCGCGGCGGCCGGCTGAGGCCCGCTACCGTCGCCGCCATCGGCCGCGCCGATCAGCGCGCGGCGAGAGCAAGGGGCGGCGATGGTGGAACGGGAACTCGACAGTCTTGCGTCATGCCTGGCTGCGGAGGATGAGGCGGCGCTGGCACTGCACGCGGTGCGGCCGGGGGCGCTCGCCGCCTGGCTGGCGGCGCAGCCGGGGTCGGCGGCGCGGTTCCTCGCCGCGATCGGCTTCGGCGCCAAGGCGGGCGAACTGGCGCTGATTCCGGGAGCCGATGGGCTCGCCGCCGCGGCGCTCGGCCTTGGCGAGGACCATTCGCCGTATGTCTTTGGCGATCTCGCCTGGAAGCTGCCCGAGGGCAGCGTCTGGCGCCTCGTCCCCGGTGACTACGATACCGCGACCGCCACGCTCGGTTTCTGCCTCGGCGCCTATCGCTTCACCGCGTTCAAGCCGCCGCGGCGGGCTCCGGCACGGCTGATCCCGCCGGCTGGAAGCGAGCAGGCGCTGGCCACGGCGCGCGCCGTGTGGATGGTGCGCGACCTGATCAACACGCCGGCCAATCATCTCGGCCCAGAGGAACTGGCGGACGCGGTTGCCTCGCTCGCCGCGCGGCATGGCGCGGTCTGCCGCCTGGTCCGTGGCGGCGCGCTGGAAGCGGCGTATCCGGCGCTGGCGGCGGTCGGTCAGGGCTCGGCGCGCCCGCCCGTCGTCGCCGTGCTGCGCTGGGCTGGCAGCGGCACGGGCGCCGACTCGCCCCTCGTCTCGCTCTGCGGCAAGGGCGTCGTGTTCGATTCCGGCGGCTACGATCTCAAGCCGCCGGCAGCCATGCAGCGGATGAAGAAGGACATGGGCGGGGCCGCGACGCTGCTCGGCCTGGCGCGGATGATCATGAGCGCCGACCTGCCGGTGCGGTTGGCGCTGCGCGTCGGCTGCGTCGAGAACAGCGTCTCCGGCGCGGCGATGCGTCCGCTGGACATCCTGCGCACGCGCGCCGGGATATCCGTGGAGGTCGGCGACACGGATGCCGAGGGGCGGCTCGTGCTGGCGGACCTTCTGGCCGAGGCCGGCGAGGAGAAGCCGGATGTGCTGATCGACTGCGCGACGCTGACCGGGGCGGCCCGGGCAGCACTGGGACCGGACCTGCCGGCGCTGTTCTGCACCGACGAGGCGCTGGCCGCGGACCTGCTGGCCGCCGGGAAGTTGGTCCATGACCCGCTCTGGCGGTTGCCGCTTTGGGACGGCTACGATTCCTGGCTCGACAGTCCTGTCGCCCACTTAAACAACATTTCAGGAAAAACCTATGCCGGTGCGATCGTCGGTGGGTTATTCCTGCGTCGTTTCGTTGTCGCCGGACTGTCATGGGCGCACCTCGACCTCTACGCCTGGAACGATCAGGCGCGGCCGGGGCGACCCGAGGGGGGCGAGGCACAGGGGATGCGGGCGTTGTTCGTCACGCTCGCCGCGCGCTTCAGGCGGTCAGGCTTCGTGCAACCGAGCGAGTGATGCGCAGCGCCGAGATGGCGCTGCATGGAAGGGACAGAATGATGGTGACCTCACCGACTAATGAACACCTCGTAACCATTCTCCGCGATACAATCGTTGCGCTGGTGCGCAAGGATGGCCCGGACCTTTCGGCGCGGCAGCTCGGGGTGTTCTTGACCTGCTATCTGCAGGATGGTTCGCACACGGTGCGAGGGTTGGCAGCGGAACTCAATGTTTCGAAGCCGGCGATCACCCGGGCGCTGGATCGGCTCGGGGATCTCGATCTGGCGCGGCGCAAGGTGGACCCGCTCGATCGCCGCAGCGTTCTGGTCCAGCGTACTTTGAAGGGTACTGCCTTCCTGCGCGATCTGCGCGCGATCATGGCCGAGGCCAGCGCGCCGGCGAAGCGTGGGGCTGCGGAGACCGCGCGGAAGTCGGCCCACGGCTGAATGCCCGTCGGCGGCCATGCCGGCGCGCCGGCTGGTCTCTAGGGCAGTGTGGCCGTGTGGGGCTGTGCGGCGCAAGCTTGGCGCCAGCGGACGCCGACATAGGCGAGCCATAGGATTTGCGGCAGCAGCGGCAGCATCAGGAAGGCCAGCTTGCCTTCCGTGCCGGCGCTGACGAAGCCGATGGCGCAGAGCCCGCCGAACGCGACGAAACCCCAGTGCACGAGCGTCACGGCGCGTGCATCCATGCCGCTGCGGTGGGCGAGTTGATAGAGATGGCCGCGATGCGCCTCGGTGACCCGCTCGCCGGCCAGCGCGCGCCGCAGCAAAGTGAAGGCGACGTCGAACAGCACGCCGGCCAGCAGCATCGGTACCAGAACGAACGACATCTCTACCTGTTCGAACCGGCTCGCCGCCACGCCCAGCGTGGCCAGGACGAAGCCGCAGAACTGGCTGCCGACGTCACCCATGAAAATGCGCGCGCGGGGGAAGTTGAAGGGCAGGAATCCGGCCAGGCCGGCGGCCAGCAGCAGCGCGGCGAAATAGACGAACCAGCCGCCCTGGCTAGCGGCGATCCCGGCCAGGAACAGCGCCGCGATCAATGCCGCCCCGGAGGCGAGGCCGTTCAGCCCGTCGATGAAGTTCATTGCGTTGGTGGCGAAGAGCACCCATGCCAGGGTGGCGATGGCGCCGAACCAACCGAGATCGACCGGGCCGAAATAGGGCAGGCGGTAGACGCGCACGAACAACCCGCTGCCGATCGCCATCAGCGCCGCGAGGATCTGCGCGCCGAGCTTCACGGTGAACGGCCAGTCCCGGAGATCGTCGAGCATGGCGACCAGGGCGATCGCCGCGGAGGCGAGGATGACGCCGCGGAAATAGGGATCCGCGAGGCGGGAGAACGCGGCGAAGCGGTAGAGCACGGCGATGCCGATCATGAACGCCACCACCACGCCGACGCCGCCGCCCTTCGGGATCGGGTTCGCATGGGCCTTGCGCGCGTTCGGATGATCCAGCACGCGGGCCGCGATCATCATCCGCACGCAGCCGGCAGAGACCAGCGCGAGCACCGCGAGGAAGGCGAGGTGGCGGAGGAAGGCGAACAGCGTCAGGGCGATGGCTCCGGCTCGGGGCGGCCGACCATGGCCGAAGCCGGCGCCGCGGACAACCCGGCCGGGCGCGCCCGGCGCTGGCCTTTGCTCGCCAACGCGCTATAGGGGGCGCAAATGGCCAGCCGCCGCTCGGTTTCCCGAATCGCCCTCAATGTCCTGTTCGACGGGACATTGGCTGCCCTCGCCGTGCCGCTCGCCCGCTGGCTGGCGAGCCCGGAGGGGGGCATCCTGCATCCCGTCTGGCCGCTCGCCCTCGGCGCCGCGGCGCTGCTCGCCGGCGGCCTGCCGTTCCGGCTCTCGACGCAGTACTGGCGGTTCGCCGGCATCGGCGATCTGCTCAGCGTCGCCGGCGCCAGCCTTGGCGGGGCTGGTCTTTTCGCGCTGGTGTTGACGCTGGCCGGAGTGCCACTGCCGAGCCCGAGCTTCCCTGTGGTGCATGCGCTCGCCCTCCTGGTGCTGCTCGGCGTGCCCCGTGTGGCCTACCGGCTGAGCCAGCGCCGCCGCGGCGGGCGCGGCGCCGGGGAGGCCGAGCCATCGGCGGCGCTGCTGGTCGGCGCCGAGGAGGGCACGGACCTGTTTCTGCGCGCGCTCGCCGACGAGCCGCGCGCCGGGCTGCGGGTGAGCGGCGTGATCGCGCTGTCCGCGCGTCAGCCGGGCCGGCGCATCCAGGGCCAGCCGATCCTCGGCACGCTGGCCGAGGTCGGCGCGGTCCTGGCGCGGCTGCGGACGGAGGGGCGTCTGCCCGGGCTGCTGGTGGTGACCGCCGAGCTTTCGGGGGCCGATCTCGCGTGCCTGCTGGAGGCTGCCGACCGCGAAGGCGTGGCCGTGCGGCGCGCGCCGCGGCCGACCGCGCTGCACCCGCCCCAGCGCCGAGGCGGGGCTGAACCGGGTGGCATCCAGCTGCGCAACGTGATGATCGAGGACCTGCTCAACCGCCCGCAGGTGCCGCTGGACCGCGAGGCGATGGCCCGCCTGGTGCAGGGGCGGCGCGTGCTGGTGACCGGGGCGGGCGGCACCATCGGCTCGGAACTGGCCCGCCAGGCCGCGGCCCTCGGGCCGGAGACGCTGGTGCTGCTCGATAACGGCGAATACGCGCTTTGGCAGATCGACCTGGAACTGTCGGAGAGCCATCCGCAGGTCCGCCGCCGCGCCATGATCGCCGATATCCGCGACGAGACGCGCCTGCGGGCGATCTTCCAGGATGTGCGGCCCGAGCTCGTGTTCCATGCCGCCGCCCTCAAGCATGTGCCGATGGTCGAGGCCAACCCGCTCGAGGGGCTGCTGACCAACGCCGCCGGCACCCGTCATGTCGCCGATGCGGCGCGCGCCGCCGGGGCGCTGGCGATGGTGCTGATCTCGACCGACAAGGCGGTGAACCCGACGAGCCTGATGGGCGCCTCCAAGCGCCTCGCCGAGATGTACTGCCAGGCGCTCGACATCGCTGCGCGGACCGCCGGTTCCGGCATGCGCTGCGTCACCGTTCGCTTCGGCAACGTGCTCGGCAGCACCGGCTCGGTGGTGCCGCTGTTCCAGCGCCAGCTCGAGCGCGGCGGGCCGCTGACCGTCACCCATCCCGATATGCGGCGCTATTTCATGACCGTGCGCGAAGCCGTCGGGCTGGTCCTGCAGGCCAGCGTACTGGGCGCCGGCGAGGCGGCGCTGCCCGGCGCGCGCGAGGGCGGGATTTTCGTGCTCGACATGGGCGAACCGGTGAAAATCGTCGATCTGGCGCGACAGATGATCCGGCTCGCCGGGCTCAGGCCGGAGATCGATGTCGAGGTTCGCTTTACCGGCCTGCGTCCCGGCGAAAAGCTCTATGAGGAGCTGTTCCATGGCCGCGAGCCGCCGGCCCCGACCGGCACGCCGGGGTTGCTGATGGCAACGCCGCGCACCGCGGACCCGGCCATCGTCGGGCGCGCCATCGATGAGATCGCCGCGGCCTGCCGCGCCTTGCAGGAGCGCCAGGCGCTGGCGACGCTGGCGCGGATGGTGCCGGAATTCGAGCACAACGCCGCCGGCAGCGCCGCCGCACCGGCCAAGGGATGATGACACGCATGAGCGAGCCCGTGCCGCAGATTGCCTTTCTCGATCTGGCCGCACAGCAGCGGCGCCTGGAGCCGGGCCTGTCGGCCAGACTCGCGGCGGTGCTGGCGCATGGTCAGTTCATCCTCGGCCCGGAAGTCACCGAGCTGGAACAGCGCCTGGCCGCGTTCTGCGGCGCGCGGCACTGCGTCGGCGTCAGCTCCGGCACCGACGCGCTGCAGATCGCGCTGATGGCCGAGGGCATCGGCCGTGGCGACGCGGTGTTTCTGCCCGCCTTCACGTATACCGCCACCGCCGAGGTGCCGCTGGTGCTCGGCGCGACGCCGGTGTTCGTCGATGTCGATCCCGCCAGCTTCCAGATCGACCCGGCGCATCTGGCCCAGCGCGTCGCCGATGTCCGACGCGCTGGGCGGTTGCGGCCGCGGGCGCTGATCGGCGTCGATCTGTTCGGCCAGCCCGCGGATTGGCCGGCGCTCAGCCGCATCGCCGCGGCAGAAAGGCTGTTTACCCTCGATGACTGCGCCCAGAGCTTCGGCGCCAGCCTGCATGGCGACCGGCTGGGGCGGATGGCCGAGGCGACGGCGGTCAGCTTCTTTCCCTCCAAGCCGCTCGGCGCCTATGGCGATGGCGGTGCGCTGTTCACCGAGGATGATACCCGCGCCGCGCTCTATCGCAGCCTGCGCAGCCACGGCGAAGGCACGACGCGCTACGAGGTGCTGCGCACCGGCATGAATGGACGGCTCGATACGCTGCAAGCGGCGGTGCTGCTGGCCAAGCTGGAGGTGTTCGAGGCGGATCTGGCGGCCCGGGAGCGCGTCGCTCGTCTCTATGATTCCCGCCTGGCGGGTCTCGTCGAGATTCCGGCCCGTGTGCCGAACTCCACCAGCGCCTGGGCGATCTACGCCATTCTGGTTGCGGATGCGGCGAGCCGGGCGCGGCTGCAGGACGGTTTGCGCGCGCGGGGGATCCCGAGCGCGATCTATTATCCGCGTCCGCTGCACCGCCAGCCGGCCTATCTGCCGCACCATGACGGCGTCGCACTGCCGGTTTCGGAGAGCCTCGCGGAGCGTATCCTCGCGCTGCCGATCCATCCCGATCTGTCGGAGGCGGCCGCCGAGGCCGTCTGCGCCGCGGTGCGCGCGGCGCTGGCGGCCTAGCCGCCGCGGAGCACGCGGCGGTGGGGGCGGGATAGCCGTCAGCCGGCGATTTCGGCCTCCCGCTCCGAACCGCCGTCCTCGCCATCGGGTCGCGGCAGGGCGGGGACGCTCGGCTCGATGAACTCGAAGTCCAGCGCGCCGTCCTTCAGCCCGACCTTGACTGCGCCGCCCTTGGCGAGCCGGCCGAAGAGCAATTCCTCGGCCAGCGGCTTCTTGATCGTCTCCTGGATGACGCGCGCCAGCGGACGGGCGCCGTAGAGCCGGTCATAGCCGCGCTCGGCCAGCCACTCCTTGGCCGCGGAGGACAGCTCGATGGTGACGTTGCGGTCGGCGAGCTGGGCCTCCAGCTGCATGACGAACTTCTCGACGACGCGGGCGACGATCTCCGGCGTGAGCGCGGCGAACGCGATGGTGGCATCGAGCCGGTTGCGGAACTCGGGGGTGAAGAGGCGTTTGATCGCATCCTCGTCCTCGCCCTCGCGCGATTCGCGGCCGAATCCGATCGCCTCCTTGGCGAGGTCCGAGGCGCCGGCGTTGGTGGTCATGATCAGGATCACATTCCGGAAATCGACCGACTTGCCGTTGTGGTCGGTGAGTTTGCCGTGATCCATGACCTGCAACAGGATGTTGAACAGGTCGGCATGCGCCTTCTCGATTTCGTCCAGCAGCAGCACCGCGTGCGGGTGCTGGTCGATCGCGTCGGTGAGCAGGCCGCCCTGGTCGAACCCGACATAGCCCGGCGGCGCGCCGATCAGCCGCGAGACCGAGTGGCGCTCCATGTATTCGCTCATGTCGAAGCGGATCAGCTCGATGCCGAGCGTCTGGGCGAGCTGGCGGGCGACCTCGGTCTTGCCGACACCGGTCGGCCCCGAAAACAGGTAATTGCCGATCGGCTTCTCGGCATCGCGGAGCCCGGCCCGGGAGAGCTTGATCGCCGCCGCCAGGGCCTCGATCGCCTTGTCCTGGCCGAACACCAGGGCGCGCACATCCCGCTCCAGGTTGCGCAGCGTTTCCTTGTCGTCGGCGGAGACCGACTTGGGTGGGATACGGGCGATCTTGGCGACGATTTCCTCGACATCGCGCAGTGTCACCGTCTTGCGCCGCTTGTTTTCGGGCAGGAGCATGCGGGAGGCGCCGACCTCGTCGATGACGTCGATCGCCTTGTCGGGCAGCTTGCGGTCGTGGATGTACTTGGCGGAGAGCTCCACCGCGGCGCGGATCGCCTCCTCCGTGTAGCGCACCTTGTGGTGCTTCTCGTAATTCGCCTTGAGCCCGCGCAGGATCAGCACCGAGTCCTCGACCGACGGCTCGTTGACGTCGATCTTCTGGAAGCGCCGGACGAGGGCGCGATCCTTCTCGAAATAGTTGCGGAATTCCTTGTAGGTCGTGCTGCCGATGCAGCGCAGATTGCCGGAGGCGAGCGCCGGCTTGAGCAGATTGGAAGCGTCCATCGCCCCGCCCGAGGTGGCGCCGGCGCCGATGACGGTGTGGATCTCGTCGATGAACAGAATCGCGCCGGTCTGGTTCTCCAGCTCGGTGACGACGGCCTTCAGCCGCTCCTCGAAATCGCCGCGATAACGGGTGCCGGCCAGCAGGGCCCCCATGTCGAGCGCGAAGATGGTCGATTTGGCCAGCACCTCGGGAACGTCGCCCTCGACGATGCGCTTGGCCAGGCCCTCGGCGATCGCCGTCTTGCCGACGCCGGGATCGCCGACATAGAGCGGGTTGTTTTTGGTCCGCCGGCAGAGGATCTGGATGGTCCGCTCGATCTCGGTCTCGCGGCCGATGAGGGGGTCGATCTTGCCGGCGAGCGCCTTCTTGTTGAGGTTGACGCAGTAGGTGCCGAGCGCGTCCTGGCCGCGGCGGGCGTGCTTTTCCTCCCGCTCGTTCTCGGTCGGGGTTTCCGGAGTCTGGCTGGTGGCCCCCTGGACCGGGCGCTGAACGGAACGGCCCGGCGCCTTGGCGATGCCGTGGCTGATGAAGTTCACCGCATCCAGCCGGGTCATGTCCTGCAGCTGCAGGAAATAGACGGCATGACTCTCGCGCTCGCTGAACAGGGCGACGAGGACATTGGCGCCGGTCACCTCGTCGCGCCCGGAGGACTGGACATGGATCGCGGCGCGCTGGACCACGCGCTGGAAGCCCGCCGTGGGCTTGGGGTCGCCGGGCCGGTCGGTGCGCAGGCCGGCGAGATCCTTGTCCAGGAACTCGGTCAGGTCGCCGCGCAGCTTGTCGAGATCGACGCCGCAGGCACGCAGCACGGTGGCCGCATCGGCATCCTCGGTGAGGCCGAGGAGAAGATGCTCGAGCGTCGCGTATTCATGGCGCCGGTCGGCGGCGAAGCCGAGGGAACGGTGGAGCGTTTGTTCCAGGTTTCGCGACAGCATGGGCTCGACACCGCTCCAAAAAAAAATACCTCAGTAGGTCCTTGGCGCCGGTGGACGCAGGTCAGCCGGTGCCGCTTGGGCCGTGACCACGCCCGGCACCCGCGCCAGACATCGACAGCTCGGCTCAGCCAGTCAAAGCCAGGCAGGACCCACTCTTCAGAACCGCCTCCGGGCTGGGCCAATGCTACGCATATGGTCGCGCCCGGGTCAGTGTGCACCCGTCTGCTTTCCGAAGTGTAGCGCGGCGAGAATTTTTCGCCGTATCCCAGCCGGCCCTGCCGCTCCTGCCGCATGGGCCCGATCGAGCCTATTCCTTCTCGATCGTGCATTGCAACGGGTGCTGGTTCTGCCGCGCCAGATCCATCACCTGTGTCACTTTGCTCTCGGCGACCTCGTAGGTATAGACGCCGCACACCCCGACGCCGCGGCGGTGCACGTGGAGCATGATGCGGGTGGCCTCCTCGCGCGTCTTCTGGAAGAAGCGCTCGAGCACGTGCACGACGAACTCCATCGGCGTGTAGTCGTCGTTCAGCATCAACACTTTGTACATCGAGGGCTTGCGGGTCTTCGGCCGGGCCTTGACCACCACCCCGGTGACCGGCCCATCGGTGCCGCCACGCTTGTCGCTATCGCTCATCGTTCGTACTTTACATCCTGGCGGCGCACCGCCCCTATGCCGTCCGGGGAACGGACCGGTCCGGCATCACCGCCGAACAGCCTGGGACAGCATATTGGAACCCGGCCCGCCGGGGAAAGCCCCTGGTGCGCGCCCGGAGGGCTGCCAGGCGCCGACCGGCGCCGCAAAGGGCTGAAACGCGCGACGCCCGGGATGAGCCATCCCGGGCGTCGGTTCGAACGGGTTCGGCGGCAGGCGTGCCAGGTGCCGCCTGCTCGTTATCAGACGGCGTGGGAGAACTTCTCGACCGCAAGGGTCACGCGCGCGGCGATCGGCGCGACCGCCTGCTCGGCGAGCTTGAAGGAGGCGTCGCTGATGCGGCCGGTCTCCGACATCGACTTCTCCAGCGCCGAACGCGCCAGCGTGCTCTGCAGGTCAACCGCTTCCTTGAGGGACTTCACCGTGGTCAGCGTCTTGAACGCCGAAACGGTCTCCTCGAACTGCGCCTGGGCGTTGGCGGCGAACTGCTTCGAGAGGTCCTGCACGCCGGCGAACCAGATCTGGCTCGACTTGACGACGGCTTCGAGATTGCCCTGGTTGAACGCGAAAAGCTCTTCCGCCGTCTTCATGGCCTTCTCCACCTGCTGCTGCACCTGCCCCTGAACGGCCTCGATTCCACTCTGCATAATAACCTCACTCTTGGTTGCTGTCGGCTTATTCTTCGTCCCGCCCCGCACGACGGCGACGTCTGTGTCGGGGGTCGGCGTCGGCTCGGCATCGCGAACTGCCGCGGCAGCAGGCAATGCCTTCACTTTGCTCGTCACGGTCTGCCTCCTTTATCGTGCAGCGCGGCGGTCTTCGCGGGTTGGAGCCGAACGGGATGCAAGCCGGCCACCCCTCGTTAGTCCGCCGCTTTTGCTGCACTGCAACACAAGCTGGTAGATAGGCCATCCCGCCGTCGTGTCAAGCGGTTTTGGTGCGATGCACAATTTAGTGATTCCGAGGCTTGCGCCGCCGCCGTCGCGTGCGTCCGCAACTGTTCCCGTTAACCCATTCATAGGCATCAGGTTTCGTCTGGACATCCGGGCCGGGCGGTTATAGGATCGCGCGACGCAATCGCATAGGGTCGAAGGGCATGATTCTGGGTCTGCGGCAAGCCGCTTTGCAGTCGTTCGCGCCCAGCTTGCGCCTGCCATCCGGCCCCTTTTCGCGATTGCGGGCCGTGCTGCTGGCCGTGCTGCTGGGGTGCGCCATGCTTGGCGGCGGTCCAGCGTGGGCTCAGATCGGTTCGGACCGATACAGTTCCATGGTGATCGACGCCAGTTCCGGCTCGATTCTCTCGGCGGCCAATCCGGACGCTCCGCGCTACCCGGCCAGCCTGACCAAGATGATGACCCTGTACATGACGTTCGAGGCGCTGCGCGACCGCCGCCTCACGCTCGATGCCCCGGTGCCGGTTTCAGCCGCCGCCGCGTCCGCAGCCCCCTCCAAGCTCGGGATTCGGCCCGGGACCCGCCTCGTCGTGCAGGAGGCGATCCTGGCCCTGGTGACCAAGTCCGCCAACGATGCCGCAGTCGCCCTGGCCGAACGACTCGGCGGCAGCGAGGATCGCTTCGCGCAGATGATGACCCTGCGGGCGCGCGCCCTCGGCATGACACGGACGACGTTCCGCAATGCTTCGGGCCTGCCGGACCCGGAACAGGTCACGACCGCGCGCGACCAGGCGACTCTGGCGCGCCATCTGGTCCGGGATTTCCCCGATCAGTACCGCTATTTCAGCGTCTCCGGATTCGTCTTCCATGGCCGCACGATCCCCAACCATGACAATCTGCTGCGGACCTATGTCGGCGCTGACGGGATCAAGACCGGCTATACCGACGCGGCCGGCCATAATCTCGTTTCCAGCGCGACGCGCGGGGATGTGCGGCTGATCGGCGTGGTCATGGGGGCGGGCTCCAACCCCGAGCGGGATGCGCACATGATGGCGCTGCTCGATCAGGGGTTCGCGCGGATGAATGTGGCCGAGCCCGCTTCCGGCTCGATGCCGCTGCTGGCGCACCTGCCGTCCCTGGTGCCGAGCGCGCACGCGGCCACGGTGCAGGCGCGCGGTGCGCCCCGCGTGCATCTCGCCCATTCCCGCCACGGCACAACCGGGCGCGGCGTGGTTCGACTCGCGGCGCTGCGCGCGCGCCCCGCCGCGACCGCCGACGGGCAGGAGACGGCGCGCGGCGCGCATCCGCATCGGCCGCACAAGGCGCAGTTCGCGGCGGCCAAGGGACAGGCGGAGCGGGCCTGCAGCACCTGTCCCACGCACACGCCGCGGAGCCACCAACTCGCCCGAAGCTGACAGGCCAGCCTGATTCTCCGCGCGGAGTACCGGCGGGCGTTGCGCCGCGCGATGGTCTGCGATGCGGATGGCCCGCGATGGCTGGCCGAGCGACGCCCTTGCGCGAGACGCCCGCGCCGCGCAACTGTTAGTGCTCATGCCAGGGCAAAGCCGCAAGGAGCAGGATGCGATGGACGGAGGGGCCGAGGCGCGCTCGATCGTCATTCACGGGGCGGAGGATTTCGTCCCCATGCACGCGGCCGGGCGGCTCGCCGCCGAGACGCTGGACATGATCGGGGCGCATGTCCGCCCCGGGGTGTCGACCGGGACGCTCGACGCACTGTGCCACGAGTTCATCCTGGCCCATGGCGCGGTGCCGGCGCCGCTGAACTATCGCGGCTTTCCGAAATCGATCTGCACGTCCATCAACCATGTGGTCTGCCATGGCATTCCCGGCGAGCGTCGGCTGGAGGATGGCGACATCGTCAATATCGACGTCACCGTGGTGCTCGGCGGCTGGCATGGGGATTCGAGCCGGATGTATGTCGCCGGCGTGCCGAGTCGGCGCGCCCAGGCGCTGATCGACACCACTTACGAGGCCCTGATGCGCGGCATCGAGGTGGTCCGCCCTGGTGCCACGCTCGGCGATGTCGGGCACGCCATCCAGAGCTTCGTCGAGGCGCGGCGTTTTTCGGTGGTGCGCGATTTTTGCGGCCACGGCATCGGCCTGCGCTTTCACGAGCCGCCGAACGTGCTGCATTTCGGCCGCCCCGGCACCGGGCTCGTGCTGCGTCCGGGCATGTTTTTCACCATCGAGCCGATGGTGAATGCCGGCCGGCCGGAGGTGAAGGTGCTCGATGACGGCTGGACCGCCGTCACCCGCGATCGCAGCCTGTCGGCCCAGTTCGAGCACATGATCGGCGTCACCGAGCAGGGCTGCGAGGTGTTCACCCGCTCGCCCGCCGGGCTCGACGTTCCTGCCGCGGTCGGCTGAATTCGCCTGCCATCTTCCGGTGCCGCTCGCCGCGTGACACACTGTGTCCGCAACCGGGGGTGTGAGCATGACGCGCGGTCTCGCGGACGCCACAGGCATGTTGCCGCTGGAACCGGATGCCCCAGCCCCGCACGCGACGCCGGCGGGGGCTGAGGGACATCGGACGCGCCTGCGCGCGCGCCTGCTGACCGCGGGCCCCGAGTCGCTGGCCGATCACGAAATGCTGGAGATGATCCTGTTCCTGGCCCTGCCGCGGCGCGACACCAAGCCGATCGCGCGTGCGCTGCTCACCCGCTTCGGCAGCTACACCGCCGCCATCGCCGCACCGCTCCAGGATCTGCGGGGGATCGATGGGCTGGGCGAGGCCGGGGCCGCCGCGCTCAAGACCGTGCAGGCCGCCGCGCTGCGCCTGGCCCGCGCCGAGCTGGTGAACCGTCCGCTCCTGGCCAACTGGGACCGGCTGATCGAATACCTCACCGCCGCTCTCGCGCGCGAGCGGGTCGAGCAGTTCCGGGTTCTGTTCCTGGACAACCGCAATCGGCTTCTGGCGGATGAAATGCAGGCCCGGGGTACCGTCAACCACACCCCGGTCTATCCGCGTGAGGTGGTGAAGCGCGCCCTCGAACTCCAAGCGAGCGCGCTGATCCTGGTCCACAACCACCCGAGTGGCGACCCGTCGCCCTCGCGCGAGGACGTGGCGATGACCCTGGAGGTGAAGGAGGCGGCCGCGGCCCTCTCGCTCGTGCTGCACGATCACGTGATCATCGGCAACGGTCGCTGGCTCAGCTTCCGCCGTGAGGGACTTCTGTAACCTCGTCGCGCGCCGCGGCGACGATGTCTGCGCGCTGCGCGGCGATGAGGAACTCGCGGTTGCCCTCGGGGCCGGTGATCGGGCTCTCGGCCAGACCGAGCACGCGCCAGCCGGGCAACGCGGCCCACCAGGCGGTGATGCGGCCGCACACGGCCTCATGCACGGCGGCGTCGCGGACCACGCCCTTGCGGCCGACGGCGCCGGGTCCGGCCTCGAATTGCGGCTTGATCAGCGCCACCGCCCAGGCGCCGGGTGCGCAGAGCGCGAGCGGCGCCGGCAGCACCGTTTGCAGCCCGATGAAGCTGGCATCGCAGACCAGCGCGCCAACGGGTTCGCCGAGCGTGGCGGCGGTGAGATGGCGGGCATTGCACCGCTCGTGCACGATCACGCGCGGATCCGTGCGCAGTTTCCATGCGAGCTGTCCATGGCCGACATCGACGGCGTGCACGCGGCTGGCGCCATGGCTCAGCAGCACGTCGGTGAAGCCGCCGGTCGAGGCGCCGATATCGAGCCCGACGCGGTCCGCGGGCGACAGCCCGAACGCGGCCAGCGCGTGGGCGAGCTTGACGCCGCCGCGCGACACCCAGGGATGCTCCGCGCCGCGGACCGACAGCGGCGCGGTCGCCGGCAGCATCTCGCCGGGCTTGTCCACGCGCCGCTCCCCACTGAAGACCAGACCGGCGAGGATCAGCGCCTGCGCGCGGGTGCGGCTCTCGGCCAGGCCGCGCTCGGCGAGGAGCTGATCGGCGCGGCAGCCGGCGGCCATGCTCCGCGCCTCAGCTTCGGCGTGCCACCACGAAGGCGGCGAGTGCGCGCAGCGGGTCGGCGCGTGGGCCGAACCCGTCGAGATGGTCGGCGGCCTGCGCGGCGAGCCGCTCGGCCTGGGCGCGGGCGCGCTCGGGCCCAAGCATCGCCACCAGCGTCGCCTTGCCGGCGGCCGCGTCCTTGCCGGCCGTCTTGCCGGTTTCCTCGGTGGTGCCCTCGGCATCGAGCAAATCGTCGGCGATCTGGAAGGCGGCGCCGAGATCGCGGCCATAGCCGGCCAGCGCATGGCGGCGGGCGGCGGGAGCGCGGCCGAGAATCGCGCCGGCCTCGGCGCTGAACTGGATCAGCCGCCCGGTCTTCAGCGCCTGCAGCCGCGTCACCTCGGGGGGCGAGAGCGACCTGCCCTCGGCCAGCATGTCGATCATCTGGCCGCCGGCCATGCCGCGCGCACCCGAAGCGAGCGCAAGGGCGGCGACGAGTTCGCAGCGCGCCAGCGGGTCGGAGTGCGTGTCCTCATCGGCGAGCACCTCGAAGGCGCGGGTCTGCAGCGCGTCACCGGCGAGAATCGCCGTCGCCTCGTCGAAGGCCCGGTGCGTGCTCGGCTTGCCGCGGCGCAGGTCATCGTTGTCCATCGCCGGCAGATCGTCATGGACGAGGGAATAAGCGTGCAGCATCTCCACCGCGGCGGCGACGCGGGCGGCGCAGGTGTCGTTGACGCCCAACAGCGCCGCGCTCTCCAGCACCAGAAAGGCGCGCAGCCGCTTGCCGCCGCCGAGCGCGGCGTAGCGCATGGCC
>JAJXXT010000091.1 GCA_021780935.1 Pseudomonadota bacterium
GGCCGCGCCGCGCGCGGCAACGCTGGGCCGGACGCGGCTGCGGCGTGGCAGCGGGCGCAACGGCGCGCCCGGCGGCTGGGTGCTCGAGGCCGAGGGCGCACACGATTTCCTGCCGCGCATAGCGGTCGCGCCAGCGCCGTTCCTGCCGGCGGGCGGGTTCGAGAAAGGGGGATGCGCGACGGCGCAGGACACCCTATGTTAGAGCGATGAAGATCAACCGTGAGTTGTCGAGGCGCGCCGCCGCGGCACGAGACGTTGGTGGCACATCGGCGATGGGCAGGACGCAATGAGTAATTTTGGCCGCAACCTGGCACTTTGGGTCATCATCGCCCTGCTCCTGGTTGTTCTGTTCAACCTGTTCCAGCCCGGTACGCCGCGGCACAACGCGACCTCGATCGCCTACTCGGACTTCATCACCGAGGTGGGCGCGGGACATGTTCGCAACGTGGTGATCCAGGGGCACGACATCACCGGCCAGCTTGCGGACGGGCGGAATTTCGAGACTTACACGCCGAGTGACCCGACGCTGGTCAAGACGCTGACCAGCAAGGGCGTGCGCGTGGTGGCCCGGCCGCCGGGCGGCAACACCAACCCGCTGCTGCACCTGTTCCTCTCCTGGTTCCCGATGCTGCTGCTGATCGGCGTCTGGGTGTTCTTCATGCGCCAGATGCAGTCGGGTGGCGGGCGTGCCATGGGGTTCGGCAAGTCCCGGGCGAGGATGCTGACGGAAAAGCAGGGGCGCGTCACGTTCGAGGACGTCGCCGGCATCGACGAGGCCAAGGGCGAGTTGCAGGAGATCGTGGATTTTCTGCGTGACCCGCAGAAATTCCAGCGTCTTGGCGGAAAGATCCCGAAGGGCGTGCTGCTGGTCGGCCCACCCGGCACCGGCAAGACCCTGCTCGCGCGCGCCATCGCCGGCGAGGCCAACGTGCCGTTCTTCACCATCTCCGGCTCTGACTTTGTCGAGATGTTCGTGGGCGTCGGCGCGTCGCGCGTGCGCGACATGTTCGAGCAGGGTAAAAAGAACGCGCCCTGCATCATTTTCATCGACGAGATCGATGCCGTCGGGCGCCATCGCGGCGCTGGCCTCGGCGGCGGCAACGACGAACGCGAGCAGACGCTAAACCAGATGCTCGTCGAGATGGATGGTTTCGAGAGCAACGAGGGTGTCATCCTGATCGCCGCGACCAACCGGCCTGACGTGCTGGACCCGGCGCTGCTGCGGCCCGGCCGGTTCGACCGTCAGGTGGTGGTGCCTAACCCGGACGTGAATGGGCGCGAAAAGATTCTGCGCGTGCACATGCGCAAGGTGCCCCTTGCCTCGGACGTCGATCCCAAGGTGATCGCGCGCGGCACGCCGGGCTTCTCAGGAGCCGACCTCGCCAACCTGGTGAACGAGGCCGCTCTGCTGGCGGCGCGCATCGGCAAGCGCGTGGTGGCGATGGCGGAGTTCGAGAACGCCAAGGACAAGGTGATGATGGGCGCCGAGCGCCGCTCCCTGGTGATGAGCGACGCCGAGAAGAAGATGACGGCCTATCACGAATCGGGGCATGCGCTGTGTGCCTTGCACCAGGAGGAATGCGACCCGGTGCACAAGGCCACCATCATTCCGCGTGGCCGCGCGCTCGGCCTGGTGATGAGCCTGCCGGAGGGCGACCGCTATTCCAAGAGCAAGTCAAAACTGCTCGCGGAACTGACCATGGCGATGGGCGGGCGAGCCGCCGAGGAAATCATCTTCGGTGCCGACAAGGTCTCGAACGGCGCGTCGGGCGACATCAAAATGGCCACCGACCAGACGCGCCGCATGGTCACCGAATGGGGCATGAGCGACAAGCTCGGCATGATCGCCTATGGCGACAACAGCCAGGAGGTGTTCCTCGGCCACTCGGTGACCCAGAACAAGAACGTCTCCGAGGCCACCGCGCGGGAGATCGATTCCGAGATCAAGGCGATCATCGACGCGGCCTATGCGCATGCGCGGCGGATTCTTACCGACAACATCGCGGAACTGCATGCGCTGGCGAAGGGCCTGCTGGAACACGAGACGCTGTCCGGCGATGAGATCCGCACCGTGCTGCGCGGCGAGCCGGTCATCCGCAAGGTGGTCGATGAGCCGGCGCCGGACAGCCGACGCGCCTCCGTGCCGCCGACCGGCCGGCCGCTCGGTTCGCCGCCGCCGGGGCTGGATCCGGCGCCGCAACCTGGCTGACGCGGCGGTTTTCGCCGTGGTTCGCCGGCGGCAAAGCGGCACCCTCCGCTGATCGAGCCCCTGGGGCTGGTCTTCGGGCCCGCCGCTGCCGAGGCGGTGGCGGCCGGGCGGGCGCTGTGGCTCGCCGGCAGTCATGTGGCCTTCGCGCTGGCGCGGCTGGCGGATGGCGCGATCGTTCCGGCTGACGCCGTTCCGCCCTTGCATCGCGCGGCGTTGGCACGGCTTTCCGCCGTGCCACCGGCCTGGGCCGGGCTCACCGGCTTCCCGCAGGTGATGGGCATCCTGAACGTGACGCCTGACAGTTTCAGCGATGGCGGCAAATACCCCGACATGGCATCGGCGGTCGCCGCCGGCCTCGCCATGGCGCGTGCCGGCGCGGCGCTCATCGACCTCGGGGGCGAATCCACCCGCCCCGGTGCGCCGGCCGTGCCTCCGGAGGAGGAACAGGCGCGCGTCCTGCCGGTGCTGGCGGGCCTGGTGCGCGAGGGGGTGCGGGTCTCGGTCGACACCCGCAACGCCGCGACGATGGCGGCCGCGCTGGCGTCGGGGGCGGCCGCGATCAACGATGTTTCAGGCCTGACGCACGATCCGGATGCGGCCGGGGTGGTGGCGCGCGCCGGCTGTCCGGTGGTGGTGATGCACGGGCGCGGCATACCCGCCGACATGAACCGGCGCGCGGCCTATGCGGACATCCTCGCCGAGGTCGCGGCCGAGCTCGCGGCACGGCGCGACGCGGCGGTTGCGGCGGGCGTTCAGCCGGCAGCGATCGCGCTCGACCCCGGTGTGGGATTTGCCAAAACTGGCGCGCAGAACCTGGTTCTGCTGCCGCGGCTGGGCGCGCTGCTCGGATTGGGTCATCCCCTGGTCGTGGGCGTCTCGCGCAAGAACTTCATCGGCCGGCTGGGTGGCGGCCTGCCGCCCGGCGAACGCGACCAGGGCTCACTTGCCGCGGGGTTGCTGGCCTGCCTGCTCGGCGCGTCGGTGCTGCGGACGCATGATGTTCCGGCAACGGTGCGCGCCATCGATGTCTGGCGCGGCCTCGGGGTCTGGCAGGCGAGGCCGCGGCGGGAGTAGGATGGGCCATGATGCAGCGACGGCTTTTCGGCACGGACGGTATCCGCGGTACCGCCAACATCGATCCGATGACGGCGGAAACCGCGCTGAAGCTCGGCCAGGCGGCGGGGCTGCTGTTCACCCGCGGCGCGCACCGCCACCGGGTGGTGATCGGCAAGGACACCCGCCTCTCCGGCTACATGCTGGAGCCGGCGCTGGTCGCGGGCTTCATCGGCGCCGGCATGGACGTGATCCTGGTGGGACCGCAGCCAACCCCCGCGGTGGCCATGCTGACGCGCTCGTTGCGCGCGGATCTCGGGGTGATGATCTCGGCCTCGCACAACCCCTACGAGGATAACGGCATCAAGCTGTTCGGGCCGGACGGGTTCAAGCTCTCCGACGAGACCGAGTCCGAGATCGAGGCGGCGATGGCGACCGACCTCTCAGCCCGGCTCGCCCCGTCGGCGCGGCTCGGGCGGGCGGCGCGGCTCGACGATGCGGGCGGGCGCTTCATCGAGAGCGTGAAGGCGAATTTCCCGCGCGGCATGCGCCTCGACGGGCTCAAGATCGTGATCGACTGCGCCCATGGCGCGGCCTATCGCGTTGCCCCCGCGGTGCTGTGGGAGCTGGGGGCCGAGGTCGTGCGCATCGGCGTCGAGCCCGACGGTTTCAACATCAACCGCGCCTGCGGCTCGACCGCGCCCGGGCTGATGCAGGAGGAGGTGCGCCGCCACGGCGCGCATCTCGGCATCGCGCTCGACGGTGACGCCGACCGGGTGATCATCGCCGACGAGACCGGTGCCGTCGTGGATGGCGACCAGATCCTGGCACTCATCGCGCGGGCATGGAGCGATGCCGGCCGGCTCGCCGGTGGTTGCGTCGTGGCAACGGTGATGTCGAATTTCGGGCTCGAGCAGTTCCTCGGCGCGCGGGGCATCGCGCTGCACCGCACGCGCGTCGGCGATCGTTACGTCATGGAGACGATGCGCGAGCTCGGCGGCAATGTCGGCGGCGAGCAGTCCGGCCATATCCTGCTGCTCGATCATGGCACGACCGGCTGCGGCCTGACCGCGGCGCTACAGGTGCTGGCGGTGCTGGTCGAGACCGGCCGGCCCGCCTCCGAGGTGTTGCGGGTGTTCCGCCCGCTGCCGCAACGGCTGCGCAGCGTGCGCTACGAGGGCGGCTCGCCGCTCGATGCGGCCACGGTGCGCGAGGCGATTACCGCCGCCGAGCGCGAGCTTGGCGGCACCGGGCGGCTGGTGATCCGCAAGAGCGGCACGGAACCGGTGATCCGGGTGATGGCGGAGGCGGAGGATGAGGGGCTGGTCGCCAGCCTCGTCGACTCGCTGTGCGACGAGATCGCCCGCGCCGCGGTCTGACGCACCCATGATCGCCCGGGTTTTGGCCATCGCGGGCTCGGATTCCGGCGGTGGCGCGGGCATCCAGGCGGATATCCGCACGATCACGGCGCTCGGCGGCTTCGCGCTTGCGGCCGTGACCGCGGTGACGGCGCAGGACACATGGGGCGTGCACGCGATCCACCCCGTGCCCGTGGATATCGTTGCAGAACAGATACGAGTTGTGTTGGCGGATCTCGGCGCCGATGCGGTGAAGATCGGCATGCTGGGCCATGCCGCCGCCGTCGTGGCAGAGGCGCTGGGCGGCTGGCCGGAACTGACGCTGGTGCTCGACCCGGTGCTGCGTGCGAGCAGCGGCGAGGCGTTGCTCGAAGGTCGCGGGCGTGACGTGCTGGCCCGGCTGATCGCCCGCGCGAGCCTGCTGACGCCGAACCTCGCGGAAGCCTCGGCCCTCTGCGGCTTCGCGGTCGAGGATGTGGCGGACATGGCGCGTGCCGGCCATGCGCTGCGCGCGATGGGCGCCGGCGCGGTGCTGGTGAAGGGCGGGCACCTCGCCGGCGACAACCTCACCGACGTGCTGGTGGACGCCGACGGCGTGGTGATGTTCACCGCCGAGCGGATCGCGACGCGGCACACGCACGGCACCGGCTGCACCCTGGCCTCGGCGATCGCCACACACCTGGCGCGCGGCATGGCGCTGCGCGAGGCGGTGGCGGAGGGAAGGGCCTATCTGCGCGCGGCGATCCTGGCGGCGCCGGGGCTGGGTGCGGGACAGGGGCCGCTGGGCACGCCGCTCCGAGGCTAAAAAAATCCGGAAGATCTTGCATCGTCTTCGCCGTGAGGCTACCGGGGTATTGGGCCACGTCCCCCCACCGGGACGCTTCTCTTCTGAAAGGGAGAGCGAAACATGACGCTCCTTCCGCGTCCGGACATCCGTCCGGCCAATCCCCACTTCTCATCCGGGCCTTGCGCCAAGCGACCGGGCTGGTCGTTGGAGGCGCTCGCTGCCGCCACGCTCGGCCGCAGTCATCGCGCGAAGGAGCCCAAGGCGCGGCTCGCTGAGGTGATCACGCGCTCACGCGCCATCCTCGGCATGCCGGCGGACTGGCGGCTCGGCATCGTGCCGGGCTCCGATACCGGCGCGGTCGAGATGGCGCTGTGGTCGCTGCTCGGCCCGCGGCCGGTCGATATTCTGACCTTCGAGAGTTTTTCCGAGGCCTGGGCAACGGACATCACGAAGCAACTGAAGCTGGATGGGCGCGTGCTGGCCGCTCCCTATGGCGGGCTGCCGGACCTCGCGCAGATCGACCCGGCGCACGATCTGGTGCTGACCTGGAATGGCACCACCTCCGGCGTGCGACTTCCGGATGGCGACTTCATCGCCGCCGACCGAGAGGGGCTGGTGATCGCCGATGCGACCTCGGCCGCGTTCGCGATGGCTCTGCCTTGGGACAAGCTCGATGTCGTCACCTGGTCCTGGCAGAAGGTGCTGGGCGGCGAGGCGGCGCACGGCATGCTGGCGTTGTCGCCGCGCGCGGTCGAACGATTGCTCGCGCACAAGCCCGCCTGGCCGATGCCCAAGGTTTTCCGCCTGACGTCCGGGGGCAAGCTGGCGGAGGGTGTGTTCAACGGCGAAACGATCAACACGCCCAGCATGCTCGCCGTCGAGGACGCGCTCGACGGGCTGCGCTGGGCGGAGCGGATCGGTGGGCTGAAGGCGCTGATCGCCCGCAGCGAGGCCAACCTCGCCGCGATCGCGCGCTTTGCGGCGTCGCGCGACTGGGTGGATTTCCTGGCGGAACGTCCCGAGACGCGCTCGCCGACCTCGATCTGCCTGAAAATCGTCGCACCCTGGTTCACCTCGCTCGACGCGGCGGGGCAGGCCGAGGCGGCGAAAAAGCTGGTGGCCCTGCTCGAAGCCGAAGGTGTCGCCTACGATATCGCGAGCTATCGCGATGCCCCACCGGGCCTGCGCATCTGGGGTGGTTCCACCGTCGAAACGTCCGACATCGAGGCGCTGCTGCCCTGGCTCGACTGGGCGGCCGCGCAGACCGCCGACACGCTCGCCAGGAAGGTTGCCTGAACCATGACAAAAATCGCCGGACCGAGGGTCCTGATTTCCGACAAGCTTTCTCCCGCCGCCATCGAGATCTTCAAGCGTCGGGGCATCGAGGTGGATGTGAAGCCGGGGCTGTCGCCGGCCGATCTGCGCGCCATCATTGGCCAGTATGACGGGCTGGCCATCCGCTCCGCGACCAAGGTTACGCGCGAGCTGCTGGCCGAGGCAAAACGGCTGCGCGTGGTGGGAAGGGCCGGCATCGGTGTCGATAACGTCGATGTGAAATCCGCCACCGCGGCCGGTGTCGTGGTGATGAACACGCCGCATGGCAACGCCATCACCACCGCCGAGCACGCGATCGCGATGATGTTCGCACTCGCCCGCCAGATCCCCGAGGCCACCGCCTCCACCAAGGCTGGCAAGTGGGAAAAGAACCGCTTCATGGGCGTGGAACTGTACGGCAAGGTGCTGGGGCTGATTGGCTGCGGCAATATCGGCTCCATCGTCGCCGACCGCGCGCAGGGGCTGAAGATGCGGGTGGTCGCCCATGACCCGTACCTCACCGAAAAGCGCGCCCGCGAGCTTGGTGTGGAAAAGGTCGAACTCGATACGCTTCTACAACAAGCGGACATCATCAGCCTGCACGCGCCGCTGACGGAGGGGACGAAGAACATCCTCTCGCGCGAGAATCTCGGCCGCACGCGCAAGGGTGTGCGCATCATCAACTGCGCGCGCGGCGGCCTGCTCGACGAGGCGGCGCTGGCGGAGATGATCAAGGCCGGCCATGTCGCGGGTGCGGCGCTCGACGTGTTCGAGACCGAGCCCGCCACCGAAAGCCCGCTCTTTGCGCTCGAGGGCGTGGTCTGCACGCCGCATCTGGGCGCCGCGACCAACGAGGCGCAGGAGAACGTGGCGCTGCAGGTGGCCGAGCAGATGAGCGATTTTCTGCTGACCGGTGCCGTCGCGAACGCGATCAACATGCCGAGTGTCACGGCCGAGGAGGCGCCGCGTCTCGCACCCTATATGGAGTTGTGCCGCCTGCTCGGCACCTTCGCGGGTCAGCTTACGGCGGCGCAGGACGGCAACGTGCTGAAAGTCTCGATCGACTACGAGGGTGCTGCCGCGAAGCTGAACCACCGGCCGCTGACGGCGGTGGCGCTCGCGGGCGTGCTGGGCCCGATGCTGGAGGGGGCGAACATGGTCAACGCGCCGGTGCTGGCGCGCGAGCGTGGCATCGATGTCGCCGAGACCGTGCATGACCGCGACAGCGAGTATCAGACGCTGGTGCGGGTCTCCATCACCACGGACAAGCAGACGCGCGCCGTCGCCGGCACGCTGTTCGCGGGCACGCGGCCGCGCATCGTCGCGATCAAGGACATTCCCGTGGAGGCGGATTTCGCGCGCCACATGCTCTACGTCACCAACCAGGACAAGCCGGGTTTCATCGGCCGCTTCGGCGCGACGCTGGCGAGGGCCGGGATCAACATCGCGACCTTCCATCTCGGCCGCGCCGAGGCCGGGGGCGATGCGATCTGCATGGTCTCGGTCGACGAACCGGTGCCCGAGGAGGTGCTGGCGATGGTGCGCACGCTGCCGCTGGTGGTGCAGGCGACGACGCTGAACTTCTGAGGCGAGGGCGGCGGCGCCTCACGGCCCCTGGCGTGACGCGCCCGAATACCAGAAGGCGCTGATCAGGCAGCCCTTGATCCGCGGCAGGAGGACCAGCGACAGAACGGTCAGGGCGAGAAGGAAACTGATCATCGCCGCGATGAAGTAGGCGGCAAAAAAGCCCTGAAAAAGGAAATAGAGCGGGGCGGCGAGAATGCCGACGATCAGCATCGTGAACCACGGAGCGGCGTCATCCGACTGGATATCGGCATAGGTTTCGTGACAGGCATCGCACTGGTCCACCTGTTTCAGATAGGCGCGGAACAGCTTTCCACGGCCGCAATTCGGACAGCGCCCGGCAAGACCTCGCAGCAAGACCGCTTGTAGACTGGGGGGTTTGCCGGTTGCTTGCCGCTCCACCATCCGTTCCTGGTTGGGGTTGAGGTCAACAACGTTAGTTGGCCCGCGATCGAAGCGTCAAGCGGCTCCGTCCGTGCCCATGTCCGTCGAGCGGTGACGGTCGTTCCAGTTCGTCAATGTCGCAACGGTGCCGCGCGCGGCGAGGCTCTCCACGGCAGCAAGAACGTCCGCAGCAAAGCCAGGGTGATCGGCGAGGGAAGGGGGCACGATCCCGGCCATCGCCAGCACGGCGTCGCGCAGCGCGAGTGCATCGGGGGCACCGCTCGCCGCCTCCCGCAGCCGTTGCGCATGCGGATCGTCGAGGGGCAGCCGCGTGCCGTCATCCGCGGCCCCGCGCAGAAAGTGCAGCCAGGCGGCAACGCCTAGTGCGATGCGCGGTGCGGTGCGTCCGGCGCGCAAGCGGTCGAGAGCCGGGGCAAACAGGCGTTGCGGCAGCTTCTGCGACCCATCCATGGCGATCTGGCGGGTGCGGTGGCGCAATGCCGGGTTGGCGAAACGGCCCAGCAGCGCGCTTGCGTAGCGCGTGGCATCCGCGCCGGCGGGCAGTTGCAGCGTGGTGGCGGATTCGGCCATCAGTGCGGTGATATGCTCCCGCAGCGCCGGCTGCGCGACCGCATCGGCGACGGTCTCCCAGCCCGCCAGTTGCCCGAGATAGGCGATGGAGGAATGGGCGCCGTTGAGCAGGCGCAGCTTCATCGTCTCATACGGCCCGACATCGGCGACGAGTTCGGCCCCCGTCTGCTCCCATTCCGGCCGGCCCTGCGGAAACCGATCCTCGATCACCCATTGCCGAAACCCCTCGCAGAGCACGGGCCAGGCATCCGTGAGGCCCAGCGCCTGGTCGATGGACGCCCGGTCGACGTCGGTCGTGGCGGGAACGATACGATCCACCATCGTATCGGGAAACGCGACGCTATCCGCAATGAAATCACCGAGCGAACGGTCCCGCAGGAGCGCCAGTTCGGCCACCACCCGGCGGACGGACTGGCCGTTGGCCGGCAGGTTGTCGCAGCACAGCACGCCGAACGGCGCCATCCCCGCCGCCCGGCGACGCGCCAGCGCCTCGACCAGAATGCCGGGCACGCTGCGGGGGGTATGGGGGGCCGCGAGATCGTGGCGGATCAGCGGGTCGTCGGTGTCGAGCGCGCCGGTCGCCGCATGCCGGCAATAGGCTTTTTCCGTCACCGTGAGGGTGGCGATGCGGGTCTGCGGCCGCGTCAGCAGGTCGAGCGCCGGCCCGCTGCCGGTGGCAAGCCCGGCCAGCGCGCCCATCACCGTCAGGCGTTCACCGCCATCGCGTTCCGCCAGTGTGTAAAGCCCATCCTGAGGCGCCAGGGCCGTTTCGGTATCGTTGCGACGCAGGCTGACGCCGGCAATCCCCCAGCTCGGGTCCGCCGCCAGCAGCGGCGCGGTGTAGGCGGCGAGATGCGCGCGCGCGAACGCACCGAGCCCGAGATGGACGATGCCGGCACCGAGACGCGCGGGATCATGGCCCGGTCGGGCGATGCCGGCGGGCAGAAGGTTCAGCGTGGCGAGCGAGAGGCGCATCAGGCGGGCCGGTACGGCGGCCGCCTGGCGGTCTGTCCGCTCAAGTGGCCCCCGGCCGGCGCCGCCCGCTCAGGTGCCCTCGACCTCGACGGTCACATCGATGTTGCCGCGCGTCGCGTGGCTGTAGGGGCAGACCTTGTCATGCGCTTCCTCGACCAGCGCCGTCGCCTCCGCCTTCGGCAGGCTCGGCACCTTCACCAGCAGCTTTGCCGAAATGCCGAAACCACCGCCCTCACGCGGCCCGACGCCCACCGAGCAGGTGACGGAACTGCCGGCGACGCTCTTCTTGTGCTGGCTGGCAACGAACTCCAGCGCGCCACCGAAGCAGGCGGCATAGCCCGCCGCGAACAGGTGCTCGGGCGTCGTGGTGTTGGGCAGGCCCGGCCCGCCCATTTCCTTGCGCACCGAGAGGTTGACGCTCACCGAGCCGTCGGTGGTCTCGGAGTGGCCGTTGCGCCCCCCGGTGTTGACCGCGGTGGCTGTGACAAGGGTCTTGATCGTGTGCGCGGCCATGCCTGGTACTCCGTTGATTGCGTTGCTCACATGGGGCTGCGCGGCGTTCCCGCCAGCCCCCTGGGGTTATGCCGGCGGGTGGACCAGCCCGCGCAGGTCGGTGGCCAGCGCCGCCAGCGAGGGCGCGTGCAGATACATCATATGCCCCGCCTCGTAATAGGTCATGCGGATGCGCTGCGTCTCGACCCCGTTGCCGGCGATGCTGTTTTCCACCGCGTGGAACGGTGTGGCGAGGTCATAGATGCCGTTGGCGATCCACACCTGCAGCGCTGGGTCCTCGCGCAGCAACTGGCCGAGCGTCGGCGCGACATTGACGTAGCCGGGCCAGCGCATCACCCCCTCCTTCTTCGGGCCGAGCCAGTCCCAGCCCTCCAGCGCCTTGCGGTTGAAGACCGTATAGGGGCGCTGCCAGTCCACGCCGAGAACGCGGCCGATATGGTCGTTGGCGGTGGAGACGAAGGCGCTGTCCATGCCGTAGGACGAGGGATCGGCATCCGGCAGCTCGCCGGCCTCGTCGAAGTCGCGCCCGGTATAGCGGGAGTCGAAGCGCCCGATGGTCAGCCCCTTGGCGCGCAGCAGCTCCTTGCGATAGCGGCTCGGTTCGATGCGCAGATGGGCGCGCTGCAGCCAGGCTTCGGACAGGCCGGTGAGCTGGGCGAGGCGTTTGGCGATGCGCGCCTGCTCCGGCTGGGCCAGGCGGCTCGCGGCGACCAGCGCCGGCAGATACTCCATCATCGCGAAGCGGCGCGCCTCCAGCAGCAGCTTGTCGCGCCCGTCCGGCGCCTGGATCAGCCCGTGATGCAGCGCCGTCGCCGTGTAGGTCGGCAGATAGCTGGCGTCCGGCAGCGGGTTGCCGGGCTGAAACCGCGCGGTGTGGAAATCGAGGATCGCCGAGATCAGCCCGATGCCGTTGAACGCCACCCCGGCGAGCCCGCCCGCCAGCTTGCCGGCGACCGCGACCGCGCGCGTCGTGCCATAGCTCTCCCCCAGCAGGTAGCGCGGCGAGGCCCAGCGCCGATGCGCGGTCAGCCACGCCTTGATGAACCCGGCGACGATCTCGGCATCGGCGTCGAGCCCCCAGCCGTCCTCGGGCTTGCAGGTGCCGGCCATCGCGGAATACCCGGTGCCCGGCGGGTCGATGAAGACGATATCGGCGCGCTCCAGCGGGCAATGCTCGTTGTCCACCACATCATAGGGGCCGCTGCCGGCCGGCGTGCCGTCCGAGGGGCAGACCACGCGGCGCGGGCCGAGCGCGCCCATGTGCAGCCACAGGCTCGCCGAGCCAGGCCCGCCGTTGAAGGCGAAGATCACCGGCCGACGGGTATCCTGCGGGTCCGCGAGGTAGGAAAACGCGAAGATGCGGGCCCGCGGCTTGCCCTCGGCGTCCATCACGTCGAGCTCGGCCGCGATGGCGCGATAGGCGAGCGTGGTGCCGGCGAAGGTGCCCTCGTGCGTGGTCTCGAAGCGTGCCAGGGGTTCGGCCGGCTTGTCGGTCGGCTTGTCGGGCAGGGGCGTTGCGTCGGCCATGGGTGTTCCGTGCGTTTTGCGGCCACGATGCCGGCTTGGCGCCGATGCGTCCAGGGTTTGGCCTGCGCCGGTGCCGGTGCTACACGCGCCCGCCACTTCCCGGACGGTTGGCGTGACGCGCAATCCCTTCTTCCATGACGACGCGACCGGTGATGCGCCATGAACGGCGACAAACCGCATCCCGCGCTGCTGCCCGCGGGGCTGCGTGACGTGCTGCCGCCCGAGGCCGAGACCGAGGCCGCCGCCGTCGAGGCGCTGATGGCGGCGTTCCGCGCGCATGGCTATCAGCGCGTGAAGCCGCCGCTGCTGGAGTTCGAGGACACGCTGTTCGCCGGCGCCGGTGCGGCGATGACGGAGCAGACCTTCCGCCTGCTGGACCCCGATACCAGGCGCATGATGGGCGTGCGCGCCGACATGACGCCGCAGGTGGCGCGCATCGCCGCGACACGGCTCGCCGGCGCGGCTCGACCGCTCCGGCTGTGCTATGCCGGGCAGTGCCTGCGCCAGGGCACGGATGCGCGCGAGCCGGAGCGCCAGATCGCGCAGGCCGGCATCGAGCTGATCGGCGCCGATTCGCCCGAGGCCGATGCCGAGGTGGTCGCCGTCGCCGCCGAGGCGCTGGCCTCGCTCGGCGTCACCCACACCAGCTTCGACCTCACGCACCCGCCGCTGATCCCGGCGTTGCTGGAGGAGGCCGGACTGTCGAGCACGTCCCTCGCGCACGCCCTCGACCGCAAGGACGCCGCCGCCGTCGCGCACCACGCGGGGCCGCTCGCCGGAACGCTCACCGAGCTGCTGCTCGCTGCGGGGCCGGCGCCACGCGCGCTTGCGGCACTGGCCGCCTCGCCGCTCACGCCGCGCGCGCGCCAGCATGCGGACCGACTGGCCGCCACCGTCGCCGCCATCCATGCCCGTGCGCCGACGCTGGTGCTGACGGTCGATCCCGTGGAGTTCCGCGGCCTGCGCTATCACACCGGCGTGAGCGTCACGATCTACGCCGCCGGCCGCGTCGAGGAACTGGGCCGCGGCGGGCGCTATCTTTGCGGCAATGGCGGCCATACCGGCGAGGCGGAGCCAGCGACCGGGCTGACGCTCTATCCCGATGCGGTGCTGCGCGCCGCGCCGGCCAGGCCTGCGAGGCCCCGGCTTTATGTGCCGTGGGACATGGACGGCGCCGCCGCCAGGGCCGCCGGGTTCGCGACCGTGGCCGGGCTCGCGCCCGTCGCCGATATCGAGGCCGAGGCACGCCGCCTCGGCTGCCTCTACGTGCTCGGGGCCGGCGGCAGCCCGGTTTTGCTCGGGCCTCATCGAACGGAGCAGGAAAATGGCTAATGTCGCGGTCATCGGCGCGCAGTGGGGCGACGAGGGTAAGGGCAAGGTGGTGGACTGGCTGGCCAGCCGCGCCGACCTCGTGGTGCGCTTCCAGGGCGGCCACAATGCCGGGCACACGCTGGTGGTCGGCAACCAGACCTACAAGCTGTCGCTGCTGCCCTCCGGCCTGGTGCGCGGCAAGATGGGGCTCATCGGCAACGGCGTGGTGATCGACCCCGAGGCGCTGCTCGCCGAGATCGAGCGGGTGCGCGACCAGGGCATCGAGGTGACACCCGCCACGCTGCGCATCGCCGAGAACGCGCCGCTGATCCTGCCGCTGCACGCGGCCCTCGACCGCGCGCGCGAGTCGGCACGCGGCGAGCGCAAGCTCGGCACCACCGGGCGCGGCATCGGCCCGGCCTATGAGGACAAGGTGGCGCGCCGCGCGATCCGCGTCGCCGATCTCGCGGAGCCGGCGACGCTCGATGCCAAGCTCGACGAGCTGCTGCTGCACCACAACACGCTGCTGCGCGGGCTCGGCGCGGCCACCTTTGAGAAGGCGGCCCTGATGCACCACCTGCTCGACCTCGCGCCGCGCATCCTGCCCTTCGCCGAGGCAGTGTGGGAGCGGCTCGACGAGGCGCGTCGCGCCGGCCGGCGCATCCTGTTCGAGGGCGCGCAGGCGGTGATGCTCGACATCGACCACGGCACCTATCCCTACGTCACCTCCTCCAACACCGTGGCCGCGACCGCCGCCTCGGGTTCGGGGATCGGGCCGCACGCGGTCGGGTTCATCCTGGGCATCGCCAAGGCCTACTCGACGCGCGTCGGCTCCGGCCCGTTCCCCACGGAGCTGCACGACGCGACCGGCCAGTTGCTCGGCGATCGCGGCCACGAGTTCGGCACCGTCACCGGCCGGCGGCGGCGCTGCGGCTGGTTCGACGCGACGCTGGTGCGTCAGGCGGTCACGGTCGCCGGCATCCAGGGCCTGGTGCTGACCAAGCTCGACGTGTTGGACGGCCTGCCGGAGTTGAAGATCGGCGTTGGCTACCGTGTCGAGGGCAAAACGATGAACCGGCTGCCGGCCTCACCGGCGGCGCAGGCATCGGCCGAGCCGGTCTTTGAGACGGTGGAGGGCTGGAGCGGCTCGACCGCCGGCGCGCGGAGCTGGGCCGACCTGCCGGCGCAGGCGATCAAATATGTGCGGCGGATCGAGGAACTGGTGGGCGCGCCGGTGACGCTGCTGACCACCGGCCCCGAGCGCGACGACACGATCGTGGTGCGCGACCCGTTCGAGGGGTAGCGCCGCCTTCCCCCGGTGGCGCGTTAGCACGCCGCTAACGGGACGCTGTCAGGGTGTTCGCATGTCCGGCAAGGCGGGGCAGGGGAGCGAGGTCGCAGGACGCGACTGGCGCTCCAATGACGGGGGCACCCGTGACGGCTTGGTGGCGGGTCGGTACGCAACCGATTTCACCCGCCCGTTGCCGCGCGCGTGCTTCGACCTCGCCTGTTTCGCTGTGCGTGACACGCTGGTCGGCGATGGCGGGGCGGGCAGCGCGCCGGCACTGATGGCGAGCCTGGTGCCGCAGGGCATGGCGGCGCGGGCCAACGCGCTTTCGGCGTTGACCGGCGTGGGCATCGACGGCCTGCTGGTGCCGCTCGGGCATGGCGCGGTGGCGGCGCCGGGGGGCCCCGCCTGGGCGGTGGTGACGCAGGCGCCGCCAGGGCCGCCGCTGTTCCAGCCGCGCCCGCTTCATGGGGGCCCCGCTGATGCTGGCCCCACGGATAGAGCGACCGCCGATAACGGGGCCACCGCCGATAACGGGCTGACGGCGCCGCAGCGGGGGCTGCCGGAGGCGATGCTGGTGGCCAAGGTGTTGCGGCCGATGGCCGCCGTTCTGCGCCGGCTTGCGGACCTCGGGATCACCCATCGCGCCATCGCGCCGGCCAATGTGTTCGCAGGGCCGGGGCGGGCGGTGCTCGGCGGCGCCTGGGCGTTCGCGCCGGGTTCGCGTCAGCCTTTGGGCTTCGAGCCTCCCTACATGGAGGCATGCCTCGTGGAAGGGCGCGGCGAGGGCAGCATCGCCGATGACGTCTATGCGCTCGGCGTGTTGCTGCTGGCGCTGGCGCTCGGGCACATGCCGTGGGCGGAGCTCGATCCTGGGACGCTGCTGCGGCGCAAGCTGGCGCTCGGCAGCATGCCGGCGCTGCTTGGCGAGGTGCGGCTGCCGCCGGGCATCGCGGAGCTTGTGGGCGGCATGCTGGCGGAGGACCCGGAGCACCGACCCACGCCGGCGCAGCTCGCCGATGCCCAGGGGTTGCGCGCGCGGCGGGTGGCGCTGCGGCCGCAGCGGCGCGCCAGCAGGCCGCTCGCCATCGCCGAGATCGAGGTGCACGAGGCGCGCAGCCTCGCCCATGCGCTGGCCGAGAACCCGGCCGCGGGGGCGGCGCGGCTGCGCGATGGCGAGGTGGGGGCCTGGCTGCGCCGGCAGGTCGGTGACGCGGGCCTGGCCAAGCAGCTCGACGATGCGGTCGCCGCCTTCACCGCGCCCGACGCCGCGGCCGAGGCGATGATGGTGATGCGCGCTGTGGCCGTGCTCGACCCGCTGGCGCCGCTGTCGTGGCGCGGCCTGCGGCTGTTCCCCGACGGGCTCGGCCCGGTCGCCGCGGCCGCGACGGGGATGCGCGAGAAAGCGGTCGAGGACCTGGTTCGGCTCGACGCGATCTACGCCTGGGCCGAGGTTCGCAGCACGCGCGGCGATACGCAGGCGCTCGGGCGCGAGGCGCGGCAGTTGCGGCTGTGGCTGACCGAGCGCGGCTGGGCGGGCGGCATGGCGCGGCTGCGCTACAGCCTGCTGCCGCTGCTGGCCTGCCGCTCGCCATTGCTCGCCGGCCGGCTGGTGGTGACGCAGGGCGAATTGCTGGCGGCGCTGGAAGATGCCGCGCGCCGGGCCGGCGCGGCGCAGACGAGCCCCGTTGACCGCGAGATCGGCGCCTTTCTCGCGGCCCGCGGTGACGGTCGGCCGGAGGCGGACCTGGCGGCGCTGGCGGCGGGCGACAAGGACGCGGCGCTGGCCCCGCTGCGGCTGCTGGCCCGCCTCGCGCCACGCCGGCGCGGCGCCGAGGCCCCGCGTTTCCCCGCACTGGCATGGTGGCTGGTGGATCGGGCGAGGCCTGCCACCCAGGCGCTGCGCAGCCGGGTGCGGCGCGAACATCTCGCGGCGCTGGTCGCGGAGCTGGTGGAGGCGGGAGATCTGGCGGGCCTGCTGGACGTGCTCGACGACGAGGCGGCGCGGCGGACCGACCAGAGCGAGGCATCCCGCGTGGCGGCACGACAACGCGCGATCGAGGCGCAAATCTCGGCCCTGGTCTCGGGGCGCGCCGCCCGGCGCGAATGGGCGCGCGCCACGGCGCTGGAGGCGGTGCAGGCCGCCGCCGCCGGTGCGGTGGTGATGGCGCTGGCCATGGTGCTGGCCTGATGGCGAGCGCCCGCACCGGAGCCGCCGCAACGGCGCTTGGCAACAAGCGGGGCCTTGGCAAAAAAGGCAACGGCAAGAAGGCGGGTGGCGCAAAGTCGGCCTGGGTGCAGGGTCTGGTGCTCGGCGCGCTGGCGGTGGCTGCACCGGGCCTCGCGGTGCTGGCGGCGGTGCTGCTGCTGCCGGGGCTGATCGCCGTGGTGGCGGCGGGGCCCGGCTGGCGGGCGCAGGCGCGCGCCTTGCTCCTGGCGGGGCTCGCCCTCAGCCTCGGGCCGATGGTGGGATTGTGGCGCAACGGCGCGGGCATCCGCGCCGCGCTGGCATTGCTGGGGCAGGGCAGCACGCTGCCGCTGGCCTGGGGCGCGGCCGGGGTCGCCTGGCTGCTGGCCGAAGCGGTACCGCTGTTGCTCGCCGCGGCGATGGAAGCGCGGGTTGCCGCCGACTTGACGAAAGTGCGCGACGAGCACGCGGCATTGGCGGCCGATTGGACGGCGCCGGAGGCGGCTGCGGCCAGTGGGGGCGCGGCCAGTGGGGGCGCGAGTGACCTCGGGGTGGCGATCTAGGCGGCGGCGATCCGGGTTCGCGAGGACCGGTCGCCGGACACCCGGTCACCGGCCCCCCGGCCACCGGAAAATCGATCGCCGGAGAATTGGGCGATGAGCGGCAGTGCCGCGGCCCCCAGCGCGCGGGCGGCCGCGCCCTGCGTGCCCTCGACGATGGCGATCTCCGGCAGGCCACGACGGTCGAGGGCTGCGAAATATGTCCGCACGCGCTCGGTGAGGCGGGCCCGCACGGGGGCGGGGAAGGCGCCATCGATCACGATCGCTTCGGTCTCGATCACTGACGCCGCGGCGAGGGCGGCATGGGCGAGGGCGGGTGCCGCGTCCTCGATCCACAGACCGATCATCGGTTCGAAATCGCTCCAATCCGCGCTGCGGCGCCAGAGCAGGCTGGGATCGTGGCCGGCGCGTGCCAGAGCGGCCTCCAGCCGGTAGAGCGAGGCGCGGTGGATGAGCGGCACGGCGTCCGCGCCTGGCGCACCGGCTTTGTCCGCCGGCATCGCGGTGCGTGCCGGCACCGGCATGGAAGCAAACGAGCCGCCAAGTCCGGTGCGCCCCTCCCGCAGCGCGCCGTCGATGACGACCCCGCCGCCAACGAGCGAGGCGATAAAGAAATAGACGAAATTGGCGTGGCGCGCCGGATTGCCGAACACCAGCTCGGCGGCGCAGGCGGCATTGGCGTCGTTGCAGAACTGCACTGGCCACGAACACAGTCCGGTGAGAGACGTTGCGATATCAAAATCTATCCACGGGGCCAGTGTGCCGGGCGCGAGCCCTGCCTCCTGCTCCCATTCCCAGAGCCGGAACGGCATGGCAACGCCCATCCCCGCGATACGGCCGCGCTGGCCGGGCTCCAGTGCCGCAATGAGGGCGGCGAGCGCCTCGCGCGCGAACTGCCGCAGATGCGCCCCGGTGGGGAAGGCGAAACGGCTGCGCCGCACCGCGCGGGGCCGGCCGGTGAAGTCGAGCAGCACCAGCTCGCCGCTGCGCCGACCGTAATGCAGGCCAAGGAAGAACGCGCCGTCCGGCGCCAGGGCGAGCGGCACCGAGGGCTGACCGACACGCCCGCGCACCGGCGCCTCGCGTGCCAGCAATCCGTCGCGCTGTAGGCGTCGCGTGATGGTGGAGGCGGTCTGCGCGGTGAGGCCGGATCGGCGGGCGAGATCGGCACTGGCCAGCCTGCCATGTTCGCGCAGCAGCGAGAGCAGCAGGCGCTCGTTATAGGAGCGGACCTTGTGAGGCTGTGTGTCGGGGCGCTGGGCGCCATGCCGGAGCGACGGTGTTGAGATTTCGCGCGTGCGCTCGGCGTTCATGGCGACCCCCGATCCACATCGTGCGGGTGGGGGCCATCGCGGTCAATAGATAAATCCGTCTGATTTATTTATTGACGACGGGCAGCGACCCCGGCATGGTCCGCACCGAGGTGCCGTGGCGGCCGAGAGCACGGGGCCCTGGCTGGACAACTCGGCATTTGCGGGGAAACACCATGAAACCAATGCATCCCAAAAGATCGACCGCACGGCGCGGCGCGTTCGCGTTCGCGGTCGCGGCCCTCGGCCCGGTGATGGGCCTGGTGGCGGCGCTCGCGCCGCTTGGCGTGACGGCGGCGCACGCCGCCCCGGTGCGCGCCTGTCTGATCACAAAGACCGACTCCAACCCCTATTTCGTGACCATGCGCAAAGGCGCGCTGGCCGAGGCCCGCAAGCTCGGCGTCGATCTCAAGACCTATGCGGGCAAGTATGATGGCGACAATCAGTCCCAGGTCGCGGCGATCGAGAGCTGCATCGCCGAGGGCGCCAAGGGCATCCTGATCACGCCGTCCGACACCAAGGCGATCGTGCCGACGGTGGAAAAGGCGCGCAAGGCGGGCCTGCTGGTCATCGCGCTCGACACCGCGCTGAACCCGGTCGGTGCGGCGGACATGACCTTCGCCACCGATAATTTCGAAGCCGGAAGGCTGATCGGCGAATGGACGGCGAAGCATCTCGGCGCGAAGGCGAAGGACGCCAAAATCGCCATGCTGGATCTGGCGATTTCCCACCCCACGGTGGATGTGGAACGCGACCATGGCTTTCTCGCCGGGCTCGGCGACAAGATCGCGAACCCGTCGGTGTTCAACGTGCCGGACCCGCGCATCGTCGGCCATGTCGAGACCGGTGGCTCGGAATCGGGCGGGCAGAAGGGGATGGAGGCGCTGCTCGCGCGCAACCCGAACATCAACCTGGTCTACGCGATCAACGAGCCGGCGGCATTCGGTGCCTATCAGGCGCTGAAATCCGTCGGCAAGGCAGGGCAGGTGACGATCGTCGCGATCGACGGCAGTTGTGCGGCGATGCCCGGTGTGAAAAGCGGCATCATCGCGGCGGACTCGCAACAATATCCGTTGCGGATGGCCTCGCTTGGCGTCAAGGCGATCGCGGTTTTCGCCAAGACCGGCAAGAAACCGCAGGCGAGCGCGGGCAAGGATTTCTACAACACCGGCGTCAACCTGATCACCGCGCATCCGGTGGCGGGCGTTGCCTCGATCTCGCCGGCGCAGGGCGCCAAGCTCTGCTGGGGCAACTGAGCCGGCTCGCGCGCTGAGGCGGCGCGCGCTACAAGACGGGTGGCTGAACACCAGTGCCGCGCCGGCATTCCCGGCGCGGCGATGGCGGGGCGCGATGGCGAAGGATAGGGGAGCAGGGCCGGGCTTCGAGGCGGCGATCGTGGTCGCCGGCACCGAGACGGTGGTGGAGTTCGCCCGCCGCCCCACGCCGCTCGAACGGATGCAGGCGCTGCTGCACGAGACGCCGTGGCTGGCGCCGCTGTTAGTGCTGCTGGTCTCGTTGCTCGGGTTCCGCCTGCTGGTGGGGCCGCGATTCTTCTCCGCCTACGCGCTGACGCTGATCCTGCAGCAGGTCATGGTGACGGGCATCGTCGGCATCGCGCAGGTGCTGGTGGTGCTGACCGCGGGGATCGATCTGTCGGTCGGCGCCATCATGGTGCTGTCCAGCGTGCTGATGGGCCAGGTGGTGTTCGCCTACGGGCTGCCGCCGTCGGTCGCGATCCTCGCCGGCTTCGCGCTCGGGGCGGCCGTGGGGTGGTGCAACGGGATGCTGGTGGCGCGAATGCGTCTGCCGCCCTTCATCGTGACCCTCGGCACGTGGCAGATCGTGCTGGCGGCGAACTATCTCTATTCCGGAAACGAGACGATTGGCGCGATCAAGATTTCGCTTGCGGCCCCGGCGTTGCAGTTCCTCGGCAATAGTTTCGTCATCGGCGGCAAGAGTGGTGCGACCTTCACCTATGGCGTGGTGCTGATGCTTGGGATGGTGGCGCTGTTCGCCTATGTGCTGCGCCACACCGCCTGGGGACGGCATGTCTATGCGGTGGGCGACGACCCGGAGGCGGCGGCGCTCGCCGGGGTACGGGTGCGGCGCGTGCTGATCAGTGTTTATACGCTGTCGGGGCTGGTCTGCGCCGTGGCCGGCTGGGCGCTGATCGGGCGGATCGGGGCGATCGCGCCCAATTCCGGTCAGTTCGAGAACATCAACAGCATTACGGCTGCCGTGATTGGCGGCATCTCGCTGTTCGGCGGGCGCGGCTCGATCCTGGGCATGCTTTGCGGCGCGCTGATCGTCGGTGTGTTCACGCTCGGGCTCAACATGTACGGCACCGACCCCCAATGGACGTATCTGCTGATCGGCGCGCTGATCATTGTCGCGGTGGCGGTGGACCAGTGGATCAGGAAGGCGGTGGTGTGATGCAGCAGGCCGCCCCCTCGCGCCCGGCTCCGGTCCTGCGGGCCCGCGGCCTGGTCAAGCGCTACGGCCGGGTGACGGCGCTCGATCGTTGCGATTTCGAGCTCTACCCCGGCGAGATCCTGGCGGTGATCGGCGATAACGGCGCCGGCAAGTCCACGCTGATCAAGGCGCTGTCCGGCGCGGTTCGCATCGATGAGGGCGAGATTACGCTGGACGGACGGCGCGTAAGCTTCGCCTCACCGCTGGAGGCGCGCGCCGCGGGCATCGAGACGGTCTATCAGACGCTCGCGATGTCGCCGGGGCTTTCGATCGCCGATAACATGTTCATGGGGCGCGAGCTGCGCAAGAAGGGCCTGCTCGGCAGGCTGTTCCGCAAGCTTGATCATGCCGAGATGCAGCGTGTGGCACGCGAGAAGCTGAGCGAGCTCGGATTGATGACGATCCAGAACATCAACCAGGCCGTCGAGACGCTCTCCGGCGGTCAGCGCCAGGGCGTGGCGGTGGCGCGCGCGGCGGCGTTCGGCTCCAAGGTGATCATCCTCGACGAGCCGACCGCGGCGCTTGGCGTGAAGGAGTCGCGGCGCGTGCTGGAGCTGATCCTGGACGTGAAGGCGCGCGGCATCCCGATCATCCTGATCAGCCATAACATGCCGCACGTGTTCGAGGTCGCGGACCGGGTGCATGTGCACCGGCTGGGCCGCCGGCTCTGCGTGGTCGATCCGAAATCGCACACCATGTCCGACGCCGTTGCCTACATGACCGGCGCGGCGGTGCCCGATGAGGCGATGGCCTGAGGGAGTGATGGCCTGAGGAAGCGATGGCCTGAGGAAGCGATGGGGCCCCGGCATCCGCCCGCCGGGAACGTCCCCGATGGGCAGCCGTGCTCAGGCGGGGCTTGGCGCCCCACCCCGTTCCGTCCCGCCTCGCTCCGCCCCGCCTCGCTCCATCGCGTGCGCCACGCTGTTCTGGGCGGCGGCGCGCCGCTGCTCCAGCACCTGGGCGTGCATCGCCTTCTGCAGTTTCTCGAAGGCGCGGACCTCGATCTGGCGCACCCGCTCGCGCGAGATATCGTATTGCTGTGACAGATCCTCGAGCGTCGTCGGCTCGTCCTTGAGGCGGCGCTCGATGAGGATGTGGCGCTCGCGGTCGTTGAGCGACTTCAGCGCGTTGGCGAGGAGCGCCTTGCGGCCCGAGATCTCCTCGCGCTCGGCCATCGCCTGTTCCTGCGTTTCGGTCTCATCGACCAGCCAATCCTGCCACTCGCCCTCGCCGTCGGCACGCAGCGGCGCGTTGAGGCTGTTGTCGGGCGCTGCGAGCCGGCGGTTCATGCTGACGACATCGGCTTCCGGCACACCAAGGGTCTTGGCGATGGAGGCCACCTGCTCGGGCTGCAGGTCGCCGTCGTCGATCGCCTGCATCTGGCCCTTCAGGCGGCGGAGGTTGAAGAACAGCTTCTTCTGCGCCGCGGTCGTCCCCATCTTCACCAGCGACCAGGAGTGCAGGATGTATTCCTGGATCGCGGCGCGGATCCACCACATCGCGTAGGTCGCGAGGCGGAAGCCGCGGTCCGGGTCGAAGCGCTTGACGGCCTGCATCATGCCGACATTGCCCTCGGAGATCAGCTCGCCGATCGGCAACCCGTAGCCGCGATAGCCCATGGCGATCTTGGCGACCAGGCGCAGATGCGAGGTGACCAGGCGATCGGCCGCAGCCAGATCCGCCTCGTCGCGCCATTTATGCGAAAGTGCCAGCTCCTCCTCGGGGGTGAGCATGGGGAATTTGCGGATCTCCTGGAGATACCGCTGCAGATTACCCTCGGGGGCAATAGACATGACGCTAGAGACCATGATCCGGACTCCTTTCGTCCGACCTGCCGCCGGATGCCGCTTTTGCCCCCGGGAATATCGGGTTGGGGCGCAAATTGCTGGCGTGGCGGCTTGCCGTTCGGGGGCGGTTGGCCACGTGGCCGGCTGCCCCCTCGGTGCATCTGGGTCCGCTCGCCCCGGACGCCGCCCCACCCTGGCAGCGCCGTCCGGTCGGAAGACGGGGCGTGCACCGGTCGCCCCGCGGAGAGGAGATTACGCCCGCCGCGGAGCGCACGTCAATAATCCAGACTAATGAAGTCGGGATTAACTCGCCGAGAGATCGAGTTCCGTCAGCAGGGCCGCGAAGTCAGCTGGCGGGAGGGTGGAAAACGCCAGTTTTTCGCCGGTTCTGGGGTGGGAGAAGCCGAGGCTCGCGGCGTGCAGCGCCTGGCGCGGGAAGCCGAGCAACCGGTCGCGCGTCGCCGGCGGCAGCCCTCGGGCCACGGCCGGGATGCGGCGGAGATAGACCGGGTCGCCGATCAGCGGGTGGCCGCGATGGGCCAGATGGACGCGGATCTGGTGCGTGCGGCCGGTGGCGAGGCGGCATTCCAGCAGGCTCGCCGCCAGCCCGTGCGCCGCCAGAGTGCGGTAATGGGTCAGCGCCGGCTTGCCGTTCCTCGCCGAGGGCGAGAGCACCGCCATGCGCTTGCGGTCGTGCGGGTCGCGGCCGATTGGCGCCTCGATGCTGCCGCTGGCAGGTGTGGGCAGCCCCCAGACGACGGCGAGGTAGGTCCGGTCGAGGTCGCGGGCGGCGAAGGCGGCAGCCAGCCTGTTCAGCGCCAGCTCCGTTTTGGCGACGACCATGATGCCGGAGGTGTCCTTGTCCAGCCGGTGGACGATGCCCGGCCGGCGCTCGGCGCCGATCCCCTCCAGGGTGTCGCCACAATGGGCGAGCAGCGCGTTGACCAGCGTGCCGGTTTCGTTGCCTGGCGCCGGGTGAACGACCAATCCCGCCGGCTTGTCGAGCACGAGCAGATCCCGGTCCTCGAACAGAATTGTGAGGTTGATCGCCTGTGCCAACGGCCGCGCCGGCGCCAAAGGCGGTAGCGTCAGCCGGTAGGCGGCGCCCGCGCGCACCGGGCTGGCCGGGCGGGCGAGGGGGCGGCCGTCCTCTGTCGCGTGGCCGGATTCGATCAGCGCCTGGATGCGGCTGCGGGTCAACGCGGCATGTTCCGGCCCGGCATGGTTGGCCCCAGCCTGATCGGCCCCCACCTGTTCAGCGCCAACCTGTTCAGTGAGAAAACGATCGAGCCGCGTGCCGGCCGCCGTGGCGGTCGCGACGAAGGGCCCGATTGCGCGCGGCGGCGAATTACCCGACATGCGCGCCTCATTACGGCGAGACGCAGCGGGAGGCGAGGATGAGCGGCATGGGGCCTGGCGCGATGCGCGCGCTTAAGGTGGCGGTGGTGGCGATGGGGATCGTGATCATCCTTGGTACCGGCGTGCTGGTGGTGGTGATCGTACAGCGCGTGACCCAGGCGCATTCCGGCGCGCCCCTAGCCGCGAAGGTGGAAGCTGGACCACCCGTGAGTTCGTCGGGCCCCCGACCATCCGTGCCATCCGGCGGCATCGCGCCGGCAGCCGCCATTCCCGCTAGCGTGGTGCTCGATGAACCGAGTGGGACCCGCATCACCGCGGTCACCTCGTGGCGTGGCGGGCTCGCGGTGACGCTGTCCGGCGGCGGGCCGGATCGGTTGGTGCTGCTCGACCCGGCGATGCGCGTGGTCGGGCGGGTTTTGCTCGCGCGATGAAGCATCGCCCACCGCAGCAACGGCCGGCTAAAATCTGTGCCGCCTGCGGGCGGGCATTTGCCTGGCGGCGCAAATGGGCGCGCGACTGGGAGCAGGTTCGCTATTGTTCCGATGCTTGTCGCAGCGGTGCGCGCGAGCGGGCGCTGCGGCTTCCGGACCCTCCTCGCGGACCATAGGGCGCCGGCGCACTCCAGTTGGGCCAGACGCGGGGTGGGCCAGATGCCAGAGGATCAGACGTGAGGGGATCAGACGTGCGCGACCAGAATGCTGAACAGCGGCCGTGCGATGCCGAGCGCGCCGGCGACGACCCAGAACATGGTGCCGAGATACAGCACGCCGTATTCCGGCTTGCGGATGGCTCGCTCGACGAAGCGCCCCGGCGGCGTCTTTGAGAGCGCACGGATCAGGCTGGAACGGCGTGGCGTCCCGGAGTCTTGGAACGAGGAAGCTGGCATTGGGGTGTCTCCTTTTTGGATCGGCCCGCGCGCGCCATGCATGTGATGCACGGCACGCACGACATCTGTCCAAAGACACCCCTCGCGGACCCAGACTTCCTAGCCGCGGGTGAATGAGAAATCAAGGGTTTATTGACTAAAACCGCGACCCCGCTGCGAGACGAGCAGGCCGTGGCGGCCCTGTCCTCCGACTGAGGATCGAGAAAAAATGTTTCAACATTATATACTTATAGGTCGATTATAAGAAAAACTGCGGCCTGAACGCGACTTGCGCGCCTGCAGGCAGCGCAGAGACCTGTTGCCTGGGGGTTGATCCGCCCAGGCCCTTGCCGTAGAGCCCGGCTGGCTATCGGCCTCGTCCCGTTCGTCTAGAGGCCCAGGACACCGCCCTCTCACGGCGGTAACAGGGGTTCGAATCCCCTACGGGACGCCAAGCAACACTGAGGGGTCAGAGCCAAAACCCGTAACCGGCGCAAAGGTTACTGGCATAAAGGTTATTGGGGGGCAGAAACGGTGGCGCGGCCTACCGCCCGGGGACCCCGCAGCACACCAACAATGAAAGGCGCGACGGTCACGGCGCCTTTCTCGGCCTGGCCAGGACCTGCGCCCAGCGAGGACCTGCGCCCAGCGAGGATCTGCGCCAGGTTGGGCATGGCCTTGCGGGACGATCTCGGCAACCGTCTCTGCGTCCCAGGCCAGGGCGCCATCCCCGCTTCTGCCCAAGCTGAGCCGCCAGTCCGCCCAAACTTCACGCCACCGTTTCCGACAACGATGCGTGCAACAATCACACTTATTTTGCTCGCGCCACTTATTGCGCCCGTGCCGCCCGGACCATCGTTGCCATTGTGTTGCGCAGCATGGCCGCATCGTTGCCAGGCGTTACCAGTCGGAAGCCCTCCTGCAACCGGGCGCGAGCCGCGGCGCCGTCCGAGCAGAAGATGCCGGCGATCAGCCCGCGTGCCGCCGTTGCGGCGCGGGCGCGCTCCACCGCCGACACCACCGTCTTGTCATCGTGCTCGGCCTTCGGTGCGCAACCGAGTTCGATCGCCAGGTCGTTGGGGCCGACATAGATGCCGTCAAGGCCGGGCGTCTCCAGGATCGCGTCGAGATTCGTCAGCGCCTCGCGCGTCTCGATCATCGCGAAAACCAGAATCTCGTCATTGGCGTGCGTAAAATAATCGGTGCCGCCATACAGCAGCCCGCGCGACGGGCCGAACGAGCGCCGCCCCGCCGGCGGGTAACGACAAGCCGAGACCAGCGCCTCCGCTTCCGCGCGGGTGGAGATCATCGGGCAGATCACACCATAGGCGCCGGCATCCAGCAGCCGCATGATCTGCGGCGCATCCAGCCCCGAGGGGCGCACCATCGGAATGGCGCGCGTGGTGCTGATCGCCTGCAACATTGCCACGGCCTCGGAAAAACCCATCATGCCGTGCTGCATGTCAACCGTTGCGGCATCGAAATCCTGCTGCGCGACCACCTCCGCGGCATAGGCGGAGGGGATCGAGAGCCAGGCGTTGATGATCGGCTGGCCGGCCTGATGCAGGTCTCGGAGGGTGTTGCGGCGCATGGCTAAGGGAACTCCAACGGGGTGAAAGACGGGGTCATGGCGTGGCCCCGTAGCGGACCAGGCTGAACGGAGCCGGCAAGGCGGCGCCGTCGAGCGCGCGGGCGGCCAGCAACTCGCCAAGCGCCGCGGAGTGCTTGAAGCCGTGGCCGGAACAGGCCGACGCGACCAGCACATGCGGATGCCCGGCCAGGACATCGACGATGAAGCCGCTATCGGGGGTCACGGTGTACAGGCAGGCTGCCGCCCGCACGGCCTGGCTGGTCACGCCGTGCAGCCGCCCGGCAACATGGCGCGCGAAGAACGCGGCCGATTCCGCCCCCGTCGCCCGTTCGACCCGGTCCGGATCAACGGTCTCGGCATAGCGTTCACTCGCGAGCTTCACGGTGCCGGCACCTGGCAGCGCGGGGAAGCCATACATGTAGTCCTCCTCGCCCCCGCCATGCATCCAGATGAACACTGGGAACCGGCCCGGCGCATAGGCATCGGGCGTGGCGGCCATGAACCAGTGCAGGCTCTGCCGATAGACCCGCACCAGCTTGGCCACGCGCCCGCCGGCCAGGCCAGCCACCCAGGGGCCAGCGGCCATCACGGCGCGGCCCGCATGCAGCACGCGCCGATCGGTGGTGATCTCGACTCCGTCCGGCATGGCCCGCAGGCTGCCCACCGTCTCGCCCCGATGCAGCACCGCGCCGGCCGCCTCCGCCAGGCGCAGTTGCGCGGCGATGCAGCGTTCCGGGAACAGCAGCCCGGCACTTGGCTCGTAGCAGGCCCATTCGTCACCGCGCAGGCCGAACTGCGGGAACCGGGCGGTGATGGCGGCGGCGTCCAGAACCTCGTGCGGAATGCCGTTGGACGTGGCCACTGAGATGGTGCGGTCGACGAAATCATCCTTGCCGTGGTGCTGCGCGCTGCCGCCACGCACCCCCATTACCAGCCCGCCGGTCGTCAACATCAATTGCTCGCCGGTTTGCGCCTCCAGCTCGCGCCAGATCGCGTGGGAACGACGAACCAGCGGCGCATACGTCTCTCCTTCACCCACTGCGAGCCGGGTGATGCGGCTTTCCCCGTGGCTGGAGCCTCGGTCATGCGGCGGGTGGAAGCGGTCGATGCCCACCGCACGGACACCGGCCAACGCCAGCCGGTGCAGGACGGCGCTGCCGATGGCGCCCAGCCCGATCACGACGATGTCTGCGGTTTCGGCCATGCGATGCCGGCTCCCTCCGGCGCGGCGGACGTTATCGCCGTCCGCCATCGGCGCTAACCGTGCGAACGTGCCTAATCGTGAATCTTATGATTGTCAGTAATTTCGATACTATGACGCCGGCGCTGTTGCGCGACAAACGTCATCGTCCGAACGTCGTTATCCGGAGATCATCGATGCGCTCACGCAGTTTGCGGTCATGACCGAACGGCCGCCGCTGGAGCTGCGGGCGTTGCGCGTCTTCGTGGAGGTGGCCACGTCCGGAAGCATGACCGTTGCCGCCAACCGGCTCGGCCTGACCCAATCCGCGGTGTCCCAGGCGGTGCGCCGGCTGGAGGCGGCGCTGGGCGTGACGCTGGTGCTGCGCGGCAGCCGGCCCACGGCGCTCACCGAGGCGGGCGACCTGTTGCACCGCCGCGCCGAGCCATTGCTGCGCGAGGCCACCCAGCTCGCGCACGCGGTGGCCGAGGCTGCCGGCACTCCGGCCCATGAACTGCGCCTTGGCCTCGTGGACACGTTTGCCTCCACCGCCGGGCCGGAGCTGATTCGCAGACTGACCGGCACCGCCACCAGGGTGGTGGTGTGGTCGGGACTCGCCCCGTCACTCGGGGCTGCCCTGATCGGCCGGCAAGTTGGCGCCATCGTGACATCCGACCCGCTGGAGGACCTGGATGACCTGCTGCGCTTCCCGCTCTGGCGGGAGCCCTTCGTGCTGCTGCTGCCACGCGCGATGCCGGTGCCCGACCTCTCGACGTCCGCGTCGCTCAGGCAACTCGCGTCGGTGCTGCCGATGATCCGCTACAGCGCCCGCTCGCATACCGGCATGCAGATCGAGCGGCATCTGCGCCGGATCGGCTGCGACAGCGAACGGCGCGTCGAGATCGACGGCTCGGATGCACTGGTGGCGATGGTGGCCACCGGCATCGGCTGGGCGATCACAACGCCGCTCTGCCTGCTGCAGGGGGCGGCCAACGCCGCCGCCACCCGGGCCGTCGCGCTGCCAGCGCCAGGCTTCAGCCGCACGCTGAGCCTGCTGTGCCGAGCGGACGGGCCGGCGGCGCTGGCTGCTCGGGCCGCCGGCGCCGCGGCGGACGCGCTGTTCAGCGTCTGCCTACCCCGCCTGCGCGCGCTGGCGCCCGACCTCGCCGAAGCCGTGGCGCTGCTCGGCACGGGAACACACGATCATTTTCACGAGGCCCGGCCGTGACCACCAACGCGCAGCGCGCCGACGACCAACTGGCGGATATCGACCCCGCGACCTACGCACCCTACGACGATCCGCGCGACTACATCACGAGCTGGACCGACAAGATATGGATCACCCGCGGCCTCGGCCATCTGCGCGACCATTACGCGCCCGACGTGAAGGTCCATACCGCCTATGGCGAGACCTACGGTTTCGACCACGTGATGCGGAACTCCATTCAGCGCATGTCGGCTTTTCCCAATCGCGGCGGCGGGCATGATGACGTCGTCTGGGAGCAGCGCGGCAGCGGCGGTTTCGTCAGCAGCCACCGCGTGTTCAACAACGCCACGCACAGCGGCTATTGGACCTATGGCCCGCCTACCGGGCGGCAATGGGTCAACCGCGGCACCGCCCATTGCCTGGTGCGCAACGGCAAAGTGGTCGAGGAATGGGTCATGCGCGATGAATTCGCGGTGTTGCAGGACCTTGGGCTCGACCCCTTCGTTATCGCCGCACGGCTCGCGGCGCACTCCCCGGTGCTGGGTGGCGAGAGCGTGATTTCTCCGCCCATTATTCACCCGACCTCGGTCTGCGGATCGCGGCGATCTGGGTGTTGCGCGGCACCTATTCCGGCGTGCCCGCCTATGGCCCGGTGAACGGCGCCCCCGTGGCGATGCTCGGCGCGTCGCACTTCGAGTTCTGTCGAGGGAAAATCATTCGCGAGTGGCGGATGTACGATGAAGTCGCTGTGCTGGCGCAGATCCTGGCGGCCAGCAAGGCCTGACGGCACGCGACTGATTCAACCCTTGATCGGGCCCAGAATACCTGCTTATGCTGTCATGCATTCGAATGCATCAACCAAAAAGAGGCACGCCAAGTTGGTCGACGGAGTACACCGCCCCGCTCAGGACGCGTCGCTTTCGTCCACCGAAACTGCCGCGCCAATCCTGGAAGCGCGGTGCATCACGAAGAATTTCGGCCATGTGGAAGCCCTGCGCGGCGCCGATTTCGCCGCCCATGCCGGCGAGGTGACAGCGCTGATCGGCGATAACGGCGCGGGCAAGAGCACGCTGGTGAAAATCCTCAGCGGGGTTTACCGGCCCACCGCCGGTGAGATTATCGTGAAGGGGCACAAGGTCGTCTTCGACTCGCCAGCGGCGGCGCATGCGGCGGGTATCGAGACCGTTTATCAGGATCTGTCGGTGGCGCCTGACCTCAGCCCCGCCGCCAACATGTTCATGGGCCGCGAGTTGCTGCGCCGCGGGCTGCTCGGTCGGCTCGGTTTCCTCGACAACGCGGCGATGCGTCGCGAAAGCCTGGTGGCGTTCGAGCGGCTGAAGGTCAGCCTGAAGGACATGGACACGCCGATCTCCAGCCTTTCCGGCGGGCAGCGTCAAAGTGTCGCGATCTGCCGCTCGATCATGTGGGCGCGCAGCGTGGTGTTCATGGACGAGCCGACCGCCGCCCTTGGCGTGGTGCAGACCGGGCGAACGCTGGACCTCATTCGGCGCATCCGCGACACCGGCATCGCGGTGGTGCTGATCAGCCACAACATGCGCGACGTGCTGCAGGTGGCCGACTGCATCGAGGTACTTCGCCTCGGCCGCCGCATCACAAGGCTGCGTAATGACGGCATCACCATCCAGGACCTGGTCGGCGCGATGACCGGCGCGCTGGACGCCGAGCAAGGGGCCGCCGCATGAGCCAGACCAGCGCCCACGCACCCGCCGATGCCGCCCTGCTCGCTCCGCCCACGCTGCGGCACCGGCTGCGCCAAGCCGTGAATTCCTCACCGGCCTATATGCTGGTGATCCTGCTGCTGCTGCTGGCGTTCTTCGGTTTCATGCGACCGCGGACATTCGCCAGCACGTTTAACATCCGCAACATATTCCTCGATGCGTCGGTGCTGATGGTGATTTCCATGGGCATGACCTTTGTGATGATCGCCGGCGGCTTCGACCTATCGGTCGGCTCGGTGCTGGTATTCGCGGGTGTCGCCGCCGCCAAGACGATGCAGGCGCTGGGCACCAACGATATCGGCACAGTGCTGATCGGCACCGGCGTCGCGTTGATCACCGGATTGGCCTGGGGCGCCTTCAACGGGTTCTGTATCGCGCGGTTGCGGGTATCGGCACTCATCACCACGCTGGGGTCGATGGGCTCGGCGCTCGGTCTCGCCTATCTTATCACCAGCGGCAACGATATCCGCACCGTGCCCGGGCCCCTCATCGCGCTTGGCTCGGACAGCATCGCGGGCGTGCCGTGGCTGGTGGTGATCGCGACGCTGTTCACCATCGTCAGCATCATCGTGCTGCACCTCACGCGCTATGGCCGTCACACGTTCCTGGTCGGCTCCAATCCCGAGGCGGCGCGGCGGGCGGGTATCAATGTGTCGAGGCATTTACTGAGCCTCTACGTGCTGAGCGGGGTGCTTGCGGGCGTTGCCGCGATGCTCTCGCTCGGTCGGTTCTCGACCACCACGCTGGAGGGCCACTCCACCGATCCGCTCGATGCCATCACCGCCGTGGTGCTGGGCGGCACGAGCCTCTACGGCGGGCGAGGCACCATCATCGGCACCGTCATCGGCGTTTTCATTCCGGCGGTGCTGGCCAACGGCTTCATCATCATGGGGGTACAGCCGTTCTGGCAGATGGTGGTGGTCGGCTTCGTGGTGATCGCGGCCGTCTATGCCGACCAACTCAAGCGCCAAAGCCAGGAACGCGGCTGATGCAGACACAACGCAACAAGGGAGACACGACGACATGCGCCTGAAATTCACCACGGCCCTTTCGCTCGTCCTGGCCGGCTCGCTCGGGCTGGCGCAGGGGGCAGCCGCTAAAAGCCCTTTCAAAATCACCTATATCATGGGACTGACCGGCAATCCGTTCTACTCGACCGTGGCCTGCGGCAGTGCCGCTGAGGCAAAGAAGCTGGGTGGCGTGGTCTTCGACGCGCAGGGCCCGGCGCAGTACCAGCCGCAATTGCAGATGCGGGTGCTCGATGCGGTGATCGCCTCAAGGCCTGATGGCATCATGTTCACCGCCGACGACCCGGTGGCGATGACCCCGACCCTGCTGAAAGCCAAGGCGATGGGCATCAAGATCATCTCGATCGACGGTGACCTCAAGAACATGAGCGTCGCCATCGCCAACATCCAGTCCGACAATATCCTCGGCGGCAAGCAGGCGGCGATCGCGCTGGCCAAGGCGATTGGCGGCAAGGGGGAGGTGATGGCGATGGAGAACTCGCCGGCCGCGGTGGTGGCGCAGCAGCGGCTGCAAGGCTTCGTCGACCAGATCAAGCTGTACAAGGGCATCAAGTACCTGGGCGTGCAGTACAGCAACAACGAGACCTCGAAGGCGGCCGGGATTGTCACCGCGACCATCGCCGCCCACCCCCGTCTCGCCGGTGTCTTCACGATCACCACGAACAACACCGAAGGTGCGGCGACCGGCGTGCGCGAGGCCGGCCGTATCGGCAAGATCAAGATCGTCGGCTTCGATACCTCGGACCCGATCGTGGAGGATATCCGCCAGGGCATCGTCACCGCCGATGTGGTGCAATACCCGTATCGCGTCGGCGAGCTCGGCGTCGAAATGATGGTGCATGCGCTGGAGGGCAAACCGGTGGCTCGCGAGGTGCACACACCGTTCGTGATCGCCACCAAGGACAATATCGACACGCCCGCCGTGCAGAAATTCGTCTACAAGACGAAGTGCCAATGAGCGGCACGAGGTTCGGGCGTTGATCGATTAGCGTCCGATATGTTATCCGTTGGAGCGCTTGCCGATCGGCAAAGCTCCAACGGGTAAAGCCCCAACGAGTAAAGTTCCTGTTTCCCGGCCTTCAAAACGAAACGCTCGCGTGACGACGGCCTCACCGTCGCGCCAATCGGGGTATCGCGTCACTCCGGGCATCACGCCAACCTAGCCGACCCCCGCCGGACGAAGCGCGCGGCGATCTGCGTGTGCATGACCGGCATTTCCGGGGCAGCCAGACGCTGCAACAGCAACTCCACCGCCTGACGCGCCATTGCCACCGTATCCTGGTGCATCGTCGTGAGGTCGTATCCGGGCCGCGCGGCCTCCGCCACATCGTCGAAGCCGACCACGGAGATATCCTTCGGCACTGTCAGGCCGAGCTTGTAGCGGCAGGCATCCAGCACGCCGAACGCAACTTGGTCGTTCGTGCAGAAGACCGCCTCGGGCCGCCTGCCGGTGCCGAGACTGGCGATGAATCCGTCATGCCCGCCGCTATAGGAATAATCGGTCTCGACCACCGGTACATGGCGGACCCCGAGCGCATGCAGCTTGCGCACGAAGCCCTCGGTGCGTTCCCGGCTGACGGGCGCCATCGCAGGGCCGCTGACGCAGACGAAACGGCGATGCCCGGCGGCATGCAGGGCCGCCGCCACCTGCTCGGCCGCGGCGAAATGATCGGCCGATACCGCGTCCACCGGAATGCGCGGCGAATGGCGATTGAAGAGCACCAGCGCCAGATGATGCTCCTGCAGCGCCCTGATATCGACATCCGATAACTGGACGCAGGAAATCAGCCCGTCCAGCGGATATTCCAGCCCGCCATACAGGTCCGCGATGGTGGGCGTATCGTTCGCGGAGGTCATCAGCAGGAGCTGCTTGCCCGCCGAAGCCAGCGCCTCGCCGATCGCATAGATCGCCTCGGGGTTGCCGCGCAGCGTGTAGTTGGTGGCGATGACGCCGACGAGGTTGGATCGCTTCGTGATCAGACTGCGGGCCAGCACATTCGGCACGTAGCCGAGCCTGACCGCGACCGCGCGCACCCGCTCCCGAGTCTCTGGTGAGATCGCGCTGTCATCGCTGAAGCAGCGCGACACCGTGGATTGCGCGACGCCCGCCGCCAGCGCCACGTCGTATGATGTGGCACGGCGCCTGAGACGTGGTACTGGACGCGCCGCGACCGGCGCCGCAGCACGGGTCTGGTTCGCCATGGCCATGCTGTCCCATGATTCCGCGACGCGTTCAACTGGCGGGCAGGTTCAGCCGGCGCGTGTCAGGCGGCGTGCGGCTGCGCCTCCGGCGGCAACAGGCGCAGTGGCGCGAGGTAGCCGCAATGGTCCAGACCCACGCCCTCACGCGCCGCTGCGATGGCAATGTCTGCCGGCCATTGCGGGTTCTTCTTGTGGTCGCCGGCTGTCACCAAGGCGATCTCGGCCGCGACCTCTCCCACCGAGGCGATGGCGCGCCACGCCCCACCCGGCACCGAGAACACTTCCTGCGACTCTGCACGCACACCCTCCGCCCGGTCCAGGCTGACCTCGATCGCGCCCTCAAACACCAGCAGCACCTGCTTCTCGGTGAGCCGGAACGGGCCGACGGCCTGGCCCCGTTCGATGCGCAGCCATTCCACCGAAAACCCGTGCGGGTTGCTGATCGGCGGCGCGTGCTCCAGGTCCTGGCTCATGCCGTGCCCGATCACCGGTGCCAACGTGCTGGCGTGGCCGGGCAGCACGCTGTCCAGCAGTGCCCGCGCGGACCAGTCGCGGTCGGCTTTCGCCACCATCCGCTTGCGCATGGCCGCGACGTCGAACCGGCGCAGCGTGGCGATCGTTGCCGGATCGAGCGGTTCGATCAGTTCCTCGGGCGCCGGCCGTGCCGCGCCCGCCTCGGTATCAACCAGCATGTTGTCGCGGGTGAGATAGAGCCCGTGTTCGGCCGCGGTGCGCAGGATCGACGGATGCCAGATGATGCCGCCGGTGTCGTCGCCGCCCAGTGCGGTGAAGATCCAGCCGTCATCGTCGCCCACATTGCTGAAGCCGCGGAAAATCCAGGTGGGAATGCTGACGACGTCGCCGGCCCGCCCGATAATCTCGCCGTCTTTTCCCTCGGCACCCCAGCGGAACAGCCAGGTGCCGCTGAACACCATGAATACCTCGGCCGTGTAGTGTACGTGCAGGTTGTTGGTGGTGCCTGGCGGCATCGCCGCTACGCCCAGGCTGAAGCCGTGCGGCTCGGTGATGTTCACCACCTGCTCCGCCGACTGGGTGACGCCCGGGCCGATCAGGGAGTAGTTTTCCTTTGTCGTGGAGCCCGGCATCTTGCAGTCGATGAAAGCAATTTTACAAGGCACCATGTCCTGCCGGCGGATCAGCCGCGTCTGCGCGCCCATGACTCGTTCCCTTTGCAGCTTGAGCATCTGACACCAATTTCCTATCATGCATTCGAATGCATTGAAAGCTGGAACCGCCCGATGAATCCGTTGCGTCCCTCAGCCTACGCCCCGTATCGCAGCCCTCGCGACTACATCCTGAACTGGACCGACACGATCTGGATCGATCGGGCGATCGGTCGTTTGGGCGAGCACTACAGCAAGGACATCAAGGTCCATACCGCGTATGGCGAGACCTACGACTACGACGCCGTCATCGCCAACTCGGTGCAGAAATTCGCCGCCTTTCCCAACGGTGGTGGCGGGCACGGCGAGGACGTGGTGTGGGAGCAGCGAGGCGACAACGGCTTCATCAGCTTTCATCGGGTTTTGAAAACCGGCAGTCACAGCGGTTTTTGGACCTATGGACCGCCGACCGGGCGGGACTTCATCTCCCGCACCGTCGCGCATTGCCTGGTGCAGGATAACGTGATCATCGAGGAATGGCTGGTGCGCGACGAATTCGCGGTGTTGGAAACGCTGGGGCTGGACCCGTACAAAGTGGCGGCCGAGCTGGCCGCACGCAGCCCGGTTCTGGGAACCGCGGTCGCGGCGGCACCCGAGGGCGGCGCCTTTGCCGGCCGGATCGCCGACCCGGTGACGGCCGGAATTTCCGGACCGCGCCCGCCGCAGCATCGCGCGGTGTGCGACATGGTGATGGCGTATTTCAGCGATGTCTGGAACCGTCGGCGCTTTGACCTCGCACCGCGCTATGTCAGCGACCGCATCGTCTGCCACGGTGTGCGGATGCGCCGGGTGCAGAACCTGACGCCGTACCAGATGGAAATCATCAACCTCCTGGCCACCTTCCCAGACGGACAGATCGAGGTACGCGACATCGCGGTATGCGAGGGGTCGGAGCTTGGGCTACGCGTCGGAGTGATATGGGTGCTGCGCGGTACCTATAGCGGGGTGCCAACCTATGGACCGCCCACCAACACGCCGATCCATGTGCTCGGTGCATCTCAGTTCGAGATTCATGAGGGCAAGATCCTGCGCGAATGGCGCATCTACGACGAGATCGCGGTGCTCGCGCAGATCGTGGCGGCGCGAGGAGCGTGAGGCCGGTTTTGTTGCACGCTCGTCATTGCACTGTCGTCATGACATAGGAATACCATCCCCTGGCCGGTCAAACAGGAGAGCCCTGGTCGCCGCGTGCCGGCCCAATACCGTTCGCCGTCGCGATGACACCCAGCAGCTTGCACAGATAGGGTGCGAAGGAGCGCGCGATTTCGATCTGCCATTCCTGGGCGCCGCGCCGCCACAGCACGATCTCGGCCTTCTCGAACAGGGTGCGCGTGCACATGCCGACCGGGAAGGCAGCCTCGGCGAGATCGAGCGGGACGCCGGCGGCGAGCAGGGTTTCGGCCGGCGCGCCGCTCAGCCGGAAGCCGAGCTGGCGGTGGCCGACATCGACCAACGCGAAATCGGTGGTCGGCGTGTCGAAACCCAGCAGCAGCCATTCGTCCGGCCCCAGCCAGAGCGCGGCGCGCGTGCCCTGCGCGGCAGCGCGGCAGGGGGAAGCAGGGAGTACTAGGCCACCCAGCATTGTCCCGCCGGCCGGGCCGCGCAGGATGTAGCGCGGGCCGGGGTCGTGCGGGGTGAGGCATTCAACCATCGAGCCGCACTCCCGCCGGATCATAGAAGACCGGCTTGGTCACCAGGGCCGGTATGCTGCCGCCCGGCGTGGCGATCTCCACCGTCTCGCCGATGCGCCCGCGGCCGCCCTCCAGCAGCGCCATCGCGAAGGGGCGGCCGAGCGCCTCGCTGCGATAGCTCGACGTGACATGACCGATCGCGCGGCGACCGATCGCGATCTGGGCGCCGTCATCCAGCAGCACCCTGGGGTCGGCGGGTAGCAGGCCGATCAGCTGCATGCGGCCCAGTGCGACGATGTCGGGCCGGGAGAGCGAGCGCTTGCCAACGAAATCCGGCTTGTTCCTACCGATCGCCCAGCCGAGGCCGAGATCGTCGGGTGTCACCGTCCCGTCGCTATCCTGGCCGATCACGATGTAGCCCTTCTCGGCACGCAGCACGTGCATCGCCTCGGTGCCGTAGGGTTGCAGCCCGTGTGCCTGGCCTGCCCGCCAGACGGCTTCCCACACCGCCTGGCCATCGCCGGCGGGCACGTTGATCTCGAAGCCCAGTTCGCCGGTGAAGCTGACGCGGAACAGCCGGGCCGGGACGCCGGCGACGCGGCAGACGGCGACGCTCATGTGGGGGAAGGCCGTGAAATCCACCCCCTCCACAAGAGGGGCGATGATGTCGCGCGCCCGCGGGCCCTGCACGGCGATCACCGCCCATTGTTCGGTGACGGAGGTAAGCCAGCATCGGAGATCGGTGAATTCAGTCTGCAGATAATCCTCCATGTGGTGCAGCACCGCCGCCGCGCCGGACGTGGTGGTGGTCACATGGAAGCGGTCGGCGGCGATGCGGCCGATGACGCCGTCATCCATCACGAAGCCGGCCTCGTTCAGCATCAATCCGTATCGGCAACGGCCTGGCGCGAGTTTCATCCAGCTGTTGGTATAGAGACGTTCCAGAAAAATGGCTGCGTCCGGGCCGACCACCTCGATCTTGCCGAGGGTGGAGGCATCGAACAGTCCGGCGGTGTTGCGCACGGCGCGGCACTCGCGGGTGACGGCGTCGGTCTCGCTCTCGCCGGGGCGCGGAAAGTGGTGGGCGCGCTTCCACTGGCCGACATCCTCGAACACGGCGCCGCGCGCAGCGGCCCAGGCGTGCATCGGGGTGTGACGCACCGGGTCGAACAGGTCGCCGCGAGAATGGCCGGCAAAGCTGCCGAAGCTGGTGGGGGTGTAGGGCATGCGGAACGTGGTGAGGCCCACTTGCGGCATGCTGCGTCCCAGCGCGTTGGCGGCGATCGCCAAGCTGTTGATGTTGGACGTCTTGCCCTGGTCGGTTGCCATGCCGGTGGTGGTGTAGCGTTTGACATGCTCGATCGAGCGGAAGCCCTCGCGCACCGCCTGTGTGATGTCGCTGGCCTGCACGTCGTTCTGAAAATCGACGAAGGCCTTGCGGGCGACGGAGCCGGGGAGCAGCCCGGCAACACCGCCGGACGGCACGACCTCGCCCACCACCGCCACGTTGGTCCGCCGGCCGTCACCGGCGGCGTAGCCATCCTCAATGCACGCCGCGAGGCCGGACAAGCCGCGGCACGCGCCGGCCGAGACCACGCCTTCGGGTCCCTCACCCGGAAGGTAGCGTTGCTGTTCAGCATCGAAGTTCAGCTTGCCGCGCGCCTGGGAGAACAGATGCAGCGACGGTGTCCAGCCGCCGGCCATCAGAACGAGGTCGCAGGCGATCCGCTCCGCCCTGCCGCCGGCGAGGGGGCGCAGATCGGCGGCGGTCACGCGCAGGCGCCCGGTGCTGGCGGTGATGGCGGTGGCCGGGCGCACGGGCAAGCCAGAGGTCTCGCACCCGGGTTCGGGGCGCAGATCGGCGATGGCCGCAATCTCCACCCCGGCAGCGGAAAGTTCGCTTGCGACGGCATACATGGCGTCATCCGCTCCGGCGATGACGGCACGGCTGCCGGGGCGTACCGCCCAGCGACTGGCCAGGGCGCGGCCGGCGCCGGCCAGCATGATGCCGGGACGGTCATTGCCCGCGAACACCAGCGGCCGTTCGATGGCGCCGGCGGCCAGCACCACCCGGCCGGCCCGCACCTTCCACAGCCGCTCACGCGCCAGCCCCGGCGGCGGGGCGGCAAGGTGGTCGGTCAGTCGCTCGGCGAGGCCGACATAGTTCTGGCTGAAATAGCCGAACGCGGTGGTGCGCGGCAGGACGATGACCTTGGGCCGCGCTCGCAGCGTGGCCAAGGCCTGGGCCAGCCAATCGCCGGCGGCGAGGCCCTCGATCCGAGCGGCCGGTTCGGCCAGCAGGCCGCCGCCGCATTCTGCCTGTTCGTCGACCACCATCACCCGCCGGCCGCCCTCGGAGGCCGCCAGCGCGGCTGCCAGCCCGGCGGGGCCGGCGCCGACCACCAGCACGTCGCAATGCGCGTGGCGCTGCGTGTAGACGTCGGCATCGGGTTCGGTCGGTGCCGTGCCCAGGCCGGCGGCGCGGCGGATCAGGGGCTCGTACAGACGATGCCAGGCGCGGCCGGGGCCGAAGAAGGTCTTGTAGTAGAAGCCGGCGCCCAGCAACGGCGCGGCTAGCCCGCTGGCGGCGCCGAGGTCGAAGCCCAGCGACGGAAAGCGGTTCTGGCTGCTGGCCACCAGACCCTCGTGCAACTCCACCTGGGTGGCGCGAAGATTCGGCGTGTGGCGTGCGCCGGTGCCGATCGCAACCAGCGCATTCGGCTCCTCCGCTCCTATGGCGATGGGGCCGCGCGGGCGGTGGTATTTGAACGAGCGGCCCATCAGGTGCACGCCGTGCGCCAGCAAGGCCGAGGCGAGCGTGTCGCCCGGATGCCCGGTGTAGGCGCGCCCGTCGAAGCGGAAATTCAGGATCTGGCTGCGGTCGATCCGGCCGCCGGCGGGCAGGCGGAACTCGCTCACGAAGTGATCTCCGGACGTGGCGTGCCGGACCGATAGGTGGCCAGCAGCCGGTCGCTGACGGTATGGCGCAGCGCGTTGAAATAACGGCCGCATCCGTGCACGTGCCGCCAGCGTTCGGCGGTCACGCCCTTGGGGTTGTCGCGCAGATAGAGATACTCGGCCCATTCGGTGTCGCTGGCGGCGGCGGGATCGGCCGGGCGGGCGATGTGCGCCGCGCCGGCATGGCGGAACTCGCTCTCGGGGCGGTCCATCGCGCAGACCGGGCAACGGATCAGCAACATGCGCGGTCCCCTGTCAGTGCGCGACGGCGGCGGCCGCCGCTTCGTCGATCAACCGGCCGGTGCGGAAACGGTCCAGCGTGAAGGCGGCATTGATCTTGTGCGGGCTGCCGGTGGCGATGGTGTGGGCGAAGACATGGCCCGAGCCCGGCGTCGCCTTGAAGCCGCCCGTGCCCCAGCCGCAATTGACGAACAGGCCGGGCACCGGGGTGGTGCCGATGATCGGCGAGCGGTCGGGCGTCACGTCCACGATACCGGCCCAGTTGCGCAGCATGCGCAGGCGGCGGATCGTGGGGAACAGCTCGCAGATGGCATCCAGCGTGTGCGTGCTGATGTGCAGACCACCCGTCTGGCTGTAGGAGTTATACGCGTCGGTGCCGGCGCCGATGACCATCTCGCCCTTGTCGGATTGCGACATGTAGGCGTGAATGGTGTTGGACATGACCACGCAGGACATGGCGGGCTTGACCGGTTCACTCACGAGCGCCTGCAACGGATAGCTCTCCAGCGGCATGCGCACGCCCGCCATCGCCATCAGCACGCTGGTATGCCCGGCGGCGACCACGCCGATCCGCCTGGCGCGGATATCGCCCCGCGTGGTCTGCACGCCGGTCACCGCACCGGCCGGGTCGCGCGTGATGCCGGTCACTTCGCAGTTCTCGACGATATCGACGCCCAAGGCACTGGCGGCGCGCGCGAAGCCCCAGGCCACGGCATCGTGCCGAGCCGTGCCGCCGCGCCGTTGCAGCGCCGCGCCGAGGATAGGGTAGCGGATATCGCCGCTGATGTTCAGCAGCGGGCAGAAAACCTTGGCCTGTTCGGGGGTGAGCCATTCGTTGTCGATGCCGGAGAGACGATTGGCATGGATATGGCGGCGGGCGATCTGCGCGTCGTGCTGGTTATGCGCCAGCAACATCACGCCGCGCGGGGAGTACATCACGTTGTAGTTCAGCGTGCGTGACAGGCCTTCCCAGATCCGCAGCGCATGCTCGTACAGCGCCTGGCTTTCGGGCCACAGATAGTTGGAGCGGATGATGGTGGTGTTGCGCCCGGTATTGCCGCCGCCGAGCCAGCCCTTCTCCAGCACGGCGATGCGCCGCAGCCCATGCTCGCTGGCCAGGTAATAGGCGGTGGCGAGACCATGGCCGCCACCGCCGACGATGATGGCATCGTACTCCGGCTTCGGCTCGGCGGCACGCCATTGCGGGGTCCAGCCGACGTTGCCGGCAAAGGCCTGGCGGATCAGCGCGGCGAGGGAAAATCGGCTCATGCCGAGCGCCTCGGCGGCGGCGCGTCGTTCCGCAAAGCTACCTCCGGATTCCAACGATGCATTCGAATGCATGCGCACCATGGGGAAATCGTCCGAACGTGTCAATCGCGCCGCTTTGCCCGCCGATTCCAGTTGTGCATTCGAATGCATCGAATAATCTCCTGACTTCAAATGGAAGAGGCGAGCCATGCAGCCGAATGTCGGGTCCTACGGGGACGTGCCGGATTTCATCTACGGCATCACCCGCGAGATTTGGGAAGATCGAGGGATCGGCGGCAAGCTCGATCGCTACTACGCGCCGGACATTCTGCTGCGTGCGCCGACCGGGCTGACGACCAGCAACGCCGGCGTCACGGCGCAGACGCTGCAGACGCTGCACCAGTTTCCCGACCGGCAGTTGGTCGGGCAGGACGTGATCTGGGCCGATGGCGGGGATGGTTCGTTCCTGTCCTCGCATCGGCTGATCTCGGTGATGCGCCATACCGGCGATGGCAGTTATGGGCCGGCGAGCAACCGGGTGGTGCGCAGCCCGATCATCGCCGATTGCTGGGTGGTCGATACGGTCGTGACCGAGGAATGGCTGGTGCGCGACCAGGCGGCTTTCGCCCGCTGCATCGGGCTGGAGCCGCGGGCGCTGGCGCAGCAGATGGTGGCGCAGGACATCGCCCGATTGGGGCGGGTTGAGTTCTTTCTGCCCGAGCATGACCGCGCCGGTCGTTACCAGCCGCGGATCGCCGAAGGGGCGGAGGTCGAGCGGGTGCTCGCCGGCTACCGGCGGCTGTGGCAGGATAAGGAAACAGCCGTCGTGCGCGAGCTGTATTTTCATGGCGCGACACTGGTGGGCCCGGGCGGCGAGACGGCGTTCGGACACGGCGATATCGACCGCTTCTACCTCGGCTATCTGGCCTCGTTCCCCGATGCGGTGCTGTCGATCGACAGCGCCATCCTCAACCGCGATGGCGAGCAGCCACCGCGGGTCGCGCTGCGCTGGTCGTTGCGTGGCCGGCACAACGGGTTCGGGCATTTCGGACCGCCGAGCGGTGCTGATGTGTTCATCATGGGGATGAGCCACATCTATCTGGTCGACGGCCTGATCCGGCAGGAATTCGTGGTGATCGACGAAGTTTCCGTGTGGAAACAGATCATCGCCCACGATCGGGCGGGGAGCTGACGGTCGCCGCTGGCTGCCGCCTTTTCAGGCTGCCAGCATGGGGCAGGGGCGGTCGTGTCCCGTGGCGTGCCATAGGAATCGTGGGCAAGTTGCCTGCGACCGCCGAGAGGCTAGCGCAGGCGGGCGACTTTTCCACGGGGGTGGTCACCGTTGCGAGGCGGGGTAGGATTGGGGCTGGGTAGGGTCGGGTTGCGAGACGCAATGCCGACCCAGGGACCTCCACATGACCGATGACAAGCTCGCCCCTCGCGCGCTGGCGGAGCACGGCTCCGACACGACATACCCGCGCGAGACGATCGGCTTTGCCGCCGACCGCCTCATGCCACCCGAGACCGACACGCTCTGTGGCGCCGGCCGTGAAAGTTTTGGCGCCGGCGCCGGTCGTCAGGCTGCCTTCGGCGCGAAGGCGCCGCACCAGCCGTTGGGACTGATTTTGCCGGCCACGAGTTTACACGCATCCGGCGGCAAAAAATTGACGCATATGCTGCAATGGTTCCCGCCGTTTGGGTGATCCTGGTACATGACAGCGCTTTTGGCGATCTTCGGCGTGGTTTGCGCGTGCGCATCGCTGACGGTCATGGCCGCCAGCGCGGCCGCACCAGCGAGTCCCCCCTGCAGCAGCTTGCGGCGTGACGAATAGCCTTCCTTCATCGGCTCTCTCCCAGTGATTGACGTAGCTTTTCTCAAGTAGGGTGGATCCTCGCCCTCGCAATCCCTCAGGCTGCCTTGGCAATGCTCATCTCGCTCCAGATTGTCGCGAGGGCGTTGAGCAGGTGTGCCACGTCCTGTTCGGTATGGAGCGGGCAGGGGGTGATACGCAGGCGCTCGGCGCCGCGGGGGACGGTGGGGTAGTTGATCGGCTGGACATAGATGCCGAACTCGTCGAGCAGCCGGTCGCTGATCTGGCGGCACAGCACCGGGTCGCGCACCATGACGGGGACGATGTGGCTGGGGTTGGCGAGGTGGGGGATGCCGCGCGCATCGAGCCCCGCGCGAACCTGTGCCACGCGCGCATGCATCTGCTCGCGCTCGGCGGTGGAGGCGCGCAGGTGCCGCACGGAGGCAACGGCGCCGGCGGCGACGGCGGGCGGTGGCGATGAGGAGAAGATGAAGCCCGAGGCGAAGCTGCGCACGAAATCGCACATCGCCGCCGAGCCCGCGATATAGCCGCCGACCACGCCGAACGCCTTGGCCAGCGTCCCCTCGATGATGGTCAGCCGGTGCGCCACCCCGTCGCGCTCGGAAATACCGCCGCCATGGGCACCGTACAGCCCCACCGCGTGCACCTCGTCGAGATAGGTCATCGCGCCATACCGATCCGCCAGGTCGCAGATCGCGGCGATCGGGGCGATGTCGCCATCCATCGAATAGACGCTCTCGAAGGCGATCAGCTTCGGCTGCCCGGCGGGCAGTGCCGCCAGCCGCCGCTCGAGGTCGGCGACGTCGTTATGGGCAAAAATCTGCCGCTCCGCACGGCTGTGGCGGATGCCCTCGATCATCGAGGCGTGGTTGCCCTCGTCGGACAGCACCACGCAGCCCGGCACCTTGGCGGCGATGGTGCACAGGCTCGCCCAGTTGCTGGAATAGCCGGAGGTGAACAGCAGCGCCGCCTCCTTGCCATGCAGGTCCGCAAGCTCACGCTCCAGCAGCACGTGAAAATGATTGGTGCCCGAGATGTTGCGCGTGCCGCCGGAGCCGGCGCCGCAGGCATCGATCGCCTCGTGCATCGCCGCCAGCACCGCAGGGTGCTGGCCCATGCCGAGATAGTCGTTGGAACACCAGACCGTCACTTCGCGCGCACCCCCGCGCCCGTGCAACCGCGCCCGCGGAAATCGCCCGGCTTGCCGTTCGATGTCGATGAAGACGCGATAACGACCCTCGCGCTTCAGACCCTCCAGCTCACTGCGAAAAAACGCTTCGTGATCCATGCTGTCCTCCTGAAGTCGGTTACCCAAGGGCTGGGCGCCGAGAAGCGGCATCGTCTGCGCCACCCTCTGCCGGCGCCACCTGGCCGCGCGCGGCTAAGCTCCAGCGCCAGAGTACGGCAAAATCAATCGGTATCATAAGAAACAGATGCTCGATAAGGGCAAGCAGCGCGAGGGTCGCGAGCAACGGCATGGCCGCGCTCGTAAAGCTGCCGGCGGGGGCCGCGACGCCTGCCGCCGCGAAGTGATGGACCAGCCAGATGCCGAACCCGACCGAGAACGGAAACAGCGCGTTCATCCGCCGGTGGCGCAGGAACCCGCGCAGAAATACCAGGTGTTGCGGCACGAACTCGTGCGCGATGTTGCGCACGCCCAGCAGCACATTGACCCGGGCGCTCTCGTGCATGACCCAAAGCACGAGGTAGGTCCACAATCCCACCTTGTTGGCTGCGCGCCAGGTTAGTGCTGCGATCAACGCGGCGCCGGCCAGAATCGCCAGCTCATGCCAGAGGCTCACCCCGAGCGCCCGCCCGAAATGTGCGAGGCCGCTGGACCCCGGTGGGCACGGCATGGCACGCGGACCGGTCACGAAACCCATGTAGAAGCTGATTTCGAACCAACCCCAGAACAGCAGCGCCGCCGTGAAGGCGGCGTAGGCGCCCCCGGGCGTGGCCAACCGGCTGCTCGCCGCAAGCCAGAGCAGACAGCCGGCGGCAAGCGCCGAATAGGCCGCGAAACTGGCGCCGAAGCTCCATCTCGGCAGCAAATTTAAATAGATGATCGCCCCGGTGGCAAACCACCAAAGGGCCAGCGCGTAGAATCCGGGAACCAGGAGGTGCGCCACCGGATCCTACCAGGAAGGCGCCATGCGGATATCCGCCGGCAGCTCATGCCGCCGTGCCCGCATGAAGAACAGCCGTGCGAAGGCAAGCCCGGCGCCGGCGGTCGCCCAGAGCCGTCCGACGGTGCCCGCCACACCGCCTCGCGCCCGCCCGCGTGCGATCGCCTCGCCAAGCACGCGCAACCGCTCCAGACCCGCGAGAAATGCCGGATTCTCGATATCGAGCGTCACCGGAAACACCTGGTGGGCGATCGCCGAGGTGATCCGGAAAACCTCCATGTCGTACTGCGTCGCATCGAGCCCAAGGGCCGCATGAAAGCGCGGGCGGGCATGGTCGCGCACAAACATCGTCGCGAACACCGCCAGCAGAAAAAAACGAATCCACAGGCGGTTGATGCCCGAAAGTGTCTTGGGATTGGCGCGCATGATCAGTGCGAACGCCTCGCCGTGACGGAACTCGTCGTTGCACCACTCGCGGAACCATTTGAAGATCGGATGAAAGCGCCGCTCGGGATGACGCTCAAGCTGACGGAAGATGGTGATATAGCGCGCGTACCCGATCTTCTCCGAGAGATACGTGGCGTAGAAAATGAACTTGGGCTGGAAGTGGATGTATTTCTTCGCTTTCGTCAGAAAGCCGAGATCGACGCCGATGCCGAGATCCTTCAGGGCCTCATTGATGAATCCGGCATGCCGCGCCTCGTCGCGCGCCATGAAGCTGAACAGTTCGCGGATGTCGGGATTGCGGACGCGCTTCTTGATCTCCGCATACAGCACGCAACCGCTGAACTCCGCGGTCACCGAGCTCACCAGGAAGTCGAGGAACTCCTCGCGCACATCTTCGGGGATGTCGTCGAGCGACATCGCGAACGAGTCGGGACGCACGAAATGACCCTTGTTGGGATCAGCGCGGAACTCCGCGACGATCTGGTCCCATTCTGCGCGCACGCTCGAAATATCGAACCGGTCGAGCGCCTTGAAATCGGTGGTATAGAACCGCGGCGTCAGCACCGTGTCGCGCAGCGCCATGCGCGTGGCTTTGCTGGCTGTTTCGCTCATCTTGCCTTCTCCTCCGCCGGCTGAAATCCGACCTCATAAAGTTCCGTGAGCTCCATGAAGCCCGCGAGATGCGCACGCAGCCGGCCGAGCACGCCCGCCCGCACGACGGTTGCGCGGCCGTGCCAGACCCGCTTTTCCCCGAAATCCAGATGCGTGGGCGCCCCATGCAGCAGCACGCTGTCACCGGGCCCGACCTCAACCCCGAGCGGCTCGGCCCAGGCGTGCAGACTCTCGCCGGTGCGCTCGAACTCGATGACGCAAGGTACCTCGATGCGCCGTCCGCCGAACAGGGCCTGGACGAGGAACCGGCCGATCATCGTCCCGCCGCCGTCGTTGCCGGCGCGCTCATCGCGGCCGGGCGGCCCGCCGTCTCCTTCGCGGTGAGCAATTGCAGGAATCGCCCGGCATTCGTGTGCCCGAACGATTCAAGCTGGATCGTCTCCCCGGTCGCCGGATCGGAAAGGGTGAGCTCACCGTCCGAGAAGGCTGTCAGCTCGAACGGCAGGCGCTGCAGCGCCGGTGCCTTGCCGCGGCGCTCCGCCAGCGTACGCAGTGTCACCCGCGCAAACGCGTCGCCATCAACTGCCAGCGAACCGATACGCTTTCCCGTCGCGGCATCCGTCACCGCGACACTGCCATCTGGCCGGTCGGTAACCAGGATACTGCGCTCGGCGATCACCCGGGCCGTGGGCGCCGGTGGCCGCGCCGGCGCGGTCAGCCGCACCAGCGCCACCATCCCGATGCTGAACACGATCAGGGCCGCCGCCGAATACAACGGCAGCCGCGGAAAGCTGGGTAGGGGGGGGCTCTGTCCGCTCATGCAGCGGCTCGCAATGGATCCTTGGCCGTGACAACCGGAGCCTGCGCAACAGGAGCCGGTTCGATTCGCGTGGGGGCCGGCTGATCCGCCGCGCGCGCCATCGCCCGCGCCACGATGTCGGCGACCGATGCGGCATTCGTCACCGCACGCAGCAATGGCTCGGAGCGGCCACGGCCGGCGCGCGTATAGGGCCACAGCAGCAGCCATGACAGACGTTGTCCGGCGCGCGGCACGAAGGCGATGTCGCCGGTACCGTCCGGGTTGAGCCGAAGATCGGCCGCATCGAGCGCGGCAAACGGAAGATCGATGGTCCGCGTCAGCGCCGCTCCCGTGCGGATCAGCACGCGCCCGGTGGTCAGCGTGAACAACGTGGCGCGGGCGTTGATCCACGCCAGCAGCATCAGCAGGCCGCAGGCGGCCGCGCCGAGGCCCGCGAGCCATAGCACCGCGCTCAGTGCGCCACCCGGTGAACCGGCAGCCAACGCCGTACCCGCCCGCCAGGCGGCAAGAAACGCGAAATAGATGGCGGCGCCGCGGACGTGAAAGGCTCGGCGCGCCAGCACGCGCCAGTTCGGCCGGCCCTGCCAAAGGACGCGCTCCCCCTGCGGCAAGCGGACCGGCGGGCTAAGCTTGGTGAGTTTCATGGCTCGTTTTCCCAACATGGCCACCTCAGAGCAGCGGCTCGGCTCGTTCGGGCGTCGCATAGAGATGACCGCTGGCGAAATAGGCGCAGATGCGGTCCTCCTCGCGGCGCGTGATCTGGTCAGGGCTCGCGGGGGTCGGTGCGGCGCGCAACTGCGCCGCGGTCACGCTGTCCACCAGCACGTGCGGCCCGCTGACACCGTTGCGATCGAACTTGATCGGCCGCAGCACCGCAAGCAGCCAGTCCCACATCGTGCCGAGCCCCTCGATCCGAGAGAAACCCATTGGCAGCAACACGTGGCCGTCATCCGTTGCCACCTCGAAATAGGCGATGCGCGGCTCGACGCGATCGACCCAGATATCGGCGATCGTCCCCGCAACGGTGGCGTCGAAGCAGACGACCGCGCAGCCGCGCAGATCCGGGTCGCCCTCGGCAAACGTGAACTCGCTGGCAAGCCGCATCGGCGCGATCCGCGGATGCCCCTCGTCGGTCATATCCGGCGTTTCCTCGCGCATCGCATACGCGGCGGGGCCAACTCCATCCTGCATCGGATCCCCGGTGGGCTCCAGCGGCGCGCCCTCCCACGGCGCGGTCGGCACCGCCCCGGTGATCGTCTCCGGCGCCTCATCCCGCGGCGCCATCCGCGTCGACCCATCGCGCAGATGGAACCGCTTCGGTGCCGGCATCAGGGGAAAGCCGATCACCGGACCGCCCCTGGAAACCAGCGGGTATCCCTCGCGTTTGCCCTCGCGGTGCAGGTAGAGGACCAGCCCCGCGAAAAAGATCCAGAACGCGTACAGAACGAGCTGTGCGACGTCGATGTAGGAGGTGATGGCGCCGGTCTGCATGGTCAGCTCCATTGTCCAATGGTGGGAGTGGCAAGATCCGAGACCGCGCCAGCCGCTTTTGCCGCCCGCCCGACGCGCGAGACAAGGGGCCCCAGCGCTACAAGCGTTGCGAACAGCAGCACGATCTCGACGAGATAGACGACCGAATAATCCGGCACCGGCCCGGTGAAGACGGGTCCCAGGGCGCCGGAGGCGGCAAGGTTCGCGACGTAATCGCGCAGCAACCCGCCCAGCGCGACCGCGCCGCCCGCCGCCGTCGCCTGCACCGCGCCCCAGGTGCCTAGGGCGAGCCCGGAGAGACCGCCCGAGGTGTTGCGCATGGCCGCCGTCAACGTGCCGACCAGGAACAACCCGCCGCCGGTGCCAATGAGGCCCACGCCAAGCGCGAAGACTGCGATCGAGGCGAGCGGGGCCGCGAAGATCACCGAGGCAAAGGCTGGCAGCCCGACCAGCACACCGAGCGCCGCCACCCGCCACGGATCGCCGTTGCGCGTCAGCACCCGCGCCGCGATGAGAAAGCCCACGATACCACCGAAGGCCAGCAGCGCCGTCAGCCTTGTGGTGACCGCGACCGGCAGGTGCAGCACCTGCCCGCCATAGGGTTCCAGCAGCACGTCCTGCATGGAGAACGCCACGGTGCCGAGCCCGATTGCCACGAGTTGCCGACGCGCCCTGGGCTTGCCAAGAAACTCGCGCCACGAGATCGAAAAGTCACTGACGGTCGCCGGACGCGCGACCAGGTTGCGTCCCTCCTGCTTCCACAGCGCCGCCAGGTTGAGCACCATCGTCAGGGCCGCGGAACCCTGCACCACCTGGATCAGCCGCACCTCGCTGAACGGCGACAACACGAGTCCGAACAGCAGCGCGCTCACGATCATTCCCAGAAGCATCATCACGCACAGCCACGCCACGACCCGCGGATGCGCCTCGCGCGGCGAGATGTCGGTCGCGAGCGCCAGGCCCGCGGTCTGCACCGTGTGCAGCCCGGCGCCCAGCAACAGAAACGCGAGACCGGCCCCGAGGCGGCCGGCGATCGGTGGCCAGGTCGTATCGCCGGACAGCACGATCAGCGCGAACGGCATGATCGCCAGCCCGCCGAACTGCAGCATCGTGCCCATCCAGATATAGGGCACACGCCGCCAGCCGAGGACGGAGCGATGCATGTCGGAGCGGAAGCCCACCAGGGCGCGGAACGGCGCCACAAACAGCGGGATCGACACCATCGCCGAAACCAGGCCAGCCGGCACGCGCAACTCGACGATCATCACCCGGTTCAGCGTGCCGATGAGCAGCACCGTCGCCATGCCGACGGTCACCTGAAACAACGACAGCCGCAGCAGGCGGGAATGCGACAGTTCCGGTGAGGCAACGTCGGCAAACGGCAGATAGCGTGTGCCGACCGCGATCCAGGTGCGCGACAGCTTGCGGCTCATCGCCCGCCTTCCGCGCGCGGTGCATCCGCGCTGAGTTCCATCGCCTCGGAGATGTAGAATCCGGCGCTGACGCGCCCGATACGACGCTTCTGCCAGCCGTCGAGCCCCGGCCGCGTCTCCAGCCGTGTAAGTAGCGCGTCCGTCGCGAGCGGCACGATGGCGGGCGAGCGATTACCGCGTGGAAACAGCTTGCCCGCCGCATGCATCAGCGACAGCGCCGGCGTCCGGGGTGCCACGGTGAACACCACCGAGCATCGGGCGCGCGCCGCCAGGGCCGCCAGTGCGGCCAGCACATCGTCCTGCGGGTAATGGATCAGGCTGTCCATCGCGACCACGTGGTCGAACACGCCCCAATCCCGATCGAGCATGTCACCCACCGCAAAACGCACGCGCCCAGCCAGCCCGACCATCGCCGCGCGCTCCTGCGCCAGGCCGGTCAGCGTGGGCGAGACATCCACGCCCATCACCTCCGCGCCGCGCCGCGCCGCTTCCAGCGCCAGCGCACCGGTGCCGCAGCCGGCATCGAGCAGACGCCGGCCCGATAGGTCGGACGGCAGTGCCGCGAGCAGGGTCGCGCGCATCCGCTCGCGTCCCGCGCGCACGCTTGCACGGATGCGTCCGACCGGCGCGTCGGAGGTCAGGCGACGCCATGCGTCCACCGCGGTCCGGTCGAAATACTCCAGCAACTCGCCGCGGCGTACGTTCCAGCTGCCGGCGGTCTGCGCGCGAGCGGCCATCAATCGAACCCCAGCAGATCGAAAATATCCCGATCCCGCAACGGTGCTCCGGCGAGCGGTGTCACCCCTGCCCAGAGGCTGGCGGCGAGCCGCAGATATTCCTGCTGCACTGCCTCGATCTCCGGTGTTGCCTCCATCTCGAACAGCGTTGACTTCTTGAGCCGGCTGCGACGGATCACATCGAGATCGGGAAAATGCGCCAGCGTCTGCAGACCGGCCGCCGCGTTATACCGCTCGATCTGGTCGGTGGCAGCACTGCGGTTGACGATGACACCACCGAGCCGCACCTTGTAGTTGCGCGACTTGGCGAGGATCGCCGCCACAATCCGGTTCATCGCGAAAATCGAATCGAAATCGTTGGCCGCGACGATCAACGCCTGATCCGCGTGCTGCAGCGGCGCCGCGAACCCGCCGCACACCACATCACCGAGCACGTCGAAGATCACCACGTCGGTGTCTTCGAGCAGATGGTGCTCCTTCAGCAGCTTGACCGTTTGCCCCACCACATAGCCACCGCAGCCGGTACCTGCCGGCGGGCCACCCGCCTCGATGCAGAGCACGCCGCCGAAGCCCTCGTAGACGAAATCCTCTGTGCGCAGCTCCTCCGGATGGAAATCCACGCTCTCAAGCACGTCGATCACCGTCGGCACCAGCCGCTTGGTCAAGGTGAACGTCGAATCGTGCTTGGGGTCGCAGCCGATCTGTAACACCCGCTTGCCGAGCCGGGTGAACGCGACTGAAAGATTCGATGAGGTCGTGCTCTTGCCGATGCCGCCCTTGCCGTAGACCGAAAACACCCGCGCGTGGCCGATGTCGATCGATTGTTCGTCGCGCACCTGCACGCTGCCTGCGCCATCGCTGCGGCGGCTGAGAACGGTGCTGCTCATGCTGCCTGCTCCATAATGCCTTCCATCCGATCCTCGAGTTCGTCGTGTGCCTCGTGCAGGGCTGAGAGCATGTCCTCGCTCGGCTTCCAGTACTGCCGCTCTTGTGCCTCGATCAGCCGCGAGGCGATGCGGGCCGATGCCGTCGGGTTCAGTGTCGCGAGACGGCGGCGCATCGCCGGGTCGAGCACGTAAGTCTCGGCGAGCTGACGATAAACCCAGGGTTGCACCTGGCCCGTGGTGGCCGACCAGCCGAGCGTGTTGGTGACATGCGCCTCGATGGAGCGGACGCCCTCGTGGCCGTGTTCCAGCAGCGGCTCGTACCACGCCGGGTTGAGGGTGCGGGTGCGGGTCTCCAACGCCACCTGCTCGTCCAGCAGGCGGACGGCGCCGGCGCCGCGCGTCTGGTCGCCGAGATAGACCGGTATCGCTTTACCGCGGGCGCGGCGTACCGCTCCGCTGATGCCACCGAGCGTGTCGAAGTACGTATCGATCGTCGTGACGCCGAGCTCGATCGAGTCGATGTTTTGATAAGTGAGATCAACGCTTGCCAGGACATGAGCCAGAACCTCGGGCGCGGCGCGCGCCCGCCCGTCCATGCCGTAGGAAAAGCCTTTGCGTCGTGTGTAGATCTCCGCCAGCTCGTCCTCGCTGCCCCAGGCACCATGGTCGAGCGTGTGGTTGACATTGGCGCCATAGGCACCCTCGGCGTTGCCGAACACCCGTCGCGCCGCATCCTCCATGGTTCCGCCATGCCGCCCGATGAACTCGAGCGCATGCTTGCGGATGAAATTTTGTTCCGGATCCTCATCGGCGCCGGCCCCCAGGCACGCGGCCTGCGCGAGCAGGCGCGTCTGCAAGGGCAGCAGGTCACGGAAGATGCCGGACAGTGTCGCCACCACATCGATCCGCGGCCGCCCGAGCTCGGCAAGCGTCAGCAGCCGCGCGCCGGCCAGCCTGCCATAGGTATCGAAGCGCGGCGCCGCCCCCATCAGCGCCAGTGCCTGCGCGATCGGGCCGCCCTCGGATTTGAGATTGTCGGTGCCCCACAGCACGATCGCGATGGTCTCAGGCAGCTTCCCGCTGTCACGCACATGCCGCGCCAGCAGGCGCTCGGCTTGCGCTGCGCCGTCGGCCAGCGCGAACGCACTCGGCAGGCGGAACGGATCGAACCCGTGCAGGTTGCGCCCGGTCGGCAGCACCTCGGGCGTGCGCAGCAGGTCGCCACCGGGCACCGGGCGAATATAGCCGCCATCGAGCGCATGCAGCAGCGCCGGCAACTCGTGGTCCTCGCCCAGCAGCCGCTCCATACGCTCGCCTATCGCCGGGTCGGTGATACCAGCCGCGGCCAGCATGGCAGCCCGCGCGTCGGCCGAGGGCGGCTCACCGACCACATGCAGCCCATGCGGGATAAGCGTCGTCTCCAGCTCCAGCAGCGCGCCGACAAGCCGATCCGCCTCGCTCTCGGGATCGGCCCATTCCGGCGTGCTGGATGCGAGCTCCACCGCCGCCGCCTGAGCCTGCAGCACACCAGCCAGGGTCTGGCGATCATCGACCGCCGCGGCACGCCAGCGGTCGAGCGTGGCCTTGAGATCGAGCAGCCCGCGATAAAGCCCGGCATGGGCGACCGGCGGCGTGAGATAAGACACCAGCGTCGCCCCGGCGCGCCGCTTCGCGAGCAACCCCTCCGAGGGATTGTTAGAGGCATAGAGATAAAAGTTAGGCAGCTCGCCGATCAGCCGATCGGGCCAGCACGCCCCTGATAGACCGGCCTGCTTGCCCGGCATGAACTCCAACGCGCCATGCGTGCCGACATGCAGCACCGCATCGGCACCGAAATCGTCCCGCAGCCAGCGATAGAAGGCGGCGAAGGCGTGGGTCGGTGCGAACCCACGCTCGAAAAGCAACCGCATCGGGTCGCCCTCGTAACCAAATGCCGGCTGAATGCCGATAAACACATGGCCAAGCTGCACGCCGAGAATCTGGATGCCGGCGTTGTCCGCCTGGTGGCGGCCCGGCGCCGGACCCCATGCGCGCTCGATATCGGCGAGATGCGTCTCGCGCCGCAGATGGGTCTCGGTGGTCACATGGGCCGCGACATTGGCCGGCGCGCCATGCCGCGCCGCGTTGCCGCCCAACACAAGCTCGCGCAGCGCAGCCACATCCGCCGGCAGATCGACGCTATAGCCGCCGTCGCGAAGGGCTCGCAGCATGTTGAACAACGAGGCGAAAACCGAAAGATACGCCGCCGTTCCCGTGGCACCGGCATTGGGCGGGAAGTTGAATAGCACCATTGCGACACGCCGCTCGGCGCGTTCGCGCCGGCGCAGCGAAACCAGGCGCGCAATCCGTGCCGCCAGCATCGCGGCGCGCTCGGGCTCGGCCGCCATGGCGCGGGAGTCGCTCCCCGCGTCGCGTCCGCCGAACATCGTCGGCATGATCGCGCCATCGAGTTCCGGGATCGCCACCATCATGGTCGCCTCGACCGGGGTGAGGCCGCGCGCGTCGTCGCGCCATTGCGCCAGGCTCTGGAACTCAACCGGATGGGCTGCGACATACGGCACATCGAGCCCCGCCAGCACGTCCTCGGCGGCGCGCGCGTCGTTGTAGGCGGGGCCGCCAACCAGCGAGAAACCGGTGAGCGAAACCACAGCATCGACCATGCTCAGGCCGTCGCGCGTGAAATAGCGGGCGATCGCGGGGCGGGCATCGAGCCCGGCTGCGAAGGCCGGGATGACAGCAAGACCACGCTCCTCCAGCGCCGCGATCACGCCGTCGTAATGGGCGGTGTTACCCGCCAGAACATAGGAACGCATCAGCAACAGTCCAACCCGCCCGGCGGCGTTGTCTGGCGCTGGCAGCCGCCCCGCGTCCTCGCCGATTCTGCCGGCCAGCCGCGGATGATAAAGCCCGACATCCGGGTAGCTGCGCGGCGGCGCGAGCCGCGGCGTGGTCGCCGGCTTGCGTTGCCCCTGCGCGAACCGCCCCACCAGCAGGCGCAACAGATCCGCGAGGTTTTCCTCGGACCCCGCAAGCCAGTACTGCATCGCCAGGAAATAGGCGCGCACATCCTGTGCCGATCCCGGAATGAAACGCAGCAGCTTCGGCAACTGCCGAAGCATCGCCATCTGCCGCTCGCCGTTCGAGGCGCCCTGCCCATTGCGTGCGCCGCGCAACCGCTTCAGCAGCGCCAGCAGGCCGGTGCTCTCGCGCCCCATGTCGAAGCGGCCGATCCGGGTGAGCTTGGTGATGTCGCCCGCGGCCATAAAGGCGATCATCGCGTCGCACTGGTCACGCCGCGCGCGCAACGCCGGCAGCACCGCCGTGATATGCGCATCGAGGAACAGCATGGCGGCTACGACGATGTCGGCTTGGGCGATCGCGTCGTGGCAGGCGGCAAGCTCGGTCGGGATATCCCACGAATCGGCAGTGTGCAGCGTCACCACCAGCCCCGGAATGTCGGCGCGTGCCCGCTCCGCCGCCCGCATCATCGCGGCCGTGCCGTGGCTGTCCATGGTCACGACGGCAACCCTCACCCCCGGGGCCGCGGGGGACAATCGCGCGGTGTCGGCGCTAGCGGGAGAAATGCGCCCTGGCGTCATACAATGTCTCCACGCCGATTGCCGCAAGACCGCGGGAACGGGCAAAGGTCTCGGTGTTGCGGCGAGCCTTGCCGCGGACAAAGAAGGGAATCTTACCAAGTTCGCGCTCCGCGTCCGGCTCCCAGCGAGGCGTATCGGCGGCCACCACAATCGTCGGCATGTCAGCCGTCATGGCCGGCTGGCCGAGATGCGAGGGCGCCGCGCCGCCGTGGAACTCGAAATCCTCGCGGAACATGCCGAGAAGGTGCTCCTCAAGCCCCATCATCAACGGATGGACCCAGGCATCGAACAGCCCGTTGGCACCCTCCCAGCCCATCTGCGGCGCGTGCCGAGCCGGAAAATCCTGCACGTGCACCGGTGCCGAGATCACCGCGCACGGAATGCCAAGACGCTTCGCGACATGCCGTTCCATCTGCGTGCCTAGCACGAGGTCCGGCTGCGCTTCCACGATCGCCTGTTCGACCGTGAGATAATCATCGGCCAGCAACAGCTCGACGTGGTGCGTCTCGGCCGCCGCACGCAGTTCGCGCGCGAACTCGCGCGAATAGGAGCCGAGGCGGCAGACCGTCATCCCCAGCTCGCTCGCCACCACGCGCGCCGCCGCGATCGCGTGCGTCGCATCGCCGAACACGAACACACGCTTGCCGTGCAGATATGTCGCATCGACCGAGCGCGCATACCAGGGCAGGCGCGCTGTCGCCGGCATCGCCGGTGGCACAACGCCGGCAAGGCCCGCGACCTCGGCGAGGAACTCCGCCGTGGCACCGACACCGATCGGCACCACAACGGTGTGCGGTTGAGAGAAGCGGCGCTTGAGAAATGCCGCCGCGGTGCCGGCGATTTCCGGATACAGCACCACGTTGAACCAGGCCGCCGGCAGCCGCGCGAGGTCGTCGGGCGAAGCTTCCCACGGGGCGGTCGCGTTGATCGCGATGCCCATCTCCTCCAGCAGCCGCGTCACTTCCGCGAGATCGTCGCGGTGGCGGAAGCCAAGCGCGGCCGGCCCGAGAATGTTGCAGGATGGCGATAATGTTCGCGGCGTCGCCTGCGCGAAGCGCCGTACCAACTGATAGAACGTCTCCGCCGCGCCCCAGTTTTCCTTGCGCTGATAGGCCGGCAATTCGAGGGCCACGACCGGGATCGGCAGGTCGAGTGCCGCGGCCAGGCCGCCGGGGTCGTCCTGCAGCAACTCGGCGGTGCAGGAGGCGCCGACCAGCATCGCCTGGGGTTGGAACCGCGCATAGGCTTCGGCGGCGGCGCGTTTGAACAGCTCCGCCGTATCACCGCCGAGGTCGCGGGCCTGGAATGTGGTATAGGTCACCGGAGGCCGGTGGTCGCGCCGCTCGATCATCGTGAACAGCAGGTCGGCGTAGGTGTCGCCCTGCGGCGCGTGCAACACGTAATGGACATGGCGCATGGCAGTGGCGACACGCATCGCGCCGACATGCGGTGGCCCCTCATAGGTCCAGAGCGTGAGCTGCATCCCGCTATGCCCCGAGCCGCGCGCGACGGCGCAGCGGCCGCGCAAACAGCTCCGCGAGATCGACCGCCGCGTCATAGCCCTGGATCGGGGTGAACAGCAGTTCGATCGACCATTTGGTGGCGAAGCCCTCCGCCTCCAGCGGATTCGCAAGCCCAAGGCCGCAAACGACGAGGTCCGGCCGCGCCGCGCGGCAGCGGTCGAGCTGGCGCTCGACATCCTGCCCCTCGGCGATGCGCACGCCGTCCGGCAGTAACGCCAGTTCCGGCTCCAGATGCGTCCGATGCAGAAACGGCGTACCGATCTCGGCGACCCGCATGCCCAGCTCGCGCGCCAGGAAACGGCCGAGCGGAATTTCGAGCTGCGAGTCGGGGAACAGAAACACCGTCTTATCCGCGAGTTCCTCGCGAAAGCGCGCCATCGCGGCACGCGCCCGCGCTTCGGGAATCGCGGTCGCCTCACGCAGCCGCGCCGGCGCCACCCCCATCGCCTCGGCCGCGGCGCGCAGCCACAGCCCGGTCCCCTCCACGCCGAGAGGCATCGGCGCAGGCACCCGCACGGCGCCGCGCGCCTCCAGCAGCCGCGCGGTCTCCGCCAGGAACGGCTGCGCTAGCAGCAGCCGCGTGTTGGGCCCGACCGCGGGCAGGGCGCCGGCGCGGCGCGCGGGCAGGAACGCGACACGTCCGACGCCCATCGCGGCGAGAGTGGTGGCGAGCCGGTCCTCGATCGTCTCGGCAAGGCTGCCGGCGATCAGCAGTGAGGGCGTTGCATCACGATCCTCGGGCAGCAGCGGCACCAGGGCTGCGAGGGCGGCATCCTCGCCCTGCGTGAAGGTCGTCTCGATCCCGCTGCCGGAATAACTGACCACCCTGACCGCGGGCGCGAATCGGGCGGAAAGCCGCTCGGCGGCGCGCGCCAGGTCGAGCTTGATCACCTCGGAGGGGCAGGAGCCGACCAGGAACAGCAATCGGATATCCGGCCGGCGCTCGAGCAGGCGCGCGACGTTCCGATCGAGCTCGTCCTGCGCGTCGGCCAGCCCCGCGAGGTCGCGCTCGTCGAGGATCGCGGTCGCGAAGCGGGGTTCGGCGAAGATCATCACCCCAGCCGCAGACTGGATGAGATGGGCGCAGGTGCGCGAGCCGACGACGAGGAAGAACGCGTCCTGGATCTTGCGGTGCAGCCAGACGATCGAGGTCAGGCCGCAGAACACTTCGCGCTGGCCGCGCTCGCGCAGGAGCGTGTCGCCGGCGATCCTGTCGAGGGCCGGCGCCTCGGCGCAGCCGTTCAGCGCGGTGGAGGCGGAGCGTTGGGCCGAGCGGGGAGCAACGTCGGACGGCATCGTCACACCAGGCCCGCGGATGCGGCGCGTGGCCTGGCGGCCTCGCGCCGCGCGCCGCGCAGCTTCAGCAGGAATTGTGTGGCGTTGACGATGTAGGAGGCATAGGCGGCGAGCGCCAGAAGCATCATCGAGTTCGGCGCCAGCACGCCGGTCGCGAGCGCTACCAGCCATGCCGTGTGCAGCGCCAGCACCAGCATGCTGAACACGTCTTCCCAGAAGAAGGCGGGGGCGAACAGGTAGCGCCCGAAGACGTCACGCTCCCAGAACGATCCGGTGATCATGATGGTGTAGAGCGCGAGGGTTTTCACCACGATCGAGAGATTCGCCGCGGCCAGCCCCGCGCCGGTGGCGAGGTAGTGCAGGACGAGGCCGAGGCTGGCGAGAAAGATGGTGAACTGCAGCGGCGCGAGCACGCCCTGGACCATGGTCCAGGAGGAGGCGTCGCGGCGGCGGCGCTGTTCGGGGGTGTAGAGCGCTGGCGGCTCGGTGTGCCGGCGTTCGCCCGCGGCGCTGGTGAAGGGGCAGCAATTCATTGTGTCCAGCCAGTCGCCGAGGGGTCTGATGGTCAACATTGCTTGACAATCTCCTGTAACGCGCGCGTGCTTCAGGCCTGCCTTCGCGAGCCGTGACGTGCCGATCGATGCAGCAGATCCGGTGATGTTCGATGGTTCATGCCGTCCCCTCCGCCAACCTCCCGATTGCGCCGTCATCGTGCGGCGTCCTGGGGTTGTGTGTGGGGAGGCTAAGCCGCGGTTCAGCGGACTGTCAAGCAAACTAGACGTAAATAGGACTTGACACTTAGAGCCGAGCGTTAGAACGTGAACTCATAAAAGGGGAAACCGATGCGTGGTGTCGCGGAGTGGCCGATGGACGCCTCTTACCAGCCGGATTGCGGTGAGGCGGATCTCATTTTGGATATGACGCCCACGCGCAACCATGATAGCCACCCCTACCCCGATATCAGCAGCCTCATCGCGAGGCTGCTTACGCAAACGGTCAGTGAAGAAGTCGTGCCTCGTCTCCTTCTGAACCATACCCGCGAGAAGCGTCCGGTATCGCCGCCGGCGCTGCTACCCTCGGCCCGGCAAGTCGTGGAGCTGGCGCGTCTTTCCGTGGCTCCCGAGAGGCGCGGTGCGATGCGGCTGGTGCAGAGCCAGCTCAGCCGCGGGGTGAGTCTCGATTCGGTCTGCCTCGATCTGCTGGCGCCGGCGGCGCGGCGGCTGGGCGCGCTCTGGTTGCAGGACCGGTGCGATTTCGCGCTGGTGACCATCGGCACCGCGACGCTGATGCATATTCATGAGACGATCACCGCGGGTGTGGAGGTTGCGGCGGGGCCCGCCAGTCGCCGCATTCTGCTGACCCCGGCGCCGGGGGAGCAGCACGGATTCGGCAGTGCCATGCTGGCCGGATTCTTTCGCCGCGCCGGCTGGAGCGTGGCGGCGGATTCCTTCGCGACCGAGCGCGACTTGGTGGCGGCGGTGCGCCGCGACTCCTTCGACGTCATCGGGCTGTCCGTGTCCTGCATCGAGCGGCTCGATGGGCTGGGCCTGCTGCTGCTGCGGCTCCGGCGGGCCTCGCGCCATCGCGGGGTGCGGGTGATGCTGGGCGGGCCGGCCCTGATCGAGCGACCGGAAGCGGCCGCCCTGCTCGGAGCCGATGCCTCCGGCGATGATGCGCGGGACACGGTGATCCTGGCCGGGAAGCTGACATCCCTGTCGGAGCGCGCCGGGTTTGATCGGGCGGGGCTGGAGAGTGCTGCGTCGGAACACATCGGGCGGTGATGTGAAAGCCTGAGTGGACAGTCTCTCATGTTCCGACGAATTGACGGCGGCTGGAAGATCGAGTTGATCGAGGGGCGCCCGCTTGGAGTTGGGCAAAGGAGATGTCCCGACCGTGATGCCGTTCCGCTCCCCCCTCGACGTCGCGGGCCCGCTCGGCGCCGACCAGGCCGCGTCGCTCCTGCACGCGGCCAGCGACCTGACCCTGGTGCTCGACCGGCGCGGGGTCATCTGTGATCTCTCGATCCAAAACGACGAGCTGGCGCGTGTGCTGGTGCCTGGGACGCCGGTTCCTGGGGCGCCGGGCGCCAGCCCGCATGACCGCTGGATCGGTCGCGCGTGGTCCGAGATCGTGACCAATGAAAGCCGGCTCAAGGTGGCGGCGCTGATCGCGGATGCACCCGCCGGTACGAACTCCCGACCGCGGCATATCAACTTCCCGGCCGATAGCGGCAGCGTGCCGGTTACTTTCTCCACCATCCGCGTCGATCCCGCGCGCATCGTCGCCTTTGGGCGCGACATGCGGGGGCTGGCCGATCTGCAGCAACGCCTCATCGAGGCGCAGCTCGCGATGGAACGCGATTTCAACCGGCTGCGGGCGGCGGAAACCCGCTACCGGGCGCTGTTCCGCATCGCGCCGGACGCGATGATGGTGCTGGATGCCGCGACGCTGCGGGTGATCGACGCCAACCCGGCGGCCAGCGCGCTGCTGGGCGAGGGGCGCCGGGGGGCGCCGCGCGATCTGCTGGAAAGCCTCGACTCGGCGAGTGTGACGGCGCTGGAAGCGTTCGCCGCGCGGACCCGTGCGAATGGCCGCGCGGAGCCGGTGGCGCTGCGGCTGCTGGACGGCACGGCGCTGACGTTCTCGGCGGTGGCGCTGCGCCACGATGACGGCAACCTGCTGCTGGCCCGTCTGGTGCCGCAGACAACGACGGAGCTGGCGTTGTCGCCCGCCCGCGCGGAGCTGTTGTCGCTCGCCGAGGCCGCGCCCGATGGCTTCGTCATCACCGACTCGGAAGGCAAGGTGGTCGCCGCCAACCGCGCCTTTCTCGACATGGTCCAGGTCGGAAGCGAGGAACAGGCGGTTGGCGAGTCGCTGGAGCGCTGGCTGGGTCGCCCGGGTGTCGATCTCGGTGTTCTGCTCGGTAATCTGCGCCAGCACGGATCGGTGCGTCTGTTCGCCACCAGCCTGCTCGATACTTTCGGCACGCCGGCGGAGGTGGAGATTTCGGCGGTGGTACTTCCCGCCAGCATGCCCCAGCGTCTCGGCTTCACCATCCGCGGCGTCGGGCGTCGTCTCGCCGCCGCGCCCGCTACCCGCGTTCTGCCGCGCTCGGTGGAGCAACTCACGGAACTGATCGGTCGTGTCTCGCTCAAGGACCTGGTGCGCGAGGCGACGGACGTCATCGAGCGGCTGTGCATCGAGGCGGCGCTGGAACAAACCTCGGATAATCGGGCCTCGGCGGCCGAAATCCTCGGCCTGTCGCGGCAGAGCCTCTATGTGAAGCTGCGTCGTTACGGGCTCGGCGACCTGTCCTCCGAGAGCGCCGATTGATGGGCGTCGCGGTTACGGTCCACCGGCGGCTGGAACCCGGCGCCGCCCTCGCGCTGCTCAAGCCCATCACCTGGTTCGCGCCGATGTGGGCGCTCGGCTGCGGTGTCGTTTCGGCGCCGGAGCTGGCGCGCGGCGGCTGGCCCGCGATCGCCGCCGGCGTCGTGCTCGCGGGCCCTCTGGTCTGCGGCACGAGCCAGGCGGTGAACGACTGGTTCGACCGGCATGTCGATGCGATCAACGAGCCGGCGCGGCCGATTCCGTCGGGCCGTGTGCCGGGCCGGTGGGGGCTCGGCATCGCCTGCACCTGGACGCTGCTGTCGCTGCTGGTCGGCGCGTCGCTCGGCGCCACGGTGTTCGTCGCCACATGTCTTGGGCTCGCCCTTGCCTGGGCCTATTCGGCGCCGCCGTTGCGGCTCAAGGAAAACGGATGGTGGGGCAACGCCGCCGTCGCCGCCTGCTATGAGGGGTTGCCCTGGGTGGTTGGCGCCACGCTTGCCGGCGGCGCCGCGCCCAGCTTGCGCGTGCTGCTGGTAGCCCTGCTCTACAGTGCCGGCGCCCACGGCATCATGACGCTGAATGACTTCAAATCGGTCGAAGGCGACATCGCGATGGGGGTGCGCTCGCTGCCGGTGCAGCTTGGGGTCGGGCGAGCAGCGCGGCTCGCCTGCGCGGTGATGGCGCTGCCGCAGATGCTCGTCGTCGGCTTGCTGCTGTTGTGGGGGCGTCCGTGGTTCGCCGGCGGGGTGACGCTGCTGCTGGCCGCCCAGTTCCTGCTCATGCCGCGGCTGCTGCGCGACCCGCGGGCCCGTGCGCCCTGGTATAACGCGACCGGCACCACGCTGTACGTGCTCGGAATGCTGCTCACCGCCTTTGCGCTTCGCAGCATGGGGAGTGCCTGACATGGTCGCAGGTTATGACGCGGTGGTTGTGGGCGGCGGGCCGGCAGGCGCCACCGCCGCCGCAGACCTCGCGGCCTCCGGCAAGCGGGTGCTGATGCTGGACCGGGCCGGCCGCATCAAACCCTGCGGCGGCGCCATTCCACCCCGGCTGATCCGCGATTTCGCCATCCCGGAATCAGTGCTGGTGGCGCACGCCCGTGCGGCGCGCATCATCTCGCCGGCCGCGCGCGAAGTGATGATGCCGATCGACGGCGGCTTTGTCGGCATGGTGGATCGCGCCACCTTCGACCCCTGGCTGCGCGCGCGCGCGGTGGCGCAGGGGGCCGAACAGCGCGACGGTACGTTCCTCGCGATCGAACGGGACGCGCAGCGAACCACGGTGCGATACCGCGATAGGTCGGACGCCGAGCACGTGGTGACGACGCGTCTGGTGATCGGCGCCGATGGCGCGCTCTCCAGCGTGGCGCGGGCCGAGATCGCGGGGGCCGCGCGGATGAAATTCGTCTTCGCCTATCACGAGATCGTGCGCGCGCCCGCCGTCACCGAGGTCGACTCCGCCGGCTTTGACCCGGCCTGCTGCGACGTCGTTTATCGGGGCACGCTGTCGCCGGATTTCTATGGCTGGGTTTTTCCCCACGGCGACACAGTCAGCATCGGTACCGGATCGGCGCGGAAGGGGTTCGCGCTGCGCCCGGCGGTCGGCGCGCTGCGCAGCCTGTCGGGGCTCGATCGTGTCGAGACGCTGCGCCGCGAAGGCGCACCGATTCCGCTGCGCCCGCTGCGCCGCTGGGATAACGGGCGCGACGTGGTGCTGGCGGGGGATGCCGCGGGGGTGGTGGCTCCCGCGTCGGGCGAGGGTCTCTATTACGCCATGCTCGGCGGCCGGCTGGCGGCGGAGGCCGCCGCGGCGATGCTGGAGACCGGCGATGTCCGCGCGCTGGGCTTGGCCCGCCGGCGTTTCATGCGCGAGCACGGCGCGGTGTTCCGCGCGCTTGGGTTGATGCAGCGCTACTGGTACGCCTCCGACCGGCGGCGGGAGCGATTTGTCGCCATCTGCCGCGATCGCGACGTGCAACGGATCACCTGGGATTCCTACATGAACAAGCGGATGACCAGGGGAAATCCGATCGTCAATCTTCGCATCCTCGCCAAGAACCTCGCGCATCTCGTGGGGCTGGTTCCGGTGTGATGGCGGTCGAGATCTCGGTCTCATGACATGGTTCGGCGGGCATTGGGGCGAGGTTCTGGTGGCGGCAGCTTCAGCCGCGCTGGTGGCAGCACTTGGCGGTGTGGCTACCCGCATCGGCCCCTGGTACCGCGCGCTGCGCAAACCGTCCTGGCAGCCGCCGGACTGGCTGTTTGGCCCGGCATGGACCCTGATCTTCGCGTGCGCCGCAGCCTCCGGCGTGCTCGCCTGGCAGCGCCCCGGCCATCGTCTGCTGGTCATTGCGCTGTTCGCGATCAACGGCGCGTTCAATGTCCTGTGGAGCGTGCTGTTCTTCACCCTGCGCCGGCCGCCCTGGGCGCTGCTGGAGCTTGTGGTGCTCTGGCTCTCGATCCTGGCGATGGTCCTTGCGTTCCGCGGCTTCGCGCCGGCGGCCAGCCTGCTGCTGCTGCCCTATCTCGTCTGGGTCACATTCGCGGCGGTGCTGAACCTCACCATCGTCCGTCTCAACCGCGCCGGGTGAGCGTGTCCGAGTCCGGGCCGTCGCCGTGCTTCCCGTTTTCCGCCATCGTCGGGCAGGATGAGCTGTGTCGCGGGCTGATGCTTGCGGCGATCGACCCCGGTCTCGGCGGCGTGCTCGCGCTGGGCGATCGCGGCACCGGCAAATCGACCGCGGTGCGCGCGCTCGCCGCCCTGCTGCCGCCGATCGTCGCCACCACGGGCTGCCGCTGGCACTGCGATCCGGCGCGGCCCTGCGCCGAATGTGCCGGTCGCGGCGAGCGCCGGCACACCCATCGCATCGCGGTGCCGGTGGTCGATCTGCCGCTCGGCGTCACTGAGGACCGAGTGGTCGGCTCGCTCGACCTCGAACGGGCTCTGGTGCACGGCGAGCGTGCCTTCGAGCCGGGTTTGCTGGCGCGTGCCCACCGCGGCTTTCTGTACATCGACGAGGTCAACCTCCTGGAGGACCACATCGTCGACCTTCTGCTCGACGTCGCGGCTTCCGGCGAGAACGTGGTGGAGCGCGAGGGACTGTCGCTGCGTCATCCCGCGCGCTTCGTGCTGATCGGCAGCGGCAACCCGGAGGAGGGCGAACTTCGTCCGCAACTGCTCGACCGTTTCGGCCTTGCCGTCGAGGTGCGCACGCCGACCGACCTCGCCGAGCGTGTCGAGGTTGTGCGTCGCCGCGACAGTTTCGATCGCGACCCCGACGCCCTGCACTCGGCCTACGCGCCGGCGCAGACCGCGTTGCGTCGGCGGCTGCTGCACGCGCGCAGGCTGTTGGCATCGGTCGCGGTGGCGGATGACATCGTTGAGGCGGCGGCGCGCCTGTGCCTTGCGCTGGGCACCGATGGGTTGCGCGGCGAGCTCACGCTGGTGCGTGCCGCGCGCGCGCTGACCGCCTTCGAGGGGCGCAAGACCGTTACGATAACCGAACTGAAGCGTGTCGCCGCCATGGCACTGCGCCACCGTCTGCGGCGCAACCCGCTCGACGAGACGGTCGCCTCGGTGCGCGTCGAGCGGGCGGTGGCGGAGACGCTGGGGTGAACGCCGAGCCCGCGGAGGCGGCAGCTTTGGCCTGGGCGGACGCGCTGCTGGCGCTGCGTGCGGTTGCTGCGGACCCGTTGCGGCTCGGCGTGGTGCTGCGCGCGGGGGCGGGGCCGGTGCGTGAACGCTGGCTGGCGCTGCTGCGCGGGGCGCTGGGGTCCAGGCCGCCGGGCGTCAAACTGATCCGCCTGCCGGCCGCCTGCGGCGTGGCTCCCTTGCTCGGCGGCATCGATCTCGCGGCCTCGCTCGCCACCGGGCGGCGGCAGGTGCGTGGCGGTGCCCTGGCGGCGGCCGACGGCGCCATGGTGCTGCTGCCGATGGCCGAGCGCTGCGACGCCCAGGTCGCCGGGCTGCTGTGCCGCGCGCTGGACGAAGCCACGATCGTCATCGAGCGCGACGGCGTCTCCACTGTGCTGCCGGCGCATCTCGGCCTGGTGGCGCTCGATGAGGGCGAGGCCGAGCATCTGCCCGAAGCACTGGCCGACCGCCTGGCGTTTCATCTCGATCTGACATCGATCCCGTGGGGTATCGCCGCGGCCGAGGCGGATATCGCGCTCCCCATGGCGCCGCTGCCGGAAGCGGGGGGCGAGGTGGCGGCACTGGTTGCCACCGCGGCTGCACTCGGCATCACCTCGTTGCGTGCGCCGCTGCTGGCACTGCGCGCCGCCCGCGCGCTCGCGGCGTTGCGTGGTGCGACGGAGGTGGCCGCGGAGGATTTGGCCGCCGCCGCGCGGCTCGTGCTGGCCCCGCGGGCACGCGCGCTGCCCCAACCGCCCGAAGCCGAGCCGCCCAAAGCCGAGGCACCCGAAGCCGAGGCGCCACCCGAGCCGGGGGATGGTGACGACGAAAGCCGCTCCTCATCGCGGCCGGTGGAGGAAATCGTACTCGAAGCCGCCGTCGCCGCAGTGCCGGCTGACCTGCTGGCGGGCCGGTCTTATGTAACGCTGGCGGACAACGGGGAATATGGCTATTCGAGCGGTGGCAGCCTGTCGGGTGAGCTTCCCATTATTTGTCTGGCTGAAGGTTGCCAGATAAGCATGCAACTGAATCTGGCCCAGC